>DCLA01000002.1:43827-92960 GCA_002320815.1 Myxococcales bacterium UBA1660
TCGAGCGTAGTGCGTACCCCGAGACCATCGTAGGATGGACGGATCCGTCTAGCGCGCGCGTAACCGCGCCGACCTAGGTACCCGGATCCTCAAGAACGGTCCCGCGGCGGGCATGGGGACAGAACTGTATAGGGGCTCCCTCCCGGGTCTCTTCTACTAATACAGTTCTGTCCCCCATCCACATCAGGCGGCCTCATAGGCAACCGGGAGCGCCCCGAGGAACGCAAGAACGAGGTCCGGGTGGCGGTCCGCCGGGACCCCGCGCTCGGCCCACTTCCGGGGGGCGCTCCGGTCGACCCCCATCGTCCGCGCTAGGGCTGCCCCTCCGCCGTTCGCCTCGACGGCCAGGGCCAGGAGCCCGCGGGAGCCGTCGTCGCTCGCTCGGACGGCTGGACGGTGCGGGGCTCGCGGTCCCACGTACTCCACAACCTCGTTCTCCCAGCCCGACGGGGGGAACGTTGCCGCATACATCGGCGGCGCTCTTAATGGATACGAGCTGAAGGGTCATTGCCCGGACAGTGTAGCAGGCAAAAAGCTGAACTCGACTTCACACGTCGGAGGCGGCATCGCTGGACGCCTCGGTATGGAAGGGTACCAGTTCCGATGCGAGAAGTTCGGCGGCCTCCAGGGCGCTCGAACTTGTTTGGCGACCGATGCACTTGGCCTTCTGTCCCTCGGGCTGTACCCAGACGATTTGGCCTGGGCCCGGTGCGCCTTCGGTCCACCACGCCACCTCGACCCCGCCCATCTTGAAACGGTTTCGCATCTCCAGATCCTTGCTCCCCCTCGTCTGAACGTATCAGCCGATAGGTGAGCGAACCAGCACGGCGACGGTCGAGATGGCCACAACGAGCAACCCCCCACCTCGCACACAGTTGGTACACGGGGCGGGGGGCGCTGTTTTGTGGCGTCCCCAGCGAGGTTTGAACTCGCGTTACCGGCGTGAAAGGCCGGGGTCCTGGGCCACTAGACGATGGGGACTGGGGTTGAGGTCGGGGGGTGCCCGGTCTCGGTGGGCCGCGCGAGAGTCGAACTCGCAACCGTCGGGTTAAAAGCCCGCTGCTCTACCATTGAGCTAACGGCCCGCGTCACTGTTTCGCGCGACCGGGCCTCATCTAGCCAATGGTTCCGTGGGGGTCAAGGCTTTGGTGCGCCGAGGGTCAGCTTGGGCGCGGGCGGCGCGGTGGGTGTGCCAGCGTGGGCGGGGATTCCGAGCCGCCGGTGCGATCGAGCAACGATCCCGCCCGCGACGGCCGATGGAACTTTTCGGGGGGCTCGAGCGTCGTCAGGAACATGTCGGGTGAGCGACACAGGTGGGCAGCGCAGACCACACCGCGTGAACGGGAGTGGCCACTGAAGTCGCCGGCTGGCCGCTCGAGAAGCCGTCATTTGTCCAGCACGGGCGGATTTGAGGTGGTCTCGGCGCTCGAATCGGACCGGATCGATGGTGGCACGGGGCTTGCTCTACGTTTGGGCACCGTGATGGACCTCCACCAAGACCGAACCGCGATCGTCGTCGCCGAGCACGGAAGTGCCTGGCGCGGCTGGGTCGACCGGTTCCGCGTCGGCACGCCCGACGTGGTGGTCATCCGGCAGCACGACGACGAGGGGCTCCTCGACCTCGCGCTGCGGGTCCGCACCGAGATGCAGGCGCTGACCGAGAGCGGCGTGGACATCGCCCGCGCGGTGGTCGCCGGCGGAGACCGCGTGGATCCCGAGGCGATCTCGGCTCGCGCGCTGGCCATCAAGGCGCTGGTGGCGCCGATGGTGAGCGAAGGCGAGGGCACCCTGATCCTCGACGGCGTCGGCAGCGGCGCGACCGGGATGGCCGCGCTGGCCACGACCGTCGCCGCGCAGGTGAACGGCACCGGCGTGCTGGTGACGAGCCCGGCCCTCGAGGCCATCGCCGCCGTCGCCTGACCGAACCCCGGGTTTCGTCACTGGCCAGGGGCGTGGCCACCCGCCTCGCCCCGGCAGCGCGTCTCGGAACGGAACGCGTCGATCTCGGATCGAGACGCCTCAGCGGAAGGCGGCGTGCAGGATTGCCGCGGTGAACGTGGGCCGCAGGTAGAATCCCCGCGGCCCGGTCCACTGATACCCGCCGAGCCCTTCGGGGGCGCGTTCGCGGACGCCGCCGTGGGCCGCCTTGGGCCGAACCTGGAGCGCATCGCCCAGGTGGCCGTCGAGCTCGTCGATGCGGCCGGCGAGGACCAGGGTGGCAACGCGCTCGTAGTCGTCCTGGAGCACGCGGCGCTCGCTGGGGCTCGGGGACCAGAGGATCGGCGACCCGAAGTGCCGCAGGGGAAGGGGCACCGAGGGATCGGCCTCCACCGGCATCCAGAGGATCCGGCGGAGCTTGTGCCAGACGGGGCTGTCCTCGAAGTCGGTGTCGGCGAGGGCGTCGAGCTCGATGGAGCTGACGAAGGTCGACTCCTTGGGCTTGCCCTCGTGGACCGGGAGGGTCTTGAGCTCGATGCGCAGCGCGGTGAAGTCGGGCTCCGCGCGGGACCCGGCGTCGGCGCCGAGGTAGCGCTCGAGGAGCTGGCCGGCGAGCCCCTTGGCCCGGCGCATCTCCCGGGGGACGGCGATGGCCGCGCGCTCCGCGAGCTCCCCGATGGTGTGGCCGGCGACCAAGTGCGCGCGATCGAGGAGCGCGTCCTCGGTGAGCGGGGGTCCCGATGCCGGCTGCACGTGCACGCGGCGAGTATGCCACCTGCTCAGCGCGCGCGGACGGCGTCTTCCAGATGGTCGGACCCGATGCGGAGCGGCAGGGCCATGGTGTTGAAATAGCGCTCCAGGGCGCAGAGCCAGACGAGCTCGGTGATCTCTCGCTCGTCGAACGCCGCCTTCAGGCGAGCGAAGAGCGCTTCGGGAACCCGCAGCGAGGTCTCGACGGCGTCGGCGTAGGCCAGGGCGGCGCGCTCGCGCTCGGTGAAGGCGGCGCTGGTCTCGTAGCCGTCGAGGTCCCGGAAGCGCGCGGTGCCGATGCCCGCCTTGACCGCCTCGGCGAGCTGGAGGTCCTGGCAGAAGGTGCAGCCCTTCTGCGACGCGATGCGCACCTGGACCAGCATGGCCAGCTCTCGGTCGAGCTTGCCGAAGCGCTCGAAGAGGCCCACCGCGACGACGGTCACCAGCCCGATGAAGGGCGCCCGGGCGTAGACGACGCGGAAGGCGGTGGGGGTCCGCCCGTAGCGGCGGCGGGTCACCCAGTAGAGGAGGCGCACGAAGAGGCTCCGCGGCGCCGCGATGGGCTCCAGGGGCAGGGCGCCGTGCTCGGAGGTGGTGGGCGGGTCCAGGGGGAGGGCGGTGGTGATGTCCATGCCGCTTCCACGCAGAGCGCCGTCGTTTGGTTACGGAAAAGTGCTCTGCGCCACCCTGTCGCGTCCTCGGCTCAGCGACTGAACGTGTGCGGACTCGCCCCGGCGTGAAAGCCTCGATTCCTCGCCATCGCGACCCCCTGGCACACGATTGGCACTTTCATGGGGACATCCAGCGGCGCCTTCCGCGCTGCGGACTCGACACCGCATGCGAACTTCCATCCTCCTCGTCGTCTTTCTCATCGCTTGCAGCTCGGAGCTCGGATCCGATTCGGGCTCCGGCACCGACCGACCGACCCCGGACGGCGCCTTGCCCGACGGAGGCACCGCCGACGGGGCGCTCCCCGGAGAGGACGCCGGGCCCACCGGTCCCACCTGTCCGAGCACCGACACCGGATCGACGGCCCTCCGCTTCGACGGGGTGGACGACCAGGTCTCGATGGGGGTGGCCCCGGAGCTCGGCCTGGCGGTGTTCACGCTGGAGGCCTGGGTCTATCGCGAGGGCCGCGGTCTGGCCGCGGGGACCGGCGCCGGCGGCGTGACCCACGTGCCCATCGTGGCCAAGGGGCGCGGCGAGCGCGACGGGACCAACGTCGACTGCAACTACGCCTTCGGGATCCATGGAGAGGTCCTGGCGGCGGACTTCGAGGACATGGCGTCCGGCGCGAACCACCCGGTCATCGGGCGCACGCCGGTCCCCATGGAGCAGTGGCACCACGTGGCGGTGAGCTACGACGGGAGCACCTGGCGGCTCTTCGTCGACGGCGTGCTCGACGTGGAGAAGACCGTGGACGCGACTCCGCGGGCGGACAGCATCCAGCACTTCGGCATCGGGACCACGTTCAACTCCTCCGGATCCGCCAGCGGTGCCTTCGAGGGGCGCATCGACGAGGTGCGGGTCTTCGACCGCGCGCGGAGCGAGAGCGAGATCGCGGCGACGATGTTCGAGACCATCCCCGGTGACGCCGAGGGCCTGGTGGGGCACTGGGCCCTCGAGGAGAGCGACCCCGGCCGGGACTCCACCGGGGCCCACGAGGGCACGGTCACCGGCGCCACGTCGGCGGAGGGCGCGACCCTCGGCTTCGGCGCGACGCCGACGGTCACGCCGGTGGCCCCCGAGGTCGACGCCGCGCTGGGCGCGGACGCCGTGGAGCTCACCGCCGACGTGGGCGAGACGCCCGCCGAGGTCAGCTTCCACCTGCGCGAGGTCTCCGCCGAGGACGACTTCACCATCGCGGTCTTGCCCGACACTCAGTACTACACCGTCGAGTCCCGGAACTTGCACGGCTACTTCTACGACCAGACCCGCTGGATCGTGGAGAACCAGGAGGCCTGGAACATCGTCGGCGTCATCCACAACGGCGACATCGTCAACAACGCGGACCAGCGCTACCAGTGGGGCATCGCCGACCGGGCGATGCGGACTCTGGAGGACACGCTCCCGTCCTTCTTCGATGGCGTCCCCTACGGCGTCACCCCGGGCAACCACGACCAGGATCCGCGCGGCACCGCCGGTCGCACCGACCACTACAACGAGTTCTTCGGCGTCGACCGCTTCCGCGGGCGCTTCTACTACGGCGGCCACTACGGGTCGGAGAACGACCAGAACTACGTGCTCTTCCAGGCTGGGCCCATCGAGGTGTTGGTGGTCAGCGTGGAGTTCGACACCGAGCAGGACCCGGCGGTCGTCGCCTGGGCGCGGGAGGTCTTCGCGTCCTACCCGAACGCCTTCGGCATCCTGAACTCGCACTACATCCTCACCGGCGCGGGGAACTTCAGCGGCCAGGGGCGCGCGCTCTACGAAGGGCTCCGCGACGTGCCCAACCTGCACCTGATGACCTCGGGGCACGTGACCGCCGAGCAGCACCGGGTCGAGGAATTCGAGGGGCACACGATCCACGCGATGGTCGCCGACTACCAGAGCCGCGACGACGGAGGCTCCGGGTACATGCGCATCTGGGAGTTCTCGCCGGCCAACGACGAGATCACCATCCGGACTCACTCGCCGCGGCTCGACCGCTGGGAGACGGACGAGAATAGCGAGTTCACCATCCCCATGGACCTGTCGACGAAGTCCCCCTTCAACGCCGCGTTCGAGAACATCGGGACGGTGGAGCACGCGACCGGTGAGGTCGCCTTCGCGCCCACGGACCTGGAGCCCGGGGCGCTCTACGAGTGGTACGCCGAGGTCAGCGACTGCCACCACGCGGTGCGGACGCCGGTGCGCCGCTTCCGCGTCGACCCCTGAGTCACTGCGCGGCTCAGGTGCCGAGCTGCAGACAGCGGTCGATGAGCCAGTAGGTCCCGGCCACGCCCAGCGCGTAGCCGGTGCCGACGCGGGCCCAGTTCCTGCCGCGTTCGGCGCCCAGGGCCCAGCGCGCGGCGAGGCCCACGGCGACCACCGCCAGCTGCGCCAGCTCGACGCCGCCGTTGAAGAGGAGCAGAGTGCTCGCGGTCTGGGTGACGCCCAGGTCGCCGAGCGCGGCGGCGAACCCCAGGCCGTGCACCAGGCCGAAGACGAAGGCCACCGCCCAGGGGTGGTCCCGGGTGAGCGAGGGCCCCTCGCGGAGCGCTTCGAGGGCCAGGAGCATCACGCTGGCGGCGATGGCGGCCTCCACCGGCGGGGTGGGGAGCCGCACGTGACCCAGGGTCGCCAGGGCCAGGGTGATCGAGTGGGCCACGGTGAACGCGGTGACCGCCATGGCGACGCGCGCGCCGATGCGGCGGCGACCGGCGGCGACCACGAGGAGGAGACCCAGCACGAAGGCCAGGTGGTCGAAGCCGAAGAGCACGTGCTCGGCGCCGATGAGGACCCAGCGGCTCGGGGAGGGCGGCGCGCTGACGCGCCACACCGGGTCGTCACCGCCGACGAGGGTCTCGCTGCGGGGGCCGCCGAGGGGCTCGAAGAAGACCACGATCTGCGCGCGGCGGTCGAGGGCGGCGGCGAAGTGGACGTCGCCGACCAGGCCCCCCGGACAGCGGAGCCGATGGGCCGCCCGAGTGCAGCCCGTGGGGAAAGTGGGCGCCGCCTCCAGCGCGAGGCCGTCGTCCACCGGGGGAGCGAAGGCGTAGCGGTAGACCCCGGGCTCCTCCTCGACGAGGGTGAGCACTCCGGGGCTGAAGTCGTGCGCGTGGGCGGCCGAGGGAGAGAGCGCGGAAGCGAGCACGACCGCGACCGACGCGAGCGCGATGGCAGCCGGGCGAAGCGCAGCCGCCGGGCGGACCGCGGCCACGCAGCCCGCGGCGCTCAGCGGCCGACGACGGTCCATCGCTCCATCAGCCCCGCCATCGCCTCCTGGACGGCGGCGGCCTCGTGCTCCTCGCGCCAGGCCCGGGCGACGTCGTCCCGAACCGCGTCGAAGTCGGGGGCCGCGGTGCCCCGGCGCTCGTCGACCCGGACCAGGTGGAGCCCGGCGCGGGAGCGGCGAAGCGCCCAGCTGCCGATCGGCTGCTCGTCGAGGCCCTCCACGAAGCCCGCGCCGAACGCGGCCTCCAGATCGTCCAGGCGTCGCTGCCGGTAGCGGCGGCCGCCGCTGAAGGGGTCGCCCAGGCCGGCCGGGTTCGCCCCGGCCCGGAGCTCGTCCAGCAGCGCCCCGGCCCGGGGCTCGGCGGCGGGGTCGTCGGCGGCGACGAAGACCTGGGTGAAGTCCATGCGGGCGTCGCGCGCCCAGCGGCCCGGGTCGCGGCCGAAGTAGGTTCGCAGCTCGGCGTCGTTGGGCTCGGGGAGGGCGACGGACTCGCGGACCACGCGGCCCATGCGCGAGGCCACCCGCTCGCGGACCGCGGGATCGTTGGCGTCGAAGCCCCGGGCGAGGCCCTCGCGGTAGAGGACCTCGGTGTGGACCCAGTCGTCCTGGGCGGCGGCGAGCTCGTCGGCGCTCGGGGGGTGCCCGAGGCGCGTGGTGAGCCGCTCCCGGAGCTCGTCCCGGAGCGCCCGGTCGACGACCACCTCGCGCACCAGCTCCGTCTCGGGCTCGGCCTCCGGGCCCTCGCTCCGGAGCGCCGCGTCCACCGCGAAGAGCCCCGCGCCGAGCACCAGGAAGTGCAGCAGCGGCTCCCGCGGCCAGCGCCCGCTCCCCGCCTCCGCCATGGCTCAGCGGAGCTCGGTGACCTTCGACCCGAAGAGCCGCTCCAGGCTCGCCAGGAGCGCGTCGCTGGGCTCGACGCAGTGGCCGGTCTCTTCGAGCAGCGCGGTCCAATGGGCCAACGGGTTCAGGAGCTCCAGGCTCACCGGGACCGGACCGGGGTGGGCGCCGAGGGTCTCACGGAGGCGCTCCAGCGTCTTCCGGTCCAGGGAGGCCACGTCGAGCTTCAGGTTCACCGCGCGGGTCTTGCGCGAGAGGAGCTCGCTGAGGAGCTGCACCGCGTTGAGGATGATCTTCGGCTCGGCGTCCGGCGCGTCGTCCCGGGTCTCGTGCTTCACCCGGCCGTGGATGATGATCGGCTCGCCGCTGGTCAGGACCTCGCGGACGCCCTCCTGCTCGACCTGCTTGGGGCGCACGATGACCTCGATGCGGCCCATCGGATCCTCGAGCTCGAAGAAGGCCATGGTCGACCCGGCGCGGGTGCGCCGCTCGCGATAACCCTCCACCGAGCCGCCGATCTCCACCTTGGTGTAGGGCTCCATCTCGTGGAGGTTCTCGGTGGTGGCGTTGCAGAAGCGGCGCAGCTCCTGGATGTACCGATCGAGCGGGTGGCCGGAGACGTAGAAGCCGAGCGACTCCTTCTCCAGCTTGAGCTGCTCCCTGGAGTCCCAGGGCTCGACGTTCTCCGGGAAGGTGCCGCCGGCGCGGGTGAAGGACTTCTGCTCCTCCTCGGAGCCGAGGAGCCCGAAGAGGCTGGTCTGCCCGCTGGCCCGGTCGGCGGCCGCCTGCTTGCCGCGCTCGAGGGCGGTGGGGATCGCCGCCATGGTCTTGGCGCGGTGGACCCCCATCGGTTCGTGGATGGAGTCGAAGGCTCCGCTCTTCACCAGGGCCTCGATGACGTTCTTGTTCACCCGCCGCAGGTCGACGCGATCGCAGAAGTCGAAGAGATCCACGAAGGGCTGCTCGGTGCCGTCCTCGGCCTTGCGCTCCTCGAAGAGCGCATCGAGGGCCGCGCCGCCCACGCCCTTGAGGCCGCCGAGGCCGAAGCGGATGGCCGGCCCGGCGGGGTCGCGGGTCTCGCCCTTCTCGCTGACCGGCCGGCCCGGCGGGGTCTTCACGTCCCGGGGCTCGTAGACGACGGTGAAGTCGATGGCCGACTCGTTGACCGAGGGCGGGAGCACGGTGATGCCCAGATCGCGGGCTTCGGCGACGGTGCGGACGACCTTGTCGCTCTTGTCCTTGTCGGCGGTCATCGTGGCGCAGCAGAGCTCCGCCGGGAAGTGCGCCTTGAGGTAGGCCGTCTGGTACGTGATCAGCGCGTACGCGGCCGAGTGCGACTTGTTGAAGCCGTAGCCGGCGAAGAAGGCCATCAGGTCGAAGACCTCTTCGGCCTTCTCCTTGGTGTGCCCCTTCTCGGTGGCGCCGGCGACGAAGATGGTCTTCTGCTTCTCCATCTCCGAGGCCTTCTTCTTGCCCATCGCGCGGCGGAGGAGGTCGGCGCCGCCGAGCGTGTACCCGCCCATCGTCCGGGCGATCTGCATGACCTGCTCCTGGTAGACGATGACGCCGCGGGTGTCGGCGAGGATGGGCTCCAGGCTGGGGTCCGGGTACTCGACCTTTTGCCGACCGTGCTTGCGGTGGACGAAGTCCGTATGCATGTCCGCGCCCATCGGCCCCGGCCGGTAGAGCGCCACGGCGGCGACGATGTCCTCGAAGCAGTCGGGCTTCAGGGCCTTGAAGAGCCCCTGCATGCCCTGGCTCTCGAGCTGGAAGACGTTGGTCGTCTCACCGGATTGGAGCAGCGCGAAGGTCGCCGGGTCGTCCAGGGGGATGGCGTCGACGTCGAAGGGCTCGCTGCGGTCCGGCCGCTTGTTGATCAGGTCGACCGCGATGTCGATGACGGTGAGGGTCTTGAGCCCGAGGAAGTCGAACTTGACCAGGCCCGCCGCCTCGACGTCGTCCTTGTGGTACTGGGTGACCAGCACGCCCTCTTCCGGACAGAAGACGGGCACGTGGTCCCAGATGGGCCCCTCGCTGATGACCACGCCCGCGGCGTGCATGCCGGCGTGGCGGGTGAGGTTCTCGATCTGCTGCGCGGTGTCGAGCAGCTCCTTGATCTCGTTGTCGTTGTCGTAGGACTCGCGGAAGCGCGGCTCGTTCTCCAGCGCCTCGGCGATGCTCATCGACTTGCCCGGCCCGATCTCCGGGATGAGGCCCGCGAGGCGCCCGGAGTCCTGCGGGGTCACGCCCATCACGCGGCCCACGTCGCGGACCACGCTCTTGCTCTTCAGCAGGTGGAAGGTCGCGATCTGACCGACCGAGTGCTGCCCGTACTTGTCCCGGACGTAGTCGATGACCCGGTCCCGGTTGCTCATGCAGAAGTCGACGTCGAAGTCGGGCATCGACACGCGCTCCGGGTTCAGGAAGCGCTCGAAGAGCAGGCCGTAGGGCAGGGGGTCCAGGTTGGTGATGCGCAGGGCGTAGGCGACCAGCGAGCCGGCACCGGAGCCGCGGCCCGGACCCACGGGCACGCCGTTCTTCTTCGCCCAGTTGATGAAGTCCTGGACGATCAGGAAGTAGCCCGGGAACCCCATCGAGATGATGACGTCGAGCTCGATCTGGAGGCGCTCGAGGTACTCCTGCTCGTTGGGCTCGTGGCCGAGCTTGCGCATCTCGGCGAAGCGCTCGACCAGACCGCGCTTGGAGAACTCGCGGAGCGCGTCGTCCTCGGTCTGGCCTTCGGGGAGCGGGAAGCGGGGCAGCTTCGGCGGGTGCAGGGGGTTCACGTCGCCGATGCGGCGCAGGACCTCCATGGTGTTGCGCACCGCGTCCGGACGGTCGCCGAAGAGCTCCAACATTTGCGCCGGAGACTTCATGTACATCTCGGACGAGCCGTGATGCATGGCCTCCATCTCGCGGAGGCTGACGCTCTGGCCGATGCACTGGAGCGCCATCTGGCCGTGGGCCTGGGAGCGCTCCAGGAAGTGGCAGCAGTTGGTGGCCACCAGCGGGATGTTCCGGTCCTGGGCCAGCTCGGTGAGCACCTGGTTCAGGGGGCGGTTCTCGGCGAAGCCGTGGTCTTCGAGCTCGACGAAGAGGTCGTCGCCGTAGATGGCGTGGAGCTCCCCCAGGGCCCGGGCGCCCGCCTCGGGACCCTTCATCAGGATCTCCTGGGGCACGTAGCCGGCCATGCATGCGGTGAGCGCGATGACGCCCTCGCGGTGTTCGTCGAGGACCTCCAGGTCGATCCGCGGCGTCCCCCCGGCGAGCCCCTCGACCCACCCGAGGCTGACCATGCGGACGATGTTCTGATAGCCCTCCTGGTTCTTGGCGAGGAGGACCACATGGCCCTGGGTGGGCTTGCTCTTGTCCAGCCGGCTCTCGCTCAGGGTGAGCTCGGCCCCCAGGATGGGCTTGATGCCCTTGGCGGTGGCGGCGCGGTGAAACTGAACCGCGCCGTACATGTTGGCCCGGTCGGTCAGGGCCACCGCCGGCATCCCCATCTCCGCCGCCCGGTCGACCAGCTCGCCGATGCGGATCGCCCCTTCGAGCATGGTGAGCTCGGAGTGGACGTGGAGGTGGACGAAGTCGGCGTCGGGCTCGGTCATCGGGTGCGGCGATGAACCTAGCCGATCGGTGCGGCAGATCGAGCCCCTCTTGCGGCGCCCCGGCGGATCCGCCGGATCCTCGGGGGATCGCACCGATCCGCGGAGACGGCCGCGGGCCGCGAACTCCGGGAGCGCCGCGGGGCCGGGGAAAAATGCCGGATCCGACCCATGTCGGCTGGCGCCCGGGGCCGATTGGGGTCATCACGGGGTTTCCCGCGAGCGCCGCGCACCCTTGCCGGTCCTTCGCCCCCGTGCTAACTGCCGGGCCCTTTCGCGGGCGCACCACCGTCCGCGCTTCCGATTTCCACGGAAGCAGACCTTTTCTGGAGCAGCCATGAAGCCGTCGCCCCTCACTCGAGCCAAGAAGCTCTTCGACATCGACGAGACCGATCCCACCAAGGCCCGCAAGCTGGCCAAGGACAAGCTGGTGGCCGCGGTCCAGAAGCTCGCCGATGGCGGCCTCTGGCTCGACCGCACCAACCAGACCAAGGGGCTCGAGCACGTCTCGAACGCCAAGCTCCTGCACCTCCACGAGACCCTGACCGCCATCAAGGAGAAGTTCGCGGACCGCGACGCCCTGATCGCCGGCATCGTCGACGTCGAGGGCCGCAAGGACGACACATACAAGAACCGGTTCGCTTCCTGGCCGACCCCGCGGCTCTGGGACTACTACAAGTCCGCCGCGGCCCGCGCCGAGGCCTGAGACCTCTTCCGGTCCTGCGAAAACCCGCGAGATCCTTCGGGAGCTCGCGGGTTTCGTGCGTCTTGCTTGCGAGCCTCGAACCTTTTTCGCTACACGGTGTCGTAGACCCGTGGCCAGTGCTGGTTCGATACGAGAAGAACTGATCCCCGAGGGCTCCCCGGAGCTCGCCGCGGACGGCGTGGATCCGGAGCTCCTCGCGCTCCCCGCGCCGGCCCGAGGTCGTCGCGTCGCCACCCTCGCGCTGATGGCGCTGGCGGTGGTCGCGGCGCTGGCGCTCCTGGCGTCGACCCGGCGGGACATCGCGTATTTCTTCGCCGACTCCGCGCCCTTGGAGCTCGGCGAAGCCGTCGAGCTCGATCCCGCCGACCTCCAGTCGAACACCTTCGTCACCCTGGAGGGGACCCCCATGGCGTCGGGGCTGGTGAGCTACGGGCGGGTCCTCGGGTCCAGCAGCTACCAGGCCTTCCCCCTGGCGGGGCAGCGGAACGTCTACGTCCAGGTCCCGGTGGCCGACGACGACGCGGCGCGCACCTCGCCGCGCCGGGAGTTCAGTGGCCGGCTGGTGAGCTTCGGCGAGGCCGGGGGCCGCTTCGGCACCGTGCGCCGCTTCCTGGAGAACAAGATGGGCATGCCGGTATCCAGCGGGTCCTATCTGCTCCTCGCCGACGAGCCGCCCTCCAGCTACCTGAGCGGGCTCGCGTTGGCGGCGCTGGCGTCCCTGGCCATCCTGGTGAACCTGCTGCTCTTCGTGCGGCTCTTCCGCGCGATCCACGTCACCCGCGACGCCAAGGTCTGAGCGCCTCGGCGGAGCGGGCTCAGTCCTCCTCTTCGCGGTGCAACGCGCGGCAGGCCCGCTTCAGCTCGCGCCGGGTCTCGGACCAGCGGTCCCACTGCTCGTCGCTCCAGTCCGCCGAGTCGGGGGTGGTCCAGAGGAGGTCGTCCACGGCCACGATCGCGTCCTGGACGGCTTCGGTGGGGATCTCGATGTACTCGTCGAGCTGGTCGTCGTCCCCGCCGAGCTGCCCACCCCAGGCGGGGGCCGCGGCGCCAAAGCTGTTGCACTCGGGCCGGTCGGCGGTGGGGCCGGCGCACCGGGAGGGCTCCCAGATGGCCCCGGAGGCGGAGTTCCCGCCCGGCTGCGCGTTGGCGCCGTAGTAGGCCGCCTGGGCCGCGATCACCGCCACCGCGGTGGCGATCCGCCGATAGCGCGAGCGCCGGACCCGGCCCTCCTCCAGGACCCGGTTCATCGAGCGCTGGCACGGCGTGAGGATCTCCCGGAGCTCGTCGCGCACCGGGTCCCCGCTCAGGGTCCCGGCGGCCCCGGGGGGCGGGGGGTCGAACTCGGTCGGCGCGACGCGGGGCCCGCTGCTGCCCCCGAGGAGGCAGCCCGAGACGAGGACCAAGACGACGAGCGGACGCACCGGGCGATCGTGCCATGAATACACCGCGCCGTCCTCGGTGGTCCCTCGGCAGGGAGGCGTTCGGCACGGATTCGAAGAAAAACGTCAGCCGATGTCGATCCGGCGGGGTCCCACGCGTCACCATGGCAGCGGCCACCCGAACGGCCGCGAGGAGAAACACGATGAAGTACTTCGTACTGCTCGCCGGCTATGGCGAGACCAAACCCTGGGACGAGCTCACCCCCGAGGAGCAGGGCGCCGAGATGGCCAAGCACGGCGCCTTCGCGGAGGGCTGCGAGCGCGAGGAGGGCGTGGACCTCCTGGGAGGCGAGGCGCTGGGCGAAGGGTCCACCGCCACCACCCTGCGCACCCGAGGTGGCGAACTGACGATCACCGACGGCCCCTTCGCCGAGGTGGCCGAGCACCTGGGCGGGTACTACCTGGTCGAGGCCCCCGACCTGGACACGGTCATCGCGCTCTGCCGACGGTTGCCGGCGTATGACATCGAGATCCGACCGGTCCTCGAGCTCCCCTGAGGGAGCGCTCCTCGCGCAGGTCCATCGGGCCGAGTGGGGCCGGCTGCTGGCGTTGCTGGTGGCGCGGACCCGTCGGCTCGACCGGGCCGAGGACGCGCTGAGCGAAGCCTTCGCCCGCGCCGCGGAGCGGTGGCCGACCGAGGGGGCTCCCGACGACCCGGTGGCGTGGCTCTACCGGACCGCCCAGCGGCAGGTCATCGGGTGGCTCCGATCGGAGGCGGTCGCCGCCCGCAAGGCGCCGCTGCTCGCCGTCCGCGCCGACTGGGTGATGCCCGAGGACCGCCTCGACCAGCTGCCCGACGAGCGGCTCCATCTGATCCTCCTCTGCTGCCACCCGGCGCTCTCCGCACCGTCCCAGTGCGCCCTCGCGTTGCGGCTGGTGCTTCGGACGCCCACCGAGGCGATCGCGAGGCTCTTCCTGGTCGAGCGGACCGCGATGGCCGCGCGCATCACCCGCGCGAAGAAGAAGATCGTCGCCGCCGGTATCCCGCTTTCGGCTCCCGTTGGCGAGGAGCTGCGGGCACGCCTCGACGAGGTGTGCCGTACCCTCTACTTGGGGTTCACGGCCGGGTACGCGCCCGGCCCGGGGCCGCTGCTGCTGCGCGCGGACGTGGCCGGGGAGGCCGTGCGCCTGGCCGAGATCCTCCGCGGGCTGACCTCCGGGGCCCCGCAGGTCGACGCGCTCTCGGCCTTGCTCCTCCTGCAGCACTCCCGCCGCGACGCGCGGGTCGTCGACGGCCGCCTGGTCCTGCTCGCCGACCAGGATCGGCAGCGATGGCACCACGACGAGGTCCGCCGCGGGCTGGCCCTCGCCGCCACCCTGCGGCCAACCCGGGGGCACGCGGAAGCGCTGCGTCTCCAGGTACTCGTCGCCGCCGAGCACGCCAAGGCACCGGCGGCCGCGGCCACCGACTGGGCCGCCATCGCTCGGGCCTACGCCGCCCTGGAGGCCCTGACCGGCTCACCGGTGGTTCGGCTGAACCGTGCGGTCGCGGTCGCCGAGGCCGAGGGCGCGGCGGCCGGGCTCGAACTGCTCGATGCGCTCGAGGAGTCCTCGCTCGGCCATCGCCTGCACGTGGTCCGCGCGGAGCTCGCGCGCCGGGCGGGCGACCTCGCCGGGGCGCGGCTGGCTTACCGCGCCGCCATCGCGGGCTGCACCAACGAGGTCGAGCGGCTGCATCTGAGCGAGCGGTTCGCGAGCGTCGGCGCCTGAGGGGCTCAGCGCTCGAAGAGCTTGCCGGGGTTCAGGATGTTCGCCGGGTCCAGGCGCTCCTTGGCGGCGCGGAGCATCTCGATGGCCAGGGGGCCCTTCTCCGGGCGGAACCACTCGGCGTGGTCGGTGCCGACGCCGTGGTGGTGGCTGATGGTGCCGCCGCTCTCGGCGATCGCGTCGCTGGCCGCGCGCTTCACCTGCCGCCACTGGCCCATCGGGTCCTCGAGGTCGCGGGCGAAGAAGAAGGTGAAGTAGAGGCTGCAGCCGTCGGTGTAGCTATGGCTCACGTGGGTGAGGATGGCGGCGTCGGGACCCAGGGAGCTGCGGATGGCTCGCCGGACCGCGGCGTAGAGGGTGGGCACCTTGGACCACTGGGTGGAGGTCTCCAGGGTGTCGATGCCCACGCCGCGATCGAGCATCGGGTCGCGGAGATAGGGCATGGCGAAGCGCTGCTCGTACCAGGCCTTGCCGGGGCCGGTGCCCACCGGGAGCCCGCCCTCGCGGACCGCGGCGGCCATGGTCCTCGCGAGCGAGTGACGCACGTCGAGGGGGTCGCCCTCGAGGCCGATCATCAGGACGGCGCGGCCGTCGCCATAGCCGGCGGCGGCCAGGGCCTTCTCGCCTGCGCTCTCCACGGTGCCCGGCGGCTTCAGGAGGCCCTTGAAGCTCCCGAAGAAGTGGCTCTCGTCGGGGTCGGAGAGCCGCATCATGGCCACCGGGATCTCGGCCTGGACGATGCGCCGCACCGCGGCCACGCCGGCCTCGAAGCTCTTGAAGAGGTAGGCGCGGTAGTCGCGCTTGGCCGGCAGCTCGTGGATGCGGACGGTGGCCTCGGTGATGACCCCCAGGGTGCCCTCGGAGCCGGCGACCAGCTCGTTCAGATCCGGGCCCGCGGCCGAGTGGGGGAAGGGCAGGGTGCGCCACTCGCCCTCGGGCGTGATCAGGCGGACGCCGACGGTCCACTCGTCGGCGCAGCCGTAGCGGTTCGACTGCTGGCCCGCGCCGCGGGCGGCGATCCAACCGCCCAGCGTGGAGAACTCGAAGGACTGGGGGTAGTGGCCCAGGGTGAAGCCGCGCCGCTGGAGCTCGGCCTCGAGATCCGGCCCGTAGATGCCCGCCTGGAAGGTCGCGGTGTGAGAGACCGGGTCCAGGTCGAGGAGCTTCGCCATCAGCGTGGTGTCCAGGGTCACCACGCCCGTCTGGTCCGCGGCCTTCTGGGCCTCTACGCCGCCCACGACGCTGGAGCCCCCCCCGAAGGGGACGACGGCGACGCCGGCGGCGGCGCACTGGGCGAGGACGTCGGCGACCTCGGCCTCGGTCTCCGGATAGACCACCGCGTCCGGGACCGTGTCGCCGAGCTCGCCGGCGCGGAGGCGCACCAGGTCGGCGTAGCTCCGGCCCATGGCGTGGAAGGCGCGCTCGTAGTCGCCGAGCTTCACCTTGGCCGCGCCCAGGCTGGCGCGGAGCGCGTCCACCAGGGATTCGTCCAGGCGGCTCTCGGGCAGGTCCACCTGGGCGAGGGGCACCGGCGGGGTCGCGGGGAGCTCCGCCAGGCCGATGGTGCGGCGCACGAAGTCCCAGACGGCGGCGTCGTTGCCCTTCAGATCGAAGCCCTGGGACCGGAGCCCCCAACCGTTCCAGCGGAGCTCTTCGCGCGAATGAGGCATGGGGTGGGATGCAATCGGGGGCCGGCGCAGTCAAGCCGCCTCCGCGACCGACCAGTCACCTTCCGGGAGCGGTCGATCTCCAGGGGCCCGATGTGGTATGAGCCCCGGGCTCGCGGCGCCCCAGGCCCGCGGGCATCGAGCATTCCGCGGGCGCCGAACCCCCATGGGACGGCGACTCGTCAGGCCACGATGAGAGGACATCGATGAACATCCATGAGTATCAGGCGAAGGAGATCTTCCGGCGGCACGGGATTCCGACGCCCCAGGGGATCCCGGTTCTCGACAAGGACGGAGTCGGCGCGAAGGCCGCCGAGGCCGCCAAGAAGCTCATCGACGAGACCGGCAACCAGGTCGTCGTCGTGAAGGCGCAGATCCACGCGGGTGGCCGCGGCAAGGCCGGCGGCGTCAAGGTCGTCAAGGGTCCGGACGCGGCCAAGGCCGCCGCCGAGGAGCTGATGGGCAAGACCCTGGTGACCCCGCAGACGGGCGCCGAGGGCAAGCTCGTGCAGCGCCTCTACGTCGAGCAGGGCCTCGACATCGCGCGCGAGATCTACCTCGCCGTGACCATCGACCGGGAGAAGAAGAAGCCGGTCATCATGTGCTCGTCCGAGGGCGGCGTGGAGATCGAAGAGGTCGCCGAGAAGCACCCCGAGAAGATCTTCAAGGTCTGGGTCGACCCGGCCGTGGGTCTCATGCCCTACCAGGTCCGCCAGCTCGCCTTCGGCCTCGGGCTCGAGGGCAAGGAGCAGATGAAGGGCTTCTCCAAGCTCCTCACGAACCTCTCCAAGCTCTTCATCGCCGAGGACTGCTCCATCGCGGAGATCAACCCGCTGGTGGTCACCAAGGACGACCAGGTCGTCGCCCTCGACGCGAAGATCAACTTCGACTCCAACGGCGCCTTCCGCCACAAGGAGTGGGCGGAGCTCGAGGACGCCAGCGAGACCGCGGCCACCGAGCGCGAGGCCGGCGAGGCCGGGCTCAGCTTCATCCAGCTCGACGGCAACATCGGCTGCTTGGTCAACGGCGCCGGCCTGGCCATGTCGACCATGGACACCATCCAGCACTTCGGCGGTCAGCCGGCGAACTTCCTCGACGTGGGCGGCGGCGCCACCCAGGAGGCGGTCACCAAGGCCTTCACGATCATCCTGCAGTCGAAGGAGGTCCAGGGGATCTTCGTGAACATCTTCGGCGGCATCATGAAGTGCGACATCATCGCCAACGGCGTGGTCGAGGCGACCAAGAAGCTGGGCCTCGAGGTCCCGCTGGTCGTCCGCCTGGCCGGTACCAACGTCGAGAAGGGCAAGGAGATCCTCGCGAACTCCGGTCTGGACATCACCCCCGCCGACACGATGGCGGAGGGCGCCAAGAAGATCGTCGAGCTCGCTGCGGCGCGCGCGGCGAAGGCCTGAACGAGAGAAGAAGAGAGTAGAGAAGTCATGAGCATCCTCGTCGACAAGAACACCAAGCTCATCGTTCAGGGCATCACCGGCTCCGCGGGCACGTTCCACGCGGGCCAGTGCCAGGACTACGGCACCCAGCTGGTCGCCGGCGTGACCCCCGGTCGCGGCGGTCAGACCTGGCAGAACCCCTCGGGCAAGGGCAGCGCCCCGGTCTACGACACCGTGCGTGAGGCCAAGGAGAAGACCGACTGCAACGCGTCGGTGATCTTCGTGCCGCCGCCCTTCGCCGCCGACGCCATCCTCGAGGCCATCGACGCCGAGATCGAGCTCGTCGTGGTCATCACCGAGGGCATCCCCGTCGTGGACATGCTCAAGGTCCGCCGCGTGCTGGATTCCCAGAGCGTCACCCGCGTCATCGGGCCCAACTGCCCCGGCGTGATCACCCCGGACGAGTGCAAGATCGGCATCATGCCCGGTCACATCCACCAGAAGGGCAACGTCGGCGTCGTCAGCAAGTCCGGCACGCTCACCTACGAGGCGGTCGGTCAGCTCACCGCGCTCGGCCTCGGTCAGACGACCGCGGTCGGCATCGGCGGCGACCCCATCAACGGCACCGGCTTCATCGAGATGCTGGAGATGTTCCAGGCCGACGACGCGACCGAGGGCGTGATCCTGATCGGTGAGATCGGTGGCGCGGCCGAGGAGGAGGCCGCCGCCTGGATCAAGGACAACTTCACCAAGCCGGTTGCGGGCTTCATCGCCGGCCGCACGGCGCCCCCCGGCAAGCGGATGGGCCACGCCGGCGCCATCGTCAGCGGCGGCAAGGGCACCGCGGCCGCGAAGATCGAGGCGCTCGAGGACGCCGGCGTGAAGGTCGCGCCGACCCCGTCCGACATGGGCACCACGATGAAGTCGCTCCTCGGCGGCTGAGTCGGGGCACCGACCGCGCGAAAGGCCTCGCCTCGCGGCGGGGCCTTTTGCGTTCCGTCGGGCGCTCGCCGGGCCGGTCGGGGCTGGGCGGAGTCACCCGCGGCTCGGCTGGCGTCGATGCACCCCGGCCCGAGTCGCGCCGTCAGGGCACGAGGCGCCGGATGCCCTGGACGGCCTTCACGAACCCGCCGGGGCTCATGTGCCAGTCGGCCGGAGCCTCCTTGGCGAACCACTCGCTCGCCTCTTCCACGGTGGCGAATACCCGGTGGGGATAGGCCTGCTTGGCGAGGAGGGTGAGGCCGGTGACGACGCCTCGAACGGCCGCGCTCTTGAAGCCCGAGCCCTCGAAGACGACGGTCGAGACCACGACCTCGTCGCTGATCGACTGCAGGAACTTCGCGACGTCCTCGCGCGCGCTCGGATCCGGGAGCGGCGCGTCGGCCTCGATGATGGTCACCAGACCGTGCCGCGCCTGGCCGGCCGTCGCCCATTGCCGGAAAGAGTCGGCCAGCCGGCGAGCCCCTTCCCGGGTCGTGTTCTGCCGCCAGATGACGGAGAAGAGGGGGCCACAATGGCCGAGCGCCTGATCGGCGTCGGCATACACGAGCTCGGGGGTCCACGGCATGGTGATGTCTCGGTCGCGCGACCCCGCGAACGGGGCCGCGCGAGTCAGGGCGTCAGAAGCAGAGCTGTCCTCGGTAGTTGCCCTCGGTCATTCCGCTCGCGAAGTTCAGCTTGCCGCGGAGTGCGATCTGACCGGTGGCGCCCTCGAGGTACCCGGTGCCGGTGGTGAACGTGATCAGCGAGACGAAGTTGCCGAAGCGCGCGGGGTCCAGGTCGATGGTGCCGGTGTCGATGCCCGTCAGGGTCGCGCCGCGCCGCGTGGTCACGACGCTCTCGCCGGCGAAGTTGTTGATGCCCGGCACTCGCGGGTCGGCGGGCGTCGAGCTCTCCATGGTGAACGCGTAGGTGCCGTTGAGGCTCCCCGAGAGGTCACCGGCGGTGCAGAAGCCCACCGGCGACGCGCACTCCGGCGGCGGGACGGGGACCGCATCGAAGACCCCGATCAACGGGAAACAGCGCGACCCGTCGGCCTCCACTCGGCCGGGTTCGGGGCCGAACCCAAACGCGGCTCCGAGGACCAGAACCACGACGGCCACGGACAGACTTCTCACCATGGGACACCTCCTTCAATGCGGAGTGGACCAGAGAGACCCACCCCAGCAACAGGGTACCGGTCGAAGGAGGGTTCGCAATACCGATATCGTTCAAACGGGGGTGATGAGCCGTCGAAGGTTCGCGACGCGCTCCCGGAACCCGGAGGGGGTGAGGGTCCACTCGTCGGGGGCGTGCTCGGCGTACCAGCCGCTGGCTTCCTCCACCGTCGCGAAGACCCGATGGGGGTAGGGCTGCCGGGCCATGATGGTCAGCCCGGTCACCACGCCGCGGACTGCGGCGCTCTTGAAGCCCGAGCCCTCGAAGATCACCGCGGACACGACGCAGAGGTCGCCGATGCTGCGAAGGAAGCCCGCCACCTCGTCGCGCGCATCGCTCGCCGGCAGCGGCGCGTTCGCCTCGATGATCGTCACCAGGCCGTGCCTCGCGCCGGGCGTGGCCCACTGGTGGAAGCCCTCGTGCAGGGCCTTGGCGCCCCGGACCGTGGTGTCATTTCGCCAGACGACGCAGTAGATGGTGTCGAAGCTACCGATGGCGAAGTCGGGCTCCTGATGGTCGAGGCGCGGGGGCTGCCGGGACATGCGGCCCGGAGGATAGCGCATCGTACCCAGAGTGGGTTACGTTTTCACGCGGTGTTGCTGAAATAATTTGCTGTCAGGCGAAATTGGTGCATTTTTGGTACAGGCGCGTGCGACCCCTCGCGGGGAGGTATAAGCTCTGAGTATTCACCCCGTATCGGGACGGTACGAGGTGGGTCCGACGTATGGACCAAATCCTCTCGAGCGCCGATGCCGGCTATGCGTTGCACCCCGATCTCCGGGGTCTGCAGGTATCCATCGCGACCAGCGGAGCCCCGGTCGCCGTGCGACGGCTCAGCCCGCAGAGCGGGGAACTGGAGATGTTCACGCCGCCCACTTTCTCGGGGGGCGCGGTGTTCGGTTTGGTGCTCCGGACGGAGAGACCGCGGCGGGAACTCCGTCTGCGCGCCATCTGCCGGGCGCGCGAGACCGCCGGCCGTCGGCATCGGGTTCGTTTCGACTTGGTGCTCGGTCGCGACGACGCGCGGCGGCTCAACGGGATCCTGCGGATGCTCTACGATGGGCACCAGGCGTTCGCGCCCCTGGACCTCCGACGGGCTCCGGAGGGGTCCGCGGCCTCCGCGTTGCGCATCACCCAGCTCCTCGAGGCGGTCGCCCTCCTGCACCCGGACGTGCAGGGGGTCGACGATCAAGGGCACCCGGTCCATCGCTTCGAGCTCCACGACGCCGCGCGCTGGCCATCGCGGGCGTTTCGGGTCGACGCGCGCACGCCCCGGGCGGACTACGCCTTCGACGTCGGCCCCACCGGCGAAGGGCCGCGGGCGCTGCGGCTCTTCCGGGTGGCCACCCGGGCGGAGGCGATGGTCGACGCGCCGCCGCGTTCGGAGCTGCGCGTCCGCCACGAGCTCTTCGACGCGCCCCTCCGGCTCCCCCTCGAGTGCGTGAGCCGCTCCGTCCTCCTCGCCCGCTTTCCGGGCGACGAACTCCTCTTCCCCGGGTTGCACCTCCCGTCGACCGCGGTGCGCTGGAAGGGGGGGCAGCTCCACCTCGACCTGCGGGTGCTCTCGTTCGTCCAGGACCCGGTGCACGGCCCCTGCGTGCGCCTGCGGGTCGAGGCCGGCAGCGTGGACTCGGCCGCGTGGGACCGCGAAGCGGCGCGGGTGTGCCATCCGAACACCTTCCTCGACGCGTCCGACGTCGACGGTCTCTGGTCGCTCTACGCCGCGTCCGGGTACCTGCACATCTCGGACAAGCGGCCAGCGCTCTTCGAGCCCCTCCGGCAGTCGTTCGTGCGGGCCGGCCGCGCGATGGAGGCCCATCCCGAGCTCGGGGCTCAGGTCCGGTGGCGATCTCTGGACGGTCTGGACGGGAGCGTCACCTTCCTCGAGGCGTGGTCGCGGACGGCGCTCATCTATCAGCTGGCTCGGGCAGCGGACCGGCCCTTCGCCCTGAGCGGGAGTCGGGCGCTCTACGATCTCTACCTCCGCGCGACCGAGCACGCGGTCGGGGTGGGCGCCGACTGGTTCGCGGTCTTCGTGCAGCACGCGGGCGCCAGCTTCTCCAAGCGCGTGAACCGCGACCTGCCGGCGCGCTTCGCCGATGGCGAGCGGAGCTTCGTGGGAGCGTTCCGGGCGTGGGAGATCCCCACCGACGCCGACGACGGCGACGCTGGCGAGGTGGAGGTCGTCGAGCCGGACCTCTCGGTGACCCGGGCGTGGGCCGAGGGCTTCGCCGGGCGGAGGCCCCGGGCCTACCGGGAAGGCTACGACCTGGTCCCCGAGCGCCTGGAGCTCACCGAGCCGGCGACCCGCTTCGGCCGCGCCGGTCTCGCGCGGGAGCGAACGTTCCGGATGGCGCGGGTCGACGGCCGCCCCGTGGCCATGGCGTGGATGGAGCGCGTGGAGGACGGCGTGCATCTCTTCGGGCTGCTGGACTCGCTGCGCATCGATGTCTTCGAGCCGCTCGGCCCCGAGGCGCATCGCGCCGTCCGCGCGGCGCTGGTGATCGAGGCGCGGCGGTGGATGCGCGCGCACGCCAAGAGCCTCTTCGTCTTCTTCGACGAGGAGCTCGGAGCCGAGCCGGTGCCGTCGGCGATCGACCTCGGCGACGCGGACCAAGCGCTCTTCTCCACGGAGCTTTCCGTGGAGCTCTTGGAGGAGGTCGCCATCGTGGTGGGAGCCCAGACCCGTGAGTGAAGCCTACGCCGATACGACGCCGCCGCCCGCAGCCCTCGCCGACGCCGAGGAGGTCGCCCGGATCTTCGACCCGCGCGACTCCGACGACCGCGCGGTGCTGGAACTGTTGATCGGCAGCGGCGTGCGAGTCCACGACACGCTCCGCGACCAGCTCGGCGAGCTGGTGGTGACCCGGGACCCCGGGTTCGCCTGGACGGACCGGACGCGAGACGACGCGGTGGACCGGCGCCTCTGGGGGCGAGACCCCTTCGACTACGGGCGCTGGGTCCACTACCCCTGGCGCAACGCCCTGGTCCATCTGTTGGGCCCCGGGGAGTTCCACGAGCTCCGCACCAGCCGGAACCGCAACAAGATCACGGCCGAAGAGCAGGAGCGCTTGAGCGGCCTGGTCCTCGGCGTCGCCGGGCTGAGCGTGGGGAGCTCGACCGCGCTGACCTTGGTGCAGGAGGGCCTCGGACGGGAGCTTCGGCTGGCGGACTACGACACGCTGGAGCTGTCGAACCTCAATCGGCTCCGCGCCACGGTGCTGGATCTGGGCGTGCCCAAGACGGTCATCACCGCGCGCGCCATCGCCGAGTTGGACCCCTACGTGCGCGTGGTGGTCTACCCCCAGGGCATCACCGAGGCGTCGCTGGGCCCCTTCCTGGACGGCCTCGACCTCCTCTTCGAGGAGTGCGACGACCTGGCGATGAAGCTCCGCCTCCGCGAGGCGGCCCGGGAGCGCCGGATCCCGGTGCTGATGGAGACCTCCGACCGCGGGATGATCGACGTGGAGCGCTTCGACCTGGAGCCGGACCGGCCGGTGCTCCACGGGTTGGCGGGCGACCTCCGGGCCGATGACCTCCGGGGGCTGAGCACCTACGAGAAGGTTCCGGCGGTACTGCGCATCATCGGGGTGGACACCATGAGCGAGCGGCTCGGGGCCTCCATGCCGGACATCGACACCACCCTGAAGACCTGGCCCCAGCTCGCGTCGGCGGTGGCTCTGGGCGGGGCCCTCAACACCGACGTGGCCCGTCGCGTGGCCCTGGGCACCATGGTGACTTCGGGCCGCTACTTCGTGGACCTCGGGGAGCTCGTGGCCGACGAGGTGCCAGGGGCGGTGGTCCCGCCGGCGGCGGAAGCCGCGACGACGCCCCTCCATGCCTCCGTGCCGCGCCTCGAGCCCCGTCGAAGCGCGCAGCCTTCTCGGGACGAGGTACGCCGCTTGGTCGCCTTCGCGACCCTGGCGCCCTCGGGCGGCAACGCGCAGCCGTGGGCGTTCCGCTGGGACGGGACCGAGCTGGAGCTCCGTGTCCATTCGGAGCGCGGCCGGACCCTCCTCGACCACCGGCGCTACGCGTCGCTCTTGGCCCTGGGCGCCGCCCAGGAGTACCTCGAGGTCGCTGCCCGGGCCTCCGGTTGGATCCCCGAGGCCACGGTCTCCGGCGCCGGCGCGGATCTGGTGGTGCGCCTCGCGCTCCGCCCGGGGGAGGGCACCGCCGAGGACCTCCGCGCCGCGGCGCGGCTGGCGCGGCGGGTGACCAATCGCCGCATCGCCGAGCGCCGACCCATCCCGGCCGAGACCATGGAAGCCCTGCGCCGGGCCGCCGAGGGCTGCTCCCTGAAGGTCGTGGACGACGCCGAAGGCCTGTGGCGGGCCGGGGAGGTGCTCGCCGAGGGAGACCGGTTCCGCTTCCTCCATCCGCAGCTCCACGCGGAGATGTTCGACGAGATCCGCTTCGACGACCGGGCGGTCGCCGCTTCTCGGGACGGCATCGATTTGGCGGCGCTGGAGATGGATCCCACGCAGGTCGCCGGGACCCGGATGCTCCGCCGTCGGGCCTTCCTCGACCGGATGCGCGCCATGGACAGCGGGCAGGGGCTCGGCCGGCCCACCCGGCGAGCGGTCGCGGCGTCGTCGGCCCTGGCCATCCTGCGGACCCCGGCGCGGGGGGCTCGCGCGTACCTCGAGGGGGGCCGTGTGCTCGCGCGGGTGTGGGCGGCGGCCACCGAGGCGGGGCTCGCCTTCCAGCCGCTGAGCGCGCTGCTCTACCTCTTCGAGCGACTGGCCGACGGCGGCGAGGGGCTCGACGTCGCGCAGCGCGAGCACCTCACGCGCATCGCCACCGAGTTCGAGGCCGTCTTCGGGACTCACGTGGGGACCGACCTCCTGCTCTTCCGGCTGGCTCCGGCGCCCGGCGAGCCGACCTCGCGCTCGCCGCGCAAGGACGTCGACGAGGTCCTCGAGATCCTCGGCTGATCGGGCTGGCCGGGCCGGGCGAGAGCGGTCTATCGTCCGGCGATGCGTTGGCTGGTCGCTCTCGCGCTCCTCGCGGGCTGCGTGGAACCGCTCGAGGGCGACTACGATCCGGCAGCCGCGACCGAGGTGGTCTACGACGAGGCCGGCGCGCCGGCCTACGCGGGCCAAGCGCTCCTCCACGCCTCCTGCGGTCACGGGAGCTACTGCCATGGCACCGCCGTGACGGGGCGGGACCGGCTCGGCGCGCCCCGGGGGCTGGAGCTCGATCTCGACCTGGCCTCGAGGGACGGCAGCGCCGGCGACGTGGAGCGGTTGGCCGCGGTCCAGGAGCACGCCTACGCGCTTCGCGAGGACCTCTGGACCGAGGTGGTCCGCGGGACCATGCCGCCGGGGGGCCGGGGCGAGGTCGCCCTGGCGACGGCGCCGCGCTACTTCCGGGGCACCGGCGCGGAGCGCCAGCCGCTTCCCGCGATCGGCAGCGCCGAGGGCCGGCAGATCCTGCGCAACTGGCTCCGGTGTGATCTCCCGGTGGTGGAGCGCACCCGGGCCCGGGACGACGGTCGGCCCCTCGCCGTGGGCGCGCTCGTGGAGCGCGTGTGCGTGGAGGCCTCCGACTGCGCCTTCGCGGCCGCGGCGCGCTGCGACGAGACGGGGACCTGCGCGGCCTGCGCGGCCGACGCGGACTGCGCCCACCTCGAGGGCCGAGCGTGGTGCGAGGCTGGGACCTGCGTCGCGGCGGTGGAGCCCACCTGGGCGTCGCTCCACGCGGTGGTGATCGAGCCCACCTGCGCCATCGCCTACTGTCACGGTGACGCCGAGGGGATGAACGAAGCGGAGCTCGATCTCCGCGGCGTCACCGAGTCCTTCGACCGGCTGGCGGGGCCGGTGCTCGGCGACGAGTGCGGCGACTTCGGGATGCCGCTGCTCACGCCCGGAGACCCCGACCGCTCGCTCCTCTACCAGAAGCTCTTCTTGGCGCCGGACGCAGTCGAGGACGAGGCCGTCTGTGGCTACCGGATGCCCTACGCCGCCGACGCCCTGCCGGCGCGGTGGGTCGACGCCCTCGGGACCTGGATCCGCGAGGGCGCGACCGCGCCGTAGGCGCTCAGGGCGTGAAGGTCTCGCCGCTGCACATCCCCATGGGGTAGCGACCCTCCTCGCTGGTGCCGCAGGTGGGCGCCGGGTCGTTGGCGGTCACGGTGCCCGCACAGCTCAGGGCGTACTCGTGCTCGGTGTTGTTGCAGCTCACCACCCGCACCTCGCCCCCGGCCTGGAGCATGGCGAAGTCCGCGGCGGTGAGGGTCACGACGTGACAATGCCCGGTCGTGCCGCCGGTGACGTAGGTCTTCTCGACCCCCGCGACGATGTCGGCCACGGGGATCTCCAGGGTGTGCCCGTGGTTCTGGCTCACGTCGGCGACGATCACGTCCCCGCTGCAGCTCGTGGGGGCGCCCATGTCTTCCTCGGTGGAGCCCATGTCCTCGTCGGCCGAGCCCATGTCTTCGCCGGCCGTCGCCATGTCCTCGGCGACGGCCATGTCTTCGCCCGCGACGCCCTGGTCGACGTCGTCGCCGGCGTCCAGCCGCGCCGGCCCGTCGTCGTCGCCGCAGCCCACCAACTTGGCGCCCACCACGGCCAGCGAGAGCCGCAGGAACTGCTTCCTACCCATTCGTACCGTCATTCCCGAATCCTCCCGGCTCCGAGAGCCGGCCGCGAGGATATGCGAAACGGTGGCTCAGGTGCTCGCCTTCGGATCGTCGGTGGCCAGGAGCTCGCCGCCCTCCATGGCGCCGACCCGGAGGATGCGACCGACCTCCCGGTAGCCGCCGGCTCGTTGGCTGGGGTCGTTCTCCCAACGGCCGCTCCCGGCGACGGTGACCTTCTCGCCGGCCTCGAGGATCCCCTCGCGGTACCGCATGTTCTTGTTGAAGACGAGCCCCTCGGTGGCGATGCCCCGCCAGAAGAGAAAGTCCTTCAGCTGCGGACTGGCATCGCGGAAGACCCCGGTGCTCCCCCGGGAGTCGAAGTCGAGGACCAGCTCGACCAGCGTGCCGTCGACCCGCGCCCGGCCCGTGGAATCCTCCAAGAGGAAGTCGCGGGCCTCGCTCTCGGTGACCACCGCGACCCACTTCCTCTTGCTGTTGTTGTTGCCGCCGCCGCCGCGCATCTCCTCGACCACCACGCGCCAGGCGGCGCAGGGGCGGCCGGAGATGGGCGCCGTGAGCGGCGCGTTCCCGTCGACGTAGGCGAGCCGCCCGGCGACCCGGACGTCTTTTCCCTCCGGCGTCTCCGCGATGGGCTGCACGGGGAGCGAGCGGAGCCGCCGCTTCAGGCGCTGCTCCCGCCCGAAGTACCAGCGGAGCCCGCCGAAGACGACGAAGCCGGTGGCGACGAGGGCGGGGACGACGACGGGATCCACGGCGACTCAGGGGGCGAGGGACGTGGGGAAGCGATCGACGGGGCCGGCGGGACCGAGCTCTAGCGAGGATTCACCATCGCTCGAGTAGAGGTACATTCGGTTGCCTTCGGGCGCCCCGACGAACGGCTCGACGGACCCGTCGCCGTTGGCGTCGGTGACGGAGAGGGCCTTGCCGAACGCGTACTGCTCCGTGACCGGAGGAAGGAGCGAGAAATCCGCTTCCGCCAAGGGGTCGCCCGGGCTGCCCAGGAATACGTAGACCTGGCCGTACTGGGCGCCGAGCGTGCCAGCGAATGGCGCGCCGACGAGCAGGTCGTCGAGCGCGTCACCGTCGATGTCCGCGGCTGCCATCGCGTGTCCGAACTGGGTGCCCGGACCGGTCGGCCTCTCGAGTCGGTCCCATTCGTCGGCCAAACCGGTGCGGCCGCCCCGCGCGACGTAGACGCGGCCGTGGTTCGCTTCTCCCGCGTCCAACGCCGAGATCGCGATGTCCTCGAACCCATCGCCATCGAAGTCTCCATGAGCCGCAGCGATACCGAAGCGTGACCCAGTGCTCACCGCAGGCTCGCTCTCGTCCGGGTGGCTCAGAGGCCGTGCCGCGCCGAAGGCGCTGCCGTCACTGAGGAATAGGTAGGCCACCCCAAGGGAACTGTTCATATCGGGGCGGCCGACGACGAGGTCGGTGAACCCGTTGCCGTCGATGTCCCCCGCAGCGAATGGGGCCGGCGTACCAGCCATGAGCGCCATGGGGTCGAGCATTGGCGCCGACAGGATCAACGTTCGCTCGGCGCTTCCGCGCACCACGAAGACTCGATTCTGCTCGTCGGCTCCGAGAGCGAAGTCGTCGAAGCCGTCGCCGTCCACGTCGCCGATCGACGCGAGGACGCTCCCGAAGTTCGGGTTCATCGCCATATCGAGTTCCGTGACCGACGTCGCCGAGAGGCCGGAGTCTGCGCCCCAATGGACCAGGCAGCGTCCGTCGGCTCCCACTGCGAGGTCACCGAAGCCGTCCCCGTCGAAGTCGCCGCTGGCGAGCGCGCGCCCAAAGTATGCAAACGCGGTGGGCGCCTCCTCGGTCAGGAAGACGCCCGCGGGATCGACCACCTCCCGTCCCTGGTACAGAGTGACCCCGCCGACCTGGAGAGCGCCGTCGATCATGGCCGAGGAGTCGCCCGCGGCGAAGTCGCCGCGACCGTCGCCGTCGAAATCGCCGCGCAGTCGGCCCACGTTGAGATACCGAGCCTCGCTCGGCGGACCACACTCGTCGTCGCTGCTGCAGGCCCTGACCCGCCAGGCGTAGCGGCGTCCCAGCGGCGTGGTGTTTCCAGGCTCGAGCGGCTCTGCAGGGCGCCAGGTGTTCGTGGGGGCCTGCGCGACGACCTCGGGGGTGAAGTCGCCCAGACACTCGATGACCGAGCCGTTCGGGCATCGACCCAGCTCCACCTCGTAGTGGTCGGCGCCGGCCACCGGGTCCCAGCGAAGCGTCGGCCGCCGTGCGGCCGCGGTGCGTGCGCTGCCGGTGTAGTGGCCGTTGGGGGGCCAGCGGAGGCGCGGCACCGTCGGGTTCCCGCCGTCCACCGGGCCGCCGTCGCGGGGTCCCCCATCGGTCCCGCCATCGACGGCACCGTCGGTCGCGCCGTCGGGGAGCACGCCGCCGTCGCTGGGGCCGGTGAGGTCGCGGTCGGGCGAGATGCACCGCGGCTCGCCGTCCACGGCTTCACACGAGAGGCCCGAGGCGCAGGCGAGCTCGGCGCAGCCCTCCGGGAACTCGAGGTTCAACGTGATCCGCTCGCCGTCGACGAAGCGCGCCCGAACCAGGATCCGGCCCAGCTCGGTGCCGTCGCCGTCGTAGCCGAGGGCCTCGTAGGAGAGCGAGCGACCCGTTTCGCCGTCCGCGGGGGCGACCACGGTGACCAGGGGCCAGGAGTCCACGTCGGTGACGACGTGCTCCTCGAAGACCTGATCGAAGGTTCCACCGGCGGGCGCGCCGCTGACGCGGAGGGTGACCTCGGTGATCCGGGTGTGGAGCGTTCCCTCGGCGTCGAGGCGGAAGACGACCGCGGTGTCCGGCGGGTCCTCCGAGCAGGCGGTGAGGAGGAGCAGGGCGAGGAGCGTCCGCTTCATCGACCGAACTCCAGCGCGTAGATCACGCGGCCCGGCGTGTTGGCGCCAAGGGGCGGATCGTCGTCCCGGGTGGCCAGGATGGCCACCGTGGCGATGGCGGCCGCGCCCACGACCCCGAGGGTCACCCAGAGCCAGGTGAGCGAGCCGCTCTCGGCGGGCTCGGTGACGGGCTCGGTGTCGACCACGAGAACCTCCTCGGGCTCCTCGGGCTCGTCGGTCGCCTCGGGCAGAGTCGCTTCGGCGTGCATCGCGAGGGTCACCGTGCGCTCGGGTGTGTCGAGCCGGACCCGCTCCCGATGGGTCTCGAACCCCGGCGCCGACACCTCCAGGCGATGCTCGCCTCGCGCGACGACGATGGGCTGCGAGACGTCGCGTTCGGCGTCGTCGACCCGGACCCGCGCGCCCTCCGGCGCGACCACCGTCAAGCGAGTCACGAAGCGGCCGGAGGCGGTCAGGGCTTCGCGGGCGAGAGCTGCCCGGTCCTCCCGGAGCGCTGGGTCCGTCTCTGCCAGCGAGGCCTCGAGGAGCTCGGTGGCGCGCACGTAGTCGCGCGCCTCGTAGGAGGCGTTGCCGGCCATCCGCAGGGCCTCGGCGCTGGGACGAATGGCGTGGGCGCGGAGGAAGAGGGTTCGCGCCTCGATCCATCGGCCCGCCTGGAACTCGGCGAGGGCCTCCCGGACGGTGGCCTCGAACTCGCCGCCTTGGGCCGCGGCCAGCGGCGCGGAGACGAAGAGGAGCACCCCGGCGAGGAGCCACCGGCGCAAGAAGTCAGAAGTCATCGACCGCGACCATACCCACTTCGAGCCGCGGGGTGGTACCCATCGGGGTCCGCGCCTCTTCCATCGGGGTAGGGCGGGGGCGCCGTCGCATGGACGGCCGCGCCGGGCGCACGGGCGGCTCCGCGGCCGCTGCGGGAGTCTGGTCGGCTTCTCCGGCGCCGGGCGCGGCGAGGCTCTCGTCCTCGTCTTCCGGCGTCGTCACCGTGGCGGGCTCCGTCGCGGTCGGGCCGGTCGCTTCGACGGTTGGTCCCGCGGCTGCGGGGGGCGAGTCGGGAGCGTCGGAGGTCTCGGTCGCGGCCGCCTGCTCGACGTCCTCGACGGCCGGCGGGGGGGCCGGGGAGTCGGCCAGGAGCACCCAGCTGAGAGCGCCGCCGACCACGAGACCACCGATCACCACCGCGGCGACGACCCAGCGCTTCGTCCCCTTCGGGGGAGTCGCCACGAGGGTGGGGTCCATGGCGGTGTCGAAGGCGCCCGCGGCCACCGAGGGGGTCGAGCCCACCGCCGTCGCGGCGTGGGTCGGCTCGGAGCCGAGGGCGAACCCTTCGGCGGGCTCCGTGGCGTCGGTCCACCCGCGGGAGGGACCGAGGCTCTCCAGAGCGCCCGAGCTCCCGCCCGGCGCGTAGAGGTCGTGCGAGAGGCCGAGCGCGTCGCAGAGCTGGAAGGCCAGCTCCTCCGCCGACTGGGGCCGGTCTTCGGGCTTCTTGGCCAGGCACCGGAGTACGACCGCCTCGACCGCCGCGGGGATCCGCGGCTCCAACGCGCGCAGCGGCTTCGGGGGGGACTGGACCACCTTGAGCATCAGCGACGGGATCGACGACGCCTCGAAGGGCAGGTGTCCGGTGAGGGCCTCGTAGAGCATCGCGCCGACCGCGTAGACGTCCGCGCGGGCGTCGATCACCGCGGCGTCCATCGCTTGCTCGGGCGACATATAGGCCGGGGTCCCCATGACCATGCCGGTGTTGGTCAGCCGGATCTGGGAGGCCTTCTCGTGGCTCAAGAGCTTGGAGAGGCCGAAGTCCAGGAGCTTCGGCCGGACGGGCATCCCCGGTCGCCCCGTGGCGATGAAGATGTTCTCCGGCTTGAGGTCTCGGTGGACCACTCCGCGCTCGTGGGCCTCCTGCAGGCCGTGCAGGAGCGGGAGGACCAGGGGGACCAGCTCGGTCGCGCTCAGCGCGCCGCGCGCCAGGAGCACGCTCAGGGGTTCACCCCGGAGCAGCTCCATCAGCGAGTACATGCCGCCGTCGGCCTGGTCGACGTCGAAGATCTGGACGACGTTGGGGTGCTCCAGGGCGCAGGCGCTCTGGGCCTCGCGGATGAAGCGCTCCACCGCCTCCGGGCTGGAGAGGAGCTCCGGGACCATCCACTTCAGCGCGAAGCGCTTCTTGGTCCGGACGTGCTCGACCTCGTAGACCGCGCCCATCGCGCCCCGGCCCATGAGCCGGAGCACCTCGTATTTGTCCGCCACCCGGTCGCCGGGCTGGAGGTATCGCGGGGTCGTGGACAGGACGGTCATCCTCAGGGGGCCATTCGGGTCCCCATCCTAGTGATACGGCGCCGTGTCGGGCAACTCCCCTCTGGCCGGAGAGTTCCGCTGAGGCCGGTCACCGCGCGACACGACTGGAGCGCAATTTTTCTCGGCGCCCGTGAGGCAACCGATGGATCCCCACCGACGCTCGCGGTATAGGCCTGCCCACGTATTCCCGGGGCAACCCCCGCCCCCAGCTCACAGGAGCCACACCCATGAAAACGCCCGTTCGCGTCGCCGTTACCGGAGCCGCCGGTCAGATCGGCTACAGCCTCCTCTTCCGCATCGCCTCCGGCGAGATGCTCGGCAAGGACCAGCCCGTCATCCTCCACCTGGTGGACATCCCGCCGGCCATGAAGGCCGTCGAGGGCGTGATGATGGAGCTCGACGACTGCGCCTTCCCGCTCCTGGCCGGGATGGAAGCCGCCGACGATCCCATGAAGGGCTTCGAGGACATCGGCGTGGCCGTCCTCGTGGGCGCCATGCCCCGCGGTCCCGGGATGCTCCGTAAGGACCTCCTCCGGAAGAACGGCCCCATCTTCACCACCCAGGGCAAGGCGCTCAACGACAAGGCCAAGCGGGACGTGAAGGTCTGCGTGGTGGGCAACCCCGCCAACACCAACTGCTACATCGCGATGAGCAACGCGCCCGACCTGCCCAAGACGGCCTGGAGCGCGCTGGTGCGCCTCGACCAGAACCGCGCGATGAGCCAGATCGCCAAGAAGACCGACGAGCACGCCAGCGCCATCAAGAAGATGGCCATCTGGGGCAACCACTCGGCCACCCAGTACCCGGACGCCTTCCACGCCGAGATCGACGGCAAGACCGTCGCGTCCATCGTCGACGACCAGAAGTGGATCGAAGACGACTTCATCCCCACCGTGCAGCAGCGCGGCAAGGCCATCATCGATGCCCGCGGCTCCAGCTCGGCGGCCTCGGCGGCCAACGCGGCCATCGACCACGTCCACGACTGGTGGCTCGGCACCCCCGAGGGGGACTGGGCGGCCATGGCCGTGCGCTCCGATGGGTCCTACGGCGTGCCCGAGGGTCTCATCTACGGCTTCCCCGTCACCTGCAAGGGCGGCGAGTACAGCATCGTCCAGGGCCTGGAGATCGATCCCTTCAGCCGCGAGCGCATCGACGCCACGGCCAAGGAGCTCCAGGAAGAGGCCGACGCGGTCGCCGACCTGCTCCCCTGAGCCCATCGGTCTCCGATCGAACGCCCCGCTGGCTCGCGCCGGTGGGGCGTTCGCCGTTTGGGGAGCCCGAGCTCGGGCCGGCATCGGAGGGATCGCACTTGCGAACCAGCGGGCGATTGCTATGCACGCGCTCGATTACGGCCCCTCCCGGGCCCTCGCTCGGAATCCCGAGCTCTCACCCCCAACTTCGCGAAACGAGACGAAGACGATGGCCATCGAACGGACCCTCAGCATCATCAAGCCCGACGCGGTCGAGGCGAACAACATCGGCGGCATCCTCGCCATGATCGAAGAGGCCGGCCTCGAGATCATCGCCATGCGCATGATGCACCTGACCCGCGCCCAGGCGGAGGGCTTCTACGCCGTCCACAAGGAGCGCCCCTTCTTCGGTGAGCTCTGCGAGTTCATGAGCCGCGGTCCCGTGGTCGTCTCCGTCCTCGAGGGCGAGGACGCCGTCGCGAAGTACCGCGAGGTCATGGGCGCGACGAACCCGGCCGAGGCCGCCGAGGGCACCATCCGCAAGCGTTTCGCCAAGGACATCGGCGAGAACAGCGTCCACGGCAGCGACTCGCTGGCGAACGCCAAGATCGAGACGATGTACTTCTTCCCCGGCAGCATGATCCTCTGAGTCGTCGGCGCTTCGGCGTCACCGGGAACGAGAGCCCTCCTCGCTTCGGCGACGAGGGCTCTCGTCGTTTCGGGCCTCGGGGCTGACGGGCGGGGCCCGATGCGCTCTACTGGACCCACCATGCAGGAGCTGCACACCGAAGACCTCCGGGCCGACCTCCGCGAGGTGGTGAACGGCCTGGGCACCGAGCGGGCGTTGGTGCTGACCACGCCGTCCCGGCGACACCTCGAGCCCGTCCTCGCGGCGCTCGAGGGCCGACCCGTCGAGGTCTTCGACGAAGCCCGGGTCCACGTCCCCGCCGAGGTCGTCGAGCGGGCGCTGGCGGCGCTGGACGCCAGCGGCGCGGACACCGTGATCGCGCTCGGGGGCGGGGCCGCCGTGGGCCTCGCCAAGGCGCTGCGCCTGTCGCGCGAGGTCCGCTTCGTCGCCGTGCCCACGACCTACGCGGCGTCGGAGCAGACCTCGATTCACGGGGTGAAGCACGGGGACACCAAGCGGACCGGGCGGGACCCCCGCGCGCTCCCGGACGTGGTCGTCTACGACCCGCGCCTGTCGGCGGAGCTCCCCCGGTCGACCTCCGTGCAGAGCTTGCTGAACGCGATGGCTCACCCGGTGAGTGCCCTCTCCACCGGCGCCCTCGAGGCGGAGCTGGCGACGGCGGCCCACGAGGCCGCGGCGGCGGCCTACGACGCCGCGCTGCAGCTCCTCGCCGCTCCGGAGAGCCTCCCGGTCCGCGCCGCCGCGCTCCGGGCCGCGGCCCGGTGTGGCGCGGTGCTCGAGCGGGCGAAGCTCGGCTTCCATCACCGCGCGGCGCACCTCCTCGGGGGCCGCTTCGACCTTCCCCACGCGGCGACCCACGCCGTGCTGCTGCCCCACACGGTGCACGAGCTGGCCCTCGGATCGGACGCCACCTACGCGGCTCTGCGCGCGGCGGTCGGCGTCCCCGACCTGCCGGCGGCCCTGCATCGACTCCTGGCCCGGGCCGACGCGCCGACCTCTCTGACGGCTCTGGGGCTCGAGCCCGCGCCCGTGCAGGAGGCGCTCGCCGACGCCGAGGCGGCGGTGCGCGCGGTGGTGGAGCGCGCGCTGCTGGGCGGCCGCCCCTCCGCCGGAGTGCGCTTGGAGGACTGGGGAGGGGCGCTCCCCGCGCGAGTTCGGGGCCCCGCCCCCGCGGACGCCGACCGGGTGGTGTTGGCGCTCCACGGTCGCGGGTCCAACGCGCTGGACATGCTGGTGCGGGTGGGCGAGTCCCTGGGAGACCACCCCCGGGTCACGGTGATCGCGCCCCAGGCGCCCCGGGGTCGCTGGTACGCGAAGAGCTACCGCGCGTCGGCCGCGGAGCATGGCGAGGAACTCACGGCGGCCCTCGCGACGGTGGAGTCCGCGCTGGCGCGGCTGGACTCCGTCGAGCCGGAGCGAGTCTTCGTCTTCGGCTTCTCGCAGGGGGCCTGCCTGGCCACCGAAGCCATCGCCCGCAGCGACCGATCGCTCGGCGGTCTGGTGGCCCTCGGCGGCGCGCGGATCGGGCCGCGGGCGGAGCAGGCGCCGGTGGCGCAGCGTCGCGACGGCATGCCCGTCGTCCTCGGCGGCAGTGTGGAGGACCGCTGGGTCCCGCCCGAGGACATCGCGACCACCGCCGCCGACTACGAGACCGCGGGCGCCGCGGTCCGGGTGCTCACCATCGCCGGCGGGGATCATCGCCTCTTCGCGCTCCAGCGCCTGGCGGCGCGCCGGATGATCCTCGGGGCCGCGCCGGCCCCGACCGGGTTCGGCAACGTCCATGAGAGCGAGAGCCTGCCCGGCGCGGTCCCCCGGCGGTCCAACAGCCCGCGGCAACCGGCCCACGGCCTCGTCGCGGAGCAGGTGAACGGAACCGGCTTCACCGCGCCCCGGGACGCCAACCGACGGGTCTGGCTCTATCGGGCGCGACCCTCGGCGCAGCACGGCCCCTTCGAGCCCCTATCGCACCCGCGCTTCCGCTCGGTGGACCCGGCGGGGCGCGCCGCCGTCGACCTCATGGGTTGGGCGCCCCTCGCGCTCCCGGACGAGCCCACCGACTTCGTCGACGGGCTGGTCACCCTCGGGGGCGCGGGGGATCCGCGCCTCCGCCGGGGCTTCGCGGTGCACCTCTACGCGGCCAACCGCAGCATGGAGGACCGCGCGTTCTACGACGCCGACGGCGAGCTCCTCCTCGTGCCCCAGCTCGGCGCGCTGACCTTGCTGACCGAGCTCGGCCCCCTCGCGGTCCGGCCCGGCGAGATCGCCATCCTGCCCCGCGGGCTGAAGGTCTCGGTGCTCTTGCACCACGGCGAGGTGCGCGGATGGGTGGGGGAGGTCTTCGGCCGAGGCTTCTCGCTCCCCGAGCGGGGTCCGGTCGGCGCCAACGGGCTCACCGACCCGCGACACTTCCGCGCGCCGAGCGCCTTCCACGAGGACCGGCTGGTCCCCGGGTATCGGGTGACCGCCAAGCTCGGCGGGGACCTCTACGAGGCGCGTCAGGACCACTCGCCCTTCGACGTCGCCGGGTGGCACGGCGACCATGTCCCGCTGGTCTACGACTTGGCGGACTTCTCGCCGGTGGCCAATGCCCGCTTCGATCACGGCGACCCCTCGGTCTACACGGTGCTCACCTCACCCCTCGACGAGGCCGGTGCCCACGGGCTCGACTTCGTGTGCTTCCCGCCGCGGTGGGACGTCAGCGAGGACACCTTCCGTCCGCCCTACTTCCACCGGAACGCGGTGACCGAGATCAACGGCGTCATCCACGACCCGCACGGCGAGCGCCCGCCCTTCCGGCTGGGGACGACGTTCATCACGCCGCCGATGACCGCGCATGGGGTTCGGAGCGCGTCGGTCGAGCGCGGTCGCACGGCGCCCGAGGGCCCGCGGCGCCTCGCCGACGCCAGCCTGTGGTGGCAGTTCGAGAGCGCCCTGCCCATGGTGCTCACCGACTGGGCCCGCGACCACGCGCTCCCCGACTGGCGTGCGGTCTGGGGCGCGACCCGGAGCCACTACGCGCCGGAGGGCTAGCAGCAGCCGTCGCCGGCGTAGTGCCAGGTGCTCGCGGTGATCGTGAGATCCTCGCGGCCCAGGGCGCTCAACGCCTCGGCCGTCTTGTCGCAGACGCCCATGGGCAGGTCGCGCATCAGGAGGTGCCCCTTGCCGTCGTCGAAGGAGTCGTCGTCGCCGACGTAGATCGCCGCGCGGCCGGTGAAGATGCACGGACCGTCCGCCGGCACCGGATCGGCGTAGGCGACGAGCTCCACGCTCTCGAGGAGCAAGTCGGCGTCGAGGTCGTAGCGCCGGGCGTCGAGGACCCGATAGGGGCGCCGGGCCCGGACCTCCAGGGTGCCGAAGCCCGCCTCGACGATGCACGCCAGGTACTCGTCCAGGGGGAGGGCGCCGGAGAGGCACTGGGCGCGCAGCCGCGGGTCGTCCGCCAGATGAGCGGGGACCGGCCGGCTGGCCACCGGGTCGCTGAGGACGAAGCGGCCGCCGGGCTTCAGGACCCGGCGGGTCTCCCGCAGGGCCTGCAGCAGGTGGTCGCGGGTGAAGATGTTGAACAGGCAGTTCTGCCCGACCACGTCCACGGAGCCGTCGTCGAGGGGCAGCTCGAGCGCGTCGCCTTCGCGCAGCTCGACCATCGCCGGGTCGAACCACTCGTTCTCGGCGGCGGCCTGGTCGAGGAGCTCGCGCGCGATGCGCAGCATGGAGGCGTTGGTGTCGATGGCGACGACGCCGCCGGGCCGCCGGAGGAAGTACGCGAGCTGTAGCGCCTCCATGCCGGCGCCGACGCCTACGTAGAGCACGCGCTCGGCGTGGGCGAGGTCGCGGGGGTGGACCGTGGACCCGCACCCGTAGTTCCGCTCCAACATCGCCTTGGGCACGTGGAGGCCGGGGAGCTCCCAGACCGGGCTCTGGGTGCAGCACAGCGCGCCCTGGGGCACGTCGGCGGCTTCGGCATACACTTCTTCGACGACGTCGCGGTAGTCACCCATGGACCGGATCATAGGGCCTTCCGCCGTGCGCGCGAGCCGACCCGCGGATCGAGCTGATAGGCTGCCCTCGTGCGCGCGCACATCCTTCTGGCCCTGCTGCTGACCGCCTGCGGCGGCGACGTCACCCGGCGCGACCTGCTCTTCAGCGGCCCCGCGGGGCCGCCCGACGCTCTGGACCGGCTGGCGGCGCGCCTCCCCGGTGGGGCCGACCGGTGCACCGGGGTCCGCGTCGGCGCAGTCCCTGCGGAGCGCCGACTGGGGGTCCGGCGGATGAGCGCGCTGGGGAACACCGCGGCGGTCGCCTGGGGACCCGAGGCGCCCCTCGCGGCCTACGTCGAGGCCCGACAGGAGGACGCCCTCCACGGCCGCCGCTCGGTCTTCGGGTTGGCCCGGGTCTCCAGCGTCGAGCGCTTCCGGGCCTACCTGGAGGCCCAGCGCGAGCTACGGATCCGCTGGACCGACGCCGTCGACGGGTGCCCGGGACCGGCGTGCTGCCCGGGGCCCGAGTGTTGGCAGCTTCGCGCCGAGCCGGTGGACGAGCACACGGTGCGCATCCGGCGCGGTCCCTGGCAGGACGCGGGGCTCGGCGTGGAGGTGCGCTGTGTGGAGCTCGCGCGCCGCTTCCCCGAGGCGCTGGAGGTGGCCTCCTGGACGGCCGGGGACGGGCTCTTCTCCGGCGGCGGCGACTGGGGCGCAGGCGGCGCGCTCGGTTTCGACGTGGCCGCGCTCCTCGAGCCCCACGGGTCCGGAGTCCGGCGGGTCGAGCAGTATCGTCTCCCCAACGCCGACCTCGCCGACGAGATCGCGCTCCTCCTCCAGCAGGTGCGGGAGGGGAACGACGACATCGGGGCCATCGCCGAGCAGTCCAAGGTGGTCCAGGGGGATCTCCTGGAGATCCGCACCGACGTTCGCTGGGAAGACCTCGAGCTCCTCGCCGGCGACGAGGCCCGGGCCCGCGAAGCGGTCGCGCTGGAGGCCGCCGCCAGCCGGCCGCTGCCCGTGGACGAGATCGACTACCTGAACCTGGCCATGGTGCGCGAGCAGGTGTCGCTCCGCTCCGAGTCCCTCGCCGACGCGAGCGGGCCCCAGCGGCGCGCCCAGGTCGCCGAGCTGCGGGTGGTCCTCGAGCGCGGGGCGGAGAAGCACCCCGGGCACGACGCCTTCGTGGAGGCGCTGCTCGAGCTCTTGCTCGGGGAGCTACGGGATCCCGAGGCGGCGGTCCGCTGGACGGAGGAGGTGCTGGCGCGCGGGCCCCACGACCGGCGGGCCTGGCAGGTGCGCCGGCGGCGTGCGCTCGCTCGGGTCGGGGTCGACGGGCTGGCCGAGGCGCTGGAGCAGGACGGCGTCGTCGATCGGCCGGCCCGGGCTCGGGCGGCGGCGGAGGTCCTCGCCGGCGCCGGCCCCGGCGTCGACTACGAGGTGGCCGAAGGGGCGTGGCTCGCGTCGGAGGCCCTCGCGCGCACGGCGCCGCGGCTCGCGCGAGCCCGGGGGCGCTTGCGTCTCGAGTCGCTCCTGGAGGCGCTGCTCACCCTGGCCGATGGCGCGGAGCACGGTCGCTCGGTCCACGTCCGCGTGGAGAGCGCCATGCCCGAGCCGCTCGGAGCGGCGGGCGCCGCGTTCCAATGGCAGGAGGGGCGCCGCCTGGTGCGCGCAGGCAGCGCCAGCACCGACGCGCCGGACGGCGCCCAGCGACTCTTGCACGACGCGGGCGCCGGGCTCGAGGGGCCCACCCGGGTGGTGCTGGCGCTGACCACGATCGGCGGCGACCTCCGAGCGCCGGAGGCGGTCCTCGCGCTGGAGGGCGAGGCCGACGGACGGGTCCTGACCCTCACGCGCGCCTCCGCGCTCGTCGAAGGGCGCGATCGCACGCCCATCCGCTGGGAGCGGGTCGGGGCCCTGGTCGCCGACCCGATGGCCGGCTACGAGATGCGGCTCTTCCCGCCGCCGAACCTCAGCGTCGACTTCGCGGACGCCCCCGAAGCCGACGCCGCCCGGGAGCGGGTGGAGGACGAGGACTCTCTGAGCTGCATTCGGCTCCTGCGCCGCGAGGCGACCCTGCGGTGCAATGCGTCGCCCCAACGGGACTCGACGCGCCGCGCCTGGCGGCGCCTGGTGGGCCCGCTGGTCCTGCGCTGAGCGCCGGCGCCGCTCGGCGCCGCTCAGGCTTCGCGCTCGAGCGGGACCTCGACCCGCGCGGGGAGCTCGATCTGCGAGGCTTCGGCCGCGAACTCATCGGCGTCCAGGCCGCTCGCCTCGACCCGGATGCGCCACCGCCGGGCCTCCGGGTTGTCGAAGAGGAAGAGGACCTCGCCGTGATCGTCGATCTCCACGCCGACGTCCTGGTCGGGGTGTCGCGCGAGGTCGGTCAGGAGCGCGTCGGCGCGCTGTCGCGGCAGGTCGAGATGCCGCGCCACGTCCCCGGCGGTGAGCACCCCCCGGCGCTGACGCGCCAGGCCGCGGATGGCCTTGATCTGCGCCTCGGTGGCGCTCGCGTCGCCGATCTGCCCGAGCTTGCGGCCGCCGAAGAAGAGGAAGGCGCCCAGGAGGAGTGTGACGAAGCCGATGGTGCCGCCGACCGCGAAGCCGAGGCCCCAGCCGGGCACGAGCACCTGGAAGGTCACCGCGAGCAGGGCCGCCAGGAAGAGGCCGAAGATCCACACGACCATCCCCAGGACCCGCGCGGCGGTGCCGCCGGCTTTGGCGGACTTGCCCTTCAGGTTCAGGGCTTCCTGGGCGAAGGGGAGGCGGCGCCGGCCGCACGCGGTGCAGAAGGCCTCCATGCCGCGGAGCACGACCGGGACGTCTTCACCACACTTCGGACAAGGGCGCGCCATCGATGGGGGAGAGCATAGGGACGCTCTTCGGCGGGCGCACCCCCCGAGCCGGACCTCAGGCGCGGTCGAGGAGCTCCAGGGTCCAGCGGACCCGGCGTTCCAGCCAGACCTCCTGGGTGTTCTCGCGGGCGAAGCGCACACCGGCCCGGGCCATCTGGGCCAGCCGGTCGCGGTCGCGGTCGAGGTCCGCGATGGCGTCGGCCAGCGCGTCGGGGTCGGGCCAGTCGGCGGTGCGCACCGCGCCCGACTGCTCCTCGAGGTCCCGGTAGTAGCGGATCCCGAAGGCGACGATGGGCATCCCCTGGGCCATGGCGTCGAAGGCGGCGCGCGGGGTGTCCTCCACCAGCGGCGTCGCGATCTGGACGTCGCTCTCCCGCACGGCGGCGAAGAGCTCGGGCCCGTAGGGCAGGGGGTCGCGGAAGGTCACCGCGTCGCGGAGGTCCAGCTGGGCCACCAGCGCCTCGAGCCGCGGGCGCTCCTCCCCGCGACCGATGAGCTCGAGCCGGATGTCGCGCCCGGTGCGCTGGCGCGCGGTGGCCACGGCCCGGACCGTGCGGTCGAGACCCTTGTACTCCACGAAGCGACCGAAGAAGACGAGCCGCAGTGGCCGGTCGGTGTCCTTCAGGCGGGTGACCCGGGCCTGCAGGGCCTCGTCGTCGATCACCTGGCCGGCGGAGTGCGCGGTGTCGAAGAAGTTCCGCACGTGCTCCTTGCCGCGGCCGACCTCGCGAACCATCCGGCCGCTCTTCAGCAGCACCAGGTCGGCGTAGTAGGGGGCCAGGTGCACCTGAGCCAGCTTGGCCGGGTCGTAGACCAGCTTGTTGAGCCAGTAGGTCTTCCCCGACCAGACGCCGGTCTCCTTGAACATCTCCGTATCGTTGCGGAAGTCGATGTCCACGAAGAAGAGGAGCGGGCGCCGCGCCGCCTTGGCGGCCACGTTGGCGAAGAGCATCGTCGGTCGCCAGAGGTCGTCGGCGAGCCCCGAGTGGACGACCTCGGCCCGCTCCACCGCCGACCGGAGCCGGCGCCAGGCGTCGCGCGCGTCCTTGGTCCAGAACCCGAGCTTCCCGCGGTCCTGCGGATGCAGCGGCACGAACTCGATGCGCTCGGCCGCCTCGTCGATGTGCGCCAGGTTCTCCTTCTGCGCCTCGTAGCTCTCCCGGGGGAGCTGCGGCGCCGCGAAGAGGACCTGGGTGAAGCGCGGAGCGAGCCGGTCCCGGAGCATGCGCAGGTGCTCGCCAAAGGCGCCCTCGGTGGCGAAGACGCCGTCGCGTACCCGGTAGGCTGGCGCCTGGACCACGATGAGATAGGTGCTCACCCCGGGCGCTCTAACGCGCGCCCGGGGAGCTGTCGAAGCGGGTCGCGCCCTCAGACGGAGACGTCGAAGTCGCGGAGCGCGTCGTTGAGCGAGGTCTTCTCGTCGGTGCTCTGCTTTCGCTGCCCGATGATCAAGGCGCAGGGCACCTGGTAGGTGCCGGCGGCGAAGGCCTTGGGCCGCGAGCCGGGGATGACCACCGAGCGCGGCGGGACGTGGCCCACGTGCTCCACCGGCTCGGTCCCGGTGACGTCGAGGATCTTGGTGGACTTGGTGAGGACCACGTTGGCGCCGATGACCGCGCCCGCGCCCACGCGGACGCCCTCGACCACGATGGCGCGGGAACCGACGAACGCCCCGTCTTCCACGATGACCGGCGTGGCTCCGGGCGGCTCCAGCACGCCCCCGATGCCCACGCCGCCGCTCAGGTGGACGTTCTTGCCGATCTGCGCGCAGCTGCCGACGGTGGCCCAGGTGTCCACCATCGTGCCGCTGCCCACGCGGGCGCCGATGTTCACGTAGCCGGGCATCAGGATGGCTCCGGGCTCCAGGTGGCTGCCGTAGCGGGCGGTGCCCGGAGGCACCACGCGGATGCCCTGCTTGGCCAGGTCCTTCTTCAGCGGGATCTTGTCGTGCCACTCGAAGGGCCCGACCTCCATCGTCTCCATCTCGCGGATGCCGAAGTAGAGGAGCACGGCCTGCTTCACCCAGGCGTTCACGGTCCACTCGCCGCCCTCACTGGCGGGCGGCTCCGCCACCCGGAGGGACCCCTCGTCGAGGCCGGCGACGGTCGCTTCGACGGCTTGGCGGACCTCGGCCTCCTTCAGGCGCGAGCGGTCTTCGAAGGCGGCGGTGATCAGTTCCTGGTGCGACATGCCCGCCCGCATAGCACGCCCTGCCGGCTTCGAGCGACCGCCTCTCCGCTCGTAGACGCCACCGACCCGGACGGATCCCATGGGAGCCGACCCCGCCGCGCCTTGCGGTCGGGGCCGGGCGATGCCACTTCATCGGGTCCCCATGAAGACTCCCGAGCTCGCACCGCCCACCCATTGGCTCGAACGCCTCCCCCAGGAGTGGGGCGAGGTGCTCGCGGGCTGGGGGGAGCCCGCGTACCGCGGGAAGCAGGTCTTCGGCTGGATCCACAAGCGCGGGGTCCTGGACCCGGAGCAGATGACCAATCTGCCCAAGTCGCTCCGCGCCAAGCTCGCCGAGGACGGGGTGGGGCCGCTGCCCCTCGAGGTGGTCCGGGCGCGGGACGCCAGCGACGAGACCCGCAAGCTGCTGGTCCGCATGCACGACGGGCTGGACGTGGAGACGGTGCTGATCCCGCAGCTGGTGAAGGACCCCGACGTCGACGAGGCGGACCGGTCGGAGGACCTCAAGGCCGGGCTGGTGCCCGGCTCGGTGGTCACCCAGTGCATCTCCAGTCAGGTCGGCTGCGCCATGGGCTGCGTCTTCTGCGCCTCCGGGGTGGCCGGGCTCCAGCGCCACCTGAGCGCGGCGGAGATCGTGGCCCAGGTGATCGAGGGGCGGGACCGCCTCCACGAGCACGAGCGGCTGCGCAACGTGGTGCTGATGGGCATGGGCGAGCCCCTGCACAACTACGACAACGTGGCGCGCGCCCTGGTGCTCCTGACCCATCCGGACGGCATCGGATTGAGCACCCGGCGGGTGACCCTCTCGACCAGCGGCTTGGTGCCGGCCATCGATCGCCTCGCCGAGGACTTCGAGGGCAAGGTGGCGCTGGCGATCAGCCTGCACGCGGTGGACGACGAGGCCCGCTCCAAGATCATGCCGGTGAACCGCAAGTACCCGCTCCAGGAGCTGGTCGCTTGCTTGAAGCGCTACCCCATGCCCAAGCGGCGGCGGATCACCATCGAGTACACCTTGATCCGCGGCGTGAACGACGACCTTCGAGACGCCGACCGGATGGTGAAGCTCCTCCGCGGCGTGCCGGTTAAGGTGAACCTCATCCCCATGAACCCCATCGTGGAGAGCGCCCTCGAGGCCCCCGCGTGGGACGGGGTGCACGCCTTCTGTGATCGCCTCCGGGACCGGGGAGTGACCGCCACGATCCGTCGGCAGCGCGGCAACGACGTCGACGCCGCGTGCGGCCAGCTCGCCCTCTACGGGCCCGACGGCGAGCGCACGGAGGGTCGCCGCAAGCGCCTGAAGGTCGTCGCCAAGTAGGCGCCGATTTCGGGGCCGCGCATCGGCCATCGGTGAAGGAATCCGCTGAGCGTGGTACCGTCGGACCCCCGATGCGGTGGATCCTCGCTTCCCTTCTCTTCGCGCTCGCAATCTCTCGTCCCGCCTCCGCCCAGGTGGGCATCCGCGTCCACGAGGTCGCGGAGGGCGGTGTCCGCGTGGACGGCATGCTCCGCGACTGGCGCTCGGTCCCCAAGGTGGGCGTCGGCCGCGGTCGTGACGCCTCGATGCAGCTCGCGCTGGGCTTCGACGACGCGGGGCTCTACGTCGCCGCCGACGTGGCCGACGAGCGGCTGATCCGCGAGGCCCGACCCAGCCGCGACCAGGACGCGGTGGTGCTCACCTTCGCCGTCCCCCGGGGCCGCGGCTGGAGCGCGAACGAGATCTGGCTCTACCCGGGTGTCTCCGGGACCGCGGGCGCCGCGGCCATCGGTCCCCTCGGCCGGCGACCGCGCCCGCTCGCGGGCGCTCGGGTCGTCGAAGCGCGCAGCGAGGGCGGCTACGAGCTCGAGGCCTTCATCCCCTGGAACCGCATCCCCGGCTCCCGCGCCTGGCGCGAGGGGCGCTTGGCGGTCCGCCTCAACGACGTGGACTCCGAGTCCCGGCCGGAGGTCGAGAACGCCCCGGCGACCGCGGAGGTCGACGGGGCGCATCTGGAGCGGATGCCCGCTATCTCGGCGAGCGGCGGGAGCAGCGCCGTCCTCGAGCGCTTCCTGGCGCAGCAGGGGATCCCGGGAGCCCGTGCGCGGCACAGCGAGCGGGCCGACGTCTGCGGGGACCGGCGCCCCGAGCAGGTGGTCCAGGTGGAGCGCTTCGTGGTGGTCTTCGGCGCCGGCTATCGCGACGCCAACGCCTACGACTTCGCGCAGCTCCCGGTCCAGGGGGCCGGCGACGTGCACGGCTTCGCCCTCCGGGATTTCACCGGGGACGGGAAGGCGGAGCTCCAGGTCGAGCTCACTCAGCGCGACGGTCGGGGTAGCCGCCGGCTCTGGCAGCTCTTCACCTTCGACTGCCGGGGCATCCAGCCCCTCTTCGGGATCGAGACTCGCAAGGAGCTCGCCGAGGGCCACGTCGAGGCGCAGGTCCGAGTGCGACCCGGACGGCGCGGGAAGCCTCCGACCATCGAGGCCAGCATCGGTCGCGCCCAGGGCCTCGACGCCGATAACTTCCGGGAGAGCCCGTCCTCCGACGCGCAAGGGATCCTCTTGCCCTGGGGGGAGCATCGTTCCCGGACCTGGCAGTGGGACGGCGAGCGCTTCGCGGTGATCCAGGAGCGACCCAACCGGAACCACCGGACCCCCACCGCCCGCACCGAGCGGACCGCGCCTCGCGAGCGAGAGCGGGAGCGAGCCGAGGCGCCGCCGGCCCAGGGCGCCGCCGCGATGCGCGCGCTGGTGGCCGCCGTCCGTGCCGACAAGCACATCCCGCGGCGGGTCCGTCCCCGCTTCGTCTGGGACCGCAACGTCGCCGGTGACCGCACCCCGGAGCGCATCGCCGTGCTCGGCGACGCGCTGGTCGTCGTCGGGCCCGGCTTCCGCGGTGGCAACGGGTACTTCTACTACCAGCTCCCGGTCGAGGGGCAGGCCGCCCTCCGGCGGGTGACCACCGCCGATCTCGACGGCGACGGGCAGCACGAGATCCTCATCCAGGTGCGGCAGGACCTCGGGGACGTGCAGCGCTACGTGCTCCTGGTCCATCACTTCGACGCCCAGGGGCAGTTCCCCCGACTGGGCGCCATCGAGATCGGCCGCGTCCAGGGCAGCTCCCAGCTCTTCAACACGCTCCACGCGTCCCCGCGCGGACTGCGGGTCGAGCCCGGGAGCGCGCGCGGTTGGGACGCCCAGAGCTGGCCGTGGTCGGACGAGCAGGGCGGCGATGGAATCGTCCCCTTGCTCCGACCGTGGCAGGACCGGCCGGTGACCTACCGACTCCGGGGCGGGCGCCTGACCCGCTGAAGGCTCACTCGCCGCAGGCGGTGGGGATGGTGAAGAGGTGCGCCGGCGGCCCCGAGGGAACCGAGCGTTCGGCGATGAGGAGCTCCACCCGCCCGCCGACGCAGATTCCGTCGCCGCCCACGAGCTGCCCGCCGTATTCGTAGACCTGCATCTCGTGGAAGCGTTCACCGAGGTCGTCGCCCAGGAGGTGGACCGCGACGAGCGCGTCCTCGGCGCCCCAGCTTCGGCCCACCACCACCGCCAGGGTCTCCTGCCCGTCGAACTCGCACGAGGTGGTGCGGATCGGGCCGCCCTCGTCCGCGCGGCCGATCAGCTTCAGGCCGCGATGGGGCCGGAGGTCGCTGGTCAGTCGCTGGGCGAAGAGGGACGGGTACTCGAGCGGGTCCCGCTGGTCCCGGAAGAGCAGGACCGCGCCCCGAGCGTCGCGCGCGATGCGCGGCTGGGGCTCCGGGTCCTCCACCTCCACCAGGGTGCGTGAGGGCCCGCCGTCCACCGAGACCACCACGTGGCCGCCGATGGCGTGCCGGGCGCCGGCCCGGGCCCAGTGCTCCGACCAGACGAGGGACAGCCGGTCTTCTTCGGCGAAGAAGCTGGGCGGACCCGCCATGACATCCGGGTTGGAGACCCGCTCGGGTTCGCTCGCCTGGGCGGTCGCGAGGTCCACCCGCGAGCGCCACACGTGGAAGGCCTCCGGCTCTCCGGCGCGCCAGGCGATCTCGAGGTCGCCGTCGCGGAGGACCGCGGCGACGCCGGCTCCTTCGGGGCCCACCGCCCCCGGGAGCGCCGTGGACGTCACCCCGAGGCCCACCCCGTAGAGGACCAGCCCGCCGTCCTTGGCGGCGTCGGGGCGCGCTCGTCGTGCGCAGGGGACCCAGAGCGCGTCCTCGCTGCGTAGGGCGTCGAACCCAGCCGTACACGCGGGGCCGAGGCGCTGGGCGGGTTCGCCCTCGGGGCGCACGAAGAGTCCCTCCGCCGCCGACCACACCAGCGCGCCGCCGAGGTGGCGGACGCCATGGAAGCCGCCGCCGCGAGTCTCGGCGATCGCCGTCTCTTCGCCGAAGTGGCAGCGCACCTCGTCGCGCTCGCGGCAGCCGGCGAGCACGACGAGGGCGGCGACGAGGAAGCGGGTCAGAGGATCCCGCGCGCCCGGAGGGCGCCGACGATCTCCGGGGTCCGCCGGGCGAGCTCGTCCGGGTCCTTGACCGGCTGGAAGCGCGCGTCCTCGCCTTCGCGGGCGACCTGCAAGAAGGTACACGGGAGGAAGGCGCTGAGCTGGCCCACCAGCCGTTCGAACTGGATCGCCGGCTTGCCGTCGACGGTCTTGGAGACCGCGAAGAAGTCCAAGGGGAAGTCGCGCTTCAGGGCGGCCGCGTCGAACACCAGGGTGTTGGTGTTGAAGACCGGGATGGAGTCCTGGTCGAAGGCCTCGGGGAAGCGGAAGGCCTCGACGATCTGCAGGCTGTCGTCGACCCTCGCCGGGGCGCCGCCCTTGTCGCCGGGGTGCTTCGGGGCCATCTCGGCGGTCATGGGGCGGCCCGCCGAAAGGTGGGCGCCGATCACCGCCGGATCCAGGGTGGCCGTCAGGTTGTCCACGTTGGACATGAAGAGGATCTCGCCGCCCTCGGCGAGGAAGGAATCGAGGAGCCCGGAGCGCGCGAAGGCGCTCGGCAGGTCGCCGTGGCCGGGCGCGTAGGGCGAGAACTCGCCTTCGCCGTCGCGGAAGAGCTCCCCGTCCGGCGCGAGGCGCAGCGAGATCCCCTGGGCGAAGGCGGCGATGGGGGTCCGCTCGGTCGCGGCGGCCTGGCCGAGGCGGACTACCTCGTCGTGGGTGGCGAAGCTGGTCATGGGGAAGAGCGGGATCCGCCCGCCGGCCCGCTCCGCCGCCGCGCCGATGTCCCGGACCTTCACCTCGAGGAACGAGAGCCCCTCCACGGCCTCGACGCCGGCTTTGACGACCCCGCCGAACCGGGTGGCCATCCCTCCGGCCAGGATGATCGCCCCCACCTTGCCGGCCCGGATGGCTTCCTCGCCCTCGGCGGCGAGGGCCGCGCGCTCGGGGCTGCCCACCGGGGGGAGGGTCACCACGTCCCCCGCCTGGGGAGGGGTCACCGTCCCCTGGATCCGATTCGACTCCGCCCCCGCCTCCCCCGCGAGCAAGCGGGCCCGTTGGGTCTCGAACACTGAACGGTCGAAGCCGTGCGTTTGAAGTTTCTGGGCAGTAGCCTCGTCCAGCGAAAGGTCGGCCGTCATGACGGCGGACGGAACCATCATGCAGCCCATCCCGCAAGCCGTGTCCTCGCTCCCGCGCGTCCCCGAGTCGCGACGGAGGCGGTCGCGGCCGATGGCTGGTAGGGTGATCGCATGGGGACTTCGAGGAGGATTGAGATGATCGAGCGCCACTGGATGATCGCGCTGGCTTTGACGGCGGTGGCCGTATCGGGCTGCACCGTCTACACCCGGCCCACGCGGGCCCGGGTCGCCGTCAACGCGAGCGCTCCGGCGCCGAGCGGGGTCGTGGTCTACAACGCGCCCCCCGCTCGCCGGGTCGTGACGCGGCCGGCCGCCCCGTACCAGGGGGCGGTCTGGGTCGAGGGGCACTGGCAGTGGAACGGCGCGACCTACGTCTGGTCCGATGGCTACTGGCAGCAGCCCCGGGCGGGCTACGTCTATGTGCAGCCCCGCTGGGAGCGCCGTGGCAATGGCTACGTCTACGTCCAGGGGAACTGGCGCCGCGGCAACGGTCGCACCGTCGTCCGGAGCCGCGGCCGAACCACGGTCAGGCCGCGGGGCCGAACCGTGGTCCGCACCGGACCGCGCGGTACGGTCCGGCGTAGCACCACGGTGCGACCCAACGGGCGCGTCCGGACCACCACGACCCGTCAGGGGCCGCGAGGGAACGTCCGAACCACCACGCGTGTTCGGGGATCCCGGGGGAACGTTCGGAGCACCACGCGGGTTCGTGGGGGTGGCAACACCCGTGCGACCACCCGACGAAACGACGACGACCGGAGCCGAGGCCGTTCCCGCGGGAGCGCCCGGGGCAGGGCGCGCGGATCCGTGCGCGTCCGCTGAATCCCGCCGGCGCGGGGGCCGTCGCGGCTCGACGTTCCCGCCGGGGGACGTAGGCTGAGCGTG
>DCLA01000002.1:93281-167794 GCA_002320815.1 Myxococcales bacterium UBA1660
GTGATGACCCCCCGCCGAGAACACGTCGTCGTGGCGATGGTGCTCGGGCTCCTGGCGAGCCTGAGCCTCCATCTGCCCGTCTACGGCGCGCTCGGTGTCCTGGCGGACAAGCTCCTCGCGCGGGCGCCCACGCCGCGCCGGGCGGTGACCGGCGGGCCCGGTGAGGAGATGGAGATCTTCGAGCCCACCGCCGAGGACCAGGAGCTCCTGGTGCCCTTCGACGTCGAGGAGCCCGAGGAGCTCCCCGAGGCCGGAGACGAGGGGGAGCCGGACGAACGAGCCGAGCGAGAACGCGAACGGGTTCGCGAGCCGGAGCCCCCTCCCGAGGAGCCCGAGCCGGAGCCGGAAGAGCCCGAAGAGCAAGAGCAGCCTCGGCAGCCGACGCCGCCGGTGCGGCCGCCCGAGAACCTGCAGGCCGTCACCCAGCGGTCCCAGAACCCGAACGTGGAGGCGCCTGAGAACGCCCGGTTCATCGCGGACGAGAACAATCAGGTCGAGGAAGAGACCGTGGCGCAGATGCGCAACATGGTCCGCGACGACCCGGAGCCGAACCCCGGGGAGCCCCAGGAGGAGAGCGAAGCCCCCGAGGAGGGCAACGCCGACGAGCAGCTCGTGGCCGAGGCTTCGGAGGTCGAATCCGAGGACGATCGCCTCCTGGGGCCCCAGCAGGAGCCCCAGGAGACGGCCACCGCGGCGGAGGAGTCCGGTCGCGAAGGCGGCGAAGGCGACGCCTCCGGCGAAGCGCGGGTGGAGGCCCAGCAGGGTCGCCAGGCGAGCTCCGGCGGGCAGACCCCGGAGATGGAGACCATCACCGTCAACGACGGCTTCGGGACCTTCACCATCACCCGGCCGCGAGCGCGGGCGGAGGGATCCGGGGGCGGCAGCGCCGGTGGGGAGCGGCGCGCAGGGCGCGAGGCCCGGCGCGAGAGCGGCGGGGGCGCCGGGGGGAGCGGGCCCAATCTCCAGATCGGATGGTCCCAGTTCCAGGCCATCGTGGGCGAGGAGCAGCTCGCCCAGGAGCGCGAAGAGTACGTCCAGGCGCGGCTGAGCAAACAGCGGGGGCGGAGCGCGCACCGACGCCGACGGTGGCGCGAGTTCCGTAGCGCGATCGAGAACTACGTCGCGCAGGTGCGGCCCGGGAATCAGACCGCGCTCAACGCCGCGGCGTCGCCCTTCGCCGGGTTCATCAGCGAGGTCCACCGGCGACTCCACGTCCAGTACCACCAGTTCCTGGGTGGGCTGCCGATGGACGGCCCCATGTCCGACATGACGCTCCAGACCGAGCTCGAGATCATCTTCCGGAGCGACGGCACCGTGGACCGGATCGGCGTCATCCACACCAGCGGCGTGCTCACCTTCGATCTCGGGGCCTTCACCGCGGTGATGGACGCGCAGCCCTATCCGGAGCCGCCGCGGTCGATCTTGAGCCCGGACGACCGGGTCTACATGCATTGGCTCTTCAAGCGGGACAGCCCCTTCTGTCACCAGACCCACGCCTCGCCCTACATCCTCGCCGAGGCCCCCAATCGACCGGCGCCCGGAAGCGGTGGGCCCGGGACCCGCATCCCCACTGGGCCGGCCCAGGGCGGGCTGGTGCCCCAGGGGACGGCGCCCAACTACGGCTTCGGCCGGAGCGGCGACGCGGAACCGCGGGAAGGCGACGCGCAGAGCGACGGCGACGGCGACGGAGAGCGGCCGGGCGACGCCGCGGGCGCGGACGGCTCGGAGGGCGAGGGGACCGACGACGCCACCGAGCCGGCCGCTGGTGACGCCACCGACGATCCAGAGGAATGAACGACGTCGAGGCGCTGGACGGCGAGGTTCGCCGTCGCATGGAGGAGCTCGGCTTCGCCCGGGTGGGCATCGCGCGAGCCGAGGCCCTCGAACCCGAGGGTGCCCAGCTCCGGGCTTGGCTCGCCGCCGGGCGCCAGGGCCAGATGGACTGGATGGAGCGCACCGCCGACGTCCGCGCCGACCCGCGTCATCCCGGCATGGTGGAGGGCGCCGTGAGCGTAGTGGTCGGCGCGTTCCCCTACGCCCGGGAGGCGGACCGGGTGGGACCGGCGCCCGGGCGGGTCGCTCGCTACGCGCGGGGCCGCGACTACCACAACGTGCTCTCGAAGCGCTTGCGGAAGGTGGTCGCGTTCCTCCGCGAGCGCGGGCACGAGGCACGCTTCAGCGTGGACTCGCGCCCGGTCCTCGAGCGGGCCTGGGCCGAGCGCGCGGGCCTGGGCTTCGTGGGGAAGAACTCTTGCCTCATCGTGCCGGGGCTCGGGAGCCACGTCTTCCTGGCCACGGTGGTGACCACCGCCGCGCTCCGGGTCGACGCGCCGATCAAGCGGCGCTGCGGGACCTGCCGCGCGTGCCTCGACGCCTGTCCCACCGACGCCTTCGTGGGGCCGCGGGAGCTCGACGCGCGCCGGTGCATCTCCTACCTGACCATCGAGCACGAGGGGCCCATCCCGCCGGAGCACGCGGACCAGATGGGCGACTGGATCTTCGGCTGCGACGCCTGCCAGGACGTGTGTCCGTACAACCGGACCTCCTTGCCGGACCCCGCGGCCACGGAGCCCTTCGCGCCGCACCGCCGTTTTCAGGACGTGGACGCCGAGGCGCTCCTGGCGATGGACGAGCCCACCTACCTCCGCTGGGCCGAGGGGTCGCCGCTGCGGCGCGCGGGTCTCGAGCGGATGCAGCGCAACGCGCGCATCGTGCTGGCCAACGGCAAGCGGCGCCTCCCGGTCGTCTGAGGGCGACCGACCGGCGTCCGACCGGCGACGGGCTCAGGCGGGGTCTTCGGGGAAGCCCTTGGCGTCGCCGTGGGGCCGGTCGGCGGCGGAGGGGAGCTCGGGCTCGGGGGGCGCCTCGCCCCGCGGATGGCGGCTGAGGAAATAGCGCATGGCCTTCATCATGTCGTCGAGCCCCTCCCGGGTGACGGCGCTGAAGGCGTGGACCGTCTCGACGCCGCGCTCGGCCAGGGCCGCGCGGACTTCGTCGAGGTCCTCGCGGGCCTCGGGGAGATCCAGCTTGTTGATGGCCACCATCATCGGCCGGCTGGAGAGCTCCTCGCTGAAGGAGGTCAGCTCCTCCATGAGCTTGTCGTAGTCGGAGACCAGGTCCCGCTCCGGATCGGGGTCCGGCGCCAAGACGTGCAGGAGAACGCGGCTGCGCTCGGCGTGCCGCAGGAAACGCAGGCCGAGGCCCGCGCCCTCGGCGGCGCCTTCGATGATGCCGGGGATGTCGGCGATGACGAAGCCCGCGCCATCCGGGAAGGAGGCCACACCGAGGTTGGGCGTGAGGGTGGTGAAGGGGTAGTCGGCGATCTTGGGCTTGGCCCGGGAGACGGAGGCGATGAGGGTGCTCTTGCCCACGTTGGGGAAGCCCACCAGGCCGACGTCGGCGACGAGCTTCAGCTCGAGCCGGAGGCGCCGCTGCTCGCCCGGCTTGCCCTCGCTCGCTCGGCGCGGCGCGCGGTCGTAGGGGGTGGCGAAGTGGATGTTGCCCCAGCCGCCGGAGCCACCGCGGGCGACCACGACCTTCATGTCGTGCTCGTCGAGGTCGGCGATGAGCTCGCCGGTCTCGTCGTCGTACACCTGGGTGCCCACGGGGACCTGCTGGACGATGTCCTTGCCCGCGGCGCCATACTGATCCTTGCCGCGCCCGTTCTCCCCGGCCTCGGCCCGGAGCCGGCGCCGGTAGTGCAGGTCGAGCAGCGTCGTCAGTCGGTCGTGGGCGTGGAAGACCACGTCACCGCCGTCGCCGCCATCGCCGCCCGAGGGGCCGCCGAGCGGGAGGAACTTCTCCCGACGGAAGGCCACGCACCCGTTGCCGCCGGCTCCGGCGCGGACCTCGATCACCACCTCGTCCACGAACTGCATCGCGTTCTGTTACGGCGCCGAGACGCTGCGGGCAAGGTGCTCTAAGATGCGCCGCGATGTCGGGAGTGGGTCGACGAAGAGCGCGGGGCGCCGTGGTGGGCGCGCTGTGGGTGGCGTTCGCCGCCAGCGCGGCGGCCCAGCCGATCACGACCAACGACTTCCGCATCGATGCCCAGGCCACGCCGGTGCTCGGGGGCAGCCGGGTGGTGGGGCTCGCCGGCGCCTACACCGCCCTCGCCGAGGGGATCGACGCCATCCCCTACAACCCCGCGGGCTACGCCGCGCGCTTCCCCTACGAGCACGACTGGTACGAGTACGAGCTCTCGCTGGGCGTCCAGCTCGCCGGTGCCTTCTCCAAGGTCGACTACTTCCTCAACGGCCAGGGGTCGGGTCTCGGCCCGGTGAGCGGATTCTATGGCTTCAACGGGGCAGGGCGGCTCCAGTTCGCCCACCTGGGGGTGGGCGGAAGCCTGCAGCTCGAGGCCTTCGAGATCGGCCGTGAGGATCCCGTGGAGGTGACCTTCGTCACCGCCCGGTTCGGCGCCGGGTACAACTTCCTCGACGGCCAGCTCGCCGTGGGGGCCGGGATCCAGACGGTCTCCATGTCCATCGTCGAGAACGACGTGGCCCTGGTGGACTTCACCGGGGTCGGCTTCGAGGCCGGCTTCGTGCTCCGCCTCGCCGACCGCCGCTGGCGGTTGGGCTTCATGGCCCGCAACCCGGTCGACGCCCGGGTCGTGACCGACGAGGACGACCCGACCATGCCCACCGAGGTCGCCGGCTTCGTGCTCCCGCGCTCGGTCAACCTGCCTTGGGAGTTCCGCACCGGGTTCGCCTGGCAGTTCCTCGAGCGCCCCTTCAACCCGCGCTTCTCCCCCCCGAAGAACGTGGCCCAGGCCATGGAACGACGGCTCCAGCGGCGGTGGTGCGAGCGCGAACGGGAGCAGGTGCGGCGCGAGCTCGGCGAGCGGGCGGACGAGGCCGGCGAGTGTCCCTTCCTCCGCGGCCGGGCCCGGGATCCGCGCTGGCGCGCCGCCGAGCAGGAGCGGCGGCAGGCGGAGCAACTCGCCATGCAGGACGAGATCGAGCGCGGGCAGGCGGCGGTGGCCGATTTCTGGGACGAGATGGAGGAATCCCGGGCGCGCCGCTACCTCCTGGTCAGCGCCGATCTCCGGCTGTTGGGACGGGTCCAGAACGGCGTGGGCATCGACGCCTTCATCGCCCAGGAGCAGGCCCGCCGGGGCGAGCACGTGACCGTGGGCTTCCATCTCGGCGCCGAGTCGGAGCCCTGGCCCCACCAGATGAAGGTGCGCGCCGGCGTGTATTTCGAGCCCGCCCGATACGAGAACGTGCGGGGCCGATTCCACGGGACCTTCGGCTTCGACTTCCGGCTCTTCGAGATTCCCTACCTGGCGACGGTGCTCCGGGCTGGCTTCTACGTCGACGGCGCCCGGGACTGGGTCAACTGGGGCATCTCGCTCGGCGGCTGGCACTGACCGGTCCGGGCTGCGTTTTCCTTGCGGGTTTCCGTCCCGGAGGGGAGGATGCGCCCGATGCCGAAAAAGGGCTCGGCGCTCGGGGTGGCCCGGGCTCGCTTCGTCGAAGGGCTCCCTCGCAAGGCGAAGGAGCTCAAGGCCGCGATGGCGCTTCTGGTCGCCACCCCGGACGCAGAGCGTCCGCGGGAGGAGATGCGGCGCCGCATGCACGCGCTCTATGCGTCGGCGCAGGTGTTCCGCCTGGACCCCCTGGCCAGCGCCCTCAAGGAGGGCATCGAACGCCTGGACGCGGCCCGGAACGAGAACCGGGCGCTGGACCAGGACGACCTGGACGCCCTGACGCACCTCGGCGCCACCTTGCCCGGCCTCGCCGGCGAGGACGCCATCACCGACTCCTCGCCCTCGATCGCGGCCCCGCCTCCGGGAGCCCTTCGGCGCTCCTCGGCGCCGCCGCGCCCGGACTCGTCGCCCTCGTCGATCCCCCAACCGAAGCGCCGCAAGCGGACGATGATCGGGATGGCGAGCGCACCCCCGCCCTCTGCCTCGGAGCCGCCCGCCTCGGAGCCGCCCGCCTCGGAGCCGCCCGCCTCGGCGCCGCCCGCGTTGCCCGCCGACGTCGTGGGTCCCGCGGCCTCGGAGCCTGCGCCGGCGCCGAAGAAGGCCAAGCCGCGGACGATGGTCGGCCTGGGCACCCCGGCGCCGCCCGCCGACCTCATGGCCTCGCTGGACGCTCCGGACGCGGAGCCGTCCGTCTCCAAGTCGCGGACCGCTCCCTTCGGGAGCGCGGGCACGAAGCCGAAGAAGAAGCACGGCACCATGATCGGCATGGCGGCCGCTCCCGCGTCGAGCCCGTCCGAGAACTCCGTGCGGGCTCCCTCCGCGGCGCCGAGCGACGACCTGCGGCCGTCGACGCCGTCCTCCGGCGTGGCCCTCGGCCGGGTGCAGCTGCAGAAGGTGCCCGCCGACCAGGCGCGGCCTTCGTCGCCCCCGGCCCCCGGCGGCACCTTCACCGCGGCCCGCCACGGCCACTCGAGCCGGCCGCCGGGCGACATCTTCCGCACCGTCGTCAGCGTCCTGGTGGTGGACCGGGCGGCCGCCCAGGCGCGCATCCGCAAGGCGCTCTCGCCGGACCGATTCGAGATCGTGGCCGCCGCCGACCCGGAGGAGGCCCTGCGGCTCTCCCGCTCGGTGGCGCCCGACCTGGTGCTCATCGACCGCGAGGTGGCCGAGCGCTCCGGCGCCGAGCTCATCGCACGACTGCGGAGCGATCCGCTCACCGACCTGGTGCCCATCGCGCTGCTCTACGATGGCGACGCCGCCCTCGACGCCGACGAGCTCCGGGAGATGGGCGCCGACGCCCAGATCTGCCGCGACGGCCTCGAAGAGAAGCTCCAGCCCCGGCTGGAAGGGCTCACCGCGGTGGCCGGCGCGGTCCCCAGCGCGGGCTCCTTCGGCGAGGTCACCCTCGAGCAGGTGGCCGAGCGCTTGGCCCAGGAGCTCCATCGGGGCCTGGTCGACGCCGCCGTCGAGGGGCGCCGGATGCGCATCCCGGTCGGCGAGGGCTCGGATCTGCTCGCTGCCGCCTGGGCGACCATCGCCAAGGTCCGCGCCGAGCTGGCCGAGGCGTCGTCGGGGCAGGTGCGCTTCCGAGACGCGGGCGGACGCGGCGGACCGGCCTTCGTGTCGCTGGTCGCCGAAGGCGCGCGCGAGGCGGCGGCCGACGAGCTGGACCCCGTCCCCCTGAAGGACGTCCGCATCATCGTCGCCGACGACGATCCGGCGGTGGTCTGGTTCTTCGCGGGCCTCTTCCGGGAAGAGGGCGCGGTCGTGGTCGAGGTCGAGGACGGCGTGGAGGCCCTCGAGGCCGCGCGCACGAAGCGGCCGGACCTGATCGTCAGCGACATCCTGATGCCGCGGATGGACGGCCTGATGCTCTGTCGGCACCTGGAGCGCGACCCCGCGCTCGCCGAGGTGCCGGTGATCCTCATCTCCTGGAAGGAAGACTTCCTCCAGCGGATGCGCGAGCTCCGGGCGGGCGCGAGCGGCTATCTCCGCAAGGAGGCGGCTAGCGCGCAGATCCTCCAGCGGGTTCGCGAGGTGCTCCGCCCCCGGCTCCGGTTGGAGAACGAGCTCGACGGCACCGACGAGGTCCGGGGTCGCGTCGAGGGCATCGGCATCATCCCGCTGCTCCGCGCGGTCGGGCGGCTGCGCCACGACGCGCGCGTCACCGTGCGCGACGCCTGGAACCTCTACGAGATCGACATCCGCGGCGGCGCGCTCCAGGACGTGACCCGCACCGCCACCGACGGGAGCTTCGCGCGCGGTCGCCGGGCGCTGACCCAGCTCCTCGGCGTGACCGCGGGACGCTTCACCACCGCGTCGAGCGACTCGGCCGTGCGCGCGAGCCTGCCTCCCGGCGACTCCGACGAGGTCCTCGCCGACGCCGCGGCCGAGCTCGGCGCGCTGGTGGACGCGGTCAGCGGCAAGCGCCTGCCCCAGGTGGCTTCGCTGCGCTTCGACGAGGACGTGGCCGCGGCCTTCGCGCGGACCTCGCCGCCTGCTCAACGGGCCGTCGCCGACGCCCTCATGGACGGGGCCAAGCCCCGCGACCTCTTGGTCTCCGGCGAGTACGAGCCGCACGTCGTCGAGGAAGCCCTCCTCGACCTGGCGCGCCGCGGCGCGGTGCTCGCGGTGACCGGCGGCGACGGCGAAGACCTGGTGGCGGTCGCCCGCAAGGAGCGCGGGGCCCGGTCCGCCGAGGTGTCGTTGGACGTGCCGGCGAGCGCCCTGGTGCACCCGGACTCGGTGCCGCCTCCGGACGACGACGGCGACGACGAGGCGCAGCGGCTCTCGCTCCTGGACGCGCCCACGAACGCGCCCCCGAGCCTCGAGGGCGACGCGACCCGGGACTCGGCGGGCGTCGCCGCCCCGGAGCCGAAGTGGGACGCGAACCCGCCGAAGACCGAGCTGGAGGAGGTCCTGCCCACGGCGGACTCCCAGATCCTCGAGGTGGCCGACGTGAAGCCACCGCCGAAGCCGCCCAAGCGTGCGGCCAAGAAGGCGGCGAAGGCGGACGAGCCCTCCGACGCGCCGACCACCGTGCGCGACGCGCCGGCCAAGGGCTCCCCCCTGGACGACGCCCCGACGACGGTTCAGGGCGCGCCCGCCGCGCGCGCGAAGGACTCGGGCGACGCCGGTCTCGACGACGCGCCGACCACCGTTCGGGACGCGCCGGCCAAGGACGGCCTCGACGACGCCCCGACGTCGGTGATCGTCGCACCGGGGACGGACGGCCTCGACGACGCGCCCACGACCGTGCAGGACGCGCCGGCCAAGGACGGCCTGGACGACTCGCCGACCTCGGTGATCGTGGCGCCGGCGGCGGCGAAGAAGGCGCCCTCGCTCGCGGAGCCCGCGGCGGAGCCGGAGGGCGGCGGCATGGGCGCCGTGGCCTGGCTCTTCGTCATCGCGCTCTGCGGTGTGGTGGGGTACTTCGGGTTCAACCTCTGGAAGTCCAGCCAGGTGGTCGACGAGCCGGTGGAGCCGGCCGAGCTACCGGTGGCCGAGCCCGAGGAGCCCACGACGCCGGCAGCGCCGGTCGCGCCGGAAGAGCCCGAGGAGCCCGCGTCGGCGGCCGAAGCGGCCGGTCTCGGGTTCGGCGAGACCGTCGACGAGGTGATGGAGGTCGGCGTGCCGGTCGCCGAGGGCGAGGGGCTCTTGGTGGTCGAGGCCGCGGACTCCGGGGAGACCGTCGAGGTGCTCCTGCGCGACGGCAACGACGAGCGTGCCCTCGGCGAAGCGCCGGTGCGCGTCGCGCTCCCCGAAGGGCGCCACCGCTTGGTCTTCCGGCGCGGCGAGCGCGAGCAGTTCCGCTACCTCTTCGTGGGTGCCGGACAGAGCCGCGTGGTCGACCCCGACACGATGTAGTCCGGGAGACCTCGGCGGGGCGCTCAGGGCTCGGCGCGCGGTCGGGTGGGGAGGGCGATGGTGACGGTGGTGCCGTCTTCGTCGCCGCTCTCGAGGTCCACCTCGCCCGCGTGGGCTCGCACCGCCCGCTCGACGATGGCCAGCCCCAGCCCGGTCCCCGAGGGCCGGGTGGTGAAGAAGGGGTCTCGGGCCCGGGAGCGGACCAGGGTGTCCATGCCCTCGCCGGTGTCCTCGAAGCGGATGGCCACCGCCGGGCGCCCGTCGGCGAGCTCCGCGGGCTCGAGCTGGATGGTCAGCGCGCCCCCGTCGGGCATGGCCTGTAGCGCGTTCTCGATGACGTTGGCGAAGGCGCGCTCCAGGAGGTCGGGGTCGCCCTCGACGGTGGTCGCCTCGGTCCGGGGCGCGATGTCCACGCGCACCTGGCTCGAGCGCCGGTGGTCGCGCCGCGCCAGATCCATGGCGCGCTCGAGCACATCCACCAGCTCCAGCGCGACGGCCTGGGGTTCCACCGGACGGGCGTAGACCAAGAGGTCCCGGACCAGCCGGTTGAGCCGGTTGCTCTCCTCGTCGAGGACCTCGAGCAGCGTCAGCCGGTCCTCTTGGCCGAGCTCCTGCCGGCGGAGCCCGCTGACCGCGTTGCGGAGCACGGCGAGGGGGTTGCGGACCTCGTGGGCGATGACCGCGCTGAGCTCGCCGACGGCGGCGAGCTGCTCCTTGCGGACCAGCTCCTCCTCGACGTGGGCGAGCTCCTCGTAGCTCTGCGCCAGCTCCTCGGTGCGCTGCTCGAGGGCGGTCGCGTTGCGGACGAAGCGGTCCAGCAAGAGGTAGGACGCCAGGATCGTGGAGAGGAAGACGGCGTGCTCGGTGAAGAAGGGGGCCTCGATGCGGAGGGCCCGGAGGGTGGAGTCCACCGCCCACGCCGCACCGTAGATGCCGATGGCCAGCAAGAGGACCTCCCGGCTTTCGGCGCGGCTCCGGGCCACATCGCGCATCACGTAGACCACGGTGCCGATCCCGAACGCGGTGTAGGCGTAATAGGCCCAGGTCACGCCGGCCACCGGGAACACGCCCAGGTCGATCAGGGTCCGCTGCGAGCTGACGCAGGCCCCCGGGTCGACGAAGGCGCCGGCCAGGGTGAGCGGCACGCCGACGCCGGCGCCGGTGGCCATGAAGCGCACCAGCCGCTCGCTGGGCCGCCCGACGAGCTCGTGGGCGAAGAAGAAGATCCCCACCGCGGCGATGGCGCCGAAGGCGAACCCCATGTTCATCCAGAAGCCGCCGCCGGCGGCGTCGTCGGCGCCGTAGAAGAGGGCGGCGGCCATCGTCTGACTCGCGCTTCCCGCGCCGAGGATGCCGAAGGCGAGGTACTCCCGGGCGCGCTGGCGGACGTAGAGGAACGCCGCCAGGGCCACCGAGAACACGGTGACCGCGGTCCAGGCGACCAGGAGGGCTTGGAGCACGTCGACGCTCACGACGTCTCCATCTCCGTGATGCCGCTCAGGCGTCTCCCGCGCGGCCCCTCGGGCGGTGGCAGGGGGATGAGCGAGGTGCGCTCGGAGGGCAGCGCGAGGACCACCTCGGTCCCCGCGCCGTGGGCGCTCTCGATCGTGACGTAGCCGCCGTGGTTCTTGACCACCCGCTCCACGATGGCGAGACCCAGGCCGGTTCCTGCGGGCCGGGTGGTGAAGAAGGGGTTGGTGGCCTTGCCCCGCACCATGGTGTCCATCCCCTCGCCGGTGTCGGTGAAGGAGAGGGCCACGCCGGGACCGCCGGTCTCGAGAGTCACGGGGTAGGTGGAGACCGTCAGGGTCCCGCCCTCGGGCATGGCCTGCAGCGCGTTCTCCACCACGTTGACCAAGGCGTGGCGCAGGAGCTCGGGGTCGCCGAAGACGTGCGGGGGACCGTCCAGCTCGTAGACGACCTCGATGGCCTCGGCGCTCTCGCCGGCCGCGCCGGTGGCCCGCTCGACGGCTCGCCGCAAGAGGTCGCGGGTCTCCAGCTCGCGCGCCTGCGGGAGCACCGGGCGGGCGTAGGCCAGGAGGTCGTGCATCAGGCGGTTCAGGCGGGTGGTCTCCTCGTCCAAGATGGACAGGAGGGTCGCCCGGTCCTGGGCGGCCAGGGTGGTGCGGCGGAGGCCGGAGACGGCGTTCTTGATCACCGCCAAGGGGTTGCGCACCTCGTGGGCGATGACCGCGCTCAGCTCGCCCACCGCCGCGAGTTGCTCCTTGCGCACCAGGGAGTGCTGCTTGGCGCTGAGGGCGTCGTAGGCCGCGCGCAGCTCCGAGGTCCGGTCGCCGAGGGCGTGGGAGGTGCGGACGAAGCGGTCGAGGAGCAGGTAGCTCATCCCGAAGACGAAGAAGAGCGAGGCGTGCTCGATGAGGCGGAAGCTCCGCACCAGCCCGGCCCACACGAAGATGTCGTGGACGCCGGCGGCGAGCGCGATCACCAGGGTGCCCACCACCAGCTTCCGCTGGGCGGGGAGCACCGAGAAGCCGGGGGCGGCGGCGGCCTTCTCGCTGGCGTCCCAGGAGCGCAGCATCCAGAGGATGACCGCGACCGGGACCGTGCCGCCCATCGCGAGGTAGGCGTAGCCGAAGGCGGTGGGCCGCACCGGCGGTGCGTCGAAGGCCGGCAGGAGCTCCAGGAAGGGCCCGAAGGGCGGGGCGCCGGGCTCCCAGAGGAGCCCGGCGCCGTTGAAGAGCAGTCCGCTCAACGCCCAGACGTAGACGCCGGTGCGGAGGCGATTCTCTCGTCCGATGAGCGCGGCGACGAAGTCGACCACGAACGCCGAGACCAGCAGGAGGGCGACGGACCCCACCTGGGTCGCGCGGACCGCCTGGGCGTCGGTCTCCGCCTGGACCAGGAGGAACTCGCTGAAGGTGTAGAGGCCCAGACCGCCGCCCAGCAGGCCGAAGGCGAGGTACTCCGCTTCGGTGCGACGACGCACCGCGAGGAGCAGGTAGTACGCGCACACGTAGGCGTAGACGGCGCACGTGGCGAGGATGAGCGTCGCGAGCGGCGCCATGGGGAGGTCTCGGTGCTGCCGCTTCTTTGCGGGTCCAGCGGTGCCTCAACTACCATGGATCCCGCCATGTCGCACCGTCCCAACCCGCTTCGCGCCGCGGCCCTCGCGGGCCTGGCCACCTTCGTGGTCCTCGTGGGCGCCGCTCTGGCCTACGGGGTCGCGCAGGCCCAGGACGACGGGACCGCCGTCGTCGTGCCGGCGCGGGACGTGGGGGACTACGACGGGGTGCGCCCCGGCAGCGACAACCCGCCGCCCCGGGAGAACGCGGCCAAGGCCCTCGCCGCGCGCAGCCCGGTCAGCGTGCTCACGTGGCCGGGCTTCCAGATGACCGCGAACGGCAGCCGCTTCTTCCTGCAGACCACCTCCGCCCCGATGACCGAGAACCGTCCCGGCGAGGGGCGCTACGAGGTCCTGATCAAGAACGCGCGGACCCACGTCCGGAACACGCGCCGTTGGCTGGACACCCGCTTCTTCGCGACGCCGGTGCGACGCGCCCGGATCGAGCGGCGCGGCCGACACGACCTGGCCTTCGTCTTCGAGCTCCGCGAGGCGGCCGTGCCCAGCGTGACCTCGCAGCCGGGCCAGGACGGGTACACCTTCCTCTGCGTCGACTTCCCGCCGGCCAGCGCCCCCCAGTAGGGCCGACCCGCGACGACCCCGGTCGGAGGGGCGGACCGCGTTGCGGCCCGCGCCGACCGCGCTAAGGGTGGGCCATGAGCAAGCTGCGATCCGTCAAGGGGATGAACGACGTCCTGCCCGAGGACGCGGCCCGGTGGCATCGACTGGAGTCGACCTTCCGCGAGCTCGTCGGCCGCTACGGCTTCGGCGAGGTGCGCACGCCCCTGGTCGAGCCCACCGACCTCTTCGTCCGCTCCATCGGTGAGGCCACCGACATCGTCGAGAAGGAGATGTACACCTTCGAAGACAAGGGCGAGAAGAGCCTCACCCTGCGCCCCGAGGGGACCGCTTCGGCGGCCCGCGCGTGGATCCAGCACTCGGTCGGCGGCAAGCACCCGGTCAGCAAGTGGTTCTACCTGGGACCGATGTACCGCCGCGAGCGTCCGGCCAAGGGCCGCTACCGGCAGTTCTGGCAGGCGGGCTGCGAGATCTATGGCGACCCCGGGCCCTACGTGGACGCCGAGCTCATCGACTTCGTCGTGCGCTACCTGCGCGCGCTGGGCATCCAAGACATCGAGGTCCTGGTGAACTCCCTCGGCGCAGGCGGCACCCGGGACCGCTACCGGGACGCGCTCCTCGAGTACCTGCGGCCGCACGCCAGCGAGCTCAGCGAGGACAGCCAGCGGCGCCTGGAGCGCAACCCGCTGCGCGTGCTGGACAGCAAGGCCCCCCAGGACCAGGCCATCGCCGAGAACGCGCCGGACATCCTCGATCACCTCGACGAGGAGAGCCGCGAGCACTTCGAGACCCTGAAGTCCGCCCTCGACGACCTGGGCACCCCCTACCGCGTGGAGCCCCGGCTGGTGCGCGGCCTCGACTACTACACCCGCACCCTCTTCGAGGTCCGCGGGCGCGGCGGCGACCTCGGCGCCAACGCCGCGCTCTGTGGCGGCGGTCGCTACGACAACATGATCGCCGAGCTCGGCGGCCCGGCCACCCCGGCCATCGGCTTCGCCATCGGCCTCGACCGCCTGCTCCTGGTGATGGCCGAGACCGAGCCCAAGCCGACCCTCGACGGCTTCCTGGTGGTCCAGGCCAAGGAGCTGCGCGGCAAGGCCCTGGCCATCGCCCAGACCCTCCGCGACGCTGGCGCTCGCGTGGACGCCGACCTCCGCGGGGGCTCGATGAAGAGCCAGTTCCGCCGCGCCGACAAGAGCAGCGCTCCCTTCGCGCTGATCCTCGGCGAGCGGGAAGCCGCCGAGGGCACCGTGCAAGTGAAGGAGCTCGCCACCGGCGAGCAGCGCGAGCTGCCCATCGACCAGGTCGCCGCGGCGATCATCCGCGACTGAGCCGCGCGGCGAGTCCTCGGATTTCCGGCTCGACATCCGCGTCGTCGCGACCACCGACGGTCGCAACGTGCAGGTCGGAGCCACCGCGACCCATCCCGCCGGCCTAGCGCTGACGCGAGGCCTCAGCTCGCTCACCGGGACACCGTCTACGCCGAGGCGTTGTCCCATTTCGCGGAGCTCCGGCTCTCTTTCGCGGTAGGGTCCAGGGAATGCTCGGTCGCTTGCTGCTTATTTCGATGATCCTTGGAGCGGTCTCGATCGGTTGCCGGCGCGAGAAAATGGTCGTGTCCGGGGTCGAAGTTCACACACGGATCTGGCTGGACACGGTGGCGAACATCGAGAGCCGAGCGTCCTTCGACCTCCAGTGTCCAGCAGATCAGCTCACCTATCATCTGCTCGCCAGGGAACGACACTATCCGAGCCAGGTGGGGGTCGAGGGCTGCGGCGAGCGGGCCGTATACCTGCGGGAGCGCCTGCAAGACGGCACCTTCACCGGATGGTACCTGGACTCGGCCTCGGTCACCCGCGGAGACTGACCGCCGTCACAGGTGCGGTCCGGTGAACCGGATCCGTGGGGAGTGCCGAGGGCCGGGGCTACTTCGACTTCATCAGGTGGGTCGTCGCTTCCCCGAGACCGTCGAGGGTCAGGGGGTACATGTCGAAGACCGAGGCGATGTTCTCGATGGTGTTCCCGAGCCAGTACTTCTGGGGTTCGGGGTTCAGCCAGACCGAGCGGCGGAAGTGCTTCTGGAGGCGCATCAGCCAGACGATGCCCTCGGCGCGCTCGCCGTCTTCCTCCCAGTGGATCGACCCGCCGGGGCTCATCAGCTCGTAGGGAGCCATCAGGGCGTCGCCGACCATGATGAGCTTGTAGTGGGGCCCGCACTCATGGAGCAGGTCGTTGACCCGGATGGGGTCGGTGAAGCGCTCGGTCTCGTAGACGCGGCCGTAGACGCAGTTGTGGAAGTAGTAGGTGCGCAGCTCCTTGAAGTGCGATGACTTCTTGGTCGCGCTGAAGAGCCGGCTGCACAGGTGGGCGAAGGGGTCCATGGACCCGCCCACGTCCATCATCAGGATGACGCGGGTGTTCGGCCGACGGGGCGGCTGGGTCACCACCTCGAGCTCGCCGGCGTTCTTCGCCGTGGCGGCGATGGTGCCCTCGAGGTCCAGCTCTTCGTCGCCGCCGACCCGGGTGAAGGTGCGGAGCTTCCGGAGCGCGAGCTGCATCTGGCGCACGTCGAGGGTCAGGTCCTCGCGATAGCCGGCGTAGAGGCGCGCGTCGGCGGTCTTGATGGCGCTCCGGCCCTTGCCCTTGCCGCCCACGCGGATGCCCTGCCGGGCGGCGCGACCGGAGTGGCCGAAGGGCGAGGTGCCCTCGGTGCCGATCCACTTGTTTCCGCCCTGGTGCTTCTCCTTCTGCTCTTCCATCCGCTCGTTGAAGAGCCGCTCGAGCTCCTCGGGGTCGAGCTCCTCGAGCAGGGCGCGCTCCTCGTCGGTGAGCTCGGGGAGGTTCTCCCGGGCCTCTTTCAGCCAGTCGAAGAGCTCGTCCTTGAGCTTCTTGGCTTCCACCTCGACGCCGCGGAAGGTCTTGAGGAATGCCTGGTCGAAGTCGTCCAGGTGACGCTCGGAGTGGATCAGGATGGCGCGGGCGACGTGATAGAAGCCGTCCAGGCTGTTCTCGTGGAGCCCGGCCTCGAGCGCGCGCGCGAGGGCCACGGCCTCGGTGGCCCCCACCGGGACCTCCCGCGCCCGGAGCTCGTAGATGAACGGTACGAACATCTATACCTCCGGGGTCTGGGGCAGACGTCCTCGAGCCGGTTTCGAGCCGGGGCGCCCCGACTTCGTTCGCACCCGCCCGGGCGCACGGGGATTCGTCGGATGACCCATCAGCTCCGCCAGCGGCGGCCGCCGGTGAGCTGATCGGCGAAGGCGACGAGGTCCTGCTCCTTCTTGAGCAGCGCGCCCAGGAAGGGGAGGTTGCCCTCGAGCTTCACGTCGGTGACGCCGGCGGCCTTGAGCACGGCGATCCAATCGATGAGCTCGCTCGTGCTGGGGCGCTTCCGAAGCCGCTTCATCGAGCGGATCTCGTAAAAGGTCTCCATGGCCTGCTGCACCAGGCTGGCTTCCATCTCCGGGTGATGGACGTGGACGATCTGCTCCATCAGCTCCGGGGTGGGGAAGTCGATGAAGTGGAAGACGCAGCGGCGCAGGAAGGCGTCGGGGAGCTCCTTCTCGGCGTTGCTGGTGATCAGCACGAAGGGGCGCTGTTTGGCGGCGACCTCCCGCTGGGTCTCGTCGATGACGAAGCGCATCCGGTCGAGCTCGTTGAGCAGGTCGTTGGGGAACTCGACGTCCGCCTTGTCGATCTCGTCGATGAGCAGGACCACCCGCTCGTCGGCGTCGAACGCCTTCCCCATCGGGCCGAGCTCGATGTAGTTCTCGATGTCGCTCACGTCCTTGTCCTGGAAGCGCGAGTCGTAGAGCCGCTGCACCGTGTCGTAGACGTAGAGCCCGTCCTGGGCGCGGGTGGTGCTCTTCACGTTCCAGCGGATGAGCTTCATGCCCAACGCCTCGGAGACGGCCTCGGCCAGGAGGGTCTTGCCCGTCCCGGGCTCGCCGCGGATGAGCAGCGGCCGCTCGAGGACCAGCGCGCAGTTCACGGCGGACTCGAGCGATTCGTTGGAGAGGTAGCGGTCGGTTCCCTGGAAGCGGGTGAAGGGCTGGGACATCGCCCTTCGATCTAGAGTGAATGGCGCTTCAGCGCCAGGTGCCGGGAGCCGGAATCCAGCGAGCCTCGGGCCGGGGCGGCCAGAAGATCGACAGGAGGGCGGTCACCGACCCGGCGATCATCAGGCCCCCGCCTATCCCGCGCGCCAGCGCGGGCGGCACGAAGCCGGGGTCGTCGCTCTGGTCCACCCGGAGCCCCTGGACCAGCGCGGCGAGGCCGGCGACGAAGAGCACCGCGCCGCCGATCCCCCCGAGTAGCCGGCGTCCTCGGTAGCGCTCGTAGTCGACCACCAGGGTCCCGTCGCCGCTCGGAACGCGGAGGCCCACCGCGGTCCGGTGGCCTCGGTACTGGATGGCGAGGCTCACGTGTTCGGGCAGGTCGACCGCGCAAGGCGCCTCGCGGCAGACCACGATGGGCACCTCGACCGCTGGGCGCCGACTGCGCGCGAACCCCGGTCGCTCGAGCCGGAAGACCGCGTCGGCGCCGCGGAGCCGCACCCGGCGAAGGTCGGGATGCCCCGGAGGCAGCGGCGGTTGGTAGGCGACCTCGCCCGTGGTCGGGGCCGACCCGGCGCCGGCCTGCTGAGCGTCCGCGCGCGGCGGCTCCATCAGGCTGGCGGCGGCCCAGATCCCGGAGGCGAGGGCGAGGAGCCGGACGTTCATTGGGGGACCCACTCGGTTCTGGGGCGAGCGGGCCAGAGCAGGAGGCCCCCGCCGAGGGTCAGGCCCACGCTGATGAGTACCCCGGCGACCACGCGGAGCGGCTTGAGGAACTCGAACTCCCAGGTCGTAGCCAACACGATCGTCGCCGCCCCGACGAGCGCGGCCAGGATGGCAGCGCCGGTCAGCCGACGGCCGCGGCGACGGGGGTAGGAGACCCCCCAATGGCCGGGTCCCGCCGGCAGGGTCCGGTCTTCGTAGCGACGCCCGTCGGAGAGCCGCTCGAACGCCAGCTCGACGTCGGGCGGGAGCCAGACCTCGCAGGGGCGGTCGGCGACGACGCACAGCTCCTGCAGGGGCGGCGCGTCGACGTGCACCCCGAAGGGCGCGTCGGGGTTGGGTGGATCGAGGAAGAAGCGAGTGGGCTCGGCGGCGTGGAGTCGGACGAGCCGGGCACCCGGCGGTGGGGGTGTGGGGACGGCAGCACTCGCCGCTTCGTACGCCCCGGGCGCGGTCGTCGCGCCTTCTTCGGGGCGCGCGACCGGCGTCCCTCGGACCGCCGCCGGTTCCGTCCCGCGCCGCCGGACCTCCGTTCCCCGGCTCTCGCCGCCCCGCCCGGCGCCGCCCAGGATGTCGCCCTGGGCGTGGGCGACCGACCCCAAGAGGCTGAAGCCGACCACGACGGAGAGGAGCACCCCGCGGCCCGTCGTTCCTCCACCCGTCACCGTGCCGCGCTCCAGCGCAGGCGAGGTCGTGCGGGGCTCGACACCATCCTCCGCCCTGGCTGGAGCGGCGAGCAGCCCGATGGCGATCGCGGGAATGAGCCTGAGCACGAATTGAAGATGCCATCGTCATCGGCGGGTGTCGAACTGTGGATTTCATCGTTTCGAGTTGGTTCGACGCGGGTACTGCATCTGTAGTAGGCGCGTTTGGGTAGAAGAGCGCGGCGCCTCGGGTCGCCTCGCGGTCCGCGCTCGCGGGACGTTCCGGGGGGCGGCCTTGCTTCCCGCGCGGCGGCGTGCATGGTCGGCCGGTGGGTCGGTCGATTCCCTTCTGGTTCTGCCTCGCCGCCGTGGCGGGGTGTGGTTCGTGCGACGAATCCCTCCAGGTCGACGGGGACCACCCTCATCTCCGCTGCGTCGCGGGCGAGGCGGAGCCCTTCGAGCACGGTCTCGGCGCCGGGAGCGCGACGCTGGACGACGACGGGGTGCTCACCCTCGAGGGCCTGGAACCGCGACTCCTCGCGTTCTCGCTGAGCCCGGGCGCCGACCTGGACACCTTGCCCGAGGCGCCGCTGCGGGTGGTGCTCGGCGGGTTCGCCCGCGACGAGGCCAGCGCGGCCCGGCTCCTCGGAGGGCTGGCCGCGGCGGGTCCCACGCTCCTGCTCCCGGGGGGCGAGGACTCGAGCGAGGTCCTCGACGAAGCCTTGGAGGCGGTCGACGCCGAAGCGCTCATCGACCTCCGCGGGGTTCGCCTGGTCCGCTTCGGGGGGCACGAGTGGGTCGTCGTCCCCGGGGCTCCCGATGGTCGCTACGCCCGCGGGGACGACGCCTGCGGGTTCGTCGCCGCCGATCTGGAGAAGCTCGAGCTCGCCGACGCGACGGGTCCGCGTCATCTGCTCGCCTGGGCGGCGCCGCTCGGCGCCGGGCCGGTCAGCCGGGGGCTGGGCGACCTGGAGGTCGGGGATGCGAGCCTGGGCACCCTGGTGGAGCGATCGGGGATCCTCGGGGGGCTGGTCGCCTGGCCCCGGCAGCCGCGGCCGGTGAACCACCCGGTGGGCGAGAGTTCCTGGGTGGGGGTCCCGGCCTGGGGGCGCGTCATCGAAGGCCCCGACGGGCGCTGGAGCCGGGGTGGGGCGGCCCTGGTGAACCTGGCCGATGGGCCGGGTTTGACCTTGGCGCCGGCGGCGGCGCCCGCGCCCTGAGAGAATACCCGCCGAGCCGGTTGCGCCGGGCGCCCGAACCCTCTACTACGCGGCGCGACGGCGGACCCCTGTGCGCCGGCTACCCACATGTCCGCGTTCGTCCTGGCCATCCCCGAGATCGAGTCCGCGAAGGAGAAGAAGTACTCCTTCGCCATCGCGCCCCAGTGGCTTCGGGAGGCCATGGAGGACACCGACTTCGGGGCCGCCGAGACCCCCGGCAGCCTGGACCTCGTCGCCCGCTCGATGGGCCACGACATCCTCACCGAGGGGCGGGCGGTCGCCACGCTGCGCGTGCCGTGCGCGCGCTGCAACGAAGAGATCGACTGGCCGGTGGACGTCGCCTTCACCCAGCTCTTCGTGCCCCGGGGCGCCTACCGCGAGCAGCACGAGGACGAGGAGGTCGAGCTGACCCCCGAAGACCTCGAGCGCGAGACCTACGTCGGCGACGAGATCGTCCTCGACACCATCGTCCGGGAGAACCTCATCCTCGAGGTGCCGATGACCCCGCGCTGCCCCGACGGCTGCGCGGACCCGACGATCGCCGAGTACCTCGACCGCCCGCGGGAAGAGAAGAAGGGCGCCCTCGCCGGGCTCCTCGACCTCAAGGACCAGCTCCCGTCGGCGAAGCCCTCCAAGGGGAAGAAGGACAACTGATGTTCCGACTCGACGGAAAGGTCGCCCTCGTCACGGGCGGCACCCGCGGCATCGGCCGCTCCTGCTCCGAGCTCCTCGCCCAGGCCGGCGCGCGGGTGGTCATGGCCTACCGCGGCAACGCCGAGGCGGCCCAGGAAGCCGTCGCCGCCATCGAGGCCGCGGGCGGCCAAGCCGAGGCCGTCCAGCTCGACGTGGCCGACGGCGCCGCGGTCGACGCGGTGATCAAGGACGTCACCAAGCGCCTCGGCGGCTTGGACATCCTGGTCAACAACGCCGGCATCGCCCGGGACCAGCTCCTGCTCCGGGTGAAGCAGGACGAGATCGACCAGACCTTCGCCACCAACGTGGCCGGCGCCATCTACTGCGCCAAGGCGGCCATCCGCCCCATGATGCGGGCCAAGGCTGGCCGGATCATCAACCTCTCCAGCGTCGTCGGCGAGACCGGCAACCCCGGTCAGGTCGTCTACTCCGCCAGCAAGGCCGCCCTGCTCGGGTTGACGAAGACGCTGGCTCGGGAGTACGCCTCGCGCGGCATCACCGTGAACGCGGTGGCGCCCGGGTACATCGACACCGACATGACGTCTTCGCTCTCGGACGAGATCAAGGAGGGGATCGTCTCCTCCACCCCGCTGGGGCGCGTCGGTCGCCCCGAAGAGGTCGCCGCCGCGGTCCTCTTCCTCGCCAGCGACGAGGCCGGCTACGTCACCGGACAGACCATTCGGGTCAACGGGGGCATGTACGTCTGAGCTCCCGCTCGGGCGTCTTCAACCAGTTCCACGGCTCAAGCGAGTCGTCTTTCGGAGGAAATCAATGGAAATCGCCGAGAAGGTCAAAGAGATCATTTCGCAGCAGCTCGACGTCGACACGGACAACATCAAAGACGATGCGTCCTTCATCGACGACCTCGGGGCCGACTCGCTGGCCATCGTGGAGCTCGTCCTCGCGTTCGAGGAGCAGTTCGAGATCGACATCCCCGACGAGGACACGGAGAAGATCCGTACCGTCGGCGACGCCGTCTCGTACATCAAGGAGCACTCCAACTGAGTCCGCCGCCGCCGACGTTCGTCGGCGGCATCCACGCGGGTGAAGGGACAGCAGCGATGAAACGGGTCGTGGTCACCGGCCTCGGGGCGGTCAGCCCCTGCGGGCGAGACATCGAGTCCAGTTGGTCGTCCGCCGTAGCGGGCAAGAGTGGCATCGAGCGGATCGAGCTCTTCGATCCGACCGACTACGCCTCGCAGATCGCTGGTGAGTGCCGGGAGTTCGATCCCGAGCAGTACATCGAGAAGCGTCGTCTCCGGGAGATGGCGCGTTTCGTCCACCTGGCCATGGGCGCCAGCCAGCAGGCCATCGAGCGCTCCGGCCTCGACCCGCAGACCGACGAAGAGCGGGAGCGGGTGGGCACCTTCATCGGTGTCGGCTTCTGCGGCATGGAGGTCGTCGAAGAGCAGCACTCGCGGCTCGTCGACAAGGGACCCCGCCGGGTCAGCCCCTACTTCATCCCCTCGGCGATTTCGAACATGGCCCCCGGCCAGGTCTCGATGCGCTGGGGCTACAAGGGGCCCAGCTTCACCACCACCAGCGCGTGCTCCAGCGGAGCGCACGCCATCGGTGAGGCCGCGCGCTGGATCCAGCGCGGCGCCATCGACGCCGCCGTCGCCGGCGGCGCCGAGGCCAGCGTGACGCCCCTGGGCGTCGCAGGGTTCGCGTCCATGCGGGCCCTCTCGAAGCGGAACGACGCGCCCCACGAGGCGAGCCGACCCTTCGACGCCGGCCGCGATGGCTTCGTCATCGCCGAAGGCGCCGGCGTGGTGGTCCTCGAGTCCCTCGAGTCCGCCCAGAAGCGCGGCGCGCCCATCCTGGCCGAGGTCATCGGCTACGGCGCGACCGCCGACGCCTACCACCTGACCCAGCCCGCGCCGGAAGGCGAGGGCGCCCAGCGGGCGATGAAGCAGGCGCTGAACGACGCCCGCATCTCGGCGGCGGACGTGGACTACATCAACGCCCACGGCACCTCGACGCCCACCGGCGACGTGCAGGAGCTCCAGGCGATCCGCAGCGTCTTCGGCAGCCACGCCCAGGACGGTCTGTTGATCAGCTCCACCAAGAGCGTCACCGGCCACCTCCTCGGAGCGGCCGGCGGTCTCGAGGCCGTCTTCGCGGTCAAGTCCATCGTGGACTCGGTCGCCCCGCCCACCATCAACCTCACGGACCCGGATCCGGCCTGCGAGGGCCTGGACCTGGTGCCCAACGAGGCGCGGCAGGCGAAGATCAAGGTCGCCCTGAACAACTCGTTCGGCTTCGGCGGCACGAACGTGAGCCTGATCTTCCGCGGGATGCAGTGAAGGTCTTCCTCGGCGCGGACCACGCGGGCTTCGCCCTCAAGGAGGTCCTCGAGCAGGCGCTCGAGGAGCTCGGGCACGAGGCCGTCGATCTGGGGACCCACGACACCGAGCGCGTGGACTACCCGGACTACGGTCACCGCGTGGCCGAGGCCGTCCTCGCCCACGAGGGCAGCCTCGGGGTCCTGGTCTGCGGCAGCGGCATCGGGATCTCCATCGCCGCCAACCGGCACCCCGGCGTCCGCGCCGCGCTCTGCCACGACGGCTACAGCGCCCGCATGAGCCGCGCCCACAACGACGCCAACGTGCTCTGCATGGGCGCCCGGGTCGTGGGCGAGGGGCTCGCGCGCGATGTCCTCGAGTCGTTCCTCGGTGGCTCCTTCGAGGGGGGGCGACACGCCGACCGCGTCGCCAAGATCGACCGGTGAAGCTCGTCCTCGGCGAAGAGTTCCGGGCCGAAGAGGCGCGCTACGATCTCCGCTGGAACTGCGAGGACTGCACCCGCTTCGACCCGGAGGGGGTGCGTTGTGCGCACGGGTATCCCATCGCTACCCACCAGCGGGCGGGAAAGCGCACCGAAGACCTCACCTTCTGCAAAGAGTTCGAGGCGCGCTGACGCGACGGCCGCGCGGCCGTTGTATCCTCTCCCTCGGTGAGGGACTCGCAACCGTCGGTGCGCGCACCGCTTCAGGCCGCCCTGAAGCGGGAGATGCATGCGCTCGATCTCTTCGCCGTCCGCGCGTGGCTGGCGTCGTCGGCGCTGGGCGCCGGGCTCGGCGCCTTCATCGCCGCGACGGCGTCGATGGAGCTCGGCCTCGCCGGCTGCGCGGTGGCCGGGCCCTACGCGCTCTGGTTCGCCTTCGTGCATCAGCGGCTGCTGGCGGGGCCCATCTCGCCCGGCCTCGACCTGGTGAACTCGGTGATCGAGGGCAGCCTCACCTGGGTGCTCTTCCTGGTCATCCTCTTCGTCCAGGGAGCGCCCTACGCGTTGGCGTCGTGGGTCCCGCCCATGTTCTTCGCGCTCACGGTCTTCGGCCTCACCCTGCGGATGCGCGCGCGGGCGGCGGTGATCACCGGCGTCGTCGGCGCCGTCGTCTTCCTCGGCGCGCACTTGCTCCTCGCGCGACCGCGGATGCCGGCGGAGCTCGCGGACCTGGTGATCTTCGGGATGGGCGTGCAGCTCTCCCGGACCTTCACGCTGGTCGCGTTGGGCGTCCTGGCCGCGATGGCGGTGGGGAGCCTGCGGCGGGCCATCGGACGCGCGGAGGTCTCGGCCCGGGAGCACGACCTCTTCGGCAAGTACCGCCTGGTCCGCGAGATCGCCAAAGGCGGGATGGCCGCGGTCTTCGAGGCCCAGTACTGCCCCGAAGGTGGCTTCGAGCGGAAGGTGGCCATCAAGCGCATCCACCCGCACCTGGCCGAGCAGGAGAAGTTCGTGGACTTCTTCCGCTCGGAGGCGGCGATCAGCTCGCGGCTCAGCCACCCGAACATCGTGGTCGTCTTGGACTTCGGGCGCGTGGACGGGAAGTACTTCCTGAGCATGGAGTACGTGGACGGCGCCACCCTCCACGCGCTGACGCGCGAGGACCCCGAGCCGCTGCCGGTGGGCGTCGTGGCGGCCATCGGAATGGAGATGCTCGCTGGTCTACAACACGCCCACCAGGGCGCCCTGGGGGCCGACGGTCGACCGCTCCACGTGGTGCATCGCGACCTCTGCCCACAGAACGTGCTGGTCTCCACCAACGGCGAGGTGAAGATCAGCGACTTCGGGGTCGCCCGGGCGCTGCGGGACTCGGGCACCGATCAGACGAACACCGTGGTCGGGCACCTGGCTTACATCTCGCCGGAGCAGGCCAGCGGCGAGGCCGTCGACATGCGCTCGGACCTCTTCGCGCTGGGGGTGATTCTCTGGGAGCTCCTGGCGGGGCGCTCCCTCTTCCGACGGGACAACGATGCGGCGACGCTCGCGGCGCTGATGTACGACCCGATCCCCGATCTCGGCCGGGCGACCGTGGACCCCGCTTGGGACGTGTTCCTGGGCAAGTCGCTCGCCCGGGACCCGGCGCGGCGTTTTCCCGACGCCGGCCGCATGGCCGCGGCGCTGGCGGAGCTCCCCGGCGCCGACGATCCGGCCGCGTTGGGCGCGCTCGCGCAGCGCGTCCGCGCCCACGTGGCCCGGGTGCGCCCCGAGGCCCCCCTCGGTGACGACGCCGAGACCCGGGTCGAGCCCAAGCTCCCCACGGGCCGCCACCACGCGCTCACCCTCGAGTGACCTTCGGCGAGGCCGGCGCGAGCGCTCTCCCCCGGGGCGAGTAAGCTGCATCGATGAGCGAGCTGACCCATCTCGACGAGCACGGCCGCGCCCGGATGGTGGACGTGGGCGACAAGCCCATCACCGCCCGGGAGGCTCGGGCGAGCGCCCGACTGCGCATGGCGCCCGAGACCCTGGAGGCCCTCCGCGCCGGGACCACCAAGAAGGGCGACGCGTTGGCCACGGCGCGGATCGCCGGCATCCAAGCCGCCAAGCGGACCCCGGAGCTCATCCCGCTCTGCCACACCATCGCGCTCACCAAGGTGGAGGTGCGCTTCGAGCTCCGAGCGGACGGAGTGGCCATCGAAACGGTGGCGCGCTGCGCCGATCGCACCGGCGTGGAGATGGAGGCGCTGACGGCGGCCAGCGTCGCCGCGCTGACCCTCTACGACATGCTCAAGGCGATGGACCGCGGGATGGTGATCGAGGCCGTTCAGCTCGAGGCCAAGAGCGGCGGTCGCTCCGGGGACTGGCACCGGTGAGGGCGCCGCTCTCGGTGGCGCTCGTGCTCGCGCTCGCCTGCGGGGACGACGACGAAGCCGCCCCGGCGACGGCCGAGCCCGCGACCGAGGAACCGGCTGCCGCGCGCGCGCCGCTGCCGGCGCCGGAGCCCATGGTGGTGGCCGGGGCCCAGACCCTGATCGTCGCCGGCGAGGACGTCCTCTGGTTCGTCGGGGGCCCGCCCCGGAGCGGGGGCGGACTCCGCGTGCGAACCTTGGGTCCCCTGGGGCAGGCCGAAGGTCCCTGGCGCGACGTGGTACCGGCGGTGAGTGGCCAGCCGGGGAGCGCCCCCCACGTCGTCGAGGTCGCGGCGGTGATGGAGGCCGACCGATTGGCGGTGGCCTGGGTGGAACGCGACCAGCTCACGGTGCGTACCCGGGCGGCGCGCGGCGACGCCGGTGGGCGCGCCTTCGGGCGCCCCTTGGAGTTGCCCGAGCGGCCCTTCGATCCCCAGGCCGCGGCGCGCGGGAGCGTGGCGGTCGAGGCCGTCGACGGGCACGTGGACGTGCTCTTCCGCGAGGCCGACGGCCCCTGTGAAGCGAGCGGGTCCACCCGCTGCAGCCGTTTCGCGCGGACGCGGCTGGGGGAGGGCGCGCCCTCCCGGGGACTGGGGTGGTCGCTGCCCGAGCCCTGTCCGGCGCCGCTCGTGGGCGCGCTCACCTTCGAGGGGGTCGACCACCACGCGCTCTGCGCGGTCGAAGAGGGCCAGCCCACCACCACGGTCTTCGGGGTGCAGTTCGAGCCCCAGTACGCCCACGCGGAGAAGGTCTTGCCAGGCTGCACGCCGGTGGGGCTCGCGCCCTTCGCGGGGGCGGTCGCCCTCACCGGCGACTGCCCCGACGCGCGACGCGGGGTCTTGGTCCGCGACGTCGGGCGCTCGCTGCAGCCCATGGAGGGACCCGAGGTGCGCTGCGACCAGGGGCGCCCGGTGGTCCGCTGGGGCGCCCACGAAGAGACCCTCGCCGCGCCCCGGGGCGACCTGGGGCCACTCCTGCCCGCGGCCCTCGCGAGCGCGGAGGACGTGGCCGTGTGGACCGGCGAGGCCCTCCTGGTCGCCCACGCGCGGGAGGGCGAGGCGACCATCCGCCGCTTCGCCTGCGACCGGGGGACCTTCGCCCGCACCGACGGTTAGGGCCCCGGGGGCGGCGCTGGCCTACGCTGCCGCCGATGGGACGGTGGCTCTGGGTGTGGGCGCTGCTCTTCGGGGCGGCGTGTGGTGACGACGACGGCGGGCGGCCGGCCGACATGGGCGGCCTGGACGCCGCGGCGCCGGACCTCGGGCCGAGCTGCACCGAGCTCACCTGGGACCCGGCGACGGGGCTCTTCGCGCGCTGGCCGGAGCCGCTCCTGCTCCGCGAGGACCCGGCGACGGGCACCGGGTTCCGGCTCACGGTCGACGAAGAGCGCTGGGGCCCGACCTTCACCGCCATCCGCGGCTACGAGCCGGTGTTCACCGAGGATCTGCCCACCCTCGACGGCTTCGGCGCGAACGCGCAGGCGTTCTTCCAGTTCGGGCGCCCGTTCGACGAGACCCGCTTGCCCTCGGGGGCCACCGGGGAGGTCGGTTCCGGGGTGGGGCTGGTGGTGCTCGGCGAGAGACCCCGGCTCGAGCCGGTCCTGCTGGAGACCGGCGACTCGGGGAGCACGCTCTTCCTGGCGCCGATGCATCCCTTGCCCGAGGGCACCTGGGTCGCCGCCTTCGTCACCCGGGACCTCACCGACGCCGCCGGCGGCTGCCTCGAACCTTCGCCGGCGATGGAGGGCCTCCTCGCCGACGCCGACGCGGGCGCTTCGCCGGACGCCGACGCGCTCGCCGCGCTGCGGACCCTCGGGGTCATCGACACCGCGGCCGAGGTCGTCGCGCTCAGCACCTTTCCGGTGCAGACGCTCACCGACGACTCTCGGACCATCGCCGCCGACATCGCCGCCCGGGGCGCGGACCCCATCGGGGTCACCGAGTGCATCGCCGAAGAGCGCTGGCGGCGCTGCGAGGGCACGTTCGACGCCATCGACTATCGCGGCCCCGACGAGATCCTCCTGCGCGACCCCGGGGACCCACTGGAGACCGACACCGTCTACACGCTGCCCTTCACCGTCTGGTTCCCGAACGAGCCGGCCCCGGGGCCCCTGCCGACGGTGGTCTGGGGATCCGGTCTCGGCAGCGGCCGGGGGCAGGGCGCCGCCCTGGCCGAGTTCGCCGTCCCCGAGGGCTACGCGGTCATCGCCATCGACCCGGTCAGTCACGGCGAGCACCCCGCGGTCCCCGAGGGCGAGCCCGGCGAGGACCTCGCCGCGGTCCTCCGCTTCTTCACCCTCACCTACGACCCGCCGGACCGGCAGCTCGCGCCCCTCATCCTGCGCGAACACTGGCGTCAGTCGACCTACGACAAGCTGCAGCTCGTCGAGCGGATCCAGGCGGGCATCGATCTCGACGACGACGGGGTCGCCGACCTCGACGGCGAGCGCCTCTCGTATCTCGGGGTGAGCCTGGGGGGCATCATGGGCGTCGAGCCCTTGGCGCTCACCGACGCCTTCGACGCCGCGGTCCTGGTGGTCCCGGGCGGCCGCGTCGCGGCCATCATCTCCGACAGCGAGACCTTCGGTCCCCTGGTCGATCTGGTGCGGCCCCCGGGGGTCAGCGAGGGTCAGGTGAAGCGCTTCTTCCCCATCCTGCAGACCCTGCTGGACCGTGGCGACGCCGCCACCTACGCGCCCCACGTGCTGGGCGACCGCTTCGACGCCGCGACGCCACCGAGCGTGTTGGCCGGGGTGGTGTTGGACGACGCCATCGTGCCCAACGTGGCCAATTACACCCTGATGCGGGCCCTGGGCTCGCCCCTGGTGGCCGAGCCTCTCCAGGAAGTCCCCGGCATCGGCGACGCGATCCCCGCGCCGGTGCGAGGCAACCTGGCCGGCGGCGCGGCCACCGCCGGCTTCCTGCAGTTCGACGTCGTCGAGGACGACGGCGAGGTGGTCCCGGCGACCCACGACAACATCGGCCGCTCCGGCGTAGGGGTGGCCGCCTGGCTCGCCTTCCTGCGGGCCCACTACGACGACGGCCTGGCGGTCATCGTGGACCCCTACGCGCTGACCGGGCTCGCCCACGGCGGGTAGGGCGCGCCGGCTCCGCGCGGGTCCCGGAGCCGCGCCTCTCGCACGGCAAGCGAGGGGCGTCCTTGACGAAGGGCCGGCAGGTGGTGAAGGGAGGAGAACATGTTCGACTCCCTCCCCGAAGCGGTCTCCATCTACGAGGTGTCTCCCCGTGATGGTCTCCAGAACGAGTCCGCCCAGGTGGCCACCCACGCCAAGGTGCGCCTCATCGAGGCCCTGGTGGACGCCGGGCTGAAGCGGGTGGAGGTGACCAGCTTCGTCTCGCCCAAGTGGGTGCCCCAGATGGCCGACGCCGATCAGGTCTGCCAGATGATCGAGCGGCGCGAGGGGGTGACCTACTCGGCCCTGGTGCCCAACGCCCGGGGCCTCGAGCGAGCGATGGCCGCGGACCTCGACGAGGTCGCCGTCTTCATCAGCGCCAGCGAGACCCACAACCGCAAGAACGTGAACAAGACCGTGGCCCAGACCCTGGCCGCCTTCGAGAAGGTCATCGGCCCGGCCAGCCAGCAGGGCCTCCGGGTGCGCGGCTACGTCTCCACCGTGTGGGGCTGTCCCTACGAGGGCGACGTGGACCCGGAGGCGGCGCTGACGATCGCCCGGGAGCTCCTGGACCGCGGCTGCTACCAGGTCTCCCTCGGCGACACCATCGGGGTGGGCACGCCGCTGCAGACGCGGCGCATCCTGGAGCGTTTCCTCGCCGACGTTCCCCGGGATCAGATCGCGCTCCACCTCCACGACACGCGCGGCACCGCGCTGGCCAACGTGCTGGTCGGGCTGGAGATGGGCATCCGCGACTTCGACGCCTCGGTCGGCGGACTCGGCGGCTGCCCCTACGCCCCCGGCGCCGCGGGCAACCTGGCCACCGAAGACCTCGTCTACACCCTGCAGGGCATGGGCATCGAGACCGGCGTGGACATGCCCAAGGTCTGGCAGGCCGGCCAGGTCGCCGAGGCCATCGTCGGGCGGGAGCTCCCCGGCAAGGTCCACCGCGCCGGCGTCCGCAGCCTCGCCAGCTGAGGGACTGGCCGGTCGAGTCCTCGACGGAAACGAAAACGGGGTGCTCCGCTGGGAGCACCCCGTTTTCACGTTTCGGTTTCGGGCGTCGGGACTACCAGTCGTCGCCGCCGCCGCCGAAGTCGTCGCGACCGCCGCCGCGACCGCCGCGACCGCCGCGACCGCCGCGACCGCCGCCGCGACCGCCGCGTCCGCCGCGGTCGTCGCGACCGCCGCCGTAGCCGCCGCGATCACCGCCGCCGCCGTAGCCGCCGCGGTCACCACCGCCGCCGCCGTAGCCGCCGCGGTCACCGCCGCCGCCGTAGCCACCGCGGCCACCACCGCCGCCGCCGCCGCCGCGCCGAGGACGATCGCGCGCCTCGTTCACGTTCAGGGTGCGCCCGTCGAGGGTGCTCCCGTTCATCGCCTCGATCGCCTCGTCGGCAGCTGCCGAGTCGGCGAAGGTGACGAAACCGAAACCACGGCTGCGACCTGTGTCGCGGTCCGTGATGACCTTTGCGTCGAGCACCTCACCGAACCGCTCGAACGCCGCTCGCAGGCCTCCGTCGTCCGTGGCCCACGCCAGTGATCCGACGAAAAGCTTCTTGGTCATGACTCTCTCTCCTTGTTCCTCACGAAGGGCACACGGGAGAGATCTGGCCCTGTCGTGGCCGAGGCCGCCGCCAAAACACCCAAGCCTCCAGCGGCCCGAGCGCAGATTATCGGCTGGGCCGCGAAGCGGAGCAAGCGAAAAGAAAAGGCCGCTCGAGGCGGCCTTGGGGTCATCGATCGCGGGGCGATCGTCGCACGGGGAGCGGGCTCCCGGGCTCAGAAGACCATGATGGTGCCGGCCCAGGTGAGCGCGCCCCAGGTCACCATGCCGATGCCCATGTGCACCGTGCTGAGCGCCTGGAGGGTGCCGTAGTCGTTGGTGCGGTCGAGACCCAGGCGGCTGGCGTTGGCGACGACGACGCCCAGACCGATCTGCGCGATCATGCCGGCGAAGTGGACCCAGCGGAGGATCTTGTGGAGCCGGAGGTTCCTGGCGTAGTCGCCGTTGCCCTCGCTCAGGTTCATCGGGTCGGGCATCCGGTACGAGAGACCGAAGGTGACCGAGTAGAGCGCGGTGGTCAGGATCGACGACGCGAGGTGCGGCACCGGGGTCCCGGTACATTGGCCTTGGCCGAAGACCGCGTCGCCCTGGACGCATGGAGTGTCCTCCAGCGAGGAGAAGAACCCGTACAGGTTGTAGTACTGGATCCACCCCAGGAAGAGCGTGACGGTCATCGAGGCCCAGGTGCCGATGCCCATCCACTTGTGGATCTGACCGATGCGTCCGCGTTGCTGCATCAGCTCGGCGACGGTGGGCTCGGCGTCCGCCTCGGGGGCGACGTCGTCACCAGCGCCGGCCACCTCTTCGGCGGCGACGATCGGAGCGGCGGTGACCGGGGCGATCGAGAGGCTGGCGTCGACGTCCAGGGAGAGGCCGAAGATCGGCGTGGCGACGAGCAGCGCGGCAAGGGTTCCCATGCCGCGGAGTATCTTCGACCCGCGCCTCCAGGCCAAGTACGAGGTTTGCGTCGAACTTGCCCCTTGATCGCGCAAGCACGCGGCCGGTACCATCCGCGATCACCGTGGCACGGTCTCTTACCCATGAGAATCTTTGCGTTTTCGGGCGAGCCCAGACGATGCACGGACACCGGAACACCCACGTTTCGCGGGGAGCGAAACGGGAGGCAATGGAATGGCGCTGACGGTCGCGAACTACCTCGGCCAGCTTCGAGACGATCCCGAGGACCAGGAGGCCTTCCGCGGTCTGGCGGCCACGCTGGACTCCGGTGACACCTCGCTCATCGGCGAGCAGCCGCTCCGCTTGCTCGAGGCGGCGCGCCACGGGCACGAGCGGCGCGGCGAGCTCCGCACCGTCGCCTGGTTGATCCAGCTCGAGACCGGTCTGACCGACGACGATCCCGGCTTCCAGGCCGTGCTCTACAAGGAGCTCGGCCGTCTCCGGCAGGAGGAGCTCCTCGACTCCGAGGGCGCCATCGAGGCGTACCGGAGCGCCCTCGAGCTGAAGCCCGAGGACGAAGAGGTCGAGATGGCCCTCGAGGAGATCGAGCAGGCCACCGAGAAGTGGCGTCCGATCGCCGACCGCTTCATCGAGGAAGCGAGCGACGCGAGCGACGCCGGCCTCAAGGCCTCGATGCTCACCCGCGCCGCGATGCTGATCTGGCAGCACCAGGGGAAGGGCAAGACCAAGGAGGTCGACAAGCTCTTCAAGCAGGCGCTGAAGGCCGACCCCGCGGCCACCCGCGCCGCGCGCCTCTACTGCGTGATCCTCAAGGAGCGCGACAAGTGGAAGGACGTCGCCCACGTCCTGTCGCGCACGGCCGACGCCGCCCGCGGGCGCGACGACAAGCTGAACCTCTACATCCAGGCCGCGCGGGTCTACGCCAAGCAGCTGGAGAACCCCGAGTCGGCCGCGAGCTGCTACCAGCGCGCCCTCGACTTCGCGCCCGGCCACGAGGAGGCCCTGCGCTTCCTGGTCGAGTACTTCACCGAGCGCGAGCTCTGGGACGAGCTGGTCTCCCTCTACGAGGAGGCCCTCCGCTCGCGCCAGCAGCTCGAGAGCGAGCAGGGGATCCTGCTGCAGATCGGCATGGTCCACTGGCGCATCCGTCAGAGCCCCGCCGAGGCCGAGCCCTACTTCGCCCGGCTCCGGAAGATCGACCCCGCGCACCCGGGCATGATCGGTTTCTACCGTGAGTTCCTCGGCGCCAAGGGCCAGAGCGAAGACGCCGACGAAGCCCAGGAGGCCCGCAACCGGCACCTCACGATCCTCGGCGACGCGCTGCGCGTGGCCGAGCGGCCGGAGCAGAAGGCCGAGCTCGGCGTGGAGCTCGCGCGGACGGCGCAGGCCGCGGGCGCGACCGAGCGTGCCATCGACGCCTGGAAGGCGGTCCAGCGCCTCGACCCGACCCACGAGGAAGCGGGGCACGCGCTCCGCGAGCTCTACGCCCGGGGCGAGAAGTGGAACGCCCTGGTCGAGGTCATGAAGGCCGAGCTGGACGCGCTGCCCGCGGGCGGCGACGACCCGGCGATCAAGGAGCGCCGGGTCGCGCTCCTGCGCGAGCTGATCCCCATCTACCGCGACGAGCTGCACCTCGACGTGATGGTGATCAACTCCTACAACGCGCTCCTCGAAGAGGAGCCGGGGGACACCGAGGCGCTCGATCAGCTCGCCCGGACCTACGAGCAGATGGGTCGCTACAACGACCTCATCCAGGTGCTCGGTCAGCAGGCCGAGAGCCTGGAGGACCCGGCCGCCCAGGTGGCGATCCACATGCGCATCGCGCGGCTCTGGATCGACCGCTTCGCCAACTACAACCAGGCGACGAAGCCGCTCGAGGCGATCATCGAGATCGACCCCGAGCATCGGGAGGCGCTCGCCGAGCTGAAGACCATCTACACGAAGAAGCGTGCCTGGAAGGCGCTCTTCGACGTGCTCTCCCGGGAGGCTCAGCTCTCCAGCGACCCCGACGCGCGCCTCGAGCTGAAGATCGAGCTCGCCCGGCTCGCCGGCGACCGGCTGCACAAGCACGACGAGGCCATCGCCCTGTGGAAGGAGGTCATCGCCGAGCAGCCCGACTTCTCGGAGGCCCTCGAGTCCCTGGTGAAGCTCGCCGACAAGGAGAAGGACTGGGAGTCCCTCGCCGGCGCCCTGGAGCTCCAGCTGGAGCGCACCGACGAGGAGCGCCGCCGCATCAAGATCCTGCAGAAGCTCGGCACCACCTACGGCGAGCACCTCGGGGATCCCGCGCGCGCCGCCGGCGCGTGGAAGCGCGTGCTCCAGATCGACCCGCGCAACGGGCGCGCCTTGCGGACGCTCCGCGAGAGCTTCGCGGCGGCTCGCGATTGGGAAGGCCTCGAGGCCCTCTACGCCGAGAACCAGGACTGGGACGGCCTCGTCGACGTGCTGGGCACGGCCGCCGAGCGCGCCGAGGATCCGGAGCTCAAGAAGGAGCTCAGCTTCCGCGCCGCGTCGATCTACGAAGAGCGCATCGGGAACCCCGAGCGCGCCTTCCGCAGCTACGAGCGCGTGCTCTCGGTCGACCCGAACGACGCCCGGGCGGCCCGCGCGCTGATCCCGATCTACCGCGACCAGGAGAAGTGGAGCCGGCTCGTCGGCCTCCACGAGGTGCTCCTGCAGAACCTCCCGGAGGAGGCGCCCCTCGACGAGCGCCTCGAGCTCCTGGAGCAGCTCCGCGAGCTCTCCGCGACCCGCACCCGCGACGACCAGGGCGCTTTCCGCTGGGCGGCCAAGGCCTACGAGCTGGCGCCGGTGGACGCCGAGGTGCGCAAGCGCGTCGAGGACGCCGCGTCGAAGGCCGGCGCCCACGAGCGGCTCTCCGACCTCTTCCGCCAGCGGCTCGAGCAGGAGGACGTCTCCGGCCGCGAGAAGACCCAGCTCCGCCGCAAGCTCGCCAGCCTCGCCGGCGAGAAGCTCGGCAAGAGCGACGACGCCATCGTCCAGCTCCAGCAGATCCTGGAGACCGACCCCACCGACGAAGAGGCCGTCCAGGCCCTCGACCGGCTCTACCGGCAGGAGAACCGCAGCGAGGACCTGCGGCGCCTCTACGTGCACCGCCTCGAGCACGCGGACTCGGAGGAGAAGCGCTACGTGCTCCTCGGCGAGCTGGCGCGGCTGGAGGAGGACGTCCTGTCCGACCCCGACTCCGCCGCCGAGCGCTACCGCGCGATGGTGGAGATCGAGCCCGGTGACCACGCCGCGCTCCACTGCCTCGACCGGCTGGCCCTCGAGGGCGAGCGCTGGGGCGAGCTGGGCGAGGTCCTCGCGCGCCGCGCCGACCTCGCCTCCGGCGACGAGCGGATCGGGCTCGTGGTCCGTCTCGGCGATGTCCGCCGGCAGAAGCTCGACGATCTCCGCGGCGCCCTCGACGCCTACGCCGACGTGGTCGGCGCCGACGCCACCCACCAGGCCGGCATCCAGGGCATCGAGGCCATCGCCGAGGCCGACGAGGAGCTCCGCGCCGAAGCCAGCCGGCATCTGGAGACCGCGTACGAGGCGACCGGTCGCTTCGACGAGCTCGGCCGCATCCTCGAGGCGCGGCTCGCGCTGACGGAGGACAAGGACGACAAGCGCGCGCTCCAGCTCCAGCTCGCCGAGCTCCGCGCCACCGCGCTCGGCGACCCCGAGGGCGCCTACGCGGCCCTCGAGTCCGCCTTCCTCGACGCTCCGGCGGACGTGGAGCTCTGGGATCGCCTCGCCGCCGCCGCCGAGGGCGCGGGCAAGCACGAGGACCTCGCCGCGGCCTACGACACGGCCATCGAGGCGGGCGCGCTGGGCGAGGAGGACGTCGCTCAGCTCAGCGAGCGCGTCGCCGAGATCTACGACGTGATCCTCGGGACCCCGGCCAAGGCGGAGAAGCACCACAAGCGGGTGCTCCAGCACGACCCGCTCCACGACCGGGCGTTCTTCTCCCTCAAGGAGCTCTACACGAACGCGGAGCGCTGGGACGACCTGCAGGTCATCTACCGCAACCGCATCGCGGAGACCCTCGACGACGAGGCCAAGCTCGAGCTCTTGCTCCAGGTGTGTTTCCTCTTCGAGGAGATCCTGGACGACGCCGACCTGGCCATCCGCTCCTACCAGGAGGTGCTCGAGCTCAGTCCGGACCACGCGCCCACCCGCCGGGCCCTCGAGCGCCTCTTCCGGCGCTCGGAGCGCTGGCGCGACCTGGTGGCGCTCCTGCGCCAGGACCTCGACGCCGAGGACGACGACCAGAAGCGCCTCGAGCTGACCTACGAGATCGGCGAGCTCCACGAGAAGAACCTCCAGGAACCCTCGGCCGCGGTCGACCAGTACGAGATGGTGCTGGAGACCAACCCCACGCATCTCAAGGCGCAGCAGTCCCTCGAGCGACTCATCGACGTCGCCGAGCAGCGGCAGCGCATCGCCGCGATCCTGGAGCCCCTCTACGAGTCCCAGGGGGCTTGGCAGGACTTCGCGCGGATCCTGGAGATCCAGCTCGAAGCCGTCACCGATCCCGCGGGTCAGGTGGCGCTGCTGACGCGCCTCGGCGAACTCTACGAGAGCCACATCCACGACCTCGACCGAGCCTTCCAGGCGTTCGCGCGCGCGGTCCTCGCCGACCCCGAAGACGTTCCCGCCCGCGAGCAGCTCCAGCGGCTCGCGGTCGCCCGCGGCGCGGCCCGCGAGCGCGCGGAGATCCTCGAGAAGGCCCTGGCCAGCGCCGAGGGCAACGCGCACCTGGAGAGCGAGCTGCTCCTGGAGATCGCGCGTCTCTACGACGACGAGATCCAGGACACCGAGCGGGCCGAGCGGGCCTACGAGAAGCTCCTCGAGGTCGACGCCGACAACCCCGACGTGGTGCTGCCGGCCGCCCGGGCCCTCGAGCGCATCCACCTGGTCAAGGGCAACCACGAGAAGCTCGCCCGCGACTACCGCTTACAGATCAAGACCGAGTTCGACGCCGAGCGACGCGGCGAGCTCCTGGTCCGGCTGGCGACGCTCCTCGAGGACGAGCTCGAGGACGTGGCCGGCGCCATCGCCGCGCACCGCGAGCGCCTGGACCTCGATCCCACCAGCCGCGACGCCCTCCGGTCCCTCGAGCGCCTCTACGAGCGCGAGGGCGAGTGGCAGCGGCTCGTCGGCATCCTCCAGGCCCTCGATGGCGCGGTCGACGACGAGGACGAGCGCCGCGTCATCGGTCGCCGCATCGGCGAGGTCTACGAGGAGAAGCAGGAGGACGTCGACAACGCCATCGTGGCGTACAACGACGTGCTCAGCCGCTTCGGCCCCGACGACCGGACGCTCGAGTCGCTGGCGCGGCTCTACCGCAAGAGCGAGCGCCTCGACGACCTCCTCGAGGTCCTGGAGATGCAGCTCATGCGCGCCGAGGACGCCGGCTCCGACGCCGACACTCGGGCCCAGATCCAGTTCGAGATGGCCGAGGTGATGCGCACGCACACCGGCGACCTCGAGCGCGCCACCGAGATCTACGAGCGCATCCTCGACCTCGCGCCGGGCCACCCGCCCACCATCGAGGCCCTGGAAGAGATCATCACCGACCCGGACGCGAGCGAGCGGGTCTCCGCCGCGCGGGCGCTCGTCGCCCACTACGAGAGCCAGAGCGCCTACGACGAGCTGGTCGGGGCCCTGGAGGTCATGGCCGGCTCCGAGGACCCGGTGGAGCGGCTCCGCTCGCTGCGCCGGGCCGCCGAGGTCGCCGACGTCGGTCGCGACGACCAGGCCCAGGCCTTCCGCCTCCTCGGCTCCGCCGTGAAGGAGGCCCTGGGCGAGCCCGACCTGGCCGCCATGCTCGACGAGCTCGCCCGCCTCTCGGCGGTGGCGAGCAAGCACGAGGAACACGTCGACCTCCTGGAGAACATCGCCCCGGACATCTTCGACGGCGACCTCCAGACCGAGGTCCTGATGCGCGCGGCCAGCCTCGCCGAGAGTCCGCTCGAGCAGACCGAGCGCGCCCGTCGGTTCTACCAGCGGGTGCTCGAGGTCCGTCCGGACCACGAGCAGGCCCTCGACGCCCTGGACGCGCTGCAGGCCGGCGCCGGCGACTACGACGCGCTCCTGGAGACCCTCCGGCGCAAGACGGAACTCGCCGAGACGCCCGCGGAGCGGGTGGCCCTCCTCGAGCGCCGCGCGGACATCCGCGAGAACGAGATGAGCGACGTCTCCGGCGCGATCGACGCCATGGAGGGCGTCCTCGTCGAGGACCCGCATCGCACGAGCGCGTACGAGCGGCTCGCCGGTCTCTACGAGAAGGCGGAGCGCTGGTCGGACCTCGGCGCGACCCTCGAGCGGCAGCTCGAGGCTGGAGCCGGGCAGGGCGTCCTGGTGCGCCACCGCCTCGGCACCGTGGCCCTCGAGCGGCTGAACGACGCCTACCAGGCCCTCGATCAGTTCAAGGCGGCGTTGGGTCTCGACCCGAGCCACGAGCCGACCATCGCGCGCCTCCAGGCGATGATGGAGTCCGAGGAGCACCGCGGTCAGGCCGCGGAGATCCTCGAGCCCGTCTTCCTCTCCCGGATGGATTGGCCGAACGTCACCGCGACCCTCGAGGCGCGGCTCTCGGCCACCCACGACGAGATGGATCGCAAGGAGATCCTCCGGCGGCTGGGTCAGATCCACGAGGACTACCTCGAGGATCTCGAGGGGGCGCTCGCTTGCTACGCGCGCCTCCTCCAGGAAGACGTCCGGGATCGCGAGACCCGCGACACCCTCTCGCGCCTCGGGAAGGTGCTCGAGGAGTGGGAGACCCTGGCGGGGATCTTCGGCGCCGCCGTGGAGAAGGAAGGCGTCCTCGACGAGGAGATGGCCGAGCTCTCGATGGAGACCGGGCGCCTCTACCAGGAGCTGGCGGGCAAGCCGGCCCAGGCCGTCCCCTACTACGAGCGCGTGCTCGAGCTCGACCCGACCCGGCGGCGGGCCTTCGATCAGCTCCGGCTCTGTCTCGAGAGCCTGGAGCGCTGGGAAGATCTCCTCGGGCTGCTGCGACGCCGCGTGGACGTCGCCGACAGCGACGAGGAGCGGGTGCTCCTGCTGCACCGCATCGCGGAGCTGGAGGAGACCCGGCAGCAGAACGTGGACGCCGCCATCACGGCGCACCGCGACGCGCTGATGATCGACCAGTCGGACCTGGTGGCCACCGAGGCCCTGGACCGACTCTTCCAGCAGACCGAGCGCTGGGACGACCTGGCCGACCACCTGCGGGCACGCATCGACCAGGCCATGGGTCTGCCCGAGGAGGCGGAGCTGAAGTATCGGCTCGGCAAGCTCCTGATCGAGAAGCAGAACGACACCGTTCAGGCCATCGACGTTTTCGAGACCGTGCTCCAGCTCCGGCCGGACCACACCCCGACGGTCACCGCCCTCGAGGCGCTGGTCATGGATCCGGAGCACCAGCAGCGGATCACCGAGATCCTGGAGCCCATCTACCGCGGCGCCGACCAGTGGAAGAAGCTGGTGGCGGTCCTCGAGGCCCAGGCGTCGGCCACCGAGGATCCCTACGAGAAGCGCACCACGCTCTCCGAGGTCGGGCGCCTGCACGAGGAGCGCGGCAACGACCCGCGGATGGCCTTCGAGGCGTGGGCGCGTGCCTTCGCCGCCGAGCCCATCGAGGAGGAGCCCCGGGCCGAGGTCGACCGCTTGGCGGGCCTCCTGGACAGCTGGAACGAGCACGTCGCCGCCTACGAGCAGGCCATCCAGGTCGCCCAGGATCCGGCGCTCAAGACCCAGCTCCTGGCCATGGTCGCCCGAGTCCACGACGAGAAGCGGGGCGACCCGCGCTCGGCGATCCGGACCTACGAGCGGCTCGTGCAGCACGACCCGGACGACATGAGCGCGCTGGACGCCCTGGAGGCGCTCCAGACCATGGTCGGCGACTGGAAGGGCCTCGCGGCCGTCCTCTCGACCAAGGTCGAGCGCACCTACGATCCGATCGAGCGGGCGGAGCTGCTCCGCCGCGGCGCGTCGGTGCTCGAGGAGCTCCTCGGGGATCCGGAGGCGGCCATCGAGCTCTACGAGCGCGCGGCCACCGAGGACCCGGACGATCCCATCGCCCTCGAGTCCCTGGACCGGCTCTTCGCCGGCGCGAGCGCGTTCGAGCGCCTGGCGGAGATCCTCGGACGACGCCTGGAGGTCGAGGACGACCCGGACCTCAAGGTCGAGGTCGGCCTGCGGCTCGGTCAGCTGAACGACACCCAGCTCAAGCGGCCGAACCAGTCCATCGACGCCTACCTGCGGGTGCTGGAGATCGAGCCCGGCCAGCGGGCCGCCGTGGACGCCCTGGGCGCCCTCTACGAGCGGCAGGCGATGTGGCCGGAGCTCCTCGAGAACCTCGAGCTCCGCGCGGGCATGGCCGAGGCGGACGCCGAGCGCGTCCAGCTCCTCCACCGGGCCGGCGGCATCCACGAGCGCGAGCTCGACGACGTCTACGAGGCGCTGGCCAAGTACCAGCAGGTCCTCGAGATCGACAACCGGCACGAGCCGGCGGTCCAGGCCGTCATCCGGGTGAGCCACCTGGAGGACTACCGGATGCAGGCGGCCGAGATCCTCGAGCCCCTGCTCCATCTGCAGGAGCGCTGGGACGATCTGGCCGAGCTCCACGCCCTCAAGGCCGATGGCGCGACCGATCCCTTCGACAAGAAGGCGGAGCTCCAGAAGCTGGCCGAGGTCCACGAGCACGGTCGGCACGACGACCGCGCGGCCTTCACCGCCATCGCCCGCGCCTTCGGCGAGGACCCCAACGACGAGGCGCTCGCCGAGAACCTCGAGCGGTTGGCCGAGAAGACCGATCAGTGGGGACAGCTCGCGGACACGCTGGAGAGCCGCGCGTCGAACAGCTTCGACCCACAGAACGCCCGGCAGCTCTACGTGCGCCTGGCGCGCGTGGCTGAGAACCGCCTGAACGATCCGAGCCGCGCCATCGGGGCGACCCAGCGCGCGCTGGAGCAGGTGGGCGACGACGAGGCACTGCTGCAGCACCTCGACGAGCTGTTGGTGGCCACCGAGCGCTGGCACGAGCTCGGCGACGTCCTCGAACGCCGGGGCAACCTGAGCACCGATCCCACCGAGCGGGCCGGCCTCTTGGTTCGCCTCGGCGAGCTGCGCGAGACCCACCAGGGCGACCTGCGCGGGGCCTTCGCGGCCTACCAGGAGGTGGTCGAGCGCGACCCGGGCGACGAGCGGGCCACCGAGGCCCTCGAGCGGCTGGGTCGGCAGCCGGAGATGGCCCTCGAGGTCGTCGACGTGCTGGAGCGCGCCTACCGCGACACCGGCGCGATGGACAAGGTCGCCGGCCTCTACGACATCCGCATCGAGCTGGCCGACTCCGAGGGCGAGCGCGTGCGTCTCCTGCAGGAGGCGGCGCAGCTCTGGGAGAACGACCTCGGTCAGCCCGCCAAGGCTCTCGAGGCCCTGCGCAAGGCCTTCCTGGTCGACCCGCGGGACCTGGCCATCCTGGACGACGTCGACCGGCTCGCCGGCGCGACGGGCGAGTGGGAGAGCCTCCGCGGGTTGGTGGAAGCCGTCATCGACGAGGGCGGCCTGGACCGCATGCTCAGCCGGGACCTCGAGATGCGCGCCGCGGGCTGGTACCGCGACCGGCTCGGGGACCTCGAGGCCGCGGAAGCGCGGCTCCGGGGTGCCGTGGGGGCCGACCCCGACTCCCTCGAGGCCCACGCCGAGCTGGTGGAGCTGCTGCGGGCCATGGACGGGCGGGAGGCCGAGCTGGTCGCCGCGCTCCGCGAGTGGGCCAAGGTCGAGCTCGACGAGGAGGCCCGCAAGGCCCGCCTCCGCGAGGCGGCGACCCTGAGCGAGAGCGTCCTGCACGATCCGGCGATGGCCGCCCAGTGTCTGCTCTCCATCCTGGAGGCGGACCCGACCGAGTCCGAGGCGCTGGCCGAGCTCACCCGGATCCGCGAGGCTCAGGAGAAGTGGGGCGAGGTCGTGCGGCTCCTGGAGCGGCGCATCGAGGCCGCCTTCGACGTGGAGCACCGCAAGGAGCTCCGGCGCAAGCTCGCCTTCGTGCTCGCCGAGAAGCTCGAGGACACCCGCCGGGCCACCGAGGCCTGGGAGGGCCTCCTCGACGAGGATCCCGACAGCATGGAGGCCATGGACGCGCTCCAGGGTCTCTACGAAGGGGCCGAGCGCTGGGACGACCTGCGCCTGCTCCTCGACCGTCGCCTGGACGCCGCCGAGAACGACGAGCAGCGCATCGCCGCCCGGGTGGGCCTCGCCCGCCTGGCGGAGAAGGCCTTCGGTCGCCGCGGGGACGCCATGGATCAGCTCCGGGGCATCCTGGAGATCGATCCCCACAACGGCGACGCCCTGGACGAGATGGAGCGCCTGCTCGGCCTCGAGGGTCACTGGGACGAGGTGGTCGAGCTCCTCGAGAACCGGCTGGCCCAGACCGCGGAGCCCAAGCCCATCCTCCTGCGCCTCGCGGCGGTCCACGAGACCGAGCGCGAGGACCTGGACGCCGGCGTGGCCACCCTCGAGCGGATCCTGGCGGTCGACCCGGGCGACCGGGCGGCCCTGGAGCGCCTCATCGGGATCCACGAGACCCGGGAGGCCTGGGTCGACGCCGTGGCCGGCCTGGAGCGGCTGGTGCCGCTGCAGGAGCCGCACGAGGCCGCCGCGACCGAGCGCCGTGTGGCCCAGCTCGCCGAAGAGAAGCTCGAGGACTCGGAGCGGGCCCTGGCGGCGCTCCAGCGCTCCTACGAGCTCGAGCCTTCGGCCACCACCCACGAGCTCCTCAAGGAGCACTACGAGCGGCACGAGCGCTGGGGCGAGCTGGCGGTGATGCTCCAGGCCGAGGCGGACGCCGAAGAGGATGAGGCCACCAAGGTCGACCTCCTCAAGAAGGTGGCCGACCTCTACCAAGGGAAGCTCGACGACCCCGGCTCCGCCGCCACGGCGCTGGAGCAGGCCGTCGCCATGCGCGCCGAGGACCGGGAGATCCTCCTGCCCCTCTGCGACCTCTACATCGCCGCTGGGCGCCAGCAGGACGCGGTGCCGGTGTTGGAGAAGATCATCGAGAGCTTCGGGGGCCGCCGGAGCAAGGAGCTGGCCTCCTTCCACCACATGCTCGGCAAGGCCCTGGAGGGGATGGGGCAGACCGACGCCGCCCTCGAGCACTACGACTCGGCGTTCAAGATCGACCTCACCAACGTCAAGGTCCTCCGGGACCTCGGCAAGCTGACCCACGCCACCGGCGACTACGCGCGCGCCCAGAAGACCTTCCGGGCGCTGCTGCTCCAGAAGCTCGACGCCGACGCGGGCATCACCAAGGCCGACGTCTACTTCTACCTCGGCGACCTGGCGAACAAGGATGGCGACTCCCGCAAGGCGATCTCCATGCTCGAGCGCGCGGTGACCGAGGAGAAGGGCCACCCCCAGGCCACGGCGCTGCTCGAGGAGCTCAAGGGCTGAGGTGAGGCCGCTCGCGGTGCTCATCGACGGCGAGCGGGCGGATTCCGTCCCCGTCGTCGACCGCGGCTTCCTCTACGGCGACGCCCTCTTCGAGGTCCTGCGGACCCACGACGGGGGCCCGGCGTTCCTGGGGGCCCACCTGGACCGCCTGGCGGCGGGCGGGCGGCTCCTCGACTTCGGGGAGCCGCTGCCGCGCGCGGGTTTCCAGGCCGACGTGCGGCAGCTGGCGGCGCTGGCCCCTGACGTCGTCCTCCGGCTCTTCTGGACCCGTGGGGACGGCGCCTCGTTGGCGACCGAGCCGGAGCGGTCTCGGCGCGTCGCCATGGCGTTCCCGCTCGTGCGCCTGCCCGCCCACGCCTACGCGGAAGGCGTGGACGCGGTGGTGCTCCCGGGAGTCGCGACGTCGATCCGCGGGGCCAAGGTCGCGGGCTATGCCCCCAACGTCGTGGCGACGCGGCGGGCGCGGGCGCGGGGGGTGCACGAAGCGCTGCTCGAGGACCCCAGTGGCCGGGTCGAGGAGGGAGCCACGAGCAACCTCTTCCTGGTGGTGGACGGCGCGCTGGTGACGGCGCCGACCGACCGGATCCTCCCGGGCGTCACCCGGGCGGAGGTCCTGCGGTTGGCGCGCGCGGCGGGTCTCGCGGTCCGGGAGGAGCCCCCGGACCGCGCGCTGCTCGAGCGCGCCGACGAGGTCTTCCTGACCAGCAGCATCCGGGAGATCGTCGCGGTGCGCTCCATCGATGGCGATTCGCCCACGCCACCGGGGCCGATCACCCGACAACTGGCGGCTGCCTACGCCGAGGCCGCGCGAAGGGACGCCGAGCGAGCGCTTCGCGTTTGACCGGACCCGGCTTCGGCGGTATGCACCCCGGCCTTTCGAGGAATTTCCCATGTCCGATACCAGCAAGACCGAGACCCGCCGCGCCAACCGTTACAAGAAGATGGGGCAGGACCGTAAGAAGCAGCTCGCCAAGGGCACCACGCCCAAGTTCCCCATCCACCAGGATGGGAAGAAGAGCGCCGACAAGAAGTGACCTCGTCGGGGGCCTCGCGCCCTCGACGATGATCTCACCCGACCTTCCTCAGTGGAGGGTGTGGTGATGTCCGTCGTGCTCGACCGTGGGCACGTCTTGTTCGCGCGGACCCGGGTTGGACGCCAGGTACACGACGAACCCCTCGTCGTCCTGGCTGGCCAGGTCGCGTAGCCGAGCTTCGGCCAAGGCCTCGAGCGAGGCCAAGGCCTCGTCGTGCTCGCGTTCTTCGGCGGCCATCGTGGCCAGCTTGGCCTTCGCCTGCTTGCGCCGGCGGCGCCAGGCGGCGACCAGGAGGAGGGCCGCGATGACCCAGAACGTGCCGCCGCCGACGATGAGCGGCAAGGCGCGGGCGCGCTCGGAGACCGACGCCAGCCAGTCGCGTTCGAACTGGCCGGGGGTCACGGCGTAGGCATCGCTCAGGGCCTTCTCGAAGGTCTCGCCTTCGGCGAGCTCGCCCACCAGGGTCTGGAAGCGTCGCCCGCTCCGGGCGTCGCGGCGTAGGTAGCGCACCAGGTCGGCCGCCTGTGCGTAGGCGAGGTTCACCTCGTGGGCCTGGGCGGGGAAGCTCCGATCGAGCTGCCCCAGGGGGATCAGGCGGTCCCCGAAGTGACCCTCCCAGAGCGTCTTCACGCGCTCCAGGGAGCGCTCCCCCGACTGCTGGATGGCCACGCCCTCCACGAACCAGCGGGGCAGGGGGTGCCCGGCCACCGCGCGCCGCAGCGCGATGTGGCTCAGCTCGTGGACGAAGACGGTCTCCACGTCCGGCCGCTCCCAGGTGTCCGGGACCGTCAGGCTGAGCAGGATCAGTCCCAGATCCCCATAGGCCACGCCGCTCGCGTAGGCGGGCGGGGGCGCCCAGCTCGGGGCGAGCTCGCGCATCTCGTCCGGGTTGCGGACGATGCGGACCTCGAGCGTGTCGTCGACGTCCACGCCGAGGTCGCCCTCCAGGGTGGCCCAGTCGTCGGCGACGCGCTCGGCCAGGGCCTCCATCTCGTAGGCCGCGCCGTCGGGGTAGACCCACCGCACGTGGCCCCGCTCTTCGGTGAGGTACCCCTCGGGGGGCTCCGGCAGAGGCGGGGGCTCGCTCTCGGTGGTCCACCCGGCGACATCGCCGCCCTGGGCCCGGGCGGTGGGAGCCAGGGAGACCGCGCCGAGGAAGGCGAGGGCGAACAGGAGCCGCTGGAGGATCCGGAGCACGGAGGAGGCAGTCGCGGCGAGGGCCCCGCCGTTAGCCGGCCCCCGGGGCCCCTCCTGCCGTGGTCGCCTCATCCGCCTGGACGGAAGACTATCACTGGATCGGGCTGGGGGTCCTCCCGGGTGGCCCGAATCACGAAGCCGGTGACCACGCCCACCAGGAGCGCGCCGGCCACCACGAAGGCCCAGTTCTTCTTGAACCAGGCCCGGGCACCGGTGGCCTCCTCCTCCGGCGCGGGAGGGGGCGTGTCCGCTTCCGGCGCCGCGCTCGCGGTCTCGGCGGGGGTCGGCGGAGCCGCGTCCGGAGGCGCCGCGGGGCGCCGCTGGGCGGCGCGGGCCGCCCGGGCGATGAAGCGGGTGGCGTCGGCCAGGGGCTCGAGGGTCAGCCGGTCGCGGAAAAAGCGACCCGCGCGGACGTCGAAGACCTGGACGCGGATCCCGCCCTCGGCTCGCCGGACCACGGCGAGCACGTCGGCCCCGGCCATCCGGCCGAGGCGGGCCAGGGGGTCGCGGTCATCGTCGCCGAAGCCCAGGCGCCGACGCTCCACGCGCACGCGCTCCAGGCCGTCTTCGACCTCGGTGGCGGCGACCCCGCGCAGGGCGGCCCGGAGGATGGAGTCGCCGGGGCGGACCAGCCGGCGCTCGCCGAGCGCTCGATCGAGCTCGAGGGCCGTCTCCTGGAGCGCGGGATCCGGGTCCCCGGCGACCACCACGGCGACCTTGGGCGGCGTGGGCGCTTCGGCGACCGAAGCAGCGGACCCGGGGGCTTCGTCCGCGGCCTCGGCCGGGCCATCGGGCTCGGTCGCGGCGGGCTCGTCCGCCTCGACGTCGGCGGCCGCACCCTCGGCCGCGGCGCCGTCGTTCGGTCCCGCTTCGCTGGCGGCGGGGGAGGCTGCGTCCTCCGGCCCCGCCGGGACGTCGACCTGGGCTCGGCCGGGGGCGGCGAGGGCCCAGGCGAGGGCGAGGGGGACGAGGACGCGCATGGCCCCGACCTATCACGAGCCCCCGGCGTCGGCGAGGCGGTGACGTGGCGCACGGACCCGAGCGCCCATGCGAGCTACGCCCCGGAGCGATGACCTCCCCGAAGCAATCGATCCTCCAGGCCGTGGGCAACACCCCGCTGGTCCACCTCTCCCGCATCGGCCGCGACCTGCCGGTGGAGCTCCTCGGCAAGTGCGAGTTCATGAACCCCGGCGGCTCCGTCAAGGACCGCATCGGCGTGCGCATGCTGCTCGAGGCGGAGAAGCGCGGGGACATCGAGCCGGGCGACACCCTCATCGAGCCGACCAGCGGCAACACCGGCATCGGTCTGGCGATGGCGGCCGCGGTCCGCGGCTACCGGATGATCATCACGATGCCGGAGAAGATGAGCAAGGAGAAGCAGGTGGTCCTCGAGGCCCTCGGCGCCGAGATCATCCGCACGCCTACCGAGGCGGCTTTCGACGCGCCCGAGAGTCACATCAGCGTGGCCCAGCGCCTGCAGAAGGTGATCCCCAACAGCCACATCCTCGACCAGTACGGCAACCCGGACAACCCGGACGCCCACGCCGAGACCACCGCCCGGGAGATCCTCGAGCAGACCGGCGGGAAGATCGACGTGCTGGTAGCCGGCGCCGGCACCGGCGGCACCATCACCGGCATCGCCAAGGTGCTCAAGGCCGAGGTCCCGGGGATCCAGATCGTGGGCGTCGACCCCGAGGGATCCATCCTGGCCGGCGATGGAGAGATCAAGGGCTACAAGGTCGAGGGCATCGGCTACGACTTCATCCCCGAAGTGCTCGACCGTTCCCTGGTCGACCGTTGGGTGAAGAGCAACGACCGCGACTCCTTCCGGGTCGCGCGGCAGCTCATCCGCCAGGAGGGGCTCCTCTGCGGGGGCTCCTCGGGCACCGCGGTGTGGGCGGCGATGCAGATCGCCAAGGAGATGGGCCCGAAGCCCGACGGCTCCAAGCCGCGCATCGTGGTCATCCTCCCGGACAACATCCGGAACTACCTGACCAAGTTCGTCGACGACGCCTGGATGCGTCAGCACGGCTTCGTGGACACCGAGTCGGAGATGGGTTCCATCGCCGAGATCATGCGCGCGCTCCCGCCGCAGACGGTGATCACCATCGACGATGACCGGACCCTCGACCACGCGGTGAAGCTCTTCAAGGCCCACGGGATCTCGCAGATGCCCTGCGTCGCCGACGGGCGCCTCTCGGGCATCGTCACCGAGAGCGACGTGCTCCGCTTCCTCGTCGAGGGCCGGAACCCGCAGACCTCCTTGGCGGAGATCATGGAGCGCCGGGTGAGCACCGTGCAGCCCCACGACGACGCCGGCGCGCTCCCCGAGATCTTCGAGCGCGGCGAGGTGGCCATCGTCGTCGACGAGGACCGCAAGGTCGAGGCCGTCGTGACGAAGATGGACTTCATCGACTTCCTCTCCAAGCGCCGCAAGCTCACCGCGTCCTGAAGGCCGCGGCACCGTCGTCGTCACCCGTAGGGCTGACGACGACGGCCTGCTGTCAGCGGTGTCAGCGGGCGGCGATGGCGTCGGCGAGGGCGACCAAGCGGTGCGCCGCTTCGACGTGCAGGTTCTCGACGAGCTTGCCGTCGACCAGCACCACGCCCTTGCCCTCCGCCTCGGCGGCGGCGTGGGCTTCGATCACGCGCCGCGAGAAGGTCACGGCGTCCTCGCTGGGTGCGAAGACCTCGTTGGCAGCGGCGAGCTGCTTGGGGTGGATGAGCGTCTTGCCGTCGAAGCCGAGCTCCGCGCCCTGGACGCAGCTCGCGCGGAAGCCGTCCTCGTCGTTCAGGTCCAGGTAGACCCCATCGAGGATGGCCAGGCCCGCGGCGCGTGCGGCCAGGAGACAGGTCCCCAGCCCGACGAGCATGGGCAGCCGCATCGCGGTGTGGGCCGCGTGGAGGTCCTTGGCCAGGTCGCTGGTCCCCATGACGAAGCCGCGCAGCTTCGGCGACGAGTCCGCGATGGCCTCGGCGCGCAGGATCCCCCGCGGGGTCTCCATCATGCACCAGAGCTCGAGGTCGGCCGGCGCGCCGGCGCCCTCCAGGACCTGCTGCGCGCGCAGCACGGTCTCCGCGCTCTCGACCTTCGGCAGCAGGACGCCGTGAGCCCCGGCGGTGGCCGCGGCGCGCAGGTCGTCCTCGCCCCATGCGGTCTCGAGACCGTTCACCCGGAGGAGGATCTCCCGGTGGCCGTAGCCCCCTTCGGTCAGGGCGGCGACGACCTGGGTCCGCGCCTCGGCCTTCTGCGCCGGGCTGACCGCGTCCTCGAGGTCGAGGATCAGCCCATCGGCGTCGAGGGTGCGGCCCTTCTCCAGCGCGCGGGCGTTGGAGCCGGGCATGTAGAGCACGCTGCGGCGGGGTCGGGCGGCGCTCACAGGCCGTACGCCGCCTTCAGCTCGTCGTCGTTCTCGGCGAGGGCGGTGGCGAGCTCCACCATCACCTTGCACTGCTTCACGGTGGCGTCGTCCTGCATCTTGCCGTCGATCATGACCGCGCCGGTGCCGTCGCCCATCTCGTCGATGACCCGCTTGGCCCACTTGACCTCGTCGACCGGCGGGCTGAAGACCTTGCGCGCGATGTCGATCTGCACCGGGTGCAGGGACCAGGCGCCGACGCAGCCCAGGAGGAAGGCGTTCCGGAACTGGTCCTCGCAGGCGAGGGTGTCGCGGATGTCCCCGAAGGGCCCGTAGTAGGGGAGGATGCCGTGCGCGTTGCAGGCGTCGATCATGCGCGCGAGCGTGTAGTGCCAGAGGTCCTGCTGGTAGGTCGCCCGGGGCGCGTCGTCGCCCGCGGGGTCTTCGCGGACCAGGTAGCCCGGGTGGCCGCCACCGACCCGGGTGGTCTTCATGCGGCGCGACGCGGCGAGGTCGGCGGGACCGAGGCTGAGCCCCTGCATGCGCGGGCTCGCGCCGCAGATGGCCTCGACGTTGGCGACGCCGAGGGCGGTCTCCAGGATCGCGTGGACCAGGATGGGCTTCTTCAGCCCGTGCTTGGCCTCGAGTTGCGCGAGCAGGCGGTCGACGTAGTGGATGTCCCAGGGCCCTTCGACCTTCGGGACCATGAGCACGTCGAGCTTGTCGCCGACCTTGGCCAGGATCTGCTGGACGTCGTCGAGGAACCACGGGCTGTCCAGGCTATTGACCCGGGTCCAGAGCTGGGTGGTCCCGAAGTCGTTCGCCTCGGCGATGGCGATGAAGCCTTCGCGGGCGGCGACCTTCTTGTCGGCGGCGACGGCGTCCTCGAGGTTCCCGAGGAGTACATCCACCTTCGCGGCGATCGAGGGGGCCTTGGCGGCCATCTTCTCGTTCGACGGGTCGAAGAAGTGGATCATGCGGGAGGGCCGGAAGGGGACCTCGCGCAGCGGTTCGGGGGCGCCGAGGGCGAGCGGGCGGAAGAAGTCCTTGGGGCTACGGATCATGGGACGGGCATAGCATTCCCGTCCCCCGGGGCCCACGGTCGCCCGCCGAGGACGTACCTCGGCGGACGGGGTCGCCTCCGCGCGGTCAGCTCACGTCAGGCGTGGCGGACGCGGGCGACCGGCGCGTTCCAGACGTGGCGGTACCAGTAGAGGGGGAGGGTGATCGGCGCGAGGAGGACGAAGGCGAAGCCCCAGGCGACCTTCCGGTCGAGGGGAACACCTTGGGTCTTCACCATCCAGCCACCGAAGACGAGGACCAGGAGACCGGTCCAGAGGAGGCTGAAGTAGCCCATGCCCGCGCGCGCGGCCCCCTCCATGAAGGGCAGGATGGCCAGGGAGGCCACGGGGACGAGTGCGCAGAGCCCGAGGATCATCCGCGGCAAGCGGGTCTGATGGCTCGGGTCGTGGGCGTCGACGAGCATCGCCTGTTCGCGGTCGGTGTTGCGGGTGACGGGGTGCTGTTCCATGCCCTGGGACATTGCATCCTTCGTTCCAACCCTTTCCTCCGCGCGTCGCCGGGGGGATCCGGGGCGGAACGTCACGGCCCGCCGAGGATCGAGGCAGATCCGTGACGAGGGCCCGCTCGTTACGACTGCGGCCGCTGCGGCGTCCCCTCTGCGGAAAGGACTGGCGCCCGTGGCACACCGAAGAGCAAAGCTCATCCCTTCACGTCTCCCTTCGGCGAGGGTGGACTCGTGAGAGCCCTCGACGCGGAACAGCTGCGCTCGCTCCGGGTCCAGCTCGGGGGAAGCGCGGCGTCCCTGCTGCGCGGCGGGGCAGGCGCCTTCGCGCTCTTCACCCGCGACCCCGACGAGCAGCCGGATCTCGTGCTCTACGAGCTCGAGGGCTGTCCCTACTCGCGCCTCGTGCGCGAAGCGCTGGCCATGCTGGACCTCGACGCGCTGGTGAAGCCCTGCCCGCGCGGCGCGTCCCGGCATCGCTCGGAGCTCCTCGCGGCCCGCGGCGAGGAGACCGTCCCCTTCCTCGTCGATCAGAGCTGCGATGAGGCGCTCGGCGACGCCGACGCCATCGTGGCCTACCTCTTCGCCCGCTACGGTCGCGGGCACCGGATCCCACGGCGACTCCGCTCAGCCCTCGCCGAGCCGACCTCGAAGGTGGCCTCGGCGCTGGTCGGAGTGAGCGGCGCGGAGGAGGCGCGGACCCAGCCCGTCACCCTCGACGAACCCCTGGTCCTCTGGGCCTTCGAGGCCTGCCCTTTCTGCCGGGCGGTCCGGCTCCAGCTCGCCGAGCTGGCGCTGCCCTACATGAGCCACGCCTGCGCCAGGGGTAGCGGTCATCGGCCCGAGTTCGAGCGACGGCACGGCAAGACCCAGTTCCCCTACCTGGAAGATCCGAATACGGGCGAAGCGATGTTCGAGTCCGCGGCCATCGTGGCGTACCTCGAAGACCGGTATGGGCCCGAGGCCCAGCGTGTCGCCGAAGCGGGGCTCGAGAGCTTCCCGGCGAGCGATCCCCCCAGCTGGACGGCGGGCTGAACCATGAACTTCGGCGAACTCTGGAGCACCGTGGTGGAGAAGTTGGAGGCCTGGGCCCAAGGCGCGGCCCGGATGCTCCCCAACATCGGCCTCGCGCTGATCACGGCCATCGTCCTCTACGCCCTCTCGAAGCTGGTCCGGAAGGCCGTCGAGAAGGCGCTGAGCAAGACCCGCATGCACCGCTCCGCGCGGGACCTGCTGGTCAGCATCGTGCACTTCGCGTCCCTGGTCGCGGTGCTGATGATCACCCTCAGCATCCTCGATCTGAACAAGGTCGTGACCTCGCTCCTGGCGGGCGCCGGTGTCGTCGGACTCGCGCTGGGTTTCGCGTTCCAGGATCTGGCCGCGAACTTCATCAGCGGCGTGGGGCTCTCGGTGCGGCACCCATTCAACGTCGGGGACATCATCGAGACCAACGACGTCATCGGCGTCGTGGAGCAGCTCGACCTGCGCACCACCCGCTTGCGCACCTTCGACGGCAAGCGGGTGATCGTGCCGAACAGCAAGATCTATCAAGAGGTCCTCATCAACCACACGGACAACGACCTGAAGCGGATGGACCTCGGCTGCGGCGTCGGCTACGGCGACGACCTGCAGAAGGTCCGGAAGGTGGCGCTCGAGGCCCTCAACGCCCTCGATTCGCGGGACGAACGCCGGGAGGCCGAGCTCTTCTTCACCGAGTTCGGCGACTCCTCGATCAACTTCACCGCTCGCGTCTGGTTCGACTACAACAGCCAGGGCGACCTGCTGCGTTGCCAGTCCGAAGCGGTGATGGCGCTCAAGGCCGCCTTCGACGCCAACGACATCACGATCCCCTTCCCGATCCGAACGCTGGACTTCGGTCCCAACGGCGGCGTCAAGCTGGACGAGGTCTGGCCAGGAGCGGAACCCGGTGCCCGAGCAGAAGCCTGACAGCGGTTCGTCCTACTTGCGCGCGATGGTGCTCCTCGGGGGCCGTGACCTCGACGAGGAGCAGCAGGCGCTCGTCGACGAGCTGGTCGGGGCCAACCCCGGTTGGTTCCTGGAGCGGGTCACCGACGAGTGGGGTCCGGTCGAGCTCGCGCGCCGCGGCGTCGAAGCCGGGGCCGAGCTCATCGTGGCCGCCGGCGGGGACGGCACCGTCTCGGCGGTGGCCGAGGCGGTGGCCGGGCGCGGGGTCCCCATGGCCATCCTGCCCTTCGGCACCGCCAACGATTTCGCGCGCACCCTCTCCGTCGCCACCCTCGACGAGGCCCGCCGTGCCCTGGCCCTGGGGCACATCGTGGACGCCGACGGCGTCCGCGTAGAGACCCGGGAAGGCGTCGAGCACTTCGTGCTGAACGTCGCCAACGGCGGCCTCGCCTGGGACATCGGGGACTCGCTCGACGACGACACCAAGGGCGCGTGGGGGCCGCTCGCCTACGCGCGCGGCGCCCTCGATGTCATCGGGCACCCGACGGTGCACACCGTCCGGGTCCAGGTCGACGACGAGCTCCCCCGGGAGGAGCGGGTGCTCACGGTGGCCGTGTCCAGCGGCCGCACCTGCGGCGGCGGGCTGATCCTCGCGCCCACCGGCGATCCCCAAGATGGGCTCCTGGAGGTCACGCTCCTGCTCGAGGCGCCCCCGGGCGCCGTCGCCGCGCTGGCGGCGCGCATGCGCGTGGCCGACGTGGAGACCGACGACGGGCTCGTCCGGCTGCGGGGCCGGAGCGTGTCCGTCGAGAGCGACCCGCCAATGCGCTTCGTGCTCGATGGGGAGCTGGCGGAAGAGCACCCGACCCGGTTCAGCGTGCTGCCGGGCGCGGTGCGGATCCACGTCGGCGAGCACTACACCCGCGAGCCGGCGCTCGCCTGACGCGTCGAAGCCGCCGCGAAAACCGCGGCGGCTTCGAAGCGCCCCGGTCGTCAGAGCTGGACGTGGCCGTGGGCGCTGGCGCTCTGGGGCGGCTTCACCTCGGTGCCGGTGAGCAGCGAGCGGAGGCCGCGGAAGGCGAGCTTCACCCGGGTCTTGCCGGCCATGTTCCAGTACTCGCCCTCTTCGGCGCGGACGCGGATGAGGATGATGTCGGTGTCCTCGGGACCGTCCGGGAACCACGCGCGCCAGATCGGCTTCCACAGCTCCTGGATCCGGCTGCGGTCCTCGATGAACTCGGCGGTCCCGGTGAGGGAGACGTACTTGGAGTCCTTCTGGAAGGTGACCAGGAGACGCGCGTCGTCGAGAAGCTCGTCGACCTTGGGGCTGTCGACCGAGGTCACGAAGAAGACGTCGCCTTCCGGCGTGGTCTCCGCGACGGCCATGGGCCGGGCGCGCAGCTCCCCGTCGGGGGCGTGGGAGACGAGCATGGCGTCGTCGAATTGCTGGATGAGGTCGAGGAAATGCTGCTTCTCTTCTTGGCTCACTTGGGTGTCCTTTCTCGTTCCGAAATTGGATACGAGTTCATCGAATGGGGCTACTGAGGGTTGGGTGGGATAGGGCTGTGGTCGTCGCTGCCGCGAGGCAAGGGGCGCGGGTCAGCCCCAGCGACCGGCAGGCCGCTCGATCTCGGGGACCGAGCGCTTCCGCCCGCCTCCGCGGGTCAGCCGCCGACGAATCCCCGCGAAGGTCCAGCGCCGGCCGCCATTGGAGGCGTCCGCGGACTTGGGCGGGGCCGTCTTGCGGCGGGGCATGGTGACCTGAACCAGGGGTCCGCTCTCCTTGGTGGGCGCCGTCTCGGTCGCCTCTTCGGCGCGCTCCTCGCGCCGGAAGCGGAACCAGAGGACCAGGCCCATCACCGCAGCGCCCACGAGGAGCCCGTTGGTGATGATGAAGACCCAGTTGCCGATCATCGCCGAGTAGGTGGCGAAACCGACCGACGCGAGGATCTGCCCTCCATAGAGCATCGGCGACACGCCCTCCGTCGAACGAGCGCGCCACTGGGCTCGGAGCTGGCCGGCGAGAGTCAGGAAGAGCACCGCCGAAGCGGCCCATCCAATCCATTGTGTCGAGGTGTCGGTCATGGTGTGGCGGGGTGCTCCCGCGACCGATGACATGAGCAATGGGCGTGCCGGCCGTCCCGGCGGTGATCTTCGATTCGATCGGGGGGCCGCGCCCCTATCGGGTGTCGGCTCGTGGCAAACCCCCCCGAGGCGCTTTGGAGGAGCCCGAGAGCACCGAGGCCTTCTGCCCCGATCCAGAGCGAGCGATGCGCATTTTCTAACGGCACGCGCTTTGCTGCTCCTCCGCCCGAAGCGGCAGACAGCGGGGAGAGGTTTCGGGCGCGTTCGCGGCGGTCGAAGTCCCGGGGGGTCTGTCGCGAGTTCGGTCTCAATCGGTCAATCAGGATCAAGTTCGATGGCTGAACTCGCCAATCCGCGGAGCTCGTCTTGGAGAACGTCAACTACAATCATCTGTACTATTTCCACGTGGTGGCCGAGTCCGGCTCGCTCGGCGCCGCGGCTCGGAAGCTCTCGGTGACCAAGCCGACGATCAGCACGCAGGTGAGGCAGCTCGAGGACTTCCTAGAGACGCCGCTCTTCGACCGTCGCGGCGGGCGGCTGCGTCTGAACGAAGCGGGACGGGCGGCGTACCGCCACACCCGGGTGATGTTCGACGCCGGTCGCGCACTGCTGCGGCACTTCCGGGGCGAAGAGGCGGTGGACACCGCGACGCTCCGGGTGGGCGTCTCCACCCTCGTGGGGCGCTCGCTGGCCTCCAGCTTCTTCGTTCCGCTCCTGGACCTCGGCGAGACCCACGTGCAGATCGTGTCGGGGGACGCCACCGATCTCCGGCAGGCCCTCCAGTCGCGGAAGCTCGACATGCTCCTGGTGGATCAAGTTCCCACCAACCCCGAGGAGCTGGGGGTGGTCTGCGAGCTCCTCGCGCGTCGGGGCATGGTCGCGGTGACCGGCGCCGAAGGACCGGAGGGCGAGAGTCTCACCTCGGCGCTCCAGCGCCTGCCCCTCTTCCACTACCTCCCGGACGCCGCCGAGCGGTGGGAGGTCGACCACTTCCTCCGGACCCAGCGCATCCAGCCGCGGCTCGCGGGCGAGACGGACGACGTGGCGACCCTGGTCGAGCTCGCGGCGACGGGGAAGTGCGTGGCGTTCGTCCCCGAGACGGTCGCCGAGCCCCACGTGGCGACCGGCGAGCTCCGGAAGCTCGGCCACCTGCCCAAGGTCCATCAACACGTCTACGCGATGTTCGCGCACCGGGAGGTCACCGACATCGTGGAGAAGGCGGTGTCCCTGCTACGTCGGGTGGAGGACTCGTGAGCGCCAGCCTTCCGGGCACCCGTTCCCTCGCGGGCGCGAGCCGATGGCCCGCGGTCCGCAAAGTCCTCGCTCGACTGGTCCCGCTGGCGCTCTACGCCGCGCTCGTGGTGGGGGTCGTCCTCAACGCCGAGCGGGTCATGGACTTCCTCGAAGCGACCGAGCAGCGGCTGGGCCCCTGGGGAGGCCTGGTGTTCGCCCTCGGCGGCGGGCTCTTCATCGGCCTCGCGGGCCCGGCGAGCCTCATCAACCTCGGCGCGGGGGCCCTCTTCGGATTCTGGAAGGGCCTGGCGGTCGCGTTCGGCGCGGCGCTGGTGGGCTCGCTGGTGGCCTTCGGGTTGGCGCGGATCGGCGGCGCGAAGCTCCACGAGCGATTCGCGGAGCGCCACGAGTGGTTCCGCGTGCTGGAGGAGAAGATCGGGACCGACGCCAAGCTGGCGACCTTTCTCCGGCTCAGCCCGGTCGTACCCCTCGCCGGGAGCTCCTACGCCCTCGGCCTGGCGCGCATGAAGCTGGGGCTCTTCCTGAAGACCGCGCCGGCCATGGTGCCGCCCCTCGCGGTGTACGTCGGGGCGGCCGCCGTGGCCCGCGGCGTGTGGAGCACCGGGAGCCGGCCCTGGTGGGAGTGGGTCGTGCTCGGGGCGGGACTCCTGGCCACCGTGGGGGTGATGATCGCCGTGACCCGAGCGATCCGAGCGGCCGTGGCCGAGGCCCGCGGCGAGGGTGAGGCGAAGGAGTCCGAAACGGATGCCGGGAGCCCGGCGTCGAAGCCGGCGGAGGTGCGTGGCGTGCAACGAACAGACGATGACTCCGGCGACTCTCGGCCGCCCCCGGAGACGGTCCGCCGACCCCGGTCCGGGGAGGTCGAGCTCCCGGTGACCCGGCGCGAAGGACGACCGCGCCGAGTGGGCGTGGAGATCGAGCTGGCGGGCGTGCCCGTCCCGGCGTGCGCCGAGGCGGTCGCCAAGCACTTCGGCGGCGAGGTGCAGCGCCAGCACGACCAGGAGGCTCAGGTGGAGACCGACCTGGGCACCTTCACCGTCGAGCTCGACTCGCGGCCCCTCAAGGAGATCGCCGCGGAGCTCGAGGCCCACGCGGACGAAGAGACGACGGTCGAAGCGGTGAAGAACCGCTTCCTCCTCGGCCTCGCGGAGCCCTTCGTGCCCGTCGAGGTGGTGACCCCGCCGCTCACCATCGATCGCTTCGCCGACCTCGACGCCTTCGTGACCGATCTGCGCGAGCAGGGGGCGATGGGTACCGGGGACCGGCTCTTCTACGCCTTCGGGGTCCACTTCAACCCGGAGGTCGCGTCCCTCGGCGCCGAGAGCATCGCGGCGCACATGCAGGCGTTCTTCCTGCTTCGCGATTGGCTCCGTCGCGCCGGGCGCACCGACATCGCGCGCCGCGTCACCCCACACATCGAGCCCCACCCGGACGCCCTGGTGGAGCGCGTGCTCCAGACCTCGTACGCGCCGAGCATCACCCAGCTCATCGACGACTACCTCGAGCTGAGCCCGACGCGGAACCGCGACCTCGACCTCCTCCCGCTCTTCGCGCACATCGACGAAGAGCGCGTCCGGGCGGTGCTCCCCGACGAGAAGATCAACCCGCGACCCACCTACCACTACCGCCTGCCCAACTCACAGGTCGGGGATCCCACCTGGCGGATCTCCGACGAGTGGCGGAGCTGGGTGCTCGTCGAACGCCTCGCGCACGACCGCGAACGACTCCACCAGTGGATCGGCGAGTGGCACCGTCATCGGGGGGAGGTGCTCGTGGAGCTCTTCCAGCCTTGGGCCGACGAGGTGGAGAACCGGATGGTCGAGTGAGTCGACCGATCATCGGAGTGACGGGCCCGGCGTCCTACCGCCGCAGCCCGGCGTGGCTCGCCACCCGGATCGCGCTCCGCCGGGTGGGCGCCCGACCGATCCGGCTTCCGCCGCACGGCGACCCGGCGCGGGTGAAGGAGCTCGACGGAGTGGTCGTCGGAGGGGGCGCCGACGTGCACCCCTCGCTCTTCGGGCAGCCGATCCTGGCCCACGCGCCCAGCTACGATCACGCGCGGGATCGCTTCGAACTCGCGGTGCTCGAGCTCGCCTGGGCCGACCGGGTACCGGTGCTGGCCATCTGCCGCGGCATGCAGCTCATGAACGTGAGCTTCGGCGGCACCCTGGACCAGGACGTATGGCAGGGCGTGGAGGGCGACACGCGCAACACCGCCTTCGCCAAGCACCCGGCCCGGATCGACGATCCCAGCCTCTTGCACTCGGTGGTCCGGCGTCACCGGATCCTGGTGAACCGGATCCATCGGCAAGCGGTGGCCGACGTGGGGGAGGGCCTGCGCATCTCCGCCTGGGGGCTCGCCGATGTCCCTCAGGCCCTCGAGCCCATGGACGACGACGCCCCGTGGTGGCTCGGGGTCCAGTGGCACCCGGAGTACCTCTTCGGGCGCATCGCACATCAGCGCCTCTTCCGCCGCCTCCGCGACGCCGCCGCCCGGCGGCGCGAGAGCCGGTCGGCCTCGCCCGACGAGGCCCTCGCGACCTTCGAACGAATGGAACACCCATGAAGCCCCTCCACCTCTGTCTCGTCCTCTCGCTCGCCGCGGTCACCCCCGCGTGCACCGCCACCGTCCGCGGTCGGGCCACGACCGGGGTGGTGGTGCGGAGCCCGCCGCCGCCGCCGCCGCGGGTGGTAGTGGGCCCGGCGCCGTATCCCGGGGCCGTGTGGGTCCGCGGCCACTACACCTGGAGCGGCAGCCGCTACGTGTGGAGCAGGGGCCGCTGGGTTCGTCCGCGCGCGGGCTACGTCTACGTCCAGCCGCGCTACGTGCGGCGCGGGGGCGGCTACGTCCTGGTGCGCGGTGGATGGCAGCGGGGCTCGTCGCGAGCCCGGGTCCGCAGCCGCGGTCGCGGCACCACCCGCGTGCGCGTCCAGGGACGGGGCCGGGGACGATCGAACGTCCGGGGTCGCGGCCGCGGTCGGGCGCGGGGCCGGGGCTCGGTCCGTGTCCGTACCCGCCGGTGAGGCGTGCGTGACGATCGTGCGCTCTCGCCACGATCGGTCGCCGCCCTCGCGCGGAGAACGCTGGAACGGGATCTGCAAATACAATCATCCATGTCCACCCGCACCCAGCTCCAGCGTCTCTGCTTCCGCTCTCGCGCCAGCCGCCTCGCCTTCCGGCGGCTCCCCCTCGCCGCGCCGCTCCTGGCCCTCGCCGCCCTCTTCGTCGGGGGCTGCGCTGGTAGCCAGGCTCCGGCCACCGGGATCGCGACCCTCTTCAGCGGGCCGGCCGCGCTCGAGACCGGGATCGCCGAGCAGCCGGAGAGCGGCTTGGAGCACCCGCGAGAGCCGGACGACGAAACCGCGCTCTCGGCCAGCCCCATCGAGCCCGAAGAGCCGATCCTGGCGCTGCCCACCACCGGCCACCTCGCGCTCGCGGACGACACCGCGCGCTTCCGCCGGACCTTCGGTGTGGCGCCCCGGCTGATGACGCCGTGGGACGTGACCCTGACTCAGGTCGAGCTCGGCGGCGCGCAGCTCTCGGTGGTCGGTCGCTACTCCGACCTGGAGGTCGGCCCGGGTCCGGAGATCACCCGCTCGGTCCAGCAGCGGGCCCTGGTCTTCGCCCTCCGCCGAAATCCGGAGGACGAGGAGGAGCGATGAGGTACCCTGACGCCGGTCCCCAGAGCCGGGGGCTACCGTCCATCGTGAGCGCTGACATCCCCGACGAGACCCCGGCCACCGTGGCCCCCTCCGCATCCCCCAAGGCACCGCCGCGTTTTCGCGAGCTGGGCCTGGCCGACGCCGTCACCCTGGCCAACACCGGCTTCGGCATGTTGGCCATCCTGGCCGCCGTGCACCACGCCGCGACCGGAAACCGCGCCGCCCTCTGGCTCGCCTTCGGGGCGCTCCCGATGGCGCTGCTCTGCGACGTGATGGACGGCATCATCGCCCGAAAGCGTCGGAAGTCGCCCTTCGGCGGCGACCTCGACTCGCTCTCCGACGTGGTGTCCTTCGGTGTGGCGCCGGCTACCCTCGCGTTCGCGATGGGTCTGAACGGCGGCTGGGACGTCCTGATCCTGATCTTTTTCGTCGGCTGCGGCGTCGCCCGCTTGGCCCGCTACAACGTGGTGGCCGAGCTGATGACCGGCCCCGCCGGCAAGGTGACCCACTACGAGGGCACCCCGATCCCGACGAGCCTCTTGGTCGTCGCCGTCCTCGCCTATCTCTTCGGGACCCACCATGTCCCCGAGCGCATGATGGCCTGGACCCTCGGGCCGGCCGTGCTTCATCCCTTGGCGCTCATGTACCTCGCCAGCGGCGCGCTGATGGTCAGCCGGGTCAAGATCCCCAAGCCCTGAGTTCGCCGATCGGCTGAGCCGATTCGTGGGCGTGGCGGCCACGGAACGGGTGAACCCGTGTCACCCTCGTATTCCATGGGCGTCGCTTCCACCGCCGAGACCTCCGACGAGTCGCTCCTCGAGCGCTTCGTGACCGGGGACGAGCGCGCCTTCACGCAGCTCTACCGGCGGCACGCGCGCTACCTCGCCGGCGTGGCCCGCCGCCTCATGGGCGACGAGCTGGAGCTCGACGAGGTCGTCCAGGAAGCCTTCCTGGCCCTGCGGGCCCAGGCGGAGGAGATCCGCGATCCCGGCGCGGTCCGCGGTTGGCTCGTGCGGGTCGCCGTGCGGTCCGCGACCAAGCGCCTGACGAAGCGCCGCCGGCGTCGGCTGCTGCTCGCCTCCCAGCCCCCGCCCCGCGGGGCGACCGACCCGGCGGCCGACCACGAGCTCCGAGCGCTCTTCCTGGCGCTGGAGGGCCTCCCCCCGAAGCTCCGCGTGCCCTGGGTCCTGCACCGCGTCGAAGGCGAAACCCTCCCGCGGACCGCCGAGCTCGTCGAGGTCTCGCTGGCCACGGTGAAGCGGCGCATCGCCGACGCCGACGCGCGCCTCCGGGCGCGGCTGGGGGTGGCGCGATGACCGTGGACCTGGACGAGCTGGCCCGCCGGGCGCGCGAGGTCGAGCCGGCGTGGGACGATCTGCGCGAGCAGCGGGTGCTCGACGGAATCCGCCGCGGCGCGGCCGAGCCCACCCCGGCGCGCCCGCGCGTAGGCCTCTGGGTCGCGGCGGGCGCGTTCCTCGTCCTCGCGGGCGGTGGCGTGCTGGCGGCGGCGCTGCTCGGGGGCGCGCCCTCGCCGGGCCGCGCTCCGATCGCCAGTTCGGAAGGACCCGGGGCGGCCCCGGAGAGAGCTCGCGAGAGCCGCCTGGGGCTCGCCGATGGGAGCCAGGTCCTCCTCGAAGCTGCCGCCGAGGTGCAGGTGCTCGAGCAAGGACCCACCGAGGTCCGGCTCCACCAACGCGCGGGGACCGCGACCTACGAGGTTGCCCGGCGGCCCGAGCGGGCCTTCGTCGTCGAGGCGGGCGAAGTCCGCGTCACGGTCCGCGGGACGGTGTTCACCGTGGTCGTGGACGCCGCGGGCGTCACGGTGCGGGTCCGGGAGGGCCGAGTGGAGGTGGCGGTGGCCGAGCGACTTTCGCTCCTCGGGGCCGGCGACGCGCTCACGGTCGCGCTCTCGTCGTCCGATGCCGAATCGCTCGGCCCCGAGTCGCCGCGTCTCGAATCGCCACGTCCCGAATCGCGGCGTCCCGAATCGCCACCGGAGCGCCCCGCTCGCGAACCCCGGCCGGCCGCCGGCCCGGCGAGGCCGCCCGTCGAGGCTACGTCGAGCACCGAGCCCCCCGGTGCCCCGCCCGAAGCTGCCGAGGGGGAGCCGAGCACCCCGGAGGGCTGGCTCGATCTCGCCGACGCGGCGCGCCGGGAGGGGCGGCTCCCCGACGCGGCGGCGGCCCTCGAGGCTCTCCTGACGCGTTTCCCGCGCGACGCGCGCGCGCCCAGCGCGGCGTTCACCCTGGGGCGCGTCCAGGCGCGCCGGGGCCTGGCCGCGGAGGCGGCGCGCTCCTACGGCCGCGCCGCCGAGCTCGCGGCCGGCGGGCCCCTCACCGAGGACGCCCTCGCGCGTGAAGCGACGGCGTGGGCCGACGCGGGCCGCGGCGAGGCGGCTCGGCAGGCCGCGCGCCGTTACCTGGCCGCCTACCCCACGGGGCTCCACGCTGCACGCATGCAGCGGATCCTCGCGGGGACCGGCGAGTGAGCGCGCGAGCTACGCTCGTCGTCCCGACCCTCGTCCTGGCCTTGGTGTTCGCTCGGTCGGCCGCGGCTCAGCCCGCGTTCGACGTGGCCCTCGAGGGCTGCGGCGAGCTGGACCGGGAGGGGCTCGAAGCCGCCCTGGAGCTCGAACTCTTCGACGTGGCGCCCTCGTTGCGCGAGCTCGGAGCGCCCGAGGTGCGCGTGGCCTGCGGCGAGCGCGAGGTCGTGGTGACCATCGCCGATCCGGCGACCGACAAGACCGTGTCCCGGCGGCTCCCGCGCCCCGAGCCCGCGGCGGCGTCGCGGGCCTTGGCCCTCGCGGTGGCCGAGCTCTACCTGGCCTCGTGGCTGGAGCTGATGACCCGCCCCGCGGAGCCCGAGCCGGAGCCCGAGGCGCCCGCCCGCGACCGGCTCCGGGAGCGCGCCCGGGCCCGGGCGGCGGCCGCGCTGGCGCCGCGCCCCGGGGCCAGCGTGGGCCTCGCCGGCTTCGGTCGTCTCCGGGACCTCGCGGCTGCCTACGCCACCGTCGGGGGTGCGTTGCGGGTCGCTCTCTTCCCGCGCCGCGCCTCGCTCGGATGGGTGCTGGCGACGACGGTCGAGGGCGGCACGGCGACCCGGGAGCGGGGGGACGTCCGCGTGCTCTCCGGCGCGGTCGAGCTGGGGGTGGTCTGGCGAGCCTGGCGTCGACGGGCCTTCGAGCTGGCCACCGAACTCCGCGCGGGCCTCCTCTATGCTCACGTGGACGGGCGTCCGAGCTCGGCCTCGGTCCGCGGCGCGTCCTTCGGTTCCGCGGGGGGGCGCGCGACCTGGGCGCTGCGCCCCACGCTCCAGGGCGCGCACCTCCGGGGCACCTTGGTGGTGGAGCTCGGGGTGGACCTCCACGCGCCGGTCGCCGCCGTCGCCGGCGAGGACTCGGTGCAGGCGGGCGGGCTCTTCCTCGGCGCCGGGTTGGAGATGGGCTTCGACATTCGTTGAGCCGATCCGGCCGGGTGGTGGCCACGACAGGGACGAGACCTCTCCGACCATGCATTCCCTCCATCGATTCCTCTCCTTCGCCTTCCTCCTCCTCCTGGTCGCCTGCGGCGACGAGCGCGTCGTCCTCGAGGACCTCGACGCCGGAGTCACCGACGCCGGGCTCCCCGACATGCCGGCCGTCGATCTCGGCCCCACCGACGCGGGCCCGGCGGACCTCGGCGAGCCCGACATGTTCGCCGGCGATATGGGTCCCCCCTGTCCCGAGCTCCCCATCGCGCCCGCCGATCCCCTCGCCGGCGAGTGGTCCGGCCGCTTCTACATCCCCGGCGCCGGCGGCACCGCACCCGCCGACGTGCTGGCCCTGACCGCGGCGGGCGACACGATCTACGTCGGCGGCCACTTCTCCTTCGGGAACGACGTGCCGGCGCTCAATGTGATGGCGTGGACCCGGGACGACGGGTTCCGCGCGCTCGGCGCCGGGCTCGAGGGCACGGTGGTCGACCTCGCCCTGCACCCCACCACCGGAGACCTCTGGGCCATCCAGCGGATCGCCGCCGGCGGCACGCAGGTCGACCGCTGGGACGGGACGACCTGGTCCCGGGAGGTCGCCACCGACGGGACCCTCCAGGTCCTGGCCTTCGGGGACGACGGAGCGCTCCACGTGGGCGGCTCCTTCGGCTCCATCGATGGCGTGTCGGTCATCAACTACGCGGTCCGGCGAGCCGGCGCCTGGTCCGGCGCGACCGGGGGGCACCCCGACGGGGAGGTCCGGGCGATCCTGGTCGGCGCCGACGAGGTCTGCCTCGGTGGCAACTTCCAGAACGTGGGCGCCCTCGAGAGTCGGTCGGTGGCCTGCTACGGCGCCGGTGGCTGGGAGGCGGTGGGCCTCCCCGTGAGCTTCTACTCGGTGTCCGCCCTCGCGCGGGACGGCGCGGGCGACCTGATCGCCGGCGGCCACTTCGACCTCGATCCCGCGGACGGCGACGACGGCGGCTCCATCGCCCGCTGGACCGGGACCGCCTGGGAGCGCCTGGGCGAGGGCTTCCAGGGTTCGGTGGGCCCGGGCTACGTGCAGACCCTCGAGGTCATCGACGGGACCCTCTTCGCCGCCGGCTCCTTCGCGCGCTCGGGGGTGACGGCCACGGTGAGCGTCTCCCGCTTCGATGGGAGCGTGTGGCACGACATGGGCGGCGCCCACGCGGAGATGGGCTTCGGGATCGAGACCAACAACGTCTTCGACTCCACCCAGGACGAGGCGGGCCGCCTCTACATCGGCGGGCGCTTCATCCGCGCCGGGACGCAGCTCGCGAACCACGTCGCCAGCTGGGACGCGGCCTTCGGGTGGAGCAGCCTGGACAAGCCCACCAGCGCCGCCGCCGGCGTCGGGGGCACCGTGAACGCCCTCGCGGCCCGCGGGGATTGTGGCGTCTACGCCGGCGGTAGCTTCAGCTACGTCGGGCGCCAGGCGGCGCGGAACGTGGTGCGCATCACCCGCTCCGGCCCGGAGGCGGTCGGCGCCGGGCTCGGCGGCAACGTGCGGGCCCTCGCCGTTGCCGAAGACGGGACGGTCTACGCCGGGGGCGACCTCGACGAGGGGAACCTCCTCGCCTACTCGGGCGGCGCGACCTGGCGGACTCTGGGCGGCGGCGTGGACGGCACCGTGTCGGTGCTCCGCGTCGCGAGCGACGGTCGCCTCTGGGTCGGCGGTGAGTTCGAGGCGGTCGGGGGTGAGCGGGCCAGCAACCTGGCCGTCTGGGACGGCGAGGCCTGGAGCGTTCCCGGGGGCGGCGTCGACGGCGCCGTCCGGGCCATCCACGAGCAGGCCGACGGGACCGTCGTCGTCGGGGGTTCCTTCGCCAACGCCGGGACCACCGCGGCGGTGAACGTCGCGGCCTGGGACGGCACCGCGTGGTCGGCCTTCGGCGACGGGCTCCCCGGCGAGTCCGTGGGCCACGGGGTGGGGGCCCTGGTCACCCACCAGGGCCAGCTCGTGGCCAGCGGGACCTTCGCGTCGCTCCCCGACGCGGAGGGCGCGGGCGTGGCTCGCTGGACCGGCAGCGCGTGGGAGACGGTGGGCAACGGGCTCTTCAGCCCGTACTCCTTCTCGCCGGTCTACGCGCTCTCGCTGGTCTCCATCGGCGACGTGCTCTTCGTCAGCGGGCACAACCTGCGGGTCACCGCCGAGGCCGAGGACACCAAGCTGGTGGTCTTCCGGGACGACGCCTGGAGCGCGCCCCTGGGGGAGCTCACCGACCTCGCGGAGGACATGATCGCCACGCCCGAGGGGCTCTTCCTGGGTGGCACGTTCACCCGCGCCGGGGACCGGCCCGCGGTGGCCGTCGCGGAGTGGGTCTTCGACGAATGAACTCGTGATTCCACACACTTGAGGGGATAACGGGTCGCCGACGGGCGGCCCGTCGCCTTGACCGCACCCCCCCTTCCGCTCCATGAGCGGGGCAGAGATGAGCAGCGCCGCCCCAGAGGTGCGGCCCGGGATGGTCCGGGACGAGCCCGCCAACGTCAGCGGAGAGCGCGCGGTCGCCGAAGGCACCGTGCGGGCTCCCGGGAAGGCCAAGGTCAGCCGCTGGTTGGCGCTGGACCTCTTCCGCTTCATGGCCGTGGTCCTGATGGTCCAGGGCCACGTGTTCTTCGAGGTCCTCTCGAACACGGTGCGCGAGCAGGGGTGGTACGGCTGGCACAAATACGTGCACGGCTTCACCGCGCCCATCTTCCTCTTCTCCTCCGGGCTGGCCTTCGGGATCACCACGCTGGGCCGATGGAAGGAGCACGCCACCCCGGGCAAGGCGGTGGCCAAGCGCTTCGAGCGCTACGCCATCCTCGTCGGCCTGGGCTACGTGATCCACCTGCCGGTGATCGCGCTGAGCTGGGTGCTCGAGCTCCCCCCGGAGCGACTCGCGGGGCTCACGCGGATCGACGCGCTGCAGCACATCGGGGTGGTGCTGGCGATGTGCGAGGCGATGGTCCTCGTGCTGCGGCACAAGGGGCCCTACCTGGCCTTCGTCGGCGTGGCGCTCGTCGCCGCCGTGTTCAGCGCGCCCTGGGTGTGGAACTGGGACGTGAGCGCGCTGCCGATCCCCCTCGCGGCCTACGTCAACGACCACACCACCAGCATCTTCCCCATCGTTCCCTGGTGCGGCTTCATCCTCTCCGGCGTGCTCGCCGCGCGCTTCGTCGAACATCGGCGGGGCAAGGTGAGCCCCGACCTCCGGGAGCTGGCGGTGCCCATCGCGGCCATCGGCATGGCGCTCCTCGCCATCGGGATCCTCGGGCGGGAGAACTGGGACCCCTTCCCGGAGCACAATTTCTGGAAGACGAGCCCGTGGTTCTTCTTCATCCGCGCCGGCTGGATCTTCATCGTCCTGGCGATCCTCTGCGCCATCGACGTGGCCATCGCCCGCGCGCGCCGGAAGCGCGCGGAGCGGACCGGCGTGGCCCACGCCCGGGACGGCCGGGTCCTCCGCTTCATCCAGATCGTCGGCACGCAGACCCTGGTGATCTACGTGGCCCATCTCTTCCTGATCTACGGCATCGGGCCGCTGCCGGGCGCCAAGAGCTTCTGGCACCGGACGCTGGGGCTCGGCGGGAGCCTGGCGGTGGTCTCGGTCTTCTTCGTGCTCATGGCCGCGCTGGCCTGGGCCTGGGGGTGGACCAAGAAGAACCACCTGAAGACCTTCGACCGGGTCCGCTACGCGATCACCGCGCTCATCGTGATCGCCTTCCTCGTCCGCTAGGCTTCGGCGGCTCGGCGTGGGCCGGGTCTTCGGGCCAGGCGTGGCGCGAGTACCGCCGCATCAGTGCGCGCCGCTGCTCCTGGTAGGCGCGCTCCCAGAAGCCCCGCAGGTCGGTGGTGACCTGCACCGCGCGCCGGTTGGGCGCCAGCAGGTGGAGCACCAGGGGAACCCGGCCGTCGGCGACGCGCGGCCCGTCCTCCATGCCGAAGAAGTCCTGGAGTCGCGAGGCGATCCAGGGCGGCCGGTCAGCTTCGTAGCTCACCGGCACCCGCTTGCGACCGGGGAGGGACACCGCCTCGGGGGCCAGGCGGTCCAGGGTGGGGCGGTGCTCGTGGCCGAGGTGATTCCACAGCGCGTCGGTCAGCGAGGCGCGGCGGAGGTCCTCCAGCGAGCGTGAGACCAGGCAGAGGTCCCGGAGCGCCTGGTCGACCAACGCGTCGTCCACCGCGGGTAGCTCCAGCCCGTGGGTGCCGGCGAAGCGCACCCGCTGCCGGAGGGCTTCCAGGGTGTCGAGGTCGAAGAAGTTGGCCAGGTCCCGGGCGCGCGCAGCGGCAGCGAGAGCCTCGGCGGCGCCCTCGCCGGAGACGTCGTGGCTCAGGCTCTCGTCGAGGACGATGGCGCCGTAGGTGAGCGCGCGGCGGCGCACCACGGTGCCCGTGCTCTCGTCGAAGCGGTGCTCTTCGATCTCCCGGAGGAGCTCGTCGCTGCCCACCTCCAGCAGGTGCTCGGCGTCGATCTCCGCGGCGGAGCGCACGAAGACCCGCCGGCCCCGACCCCGCTCGGAGCTGTCGGTGGCGTCGACGGCGACCAGGAGCCGCCCGTGCCGAACCACGCTCCCGTCCGCCAGGATGGCGCCGCCGCCATCCTGGAAGCGGAGCTGGTCGGAGCCGACCGCGCGCCGCTCGGCGACCCGGTCGGGGAAGCCGGCGAGGAGGCTGAGCCGCAGGTCCTCGTCCTGGTCGACCAGCGGCGGCGGGTTCTCGCGGCTCACCCGCGCGCTGCGTTGGAGCTGTCGCGCGGCCCGGCGGACCATCGCCAGGGCGCCCACGTCGAAGCCCCGGGCGCGGAGTTCGCGGTCGGTGAGCCGCTCCTCCTCGGCGCGCTCGATGGCGTCCAGCTCGGCCAGCACGTCGGCGCTGGCCACGTCCTCGAAGCGGACCTGCCGGGTGGGCGAGCGTTCGGCGATCAGCGCGGCGACCCACGCGGCTCGGGCGCCGCAGCCGCGCGCCTCGCCTTCGGCGACGACCCGGGCCAGCCGCGGGTGCGTGGGGAGCGCCAGCATCGCGCGCCCGGTCTCGGTGGGACGGTCCTCGGCGTCCAGGGCGCCCAGCCGGCGAAGCAGCTGCGTCGCGGCCGAGCGCGCCGCGGCGGGCGGCGCATCCAGGAAGGGGAAGGTCGCCGGGTCCTCCCCGCGGCAGCGGAGGAAGAGGACCAGCTCGGCGAGGTCCGCGCGCAGGATCTCCGGGGCCTGGCGCGGGCGCCGGGCGCGGTAGTCGGTCTCGTCGAAGAGCCGGAGGCATCGGCCGGCGCGGACGCGACCCGCGCGGCCGGCGCGCTGGTCCGCGGACGCCTGGGAGACCCGCTGGACCGTGAGCCGCGGGAGGCCGGTGAAGGGCGAGAAGTCGGGCTCCCGGGCCAGGCCGGAGTCCACCACCGTGGTCACGCCGGGCAGGGTCAGGGAGCTCTCGGCGACGTTGGTGGAGAGGATGATCCGGGGCTGGGCCGCCGGGCGCACCACCCGATCCTGGGCCTCCACCGGCATGCTGCCGTGGAGCTGCACCACCTCGACGCCGGCCTGCCGCGCGCGGCCGCGGAGGGCGGCGTCGGCGCGGCCGATCTCGCGCGCGCCGGGGAGGAAGACCAGGACGTCGCCGTCGAGACCCTCGCGGAGCAGGGGGCCCAGGGCGCTGGCGACATGTCGCTCCAGGGGCTCGTCCTTGGGGCGGAGATGTTCGATGGTCACCGGGTGCTGCCGCCCGGGGACCTGGAAGGTCTCGGCGGCCAGGTAGGCGGCGAGGGGCCGGGCGTCCAGGGTCGCGCTCATCGCCAGGGCGCGGAGGTCCGGCCGGCGCTTCCGGAGCCGCTGGACCATCGCCAGGGCGATGTCGGTGTCCAGGTGGCGCTCGTGGACCTCGTCGAAGATCACCGCGTCCACGCCGCGGAGCTCGGGATCGTCGACCAGCCGCCGCACGAAGACGCCCTCGGTCACGAAGATCAGGCGCGTGGCCTTCGACGTCCGGTTCTCGAAGCGGACTCGATAGCCCACCTCGTCTCCCACGCTCTGCCCCCGCTCCGTGGCACAGCGCCGCGCGGCGAGCCGCGCGGCCATCCGCCGCGGCTCCAGCACCAAGACCGTCCCCGCCACCGAGTCCAGCACCAGCGGCGGCACCCGGCTCGTCTTTCCCGCCCCCGGCTCCGCCACCACCACCGCCGCCCCCCGGGCGTCCAGGGCCGCCCGGATGGCGGGCAGATGGGCATCGATCGGCAGCGACTCCACCCCCACTGTCTAGGACAGACCCGGGGACAGGTACACCCCGATTTCACCCCGTCGTTTACGGGTGATTCCGATCCAACTCGACCAAGATCCTTCCGTCCTCGGCCGCGGACCCTCCGCTCACGCCGCCAGGTCGCGCTCCCGCCAGGCCCGCTCGGCGCCGAAGCCCAGCGCCTCCAGCCCGGGCACGATGGCCTCGCGCACCGTGTCGTAGAAGAGCTCGCGGGTGCTCGGGTTCTCGCAGACCCCCAGGCGCAGCCCTTGATCCCGGAGCCCGCTCGGCGGCCGCACATCGGGCACCTCCCGCATCTCCTCGCGCTCCAAATAGGCGAAGGCCACCCGGAGCCAGCGGTCGGTGCGCGCCCGAGCCGCGGCGTCCAGGTGCGGCGTCGCCTCCTGCGCGAAGGCCCAGCCGAAGCGCGCGTGGAGGCTCTCGTCGGCGCTGATCTGGGTGATCACCGCCTTCACGAAGGGCTCCTCGGTCCGTTCGCGCTCCTCGGCGGTGAAGGCCACGGCGACCGTCTCGGCCAGGCAGCCCACGAACATCGCGTTGCGGAGGGCGCTCTCCAGGGGTCCGCAGCCCACGTGCTCGGGGAGCGGGGGGACCGCCAGGGATACCTCCGCCTGCGGGGTGCCACCCAGGGCCTCCACCACGCGCGCGCAGAGCGCGCCGTGGCGTAGCTCGTCCATGGCCATGCGCAGGAGCGTGGTCTTGAAGGGCACGGCGGCCCCGCAGGCCACGAGCTGCGGCAGCATCGCGGAGAAGACCGTGGCCGAGTGGTGCTCGTTCACCATCCGCTGCCGCCAGACCCGTCGCGCGGCCTGGAGCGCCGCCGGGTCGTAGGCCTCGGTCGCCACCGTCGCGGGGAGATCCTCGGGCGCCGGGCCGCGGCGGAGGGCGGTGCGCAAGAGCCGCTGGTGCTCGGACACCAGGGGGCTCGCGCCGAGCTCGAAGTCCAGGGTCGCCTCGGCGAAGGTCATCCGAGGCGCTCCCGGCTCGCGGGCACCGCTCCCACGGCGGGCGGGAGATAGGGCCCCCAGGCGCAGCAGCCCCAGTCGCAGTTCCACTCCAGCTCGTCGCAGCAGGCGTTCCAGTCCTCCTCGGCGAAGCAGTCGCGGCCGGCGTCGGCCATCGTGGGCGTCCCGGCGTCCAGCGGACCCAAATCCGGCGGCCCGGCGTCGACCGGGAGGGGCGCCGCGCCGTCGGCCACCGCGACGGCCGCGTCGGCGGGCTCCGGGGGCGTCACCGCGTGACTCGCGCTGCAGCCCGCGAGGGCCAGGCCCAGGGTGGCCACGCGGGCGGCGCGGAGCGCCCGGCGACGGGCGGGGGTTCGTTCGTCTTCGCTCATGGAATCCTCCTGTGTCGAGGATCAGGATGGCGAACCCCGGGTCATAGGACCCGTTCATTGTGAGAATGCTTCGCATAGCCAGCGGCTATGCTGAGGATCAGGGATCCCGTTCCGCCAGCGCGGCGCCCTGGTCGCGAATGGCCGAACGGAGGGCCTCGAGCGCGGCCGTCGAGGGCGAGTCCGCCCGCCAGACCAGCGCGACCTGGTCGTCGTAGCGGGGAAGGTCGAGCGCCTGCAGACGTCCCCGGGGCACCCCATGGGACGCGACTCGCCAGGGCAGGATTCCCACCCCGGTGCCGTCGAGGACCAGGCTCTTCACCAGCGCCATGCTGGAGCACGCGATCATCCGCCGCGGCTCGGTGCCCGCCCGCCGGAGCTCGTCCACCAGGTGTCCGGTCTGCCGGATCGCCGGGACGTGCAGCAGCGGCAGCGTGGCCACCGTCTCGGCGGGGTCGGAGAGCCCTCGCGCGACCTTGGCGGTGGCCACGAAGACCACCTGGTCGGCGAAGAGCGGCTGGACCACCGTGTCCGGGTGCCGGCCCGGGTTGACCACCAGACCGAGGTCGATCTCCCGGGCCACGATGGCCTCCTCCACCTGCACGCTGTTGGCGTTGTAGAGGGTGAGCTCGACCGCGGGATGCCGGGACAGGAAGGGGCCCATGAACCCCGGGAGGAAGTAGGTCCCCAGGCTCTCGTGGCAGCCCAAGCGGTACCGGCCGCGGGGCTCGCTGTGGAGCGCGGCGATCTCGTCGGCGGCCGCGAGGAGCGCGCCCCGGGCCTGCCGGGTGCGCTCCAGTAGGATGGCGCCGGCCCGGGTGACCTCGATGCCGCGCGCGTGCCGGTGGAGCAGGGCGGTCCCCAGCCGCTCCTCGAGTTTGCGCACCGCGACCGAGAGCGAGGGCTGACTCACGTGCTGGGCCTTGGCCGCGGCGGTGAAGGAGCCGTGCTCCACCACGGCGAGGAAGTGGCCCAGCGCCGACTCTAGGCTGAGGTCGTCGGTCATCCGCGGGCAGCATACGTGGGGGACCCGCAACGACGAAGGCCCGATGCGTGCGCACCGGGCCTTCGTCCGTGGACTCCGCGAGCGCTCAGCCGCGGCTGAGCTTGCGGTACTTGATGCGCTTGGGGACCTCGGCGTCGTCGCCGAGGCGCTTCTTCTTGTCGGCGGCGTAGGACTCGTAGGAGCCCTCGTGGAAGACCACGCTGCTGTCGCCTTCGAAGCCGATGATGTGGGTGCAGATGCGGTCCAGGTACCAGCGGTCATGGCTGATGATCAGGACGCAGCCGGGGAACTCGAGGAGCGCCGCCTCGAGGGAACGCAGGGTCTCCACGTCGAGGTCGTTGGTCGGCTCGTCGAGGAGCAGGACGTTGCCACCGGCCTTCATGAGCTTGGCCAGGTGCACCCGGTTCCGCTCGCCGCCGGAGAGCTTGCCCACCGGCTTCTGCTGATCGGAGCCCTTGAAGTTGAACCAGCCGCAGTAGGCCCGGGAGGAGACGGTGCGGTCCCCGACGTCGACCTCGTCGCTGCCGCCGCTGATCTCCTGGAAGACGGTCTGCTCGTCCGCCAGATGGTCGCGGTGCTGGTCCACGTAGGAGAGCTTCACGGTCTCGCCGACGTCGACGCCGCCGCTGTCCGGGGTCTCCTTGCCGACGATCATCTTGAAGAGGGTCGTCTTGCCGGCGCCGTTCGGGCCGACGATGCCCACGATGGCGCCGGGCGGAATGCGGAAGCTGAGGTCCTCGAAGAGGAGCTTGTCGCCGAAGGCCTTGGTGAGGTGCTCGACCTCGATGACCTTGTTGCCCAGCCGCGGACCCGGCGGGATGCGCACCTCGTTGGGATCCCGGGCCGCGCGCCCGCGGTCCTGGACGAGCTTCTCGTAGGCCTGCACGCGGGCCTTGCTCTTGGCCTGCCGCGCCTTGGGGCTGGCCCGGACCCACTCGAGCTCCTCCTTGATCTTCCGCTGCCGGGAGCTCTCCTGCTTCTCCTCCTGCGCGAGCCGCTTCTGCTTCTGCTCGAGCCAGCCGGAGTAGTTGCCCTGGTAGGGGATGGCCTGGCCGCGGTCTAGCTCCAGGATCCACTCCACTACCTCGTCGAGGAAGTAGCGGTCATGGGTCACGAGCACGACGCAGCCGGGGTAGCGCTGCAGGTGCCCCTGGAGCCAGGCCACCGACTCGGCGTCGAGGTGGTTGGTGGGCTCGTCGAGGAGCAGCAGGTCGGGCTTCTCCAGGAGGAGCTTGCAGAGCGCGACGCGGCGCTTCTCACCGCCGGAGAGGGTCTTGGGGTCCGCGTCCGCCGGCGGGAGCCGGAGGGCGTCCATGGCGATCTCCAAGGTCGTCTCCAGGTTCCACCCGTCGACGGCCTCGATGCGGTCCATGAGGTTGCCCTGCTTCTCGAGGAGCTTGGCCATCTCGTCGTCGCTCATCGGCTCGCCGAGCTTCATGCTGAGCTCTTCGAACTCGGTCATGAGGTCCCGGATGGGCTTCACGCCCTGCTCGACGGCCTCGAGGACGGTCTTGGCGTCGCCGAGGTCGGGCTCCTGGGGCAGGTAGCCCACGGTCTTGCCCGGCCGGAGCCAGGTCTCGCCGTTGTAGTTGGTGTCGACCCCCGCCATGATCCGCAGGATCGTGGACTTACCGGTGCCGTTCACACCGATGACGCCGATCTTCGCGTTGGGGAGGAAGGACAGGTAGAGGTCTTCGACGACCTTCTTGTCCGGAGGGTGGACCTTGGTCAGGCCCTTCATCGAGTAGATGTAATCCGCCATGTGATCTCGTCGGGCGCGCGGCCCGTGGCCGCACCCTTGCCATGCCGGGGCCCCGCGACGCAAGGCCGGCCGAGGGGGCAGCGAGCGCTTCCGGGAAATGGGGTGCGCCCGGCCCCCGTTCTGGGGGACCCTCGGGGCCTTCCGGGTGCGTCTCGCGTGCCCCAGACGAAAGTGTTCCCATGAGCTTCTCCAACCCCCGCAACGCCCTCTTCGTGATCCTCGCCCTCGCCGGCTGCGCCGGCTACGCCAGCGTCGAGCGCTCCGAGTCCCACGCGGACGGGCCGACGACGACGACGACCACCGCGCAGGAAGGCGGCGAGGATCGCTCCGTGGTGGTGGTGGAAGAGCCGGCGGGCACACCGCCGCCTCCCGGTGACCGGCCCGCCCAGCCGCCCATCCAGTGCGCGGGGCAGGAGCACATCACCCTGAGCGGTGTGGTCATCGACAACCCGGCGGGCCCGGCCGTCCGCGCGAGCGGCCAGTGCGTGGTCGAGCTCAGCGACGTGACCCTCAGCGGCAGCGACTTCGGCATCGACGCCACCGGCAACGCCCGGGTGGTGGTCTCCGGGGGGCGCGTCACCGGCGGCGAGGCCGCGGTGGTCTCGACCGGCAACGCGACCGTCGAGCTCCCGGGTACCGAGGTCGTGGGCGAGGTCCGGGTCCAGGGCGGCGGCACCTCGCCGAACGCCGGCGCGTCGGCCATGGGCATGAGCGCAGCCACGGCCTCCCCGATGGGGATGGCCGCGTCCATGGGCATGGGGGGCTGAGCGCCGTGTACCCCGCCTCGGTCACGTTCCCCGAAGGGGGCCTCCCGGCCTGGGCCGAGGTGGGGGTGGAGCCCGAAGGGCTCCGGATCGTTCTGAAGGACGGCCGGGAGAACCGCCTGCCCTTCGCCGAGATGGTCGCGGAGATCGGGGGCATGGACGCCAACGTGATCCTCTGCCGCTCGCGGACCGAGGGCTTCGCCGTGCAGTGCAGCGCGCCGGGGTTCGCCGACGAGCTGCGCGCCCACGGCGGGGAGAGCCTCCGGGAAGCCTTTGCCGCCATGGACCGGAAGGTGGGCTCCCACCGGCGCGCTCGCCTCGCCGGCGGCGTCGTGGCGGCTCTCCTGGTCCTGGGCGCGGTCCTCCTCTTCTGGTTCACGCCGCAGATCCTGGCGGCGAGCGCGACCGGTCTGCCGATGGCGGTCGACGAGACCCTGGGCGACGCGGCGATGGACGACCTGGAGCCGACCCTCGGGCCCCGGATCACCGACCCGGTGGTGCAGGGCTACCTGGACCAGGTCATCGCTCGGCTGCGTCCCCACGCCTCGGAGCCCGACGTCGACTTCCGCATCCGGGCGGTGGACTCGGAGGAGGTGAACGCCTTCGCGCTCCCCGGCGGGCAGATGGTGGTCATGGGCGGGCTCCTCGAAGCCGCCGAGGGTCCCGAGGAGGTCGCCGGCGTGTTGGCCCACGAGATGGCCCACGTGACCGAGCGGCATGGCCTGAAGGGGGCCGCCCATGGCGCGGGGCGCTGGCTCGCGCTCTCCCTGCTCATCGGCGACGACTCGGCCTGGGTCGCCCTCGCGGGGCAGGCCGCGGACGTGGCCAGCGGGAGCGCCTACAGCCGGGAGCAAGAGGCCGCGGCGGACGCGGAGGGGGCTCGGTTGATGGCCGCCGCTGGGCTCGACCCCACGGCCCTGGCGCGCTTCTTCGAGCGGCTGAAGCAAGAGCCGGGCAGCGAGCTCACCGGGATGGCCAGCTGGATCAGCTCGCATCCCGAGCACGACGAGCGTATCGCGCACGTGCGGGAGCTGGCCGCGACCCTCCCGACCGCGCCGCATCGACCCCTGAACGTCGACTGGGCCGCGGTGCGAGCAGCCGCGGCCCAGTGAGGGCGATCGAGCGGGCCCGAGGGCCCGTTCGCTTCAGAGGATCTCGAGGAGCTCGACGTCGAAGACGAGCATGCCCTGGGGCGCACCGGGGCGACCGCCGTAGGCGAGGTCCTCGGGGATCCAGAAGCGCCGCTTCTCGCCGACGACCATGAGCTGCACCCCCTCGGTCCAGCCGGCGATGACGCCGCCGAGGGGGAAGGTCGCCGGGCGACCGCGGGTGACCGAGCTGTCGAACATCTCACCGTCGGTGGTCCAGCCGGTGTAG
>DCLA01000002.1:168102-168509 GCA_002320815.1 Myxococcales bacterium UBA1660
CGTCGGTGGTCCAGCCGGTGTAGTGCACCTTCACACGGCTCGCGGCGGTGGGGTGCTCGCTGCCGGTGCCGGCCTCGATGACCTTCGAGGCCAGGCCGGACTCGGTGCGCTCGGCGTCGGCCGGCGCGGCGGCGACGTCCGCCGGCGCCTCGGGGGGCGGGGGCGGGTTGGGGATCTCGGCGACCTCGAGGAGCTCGACGTCGAAGACGAGCATGCCCTGGGGCGCGCCGGGGCGGCCGCCGTAGGCGAGGTCCTCGGGGATCCAGAAGCGGCGCTTCTCGCCGACCTTCATGAGCTGCAGGCCTTCGGTCCAGCCGGCGATGACGCCGCCGAGGGGGAAGGTCGCCGGCCGGCCCCGGGTGACCGAGCTGTCGAACATCGCGCCGTCGGTGGTCCAGCCGGTGTAG
>DCLA01000002.1:168812-185155 GCA_002320815.1 Myxococcales bacterium UBA1660
CGTCGGTGGTCCAGCCGGTGTAGTTCACGGTGACGCGATCGTTGGCGTCCGGGCTCGCGCCGTCGCCGGCCTCGAGCACCTTGGAGGCCAGCCCGGACTCGGTGCGCTCCGCGTCCGCGGGGGGCGCCGCGACGTCGCTCGGCGCCGGGATGTCGCCCTCGGCGGTCGGCGCGGCGGCGTTCGCGGCCTCGCGCTGGTCTTCGCCGTCGGACCCCCGGACCTCGACGTTCTCGACGACGTCCGAGTCGTTGTCACAGCCAGCGGCGCCGGCGAGCAGCGCGGCGAGCGAGAGAGAAGCCCAGCGGTTCTTCGACATGGGGCGGGACGTACAGCGGTCCGCCGTCGAGGGCAAGCCCCCCATGGCCCCCGGCGCGGGGGCCCGGGGTCACTCGATGGCGATCAGATCGACGTCGAAGACCAGGTCGCCGACGGGGGCACCGGGCCGGGGGGTCGCGCCGTAGGCCAGGTCGCTGGGGATCCAGAAGCGCCGCTGCTCGCCGACCACCATGAGCTGCAGGCCCTCGGTCCAGCCGGCGATGAGCGCGTTCACCGGGAAGGTCGCCGGGCGGCCGCGGGTGACCGAGCTGTCGAACATGGCGCCATCGGTGGTCCAGCCCGTGTAGTGCACGGTCACCTGGCTCTGGGGGCCCGGCGAGTCCAGGCCGCAGCCAGGGATCAGGCGCCGGGAGGCGAGGCCGCTCGGGGTGCGCTCCGCGTCGGCGGGCGGGTTGGCGACGTCGGCCGGCGGCGGCACGGCGTCCACCTGGGGCGGGTCGATCTCCGCCTCGGTGCGACACTCCTGGGGGAGGGCCGGTTCGGCGCTCGCCGGCTCCATCGGATCGCGCGCGACGTCGGCCCCGGCGATCGGAACCGGCTCCGGCTCGGCCCGATCGACCTCGGGCCCGCCGCATGCGACGAGCCCGAGGAAGAGGATCCGGGAGGTCCGGCTCAAGGAGCCATCGTCTCCTCGTCCGAGGCGGACTCCTCGGCGGCGGCCTCGGGCGCGGTCTCGGCGGTCTCCAGCTGGATGACGCCGCAGGCGAGCCGGGCGCCGGCGTTGCCGGTGGGCTGGCCCCCGTCGTCGAGGTTCGCGTGGACGATCACGGCCTTGCCGACGATCGCGTTGGCGTTCTCGAGGCTGATGTTGGTGAAGGTCATCTCCTGGGAGACGTTGCCGTCCGCGTCCGCCGCGATGTTGCCCATGTCCCCCGCATGCCGGGGCGCGTCGGGCGGCATGTCGTGGTCGTGGCCTTCGGGGTTGTAGTGGCCACCAGCGCTCGAGCCGTCGGGGGCCGAGCAGTCGCCGGTCTCATGCACGTGGAACCCGTGCGAGGAGCCGGGGGCGAAGCCGCTGAGGTTCACGGTGACCTTCAGGCTGCCTTCCTGCTGAGTGAAGACCACCGTGCCCGACGCGGCGTTGCCCTCGGTGGGCGCCATCTCGGCGATGGCTCGCTGGCCCACGCCGTCGTCTTCTTCGGCCGGCACCTCTTCGCGGACCACGACGACCTCGGTGTGCTCGCCGCCGGAGTCGCGGTCGACCTCGGCTTCTTCGACCGTCACTTCCGAACCGCAGGCCGCGATCAACGCGACACACATCCACCAGGGGGCTCGTCTCATCAGTTCACTCCGTTTCATCGGGGAAAGTCACCGTCGGCTGGCGACCGTGAGCAGCTTCTGGGGAAGGCCTGGCCTCATGGCAAGGTCGGTTTGTCCCACTCGGGGGCTCAGCGGCCGAAGAACTCCACCGCGCTGGCCCGCTGGGCGTCGACCTTCGCGGCGCAGAGGCGAATCCGCTCGAGGGTGTTCGCCAGGACCCGGGGGCCCCCGGGCAGGGACGCGGCGCGCTGGCGGAAGAAGGTCTGGACCTCCTCGGCCTTCTCTTCGGAGCAGAAGGCGTTCGGGGCCCCGGCGAGTCGGCCGGCGCCCTCGCCCAGGCGCTCGCGGAGGGGCTCGAAGTGCTCCTGGATCCAGGTCCAGGTGGCCTCGCGGGTCTCCGGCATGTGCATCTGCACGTAGAGCGGCGTGAGCACCTCGTTGACCCGCAGGCGCGGGTCGAGGGCCAGCTCCCGGGCGCGGGCGGCGAGCTCGGGGTCGCGGGTGTGGGCCAGGGCCGAGAGCAGCCGCCCGCGGAGGAGCGCGTCATCCGCGGCCGCGAAGCGCTCGACGAGGTGGTCGAAGAAGGCCGCGTCCCCGTCCTGGACGGCGACCGCCAGCGCGGTGCCCACCAGGTTGGCGTCGAGGGCGTCGGCGTGGATCTCGCCGTCGCCCCCCCGGCCGTAGCCCAGGTAGCGCTCGGCCGCGCGGACGGACTCTCGGCGGACCGTCCGGTCTTCGGCCAGCAGCGCCAGCGCGCCGACCACCTCGGCCCGGAGCAGGGCCTGCTCGCCGTCCTCCTCGCCGCGGGGGCGGAAACGGAGCCGGCGGTAGGCGGGCTGGTAGAGCCGCTTAACGTAGGGCGCGACCCGGTCGCGCTGCTCCGCGGGCAGCAGATCCGATCGGGCGAAGGAGAGGGCGCCCATGGGTGCGGTGGCCACCGGGCGGATGGTCGACGCTGCCAGCGGCTCGAGGCTCCGGTAGAAGTCCGCCGCCGGGAGCGAGGCGTTGTCGAAGGCGCCCACCAGGCTGTCCGCCGCGGCCACCTGCTCGCGCTCGTTCAGCGAGTCCCAGCCGCTCTCGCGCAGCTTGGTCAGCCACTCCTCGGCGAGGGCGAAGCGGTAGTACCCGGCGCCGTCGGCGTTGGGCATGACCCACTCGGGGCAGCTCTCCAGCGGCAGCGTCGCGCTCGGCTCGGTGACCAGGGTGCAGGCGGTCCGGGTCTCGCCGCCCGCGCCGTAGCGGGCGCAGATGGGCACGCCCCAGGTCTGCTCGGTGGAGCCGGTGGAGCCCACCGGGAGGAAGCGCGCCTGGGTGATTCCCAGGGTCGGGGTCTCGCCCGCGCAGTCGATCGCGAAGGTCAGGAAGGGGAGCCCCGGCTGCAGCAGGAACGAGGTGAAGGGCGCGGTGACCTCCTTGTCGGCGGCGGCCGCGTCGAGGGCCGCCAACAGGTCCGCGTAGGTCGCCGAACCGTCGGCGTGGCCGTTCAGGTAGGCCCGCACGCCCTCCCGGAAGACGTCTTCGCCGAGCCAGGCCTCGAACATCGAGAGGACCCCGCCGCCCTTTCGATAGGTGATCGAGTCGAAGGCATTGCGGATGTCGTGGTTGCTCTCGATGGGCTGCCGGATCTGCCGGGCCGTGACCATGGAGTCGGTGTGCATCGCCGAGTGCACCGACTGCAGCATGGTCAGGTCCGCGTGGTACTCGGGGTAGACCGCGGCGGTGGCCTTGAAGCCCATCCAGGTCGCGAAGGCCTCGTTGAGCCAGATGTCGTCCCACCAGGCCAGGGTGACCAGGTTGCCGAACCACTGGTGGGCCAACTCGTGGGCCATCACGTAGGCGTAGGCGCGCTTCTGGCCCTCGGGGGACTCTCCGTCGAGGAGGAGCAGGGTCTCCCGGAAGGTCACCAGGCCCACGTTCTCCATCGCGCCCGCGGCGAAGTCGGGGACCGCGGCGATGTCGAGCTTCTGATAGGGGAAGGGGATCCCGAAGTAGCTCTCCAGGGCGGCGAGGATCGCGCCGGTGTGCTCGATGGCGTAGGCGAGCTGCGCGCCCTTGCCCTTGGCGGCGATCCCGCGGAAGGGGAGCGGGCGGTCGCGGACGTCGTTCGCTGGGATGGCGTCGGCCTCGACGATCTCCAGGGGACCGATGGCCAGGGCCAACAGGTAGGTGGGGATGGGGCGCGAGGCGGCGAAGGTGACGCGCTTCATCCCGTCGGCTTCCTCGGTCCCGGTCGCCGGCGTGCTGAAGACGACCTCGTCGCTGGCGCGCACGGTGACGGCGGCCTCGAAGGGCGTCTTGAAGCGGGGTTCGTCGAAGCCCGGGAAGACCAGCCGCGCGCTGGTGGCTTCGAGCTGAGTGAAGGCGTAGCTCTCGCCGGCCTCCTCCACCTTGTAGAGCCCGGTGAGCGCGCGGTTGTAAGGCGCTTCGTAGACGAAGCGGAGGGTCGCCTCGCCGGGGTTCACCGGGCTCTCGAAGCGCACGATCGCGGTGCCCTCGTCGTCCACCTGCTCGAAGGCCCCGGCGATGGCCTCGCCGCCCGCAGGGGTGACGGTGACCTCGCTGACCCGGAGGTCCTTGCCGTGCAGCCAGACGTGCTGCTGGGCTTGGTCGAAGCGCACGTCGATGCGCGTCGTGCCCTGGAAGGAGTCCTGGGTGGGATCGGCGGTGAGCTCCAGGGCGTAGCGCAGCGGGGTCACGCCCTCCGGGAGCTGGCCCACGGGGGCCTCGCCCTCGGCGCGCAGCACGGGGGCGGTCTCCTCGTCGGCCGGAGCCAGGGTCGAGGGGCGCTGCCCTTCGGGCGCGCCACCGCAGGCCGCGAGGGCCAGGGACAGGGCGAGGAGGGTGGGCGCGACGGGATCTCGGCGATGCATCGCCCGAGGCCTACCGCATGCGGCGGCCCATCGGAACCGCGGGTCGCCGTCTTTTGCCGACGCCGGAAAGTTCTACGAGCCGTCACCGAGCCGGTCGGGGCCGCTCTCGTCGGCCTCGGCCGTGACGTCGCGGCCCTCGACGTCGATGATCGCGCCGCCGCCGCGGCGGGGCTCGGGAGCGCGTCCGCGGGGGGCGCCCGGGCCGCGGCCGTCCGGGCCGAACCCGCCTCGGCCTTTGAAGCCGCCCAGCCCACCGAGCCCGCCCATGCCGCCGACCTGGACCCGCACGGTGCCGCGCTCGATGCCCTTCTGGATCCGCTCCCGGAGCACCTTGGCGACCAGGCGCCGGGTCGGCGGGATCAGCAGGGTGAACCCGAGGAAGTCGGTGATCACCCCCGGCGTCACCAGGAAGATGCCGCCCACGAGGACCAGGAGCCCGTCGAGGACGCCGGCCTCGGGGACCCGACCCTCGGCGAGCGCCTCGCGCCACTGGCCGAGGACTCGCAGCCCTTCGAGCTTGGCGAGGGTGGCGCCGACGAGGCCGGTGAAGAGCACCAGGGCGACGGTGGGCCAGAACCCCCACAGGCCACCGAGCCAGACGAGCAGGTAGAGCTCGACCAGGGGGACGGCGGTGAACAGGAGGAAGAGGGCGCAACCCACGGGCCCCCACATGGGTCCCGGGGCCGCGCGGCGCAAGCTACTCGCAGGGCCCGCGGTGCGCGTAGGGCTCCGGCGGGCAGGACCCGCTTCCCTGGACGGTCTCCCCGCTGCAGCTGCAGTAGGTCACCAGGTCCCGGGTGCAGGGGCGCGCCGGCTGGCACTCCCACGGGGTGTCGCAGCCTTCGGTCCCCGCGCAGAGCTGGCCCTCCGGGCAGTCCTCCGACGTGGTGCAACCGACGACGGGCTCGGCGGGCGAGGTGTCCGCGGCCGTCGCGTTCACCCGCGGGTCACCTTCGGGCCCGGGCTCGACCGTCTGCATCGGCGGGATCGGGGCGTCGGTGACCTCCTCCTCGCCGGAGCTGGTCTCGCCGCTCTCGCTCCCGCCGCCGCAGGCGCCGAGGAGCGCCATGAGGATCCATCCGTGGATGCGCATGGCGCCGAAGGTAGCGCGTTCAGAGGGGACGCGGGGGCGGATCCGGCGCGAGGGTCGGAGCGTCCTCCTCCGGGAGCGGGCCGGTGGTCTCGCTCGCGTGGGAGACGCCGGTGGGGACCGCGAAGGAGATCGCGTGCTCCTGGGCCCCCTCGTCCACCTCGATGCCGTCGAGGAGGAAGTAGTCCGCCTGGGCGCGGTCGGCGGTGATGTCGAGCACGTAGTACCCGCGCTGACCGAGGTTCACGTAGTGGATGTGCGGGTTGTCCGCGCGGGCGGTCTCGGCGATCACCTCGCCCACGGCGCCGGGGATGCCCGGTGACGTCACGGCGCTGCTGACGAACTCCACGGCGACCGAGCCGTCGCCGGTCGTCGGGTCGTAGGTCGCTGCGTCATGGGGCGTCGGGGTGATGTCCATGACCCACGAGCTGTGGATGTCGCCCGTCAGCACCACCACGTCGGCGGTGGCGGCGAAGTGACCCATGAGCCGCTCCCGGGCGGCGGTGAAGCCGTCCCACTGATCGAGGTTGATCGCGTCCCAGGTGCCGTCGCTGGCCATCCCTTCGAACTGGCCGAACATCACCTGCTGGCCGAGGACCTTCCACTGGGCGGTGGTGTTCTCGAGCCGATCGACCAGCCAGGCTTCCTGCTCCTCGCCGAGGATCTGGCGCTCCGGGTCGTGCCGGTCGTCCTGGGTCGCCTCCGCGTCCCGGGCGTAGATGCGGGTGTCCAACATCAGGAGCTCCACCAGGTCGCCGTAGGGGATCGACCGCCAGATCTGCAGGGGGACCCCGGTCTCCCGAATGGGCATCCACTCCAGATAGGCCTGGAAGGCCACGGCCTTGCGCGCCTCCCAGTCGCCCTCGGTCGCCGGGTCGTGGTTCTCGGCGCCGTCGCGGAAGCTGTTGTCGGCGGTCTCGTGATCGTCCCAGACCACGATGAAGGGGTGCTGCTGGTGGACCGCCTGGAGGTCCCCGTCGCGCCGGTACTGGGCGTAGCGCTGCCGATAGTCCTCCAGGGTGACGATCTCGTGGGGCGGCTCGGCGGCGCGGGTGCGGCCGTACTCGTCGGGGCCGTACTCGTAGATGTAGTCGCCGAGGTGGAGCACCGCGTCGAGGTCGGCGCGCTCGGCCACGTAGCGATAGGCGTGGAAGTAGCCGTGGTTGAAGCTCGAGCAGCTCATCACGGCGAAGCGCACCCGGTCCACGGCGCCGCTGGGCGCGGTGCGGGTGCGGCCGATGCGCGACGAGGTGCCGGCACCGCTGAACTGGTAGTAGTACGTGGTCGCCGGCTGCAGCCCGGTGACGTCGACCTTCACCGTGAAGTCGCGGGCGGCGTCGGTGGTCACCGTCCCCATGGCGACGACATCCGTGAGGTCCACGTCGGTGGCCACCACGTAGCTCACGTCGGCGGTGGCCTCGTCGGTGGTGAGATGGGTCCAGAGAATCACCGCGTCGGTCAGGGGGTCGCCGCTGGCGATGCCGTGGCGGAAGGGACCCATGGGCTCGGGCGGGCCCATGTCGGCCGGGCCCGCGTCGGGGAGCTCCATGTCCATCGTGCCGGCGTCGGGCAGGGGGCCGGCGTCGGGGGTCACCCCGTCGTCGTCGCCGCAGGCGGCGCTGACCCCCAGCCCGTAAATCCCCATCTGCTTCAGCAGGTCCCGTCGCTTCATCGCCATCGCGCACCTCGTGGCGCCGGGGCGCCGGTCGAACCGTCGTTCGGAAGAAAGAGAGCGCTCGGGCGCTCGGGGCAGCCTTACCCGCCCCGGGGCGCGTCGAGCAACGGCCCCGGGCGCATGTCACGAGACGTTCACCGGCGGCGCGCGCGCGTTCCCCCGGAGCGGCCGAGCGGGTACCATCGCCGCCGTGCGCATCCATGCTCTCGTCCTCTTCGCCTCGGCCCTTCCGCTGAGCGCCGCGGCCCAGCCTTCGCTCGTCGGCGACCCCTTGCGGGAGGACTTCACCGACTTCACCGGCGGGGGCTTCGCCCCGGGTGGCGGCGCGGGGCGCCTCGACAGCGACGCCTGGCGCGTCACCGGCATCGCCGCGGGGGATCTCGCATTCGGGGACACCGCCGAGGCGGGCGCGTACGCGCGCGGAGCGGCGAGCGGCGCGGTGGACGAGGGCGGCGTGTACGCGTTCACGACCGGTGGCGCGACCCTGGGGCTGCAGCCGACCAACATGGAGCTGACCCCCGGAGCGCTCGAGGCCCGCTTCGTCAACGGCACCGGCGCCGCGTTGGATTCGTTCACCGTCGCCTACGACTGCTGGCAGTGGAACGACGCCGCGCGGGCGGTGGATCTCGACGTCGAGGTCGAGGTGGACGGGGCGGTGACCGGCGTCGCCGCCTTGGACTGCACCGGGACCCCCGCCGCCGACGCCACGCCCGAATGGCAGCGCGAGACCCTGAGCGCGGTGGCGACCCCCAGCGCGCCGGTGGCCGACGGCGCCACGGTCATCGTCCGCTTCGTCGTCGATTCCCGCGGCGGCGGCGCCGCCTACGACCAGGTCGCCCTCGACGCGGTGGTCTTCGGGCTCGTCGACTCCTGCGGCAACGGCCTCGACGAGGCCGGGGACGCCTGCGACGACGGCGACCCCTGCACGACGGACGCCTGCGTGGAGCCGGGGGGCTGCGTCTTCACGCCCATCGCCGACTGCGGCGTGGACGGCGGCGTGGGCGACGGCGGTCTGGGCGACGGCGGTCTGGGCGACGGCGGTTTGGGCGACGCCGGTTTGGGTGACGCCGGTGGCGCCACCGAGCCGACCGACGCCCAGGTCCCGCCCCGCTACGACTCGGGGGTCTTCCTCAACGGCTACGAGCGGGTCGACCTGGGCGCGACCGATGGCCCCGCCGCCGATGGCTGCGACTGCCGCACGAGCGGCCCCGGAGCCTCCTTCTGGCCCCTGGGGCTCACCCTGCTCTTCCTGCGCCGTCGCCGACGCTGAGCCTCACTTCTCGGCGAGCGTGGGGTAGTCGGTGTACCCCTCCGGACCGGGCGCGTAGAAGAGGTCGGAGCGCGGCTCCTCGAGCGCGGCGCCCTGACGGAAGCGCTCCTCGAGGTCCGGGTTGGCCAGGTAGGGGCGCCCGAAGGCCACCAGCTCGCCGCGGCCGGCCTCGAGGTCGGCGCGGGCGCGCTCGGCGTCGTAGCCCCCGCTGAGGATCAGGGTGGACCCGAAGGCTTCCCGGAGCGCGTCCTTGGTGCTCTGGGGGACGGGCGGGGTGCCCATCGAGGAGTGATCCACCACGTGGAGGTAGACCAGGCCGAGGGCCTTCAACTCCTTGGTCAGGGCGACGTAGGTCTCCAAGGTCTCGCCGTAGGGCGGCATCTCGTTGAAGACGCCGTGGGGCGAGAGCCGGATGCCGACCCGGTCCGCGCCGATGGCCTCGACGGTGCGCTGGGCGACCTCTACCGCGAAGCGGATGCGCTTCTCCACGCTGCCGCCCCACTCGTCGTCGCGGCGATTGGTGTGCGGGTGGATGAACTGCTCGATGAGGTACCCGTTGGCGCCGTGGAGCTCGACGCCGTCGAGGCCGGCGGCCACCGCGTTCTTCGCGGTGGTCACGAACTCCTCGATGGCCGCCTCGACCTCGTCGCCGGTCATCGCGCGGGGGGCGGGGATGGGCTGCTCGCCGCCTTCGGCGTCGACCCACATCTTGGTGGTTTCGAGGGCCACCGCCGAGGGCGCGAGGACCTCGGCGCCCTCGGGGAGGTTGGCCGGGTGCGCGACCCGCCCGGTGTGCATGAGCTGCAGGAAGATCTTCGCGTTCCGCTCGTGGACGGCGTCGGCGACCTTCTTCCAGCCGGCGGTCTGGGCCTCGGAGTAGGCCCCGGGGATCCGGGGGTAGCCGAGCCCGTGGGGCGAGGGCGAGGTCCCCTCGGTCACGATGAGGCCCGCGCCGGCGCGCTGGCGGTAGTACGCGGCCATCAGGTCGTTGGGGACGTTGTCGATGGCCCGGGAGCGGGTCATCGGGGCCATGACGAGGCGGTTGGCCAGCTCGAGGGAGCCCATGGTGTAGGGCTGGAAGAGGGGATCGGTCACGCGTTGCTCCTGTCTCCCGATCGTCGGGAGCCCCATGCGTCGCGAGAGGACCGAGGGCGTTAGCGGGACGGCTCGGTGCGGGCGCGGCTCAGGTCGGGGGCGCTTCGCGGCGGGGCGGTCGCGGCGGCGGCGCCGTGGCCAGGGCCTTGGCCAGGTAGGGGGTGGCCTCGGCGATGAGGTCCAGGGTGGGATCGAGCTGTTTGCCGAGGCCCTCGGCCACCAGCATCGCCAGGTTCACCACCGTGAAGACCGGGTCGATCTGGACCCGGTGCCGGCGCAGGACGCTCATCATCCCCATGAGCACCTTGCTGGCCTCCATCTCCTGGATGGCCTTGCCGCTCAGGGACTCGAAGGCGGTCTGGACCTCGCGCTCGAACGCGGCGTAGTCGGTGTTCCCCACCGCGGGCGCGTAGGTGTAGAAGACCTTGGCCGCGAGCTTCCCGTCCTGACCCGCGAGCGCGACGAAGGTCTGGATCCACGGTTGGCGGAGGTCGTCCTCGATCTCGGCGACCAGCCCCAGGTCGATGAGGATCACCTCGTCGCGGTCGGTCAGGAGGATGTTCCCCGGGTGCAGGTCCGCGTGGACGAAGCCGTCCTCGAAGACCATCTGCAGGATGCAGCGCAGGCCCCGCCGGGCGAGGGCCGCGCGGTCGCCGCCGACGCGCTCCGGATCGGTGGCCTTGATGCCCTCGATCATCTCCATGCCCAGGACCCGCTCGGTGCAGAGCTCGTCGTGGAGCGCGGGGACGCCCACGCCCTCGAGGTTCGCGAAGTTCTCGGCGAAGCGCCGGTTGTTGGCGGCCTCCAGGCGGAAGTCGAGCTGCCCGTGCATGGCGGTGGCGAAGCGCTCCACGGAGCCGGGCAGGGAGAGCAGGCGGACCGAGGGGATCTTGTCCGCGAGGCGGGCCCCGAAGGCCATCAGCACCAGGTCCCGTTCCACCTGCGTGCGGGCCTTGGGGCGCTGGACCTTGAGCGCGATGGGGTCGCCGTCGAAGGTCGCCCGGTGGACCTGGGCCACCGAGGCGGCGGCCATGGGCGTGGGGTCGACCACCAGCCGGCTGCGGGTGGTGGCGTCGAGCTCGGCGTCCAGGACCTGCTCCACCTCGGCGAAGGGGAAGGGCGGCACCTGGTCCTGCAGGTGGGCCAGGGCCTCGGTGATCCCCGGCCCGAAGAGGTCCGGCCGCGTGCTCAGGATCTGGCCGAACTTCACGTAGGTCGCGCCGAGCTTCTGGAAGGTGTCCGCCAGGACCTCGCCGCGCAGGCGCTCGCGGGCCTCGCGATCACCGCCGCGGAAGAGCAGCCCCAGCCGACGCAGGCCGTAGACCACCGAGGCGACGAAGACGACCCAGGCGATGTGCAGGAAGCGGAAGGTGAGGCGGAGCAGACGCAACGTACCTTGGTCTTAACCCAGCGCGCGCGGGGGGTCGAGGGGGAGCCCCCCGCCCCGGATGATGGTAGGAGAAGACCATGTTGGATCGGGCTCTGACGCGGGTCGCCCTCGGCGCCGCTCTGCTGGCGGGGTTCGTCCCCGGGTGCGGCACCAAAGACGGCGGCTTCACCTACACCGACGATCGGCCCGACGGCTCGATGGTCCCGCCCTACCGGCCGCCCCGGTGCGGCGACGGCGGCGTCTGTGACGACGGCTCGGTGGCCCCGGTGGATCCGGACATGGGTCCCCCGCCGCCGCCCTGCAACGAGCTGACCTTCACCTACGCCGACACCGGCGCCGCCGAGGTCCTGGTCAGCGGCTCCTGGCTGGTCCCCCCGGGCGACCCCTGGCCGGCCACGGCGGCCGCGGGCGCGCTGGTGATGACCCTGGGCGCCGAGGGCTGGGAGCTCACCACCTTGGTCGAGCCCATCGGTCGCCACGAGTACAAGCTCATCGTGGACGGCGAGTGGATCGCCGACCCCGCCAACCCGGACACCGCGCCCGACGGCTTCGGTGGGGTGAACAGCGTCCTCGACGTCTGCGGCGCGAGCTGCGGCGAGCCCGCCGACTTCGACTGGCGGGACTCGGTGATGTACTTCGCCATGGTCGACCGCTTCCACGACTCGGACGGGCGGGCGGACCCGGTCCCCGGCGCCACCGGCGGCGACGCCACCAGCGGGCCCAGCGGTCAGTACGCGGGCGGCGACATCCCCGGCGTCACCGAGAAGCTCGACTACCTCGCCGACCTGGGGGTCACCTCCATCTGGCTGAGCGCGCCCTACGACAACCGGGACACCGCCGGCGCGGCCACGGACCCCGGCGCCGACCCGCACCTGTACAGCGCCTACCACGGCTACTGGCCCAAGCCGGCGAACATCTCCTACGCCGATCCGGCCAACCCCTCGCCCCGCCCCCAGGTCGAGTCCCGCATCGGCGACGACGACGACCTGCACGCCTTCGTGGACGGGGCCCATGGCGCCACCAGCGCCAACGGCCACGGCATCAAGGTCCTCTTCGACTACGTGATGAACCACGTGGACGCCGAGAGCGGGCTCTACATGGCGCACCCGGACTGGGCGGCGACGGACGGCGGGCGCATCCGCAACTGCGCGACCGAGAACCTCTGGGACGATCCCTACTGGGGCACCCGCTGCGCCTTCACCGACTACCTGCCGGCCCTCGACTACGAGAACCCCGCGGCCCGCGCCTGGTCGGTCGACGATGCGCTCTGGTGGGCCACCGAGTACGGCATCGACGGCTACCGGCTGGACGCGATCAAGCACGTCCCGCAGGTGTGGCTCACGGACCTGCGCGCGGCGGTGAACGCGCGCATCACCGAGGTCGACGACCGCTTCTACATGGTCGGCGAGACCTACAACTGGGATCAGCAGGACGTGCTGGCCTCGTTCATCGATCCGGAGACGAAGCTCGACGGGCAGTTCGACTTCCCGCTCCGGGCGCGCCTCTGCGAGGCCGTGTTCCAGGATGGGGGCGACCTCGGGAACCTGCGCGCTTTCATGGACGCCAACGACGCCTACTACGGCCCCGACGCGATCATGAGCACCTGGATCGGCAACCACGACATCCCGCGGGCCATCCACTACGCCAGCCGCGAGATCACCAACTGCCGCCAAGGGTCGAGCCCGGACAACGGGTGGAACCAGACCTGGAGCCAGCCGTCCCAGCCGGCGCCCTATGAGCGGCTCGCCGTCGCCTACGCCGTGCTGCTCACGAATGGCGGCGTGCCGCTGATCTACTACGGCGACGAGATCGGCCTGGCGGGCGGCGGGGACCCGGACAACCGCCGCATGATGGAGTGGGACGATGGCGCCTTGAACACGCACCAGCGTGCGCTGCGGGAGAAGGTGCGGGCGCTCTCGCGACTCCGGGGCGAGAACCCGGTCCTCGGGCGCGGCTCGCGGGTGACCGTCTCCGTCGACGCCGACACCTGGGTCTACCAGCGCGTCGGCTGCGACGACACGATCACCGTGGCCATCAACAAGAGCGACTCGCCGCGGTCCATCAGCCTGCCCGCCGGCGAGCACACCGACCTCATCGGTGGCGGCACGGTGAGCGGCTCGGTGAGCCTGGGCGCCCGCGACTTCCTCGTCCTGCGGTGAGCCCCGCGGCGTCGCTGCGGGCTCGGTTGCTGGGGCTCGTCGCCGGGCTCGTCGCCTGCGACGGGGACCCGGCGCCGCCCGGCTACGGGACCCACGTCGACGACTGGCGCGACGAGGTGATCTACCAGGTGGTGGTCGACCGCTTCGCCAACGGTGACCCCACCAACGACGAGCAGAACGGTATCGGCCCGGTCCCCGGGGACCTCGCGCGGCACCAGGGCGGCGACTGGGCCGGGCTCCGGGAGCGCCTGGACTACGTGCAGGCCTTGGGGGCCACCACGCTCTGGATCTCGCCGGTGGTGGAGAACGTGGACCGCGCCGGCGCCGAGGACGGCTACCACGGTTACTGGGCCAGCGACTTCACCCAGCCCAACCCGCGCTTCGGCAGCCTGGAGGAGCTCCAGGCCCTGGTCGGCGACGCCCACGCCCGGGGCATGAAGGTGATCGTGGACGTGGTGGTCAACCACGCCGGCCGGGTCTTCGACTACGACCTGGACGGCGACGGGGTCGCCGACCCGAACGAGGCGGAGCCGCTCTACCAGCCCGTCGCCTACGAGGCGCCGCTCCTGTGGACCCACCGGCCGAGCCTATTCGACGATCGCGGGGTCTCCTTTCGGCTCGAAGCGAGCGACTTCCGCCGGCGGGGCGTCGGGGTCAGCGGCGAGGGGCGCATCTACGGTGACTTCCCCACCGGGCTCCGGGATCTGCGTACCGACGACGAGCGCATCCTGGCCGCGCTGGTGTCCACCTACGCCTGGTGGGTGGAGCGGACCGACGTCGACGGCTTCCGGCTCGACGCCGTCCCCCACGTCGAGGAGAGCTTCTGGCCAGAGTTCGGCGCGCGGCTGCGGGCACGCTTGGCGGCCTCGGGCAAGCACCGCTTCTTCCTCTTCGGCGAGACCTTCGATGGGAGCCTCGCCGCCCAGGCGCGGACCACCGACGACGCCGGTGACCTGGACTCCTTCCTGGACTTCCCCTTGAAGCTGCGGCTCGTCGACGGGGTGATCCTCGACGGGAACGCCGCGGCCAGCGCCCGGGAGGTGCTCGAGGGGCGCTCGGCCTTCCGTCCCTTCGAGCAGCCGGGGGGCATCGGTCTGGACCCCTGGTCCGCGCGGGTGACCTTCGCCGACAACCACGACACCTGGCGGCTCCGGGGCGACCTGGACTCGTTCCCCGCGGCGCGCCTGGCGCTCCTGGTGGCGCTCACCGTCGACGGGATCCCCTGCGTCTACTACGGCACCGAGCAGGAGCTGCGCGGCCAGGGCGGGGGCGGGAGCCGGGAGCCGCTGTGGGAGACCGGGTATCGGCGCGACACGCCGACCTGGCAGTGGATCACCCACCTGCTGGCGCTGCGTCGCGAGCTCGCGGCTTTGAGCGACGGGGATCTCACGGTCCGCTTCGCCAGCGAAGAGGACGGCTTCAGCGACGCCCCGGACGCCGGGCTCCTGGCCTACGAGCGCCGCGACGGGGAAGGGCGGGCCCTGGTGGTCCTCAACGCCCACGCGCTGAAGCGCTCCCAGGCGACCGTGCCCACGGGTTTCACGCGGGGTACGTCGCTCCGGGACCGGCTGGGCGGGGGAGGGACCCTGCGCGTGGACGAGAGTGGCGCGGTGGACGTCGATTTGGGGCCGCGCGAGGCGCTCCTGCTGACCGAATGAGCGCTGCCCTTGACGCCGGGCGTCCCAGCCCGGAGGCTCGCGCCCGATGACCCAATCCCCGCCCGAACGCGCCATCCGCCCCTACCGCGCCGGCGACTTCGAGCCCGAGAAGCACTTCTACCCCCGCGTCCTCAACGCCCAGCTCCACCCGTTGGTAAAGAGCTTCCTGACCCTGGGGAACGAGCGCATCGCCGAGCGCTACATCCACCTGCACCCCGAGGCGGAGCCGGAGGCGGTGCGGGCGGCGCTGACGTACCAGCCGAAGCACTTCCGCTGGGGCGGCGCGGACCTCTTCGTCATCACCAGCGAGACCGGCACGCGGCGCATCGTGGTCATCGAGACCAACTCTTGTCCCTCGGGGCAGAAGTCGATGCCGGTCTTCGACGAGTCCGCCGAGCACGGCGGCTACGAGAGGCTCCTGCGGCACGCCTTCGTGCCCAAGCTGGAGAAGGCGCGCTTGCCCTCGGGCGGGCTCTGCGTGCTCTACGACAAGAACGAGATGGAGGCCTCGGGGTACGCCGCGACCCTGGCGGACATCACCGGAGAAGAGGTGCTCTTGGTGCCCTGCTTCCGGGGCCAGAGCGAGGAGCTGGTGCGCTTCGACAGCGGGCTGCTCGAGGTGCGGGCGGAGGGCGAGTGGAAGCCGATGCGCGCGGCCTTCCGCTACGTCACCCAGGCGCCGTGGCAGCGGGTGCCGCCGGTCACCAAGACATTGATCTTCAACCCGGTGCTCGCGTGCCTCGCCGGGGGCCGGAACAAGCTCCTGGCCGCGAAGGCCTACGACCTGTTCAACGCCGACATGCGGGAGCAGGGCCTCCGCATCCGCACCCCGGAGACCATCTGGGACGTGGGTCATCAGGAGGTGCCCCTCTGGGTCGAGCGCATGGGCGGCGTCGCGGTGGTGAAGAACCCCTACAGCAACGCCGGCCAGGGCGTCTGGACCCTGACCAACCGGGCCGAGCTCGACGCCTTCATGAAGCTCGAGCAGAGCTACGACCGCTTCATCGTCCAGGCCCTGATCGGCAACTTCCACTGGAGCAGCCGGAGCCGGAACGGCCGCCTGTACCACGTGGGCACCGTGCCCGATAAGCGCGGCCGCATCTACGCCGCGGACCTGCGCTTCATGGTCGGCGGCGGCCCCGAGGGCTTCGCGCCCATCGCCATCTACGCGCGCCGCGCCCGCAAGGGCCTCACCGCCGAGCTCGACGGCATGGCCTCGAGCTGGGAGATGCTGGGCACCAACCTCTCGGTGAACCTCGGTGGCGGCGAGTGGAAGAGCGAGACCGAGCGCCTGATGCTCGTGGACAACCGCGACTTCAACAAGCTCGGCGTCGGCACGGACGACCTCATCGAGGGCTACATCCAGACCGTCCTCTCGGTGACCGCCATCGACCGCATGTGCGACCGGCTGCTCACCCAGAAGGGCCGCTTCCGCCGCCGCTTCTTCAGCGAGATCAACCCCGACCCCAAACTCGCCGCCGAAATCGCCGGCTGACCCCCCGCGCCCCGACTTGCTTTGGGGACGCACTTGCCAACTTGC
>DCLA01000004.1 GCA_002320815.1 Myxococcales bacterium UBA1660
CGGTGCGACCGTCGCAACGGCGGGTACTTCAACGGGCTGCTAGGGGTGTTCGTCATGAGTCGTTCTCGGTTGGACCCTGAGGCCAGAGCGCTGAGGGGCGCGATGTGCCACCTGCGCTGCGGACGTCCCTCGACCGGGCGAGCACCCAGTTGCCTCGAGACCCGAGACTCCAGGAGCGAGGGTTTCTGAGAAACCCACGGCGTCAGAGACCGATGTGGGCCAACATGAACAACTCGGCGCTCCTCCTCTCGTCCGGCTTCCTCCTGCTCTTGGCTTGTCCCTCACTGGGGCCCTCGTCCACCGTCGGCGACGCCGGGCCGCACACCGATGCGAGCATCCGCCCCGTCGACGCCGCTTCCTCAGGCGACGGGATGGCCCGAGGGCCCGACGCATCCCGCGACAGCTGCGGCGACGGCCTCCTCGATTGCAATGGCGAACCCGACGACGGGTGCGAAGTCGACGGACGAGACAGAGCGAACTGCGGACGCTGCGGTGTCATGTGCGGGAGTGAAGAGTTCTGTTCGGTCGTCGGGTGCGTGACGATCGCCGCTCGACCCATCGTCCAGCTCGGCCACGCTGTTGATGCAGCAGCGTTCGCTGACGACGGCTCACTCGTGGTTGCCGCAATCGCCGACACCGAGCTTTCGCTCGGCGACGAGACCGTCCCGGCCGGCGCTCTCTTCGTCGATGCACGTGACTCGGTGGGAGAACGGCTCTGGCTTTCGGTTCACCCCAGCGACAGCTCGACGCCAGCAGACGCTCGCGAGGGCGTCTGGGCCATGACCGCAGATGCTCGCAGGACATGCGCCACGGGTACGCTCGCCCGATCCGTCGTGATGCAGGCGGGCACGGTGGGGATGCAGAACGGGGGCGCCTTCATCGCGTGCTGGGACGGCAAAGGGGAGAACACCCAGGCCTGGGACGTCGATTCCCCAGATACCTGGATCCATCCCCGTGCCATGCGTGCGACCGCTGGGGGGCTCGAGGTCGTGGGTCGCGCGCACGACGACGAGAGCAGCCAAGGCTGGTTCGCGACCGAATGCGCAGGAGACGCTTGCGAGCCGGTACGCGACCATCTCTCCGACTCGATGGCGCTCGTCGCTCCAACGACCATTGCCGGCGAGCGAACCGTGTGGATGGCGGGTCTCTGGCGCGGCACCCTCGACTACGGCCGTGGCACTCTGCGCTTAGCCGAATCCGAGGCGACGGAGGGATTCCTGATACGCCGGCGGGGCGAGGAGGAGGCCGAGATGGTCGACCACGGCGGCACCTCACTCCGCGCCTTGGCTGTAGGCGAGCGCGACGACGCCTATGCGGCCTTCGTCATGAATGAAGAATCCAGGCTGGTGTCGATTCGAGCATTCGATCCGTCGGGTCGACGCTGGGCCTCCGACCTCCATGTCGCCGAGGGCGGGACCTGCGTGCTGCGCGCCGCCGCCATTCATGGAGACGTCGTCTACTTCCTGGGCTTGCTTCGCGGTCACTTGACCGCCGATGCTTTCACGGTGGACGTCGACGAATCGACATCGGGCGTGCTGCTACTTGGACTCGACCGCGAAGACGGCCGCGCGCTCATAGCTCGTACATGGAACGCTCCGGGCGGCGTTCGTCTCAACGAGCTGCCAAACCGAATTACCCAGTCGGTGCTCCACGCGGGCGAAGACGGGGTCCGTTTTCTTGCGCGCTTCGAGGGCCAGGCCGATATCGATGGGCACATGATCGGTGCGGAGGGACGAGCGACTTGGGCGGCCATCCACGTCCAGACTCCGGAGTAAGGCAGTCACGAGCTTCCGCTGTGGTGGATGGCGGCCTGGACGTCGCCGCCGAAGGCCCGCATCAGCAGGGGCGGCTCCAGCTTCAGCGATCGTCGGCGGATCGAAGCCCGTCAGCGGACCGGGCCGAACCGCTCGAACGCCTCCTCTCCCCATCGATAGAAGGCCACGAACCAGTCGTGCGGTGCACCGTCTCTCCGAGCGAAGGCTCGAACATCCGCGCCGATCACAAAGGCATGAACCCTGTTCGAGCCGCTTGCTCGCGTCAGCTCACGCTGCGGTCGGAAGGGGCGATGACCGTTGGCCGAAGTGGCGGACCATCGCCCACGTGCCGGGTGGCCACCCCACGTCCGGAGCGCCGCTGAGCATCCGCTGGCGACACTCTTGGTACGCCAGGTGGAAGGCGATGTACGCCCGTTTCACCCGAGCCTCTTCTTCCCGCGGCAGGTCATAGGTCGACAGGTCCGGATTCCGGGCCCCGAAGACCTCGAAGGCCACAGCCTGCTCGAGCGGGCTGACGGTCGCCGCCCGCTTGGCGCCAACGAAGCGCCAGCCCCTCGCTCGGACCTCCCGGCGCGCCTCGGTCACCTTCTCCTCGAGGGCCTCGGTGAGCACCCGCTTGGCGCCCTCGTAGCCGTAGGCCTCGACCAGGGGCGCAGGCATCTCGACCATGAATGATGCCTCGGGTTCCATGGTCTTCCGCCGACCGAAGTAGTGCTCGGGTCGCGTCCCGCGGATGGTCGTGCGCCCCATGTCACCGATGCGCGTGCGGAGGCCCGGCCACTCGCGCGGGTCACGAACCGTCCCCGCCGCGACCGGGTTCGCGAGCACGTAGGCGATCTTGTCGACGATCGCCTTGGCGCCGTGCAGCTTCACCTTGCTCGGATCCTGCTGGAATACCGACCCGCTCGTCCGGTACCGCGCCTTGACGACGTTGGCGACAGACCGGTTCACGTCCCTGAGGAAGTCGGGCAGCACGCCCTCGGTGTCGAGGACGACGAGGTGATAGTGGGTGCTCATGACGCAGACCGCGAAGATCCGAATGCCGTGCCGCCTCGCGTACTCGCCGAAGAGGTACTTGAAGGCGTGGGTGATGTCCCGGTCCGGCTTGAAGAGGTAGCGCCGAAGCAGGACCCGACAGGTCACCAGGTAATAGTCGCCAGCCAGATGGCAGTACCCGCCCTTCTTCACCCGCCCCCGCCGCCGCAGCCGACGACGGTTCTCGGAGCTCGGACCGCCGGCGGTCCGCCACCCAGCCCAGCTCCTCTCATCAACCCCGTCTGGATCGCTTCTGCGCAGCGCGAATCTGGCGGGCCGTCGACGGCTCGGAGCGCTCGTTAGCGTCGGGGCGACGCGGCTCTCGGGCCGTACGGACTGCCGCCAGCGGCTGCCGCACGGCGTTTCGGGACTCCCGGACGGAACACCCGAAGAGCAACGGCGATGCTATGCTGACGTCATGGAGCCTGCCCGGCGCCGCGGCGCTGCTACCTACGACGACCTACTCGCCCTCCCCGAGGACGCGCGTGCCGAGGTTGTCCGTGGTGAAGTGCTGATGAGCCCCGCTCCCCTCCCGCGCCATTCGAAGGTGCAGCGGGCCATCGCCCGCTTCATCGGTGGACCTTTCGACGACGATGATGGCCGCGGCGGTCCAGGAGGCTGGTGGATCTTGCTCGAGGTCGACGTCCGGCTCTCCGAGCACGACATCGTGCGGCCCGACCTCGCCGGTTGGCGCCGACAGCGGTTGCCGAAACCGTGGGACCAGCGTCCCATCGACGTCGTTCCCGACTGGGTCTGCGAGGTGCTTTCGCCTTCGACGATGCGCCACGACCGACTGACGAAAGCTCGCCTCTACCGCGAGGCGGGTGTGCCGTCTTTGTGGTTGATCGATCCGGAGGCTCGGCTGCTCGAAGCGTTCCAGCTCCGCGACGAGAGCTGGGTCGAAGCTGCGCGCTGCGGCGACGAGGACACCCTGGCGATCCCTCCCTTCGGTGTCATCGACCTCGAAGTGGCTCGGCTCTTCCCCCCAGAGTAGCGCCCGAGCTCCGGGGATCGTCCGGAGCCGACGCCCTCAGAGGCCGGTGGGCGAGCCCCGGTACCATCAACCCCGTCTCGATCTCTGGTCTCCGGCCGCGCGCTGGAGGAACGTCCCCGACTCCTGCACCCCCGCCGTGTCCACCCCCGCGTCGCGCAGCCAGTTGATCAGCGCGTTCGCGCGATCGAGCCGCGACACGATCAACCCCGCCTTGCCCGACTCCGGCGCGTTCACGCTCGCCACCCGGAACCGCTGCGAGAACGCGGCCACCGCGGGCGGCGGCGGCGTCACCGGCCCACCGGCGTCGCGAGGTCGGCTCGCGTCGATGAGCGCGCCCGCGTCCGAGGGAGCCACGCCCGCGTCCACGGGAAGCTCGGGCTCGCCGAGATCCGGAGCGCCGCCATCGTGCGCCAGCGCCGCGTCGCTCACCGAAGCGTCGCCGGCGTCGAAGGGGCCCGCGGTCGCCGTGTCGCCGCAGCCGACGAGGAGCAGCGCAAGGAAGACGGATCGCTTCATCGAGGAAGAGTGCCCTGGCCAGTGGGGGTCGTTCCTTACCACCCGAGCGCGATGGATTGGGTACGGCGGCGATCCTTCGCTCATGGGTGAAGACCACACGCTGTTTCATCCCGGTCCTTCGACGCCGCCGGGTACGCGACCCCGGTGCGCTTGCTTCGCCTCACGCCAAGGGAAACGTCGGTGGACCGCGCTGCATGCCGACGTTCAGGACACGTCCACGGAAGCCTGGGCGAGGGTGCTCGACAACGTGGATCGTGCCGACATTCCCAGCCCACCGCCGCTCGCGGCCTGCGAGGACACAGTGGCGGTCCACGACCCGCGCGGGCGCCAGATCAGACTGGATCTCCGTACTGGGGAGGAGCGATGGCGACGAGAGCTCGAATTGTCCGATGGTCAGGACAGCTCAATGCTGCGGCAGAACCGACTCCGACCACTGGCGGAGCTCGTCGAGACAACGCAGTGCGGTCTCGCCCCGTGGCGTGATCCGGTATGCCACGCCGAGGGGCCGGGTCTCGAGCACCTCGCGCTCGATGAGGCCGTGGCTCTCGAGGTGCTTGAGGCGCTCGGAGATCATCTTCTTGCTCGCACCCCCGATCATGCGGGTGAGATCGTTGAAGCGGACCGGTTCGTCCTTCAGGTGCCAGAGGACCGAGCCGGTCCACTTGCCGCCGAGCACCCGCATGCCGCGCTCGATGGCGCAGGGCTCGGCGCAGGCCTCGATGGCCGTCTTCCGGCCAAGCTCATCTGTCTCCACTCGGGCTTTCATGCTCGTCCTCGGCAAGGTTACCAAAAGTATACTAGTTGCCAAGGGAAACCTTCTGCCTAGGTTCGCCTTCCCTACGAGAGGAGGAGAACCATGAAGAACGTGCTCATCATCAACGGCCACCAGCCGTACCCCTTCGCCGAAGGACGCCTCAACGGCACCTTCGTCGACCGCGCCCGAGGTCACCTCGAGGCCGGTGGGTACGAGGTCGAGCTCACGAAGGTCGCCGACGGTTGGGACGTGGAAACGGAGCTGGGGCGCCACCGCTGGGCCCACACCGTGCTGATGCAGTTTCCCATCAACTGGATGAGCACCCCGTGGGTCCTCAAGCAGTACATGGACGAGGTCTACACCGCGGGCATGGATGGCCAGCTCTGCAAAGGCGACGGTCGCCACGGGCCGGGTGAAGACCACCTGTATGGGCTCGGCGGCTCGCTCCGGGGCACTCGCTACATGTTCTCGCTCACCTTCAACGCCCCTGCCGACTCGTTCGAGAACCCGGAAGCGCCCTTCTTCGAAGGACGCTCGGTCGACGACCTGCTCTGGCCCATGCACCTCAACATGAAGTTCTTCGGCATGGAGCAGATGCCCACGTTCTCGTCCCACGATGTGATGAAAAACCCCTCCATCGAGAGCGACTTCGTTCGCTTCCAAGACCATCTGAGCGCGCATTTCCCCGCCCGAGCCCAATGGAGTGCCTCGTGACCCAGAAGCTGCGAGCAGGTAACCGCTTCCCCGAACTCCATGTCGCCGACCCCAGCGGCGCGACCCGCGATCTCTCGAAGCCCAGCGGTGACCACGACTGGATGATGGTCGTGGTCTATCGCGGTCGACACTGCCCGATGTGCACCCGCTACTTGAACCAGCTCGCGCCGCTGATCGGCCAGCTTTCCGACATCGGTGTGGACGTAGCGGCGGTCAGCGCGGACAGCGCCGAGCAGCTCGCCCAGCACCGAGAGAAGCTGGACGAGATGACCTTCCCCCTCTTCCACAGCCTGTCGGTCGGCCAGATGAAGGAGCTCGGCCTCTACATCTCGGACCCACGCTCGCCCAAGGAGACGGACCATCCGTTCGCAGAGCCCGGTCTCTTCGTCATCAACGAGCACGGGACCCTCCAGGTGGTCGACCTCTCGAACAACCCCTTCGTACGGCCCGACCTGGAGACGCTCGTGCGAGGTCTTCGATGGATCCGCGACCCCGACAACGACTACCCGATCCGCGGCACGCACCCGTACTGAGCAGGCCGATGGGCCGGCGTGGAGAAGAGATCGAGACGGGGTTGATGATGGTGAGGCGCCCCGCGCAGCGCGAATCTGGCGGGCCGTCGATGTCTGGTCGCGCTCGTTCGTGTCGCGGCGAGGCGCTTCCCGGTCCGGAAGCCTACCTTCAGGGCTCGATCTCGGCCCCCTCGGGGCGGATCGCGCCCTCACAGAGGTTGGCTGTGACCCCCCAGACGGACCGGTGCGCAGGGAACCCAAGTCGAGCCGCTTGCTCGTGTCAGCTCACGGTGCGGTCGGCAGGGGCGAGGACCGTTGGCCGAAGTGGCGGACCATCGCCCACGTGCCGGGTGGCCACCTCACGTCCGGGTCGCCTCTGAGCGTCCGCTGGCGGCACTCGTGGTAGGCGAGGTGGAAGGCGATGTACGCCCGTTTCACCCGAGCCTCTTCTTCGCGCGGCAGCCCGTAGGTCGAGAGGTCCGGGTTCTGGCTCCCGAATACCTCGAAGGGCACGGCCTGCTCGAGCGGGCTGACGTTCGCCGCACGGTTGGCGCCAACGGAGCGCCAGCCCTTCGTCCGGACCTCCCGGAGCGCCTGGGCGACCTTCGCCTCCAGGGCCTCGGTGAGCACGCGCTTCGTGCCCTCGTCGCCGTAGGCCTCGACCAGGGGTGCGGGCATCTCGACGATGAACGCCGCGTTGGGTCGCATGGTCTTGCGCCGACCGAAGTAGTGCTCGGGTCGCGTCCCGCGGATGGTCGTGCGCCCCATATCACCGATGCGGTTCGGGAGCGTCGTGAAGGGTCGGATCCTCATGGTGGAGAACCACGCCGTCTTCGGGGAGACCCTCATCGGCGAGTTCCTCTCCGACTACTCCGTCGACCGACTCCCGACGGTCGTGGAGGCGGTGCTGCGTTTCGGTCGGCACGAGTACTCGGTGCTGCTCGTCGACTACGATCTCGACGACGGCAAGGGAATGGATGTGCTCCGGAGCATGCGCGCGCTCGGAGCGACCACTCCGGTCATCGCCATCTCCGCCCGGGTGGAGGGCAACGAGGCTCTCGTCGCCGCAGGCGCCCGAGGTGTCTGCCACAAGATGGACTTTGCGAGGATCGACTCGGTGATTGCACAGGTCGCCCGCGACACCTGAGACTCGATCAGAAGTGGGGCACCGTCGTGGCACACGTGGGCCAACCGAGGGACTGGTGGGAACTACTCCGGCTTCGGAAGCATCCGGGATGGAACAGGGGGGTCGAGAACGAGATCCACGACGTCGGCGGGCCAGTGTCCGAGCAGCACCTGTGGCTGAGCCGATCGGGGGCGCCCAGTCTCCCCGCACCCTCACCGGGACCCGAGGTCGGGTTCTCCAAGGGGCTCGAAGTCCTCGCGCCCCACAATGGTGCTGCCGCCTCGGTCCAGGCGCACCGAGAAGCGAAGCATCACGCTTTGCTGGAGTACCCCCTCTTCCCACTGACCCTCGAGGGTTCGCGCCAGGTCGGTCGTCCGCTTCTTGCGGGGCACCGTGGCCAAGGCGCGCACCCGCACACGCATTCCGGCCCGGAGTCGGCCTTCGGGGTCATGCACCGGATCGGGAAAGGGCCACTGGGCGAAGCCCGAAGACGCGGGCATCGATGCGGTGTCGACCCAGCGCCGCTCGCCGGCCTCGTAGCCGAACCAACCCGCGTCTTCGACCTCGGCGAAGTCGGAGAGGCGAAACCAGAGCCCGTCCACGACTCCGAAGTCCCACGGAAAGTCAGCTCCATGGACCACTGGGCGGGCCGGGATCCCCGCGTAGGGGTTGCCGTGGAGCAGACGCGCGAGGAAGCGCTTGGTCAGCTCCCACTCGCGCACGGCCACGATGCGGAAGGTGCAATCGTCAGGAACGAAACCGCGGTCATGGCCCCAGAGACACCGCTCCACCGAGTGTGTCGAGCCGAGCACCGTGGTGCGGCCATCCTCCCGGTCGACGATCAGGCCGCGAGAGCCCATGAAGCCGATGGCGAAGTACCAATAGTGCCCGTGGCTTTGGTCCTTCCCCCGGTCCCAATGGCCACCCGTGGCCGCCGCGTGAGCCTCGGCCAGTGCGATTGCCTGCGCTTCGACGATCATCCTGGAGCTTGGCCCGGCATCCAGAGCTCGCAAAACCAGAATCGCCGAGCGGGAATGTCATGGGCCCAGCGGCCGGCAGGGTAACCACCCTTCTTCACCCGCCCCCGACGACCGCTCAACGGTGAGCCCTCACTCGCGGCAGTGGAACTCCAGTTGCCAGAGCCAGGACTCGGCTTCGGTGAGCAGCCGATCCGCTTGGGCGTCGTGGCTGCTGCCGACCAGCACGCTCGACGGAACGTCCGCTCCGCCCTCGATCGCGTTCGCCTTGGCCCGCGCCTCGGCGGGGGTCGGGGGCGGGAAGAGCTCGATGCGCCCATCGCTCCGCGGTGGCAGGGACTCGGCGCGGTCGGCGTAGGCGCGCAGCGCATCCGCCGCCCTCGAGCGCGCCGCGTCGCATTCGCGGTGCTCCGAGTAGGCGGTCGAGAGCAGGACCACGGCGATGAACCCGACGCCGAGCAGAGGGATCGAGATCGCCGGCTTCTCGGAGATCCAGCTCGTGGCGCGGTCCAGGGCACGCCGGAAGCCGCCGGTCGGTCGCGGCGTCCGCGCGGAGGGCTTCACCGGACGCGGCAAGTCCAGCGCGCGGTAGCCGAGGAGCACCACCCCGCCGGTCACGAAGCCGCCGAGGTGTCCGAGCCACGCGATCGACGGATCGGCGAACGCAGGGATGACCACCTCGGCCACCAACCAGCCCGCGGCGATGAGCACGGTCTGAAACACCGTCGGGGCCTTGCTGCTGCCGATGACCAATCGTCGCCGCGGCGCCTCCACCAGCACCGCGCCCACGAGCCCCGCCACCGCGCCCGACGCGCCGAGGACCGGCACCCCCGGCGTGGTGGTGAACATGGCGTGGACCAGGAAGGACCCGACGCCGGCGGCCACGAAGAGGCCGGCAAAGAGCCACGGCCCCAGGTGCCGCTCGAGCGAGGGGCCGAGGATCAGCAGGAAGAAGACGTTGCCCACGGTGTGGCCGATGCCAGCGTGCGCGACCATGTGGGTGAGGAGCCCGTAGAGGCGCTCGCCACGCCACAGCTCGGCGGGCACGTAGGCGAGCCAGCGCGCCATCGCGTCGTCGCCGAAGAGCACGAAGACCACGACGCAGATCAGCGCGAGGGCGATCGTCACCCAGGCGCGACGCCGGGTCGTCCCCGCGGCGACCTGCCCCGCGAGCCGGTCGTCGCTCTTCACCGCGGCGTCGAAGACATCGAGCTCGCCCGCCGCGACCTCGGGCGGCAGGCTCGCGCGCTCCGCCGCGTGCACCGCGTCGACCATCGCGCGGAGCTCGGCGCCCTCGCCCGCGTCGAGCCAGATCGCGGCGCATTCGGTGCACACGTCGACCTCGACCTCCGCGTCCTCGTGGCGAATCACGAAGCACTGCATCGCCGGTTCGCTCCGGCCGTGCGCCGGACAGCGAAGGGGCGAAGGGCCTTCCAGATGCGCGAGGCCGCGCTCGGTCCAGCTCTCCGGGCGCACGTGCGGTCCGAGCGCGGTCGCCAGCGCCGCCGGCGTGAGCAGGGCGCCACCGCATCGGCCGCAGGCCTCCATGTGGGCGCCATCGAATGCCCACGGCTTCAGCCGATCGGTGCACCGGGGACACAACGCTTTGCGGGCCATCGCGCTGGACGATAGCCGAGCTCGGTCACCGAAGCGGAACACGGGGTGCTTCACGGCGTCGGCGCCGCTCACGACGAACGACCTCCGGCTCCAGCGCTCCACCCCCAAAAAGGCGTCGCTCGAGCGATTTATTTTTCTGTCGACGGCGGAAGCGTGTTACGAGCCTGGCAGACTTTTACGCGCTGGGTGCGCATTCGGGGAGCAAGTATGTCCAGAGAAACAGGGCCGAGGGCCAAGTGGTTGAGATTTGTCGTCACCTTGTCGGCGGTGGCAGTCCTGTCCGCATGCGGTGACGACACGACAGTCAGCGATGGCGGCTTGGGCGACGGCGCCCCGGGCGACGCACTGGTCCCCGACGGCGGACCCGGCATGTGCGCCGATGGGTCCTACGACGACGATGACGATCCCGCGACAGCCTGCGTCCCGTGGACTGGATGCGCGGCCGGTGAGTTCGTCTCGGTGGCGGGCACGGCGACGAGCGACCAGACCTGCGAAGGCTGCGCCAGCGGCACCTTCAGCGAGGGCGACAACGCGACCGAGTGCGTGGAGTGGACGACCTGCGACGCTGGGACCTTCGTCACGACCGAGCCCAGCGCGTCGGCGGACCGGACCTGCGCCCCCTGCGAAGAGGGGACGCTCACGACCGGCGAGAATCAGTCGATGTGCGTCGAGATCGGCGCGTGCGAACCCGGCACCGTTCAAACCGCCCCAGGGACGTCGACGATGCCGCCGACCTGCGAGGCGTGCGCGGTGGGTGAGTACTGTCCCGGCGCCGAGATGGCTCGCATGGCGTGCGACGATGGCGACGGCACCTGGGACCACGACGCCGACCCCGCCACTGCGTGCGTCGACCGCACGATCTGCGCGGCGGGCAGCTTCGTCGCCGCCGAAGGCGACGCGGTCAGCGACCGAACGTGCGATGTGTGCGCGGACGGCAGCTTCAGCACCGAGGAGAACGCGCTCGCGTGCGATCCTTGGACCGAGTGCGTCGCCGGTGAGTTCGCCGACGGCGGTACGACGAGCACGGACCGAACCTGCACGGCCTGCGCGGCGGGCTCCTTCAGCGTCGACACGAACGCGGAGAGCTGCGCGCCGTTCACGGCGTGTGTCGCTGGGCAGTTCGTTTCGGCTCCGGGCACCGCCACGAGCGACCAGAGCTGCAGCGGCTGCGCGAGCGGCAGCTTCAGCGCCACGACCAACGCGGCGGCTTGCACCGACTACACGACCTGCGTCGCGGGCACCTTCGTGTCGACGGCGGGGACGGCCACCAGCGACCGGGTGTGTGAGGCCTGCGCGTCGGGGACGTACACGTCGGGCGACAACCAGTCGATCTGCGTCGAGCTGGGCGCCTGCGCACCGGGCACCATCCAGACTGCCCCCGGCACGTCGACGATGGAGCCCGTGTGCGAAGCGTGTGTCGCGGGCGAGTACTGCCCTGGCGACGACGCGCCCCGGGAGACCTGTGTGGCGGGCACCAGCTGGGACGACGACGCGGACCCGGCGACGGCCTGCGTGACCCTGACCGAGTGCGCGGCGGGCAGCTTCGTCACCTCGCCGGGCAGCGCGACGGAGGACCGGACCTGCAGCGCCTGCGCGGAGGGATCGTTCAGCACGGTGGCCAACGCCACGAGCTGCGACGCCTGGACGACCTGTGTCGCCGGCGAGTCGGCGAGCGGCGGCAGCGCCACCACCGACCGGACCTGCAGCGCGTGCGCGACCGGCACCTACAGCACCACGACCAACGCTTCGAGTTGCACCCCGTGGACGACCTGCACCTCGGTTCAATACGTCTCCGCCACCGGCAGCTCGACGTCCGACCTGAGCTGCAGCCCCTGCTCCTCGCCTTCGACGACTCAGTTCGTGAGCGCGGTCTGTGTCGGCGGCAGCGGGACCACCCCGGGCAGCGACACGGGCCTCTCGACCTGCGCCTCCCCGCCTGCGGGCAGCTTCGTCGGCACCACCTGCGTGCAGGGCAACGCCAACACCCTCGGCGCCGACACGATGGTGACGACCTGCGCGGTGCCGAGCGCGGGCCAGTACACGACCAGCGCTTGCATCGCGGGTAGCGCGACGAGCGCGGGCACGAACACGGTGATCGCGAGCTGCGACGCCCCCGCCATCGGCAGCTACGTCACGAGCGCGTGCGTCCCCGGGTCGGCCGCGGCCGCGGGCTCCAACACGGTGACGAGCGCCTGTGCCTCGCCGAGCGCGGGCCAGTACACGACCAGCGCTTGCATCGCGGGTAGCGCGATGAGCGCCGGCACGAACACGGCGATCTCGCCTTGCACCCAGCCCGTGGCGGGCACGAGCTACACCTTCGCGGTGTGCTCGCCGGGTAGCGATACCACGACCGGTACGAACACGGACGTTCGCGCATGCACCACCGCGACCGCGGGAACGAACTGGGTTTCCACGGTTTGCGCGCCCGGCACCGCGGTGGCGACCGGCACCGACACCGCGCTGACGTCCTGCGCTGCCCCGGCCCCGCAGTCGTACGTCACCGCCGTCTGCATGGCGGGCACTCCCGGCGCCGTCGGCGCCGACACGGTCGACCAGGCTTGCACCACCGAGGCTGCGAACCCGAACGACTACATCTCGACGGCCTGCGTGGCGGGCGACCCGTCGACCCTCGGGGCCGACGCGGTCTTCTCGGACTGCACGGACGTCACGGGCTGCGCGGTCGACGAGACCTGCACCTCGTCCACCGACTCTCAGTGCACGTCGTGCACGACGCCCCTGGTCTTGGTGGACAACACGCCCCCTACGGCCGACATGTGTGTGTCGACGGCGCCCTACGCGAGCTGCCTGGAGCTCCTCACCGCCGAGCCGACGACGCCGAGCGGCATGTACACCATCGACGTCGACGGGCTCGGCCCGCAATCGCCGATCATGGTGCACTGCGACATGACCACCGACGGTGGCGGCTACACGACCTACCGGGTCACCGGAGGCATCAACACCGTCCGCAGCACCGACCCCAACAGCTGCACGGCCCTCGGGATGCAGATGGTGGTCGCGCGTACCAACGCGCATTGGCAATCGATGTTCGCCAGGTACCCCTCTTCGTTCGCGACCGTGCCCGGCGTGTCCAAGCCGGCCGGCGGTGGCAACTACACTAGTTGCGCGATGAACTCGGCGACTGGCGGTTCCCTCTGCAATCAATGGGATGCGGTGGACGGCGGCGCCTGGTTCGTGCGCGCAACCCCGTTCGGCGAGCCCAACGGCGACTACACCGCGAACTGCTGGATGGGGCGATTCGGGAATGACGCCAACGGCATGTTCTTCAACGACCTCAACTGCGGCTACGCCACCGGCCCCGACTACATCTGTTCCACCAACGACAAGCCGTGAGCTGAGTCGCACCCGACTCGGACGACGCGCGAAACTGGGGCGCCTGGCATCTGCCGGGTGCCCCGTTTCGCGTCGCGGCTCGGGTCCTCGAACGAGGTCGCGCTGCGGTCGACACTGGTGACCCATGTCACCGATGCGCGTGCGCAGGCCCGGCCACTCGCGGGGGTCACGACGACGCAGCGGACGGCGGTTCTCGGAGCTCGCTCGCTCAGACGCAGGCGCTGGTCGTTGTGCACAGCCACGCACGCCCAGTTCGGCCTCGACATCGCCGTCCAGCCCTGACGCCAGTCTGTCGAGCGCACCAATCGCCGTCGCCACTCCGTCGGAGGCCGGAGCAGGGCGCGGTGCCATCTCGTTCGCACCCGAAGCTGTGAAGCGCTGGCACCATTCATGAACTCCACACGGCCATGCGCACCGTCGTCGTTCCCCTCCCCCGCGCGCCGCGCCGTGGGTTCTGGCTTCGCCTACGGCGACTCCTCGGACTCCCGTTCCGCTACTGGCCCTACACGCTCACGCTCGCGCTGCTGAGTGTCGGTGGAGTCCTCTTCGCTATGACCACCTGCTGGTGGCCGGGGAACTTCTGTTGCGGTGGAGGCCGGATCCCGGACTCCGAGACGCGCGCCCAAGCCCTCCGGAGCGCGACGACCATGTACCTCGCCGAGAATCCCCACGGCTGTCCCAGCGTCGCGGATCTCGTCGCCGGCGGCTACCTCGACACCGACAAGAGCACCACCGACGTCTGGGAGAACCCGTTCCGCATCGAATGCAAGGGCAGTCGGATCACCGTGACCTCCGCCGGCCCCGACCAGCTGTTCGGCACGGACGACGACATTCGATGAGCGTTGACCGAGAAGGCTCGCGAGCGCCCGTTCGAGGGCGTTCCGTACGAGCTTCGCCGCGACGAGCCCATCACTCCCGCGGCACCGCTCGAGGAGGAGTGCTTCCCCTTCAACCGGCTTGCCGCGCTTCATCGACGGTCGACGTCTCGTGCGCAACACTCTGGCTTCGGGCCGCGTCTGCGGATCTGACGAAACGGAACCAAATGACCCAAATGCGACACGCCCATCCGGAACTCCCCGGAAGAGGCTCGACCTGTCTTCGCACGCTGGCTCTCCTGAGCACGTTGGTCCTGGGATGCTACGCGTCCCACGGCGTTGTCGAGGAGGATGAGTGCACCGGACTCGAGCCGGCGGAATGTTGCCTGTCGCCTGAGAGCTGCCTCTTCATGTATCGCCACGACCGTTGCGTTGCTGGTTGGCGGGCGTGCGAGGAGGACGCGGACTGCCCAGCGGGCTCGCAATGTCGCCACCGTCAGACGTATCCGAGCGCCTACCCCTCGCGATGCGACACCGCAGTTCTGCCCGCAGAGAGCACGTGGGGCATCTGTGATTCGCCGGATTCACCTTGAACGAAACCGCCGGGTCGGGATTCGCTCAAAGCGTGTCGACCGTCATTCGTCAGAGCGGACGACACTCGGGTGGAACCTGAGTACTGGCGATAAAGTTGTGCGAGAAGTACCCCGGACTCGCGCCGCCTTCGAGACCCTCCTGGCCACGGCCGTGGAGATGACCGAGGCCCAGCAGCGGAGCGTGGCGCAGGCCGAGGGCGCGCCGATGCCGCGAGCGGAGAAGAGCGGCGGCCTGCCTGTGATGGCGTGACGATGTAGCTCTGGCTCACCGACGAAAGGCGGCCCACGTGGGCCGCCTTTCGTATCCGTTCGACGAATCGCGTA
>DCLA01000022.1:0-51757 GCA_002320815.1 Myxococcales bacterium UBA1660
GGGTACTTCAACGGGCTGCTAGGTCAACCAGGAGCTGATCCGCGCTGCAGATCCCTACGACCACACTTCTGCCGCGGCCTACGATGTCAGCGAGGCCGCTAACAGCTAGCAGCTACATGGAACCGAGCACCGTGCGGAACGCCTCGAGGTTTGCTCGGCTCACCTTGCCCCGGCTGGGAATCGCAAAGATCACCCGCTCGAGCACCCGGAACGCGCCGGTCTCGAGCACGCGCTTGGCCGCCTGAGCGACCGGCTCCGGGTCGTTGCGGAACGCGCCGCATCCCCACGCCCCCAGCACCACGGTGCGGTAGCCGTGGGCCACGCTGACCACGAGGATGTTCGCCCACCGGCGCTCGAAGGTGGACACGATCGCGTCCACTTCCGCGGGGCGATTGCGAGCGATGGCGCCGGCATTGGGAGCCGGCGCCGTGATCACGCCGACCACCACCGGCGTCTCGAGGAATGGCTCCCGCGCCCCCAGCCGGAAGAAGGGCACACCCGGTGAGTGGATCAGCCGGTCGCTGTAGAGCAGCGTTCGCTCGCGTCGGTGGTGCTCGTAGTAGCCCGGCTGAGTGAGCAGCGCGCGGTACAGACCGGAACAACGGCAGAGCTCCTCCTCCTGCGCTTTGGCCCCGCCTAGGAAGCCTCCTCCGGGGTTGCGGGCAGAAGCGAAGTTGAGGACCACGGCGTCCTCGTCGGCCCAGCGCTTCGCGGCTGCCTGAGTGGTCCCAGCCATGACCTCGACCGCAGGGATTCCGTCGCCCTTCGTCTCGGCGCGAAGGGTGGCGAGCTCCTCCGGGAGATAGAGCCGGGTCTCGGCCTCGGCTCGTGCCTGCAGATCCGCAATCGACACCTCGGCGCCGGATGTCGCGGTGTACGTGCCAGCGTCCAGGATGGCGAGCACCTGCTTCGCGGCGGGGTTCGTCGCCTCTCGTTCGTCGGCCAGAGTCATGATCGACGCGCAGCATGCGGCGGGATCGCGCCGAGTCAATGTTGCCGGTCACGCGGACCGGAGCGCAGCGTGGAGCCTCTCAAGCCCTTCACCGTCGACGCGGAGACTCCGGTCCAGAACCACACGGATGACCGCGGCCCAACCGGACTCCTTCGGCGATTCTAAAGCTGGGCTGCGACGGGGGCTGCAACCGGCTACCGCAACCCGCGGCAATCTACGCCCAAGCACCTGCGGTCCCCTGGACCTCGGCCGAGCGCTTACACTCTACCGGCTCAAAGGGGGGGGGCCGCTCTTCGCGGTCGCTTGGCCGAGCACGAGCGTGTTTCGAGTCCGCAGTCCCCGGGCTGCAACGATCAGCATGGCGACCGAGGGTGACCCGGGCTTACCCCGGACGGCGCTTCGTCGCTCCTCTTGGCGACTTGTCGGGTTCTTCTTCAAACCGATAGACCAACAGTTCAGGCGCCCCCAACAAGAACGCGAACGCGCAATCCGGTGAAAACCCTCCAACCGGAGCATGGTACGGATAGTCTCGCACGCAAAGGGTGCCTCGAACTGGCCCGGCCTCCCGAATGTAGACTTCGTCTCCACTGCCCGAACGCAAGAGTACGAACTCTCCACGAGCACACTTGTCGAGCGCATCCCCCTGCCATCCGGGCCGAGTCAGCTCAACACTATCTCCCGACGGGTCCTTCACTTGGAGGACACCGTCATCACGCTCACCCACGTCCCAGAGGACCTCGCGAACGCCCTCTCGGCCGGGGTCTACCAAATAGACATCATCAACAAAGCCAATGGCAACGATCAGTACGCCCCCCTGCTCTCCAAGCACAAAACCCGCAGCCTGAACCCTCTCAATGCGGTCAAGTTCTGGAATAAGCACACAACTCCATGCCATCAGTCGCTCTCCATCGTGGGGCCCGAGAGGAGATGCTCCGTGTGCTCCCTGCGAAATGATCCGTCATCGGCCTGAGGTAATGGGGGAGAAAATCGCCTCCTCCGTAGCTGCAAGTGACCGCACTGCACGAGGGCTCTGCCGATGGCGATGCGCCGGACGGCGGCGAGCTGATGGGCGTCGAGGAGATCTTCGCCGAGCTCGTTGAGCACTCGATCATCCTCCTTCCTTGTCGCCGTTTCGACGGCGGCGCGCAAGCGTGACCGGTCTACCATCCGGTCGCGGCGGTCCCAGAGCTCGTTAGGAGACGGCCCGCTGGCTCCGTGGGGCCGGGCGTTGGCGTTCCCGCGGAGACGCGCGTTCTCGACGTCGTCGCAGGTCCACTGGCCTGGCCGACCATGGCGGGCCGCTTCGTGGTGGGCGCGGGTCTTGATGGCGCCGACGCCCGCTTCGCAGCTCCCGTTGAAGCGCGGGGTGTAGGCGGGTGAGTAGAGGGGCAGGACATCCTGGGCTTCGAGGAGCGCCCGGGTCTCGGCGGCGATGAAGGCGGAGCCGTTGTCGCACTTGAGCACCAGCGGCGCCTCGTGCTCGGCGAAGAGCGCCCGGAGCGCGTCGAGCACGACGCTCGCCTCCTGGCCGGGCACCGGGAGCGCCAGCAGGTCGACCCCCGAGCCGAGATCACGGACCAGCAGCAGGTAGGGGTACTCGGCGTCGACGGGGTTCGGCGGCTGGGTGAAGTCCATGGCCCAGACCGCGCCGTCGTTGCGCCAGGTGAGCTGGTGGAGCAGCCCTCGGCGCTTGCGCCAGACCCGGCGGTATCGTGCCGAGATCTCTTCGAGCTCGGCGCGGGCGACGGCGGGGAAGAGCTCGCGTAGCAAGGTGACCGGGGTCTCGGCGCCGAAGAGACCCAGCGCCGCGAGCACCGTGTTGCGGGTATCGGTGTTCGTCCGCGCGATGGGCTTGCCCCGGGCCCGCACCTCGAGCCGGTCGAGGCGCCATTGGCGACGCCACCGCTGGAGCGTCTCCGCGGAGACGCGGAGCGTGGCCGCGATCTGCGACCAGGTGCGGCCGGCGAGGCGAGCCCAGCGGACGTAGGCCACCACGTCCTTCTTGATGGCGCGCTCCAGGCGCCGCCGGGGGAGCTGGGCGATGAGCTTGCGCCGCACCCGTGTGGCCAGCCCGCCGACCACGGCGACGATGTCCATCAGCCGCTGGCGGCGGCGCTTCTCGCGAGCGCGGGCGGCTACTTGCCTCGCCGCTTCCGTCGCTGGCGCTTCGCCGCGTTCCGGCGTTTTTTTTGATCCTCGGGCGACAGCTTCTCGCGGGGCGGTCGCAGCACGTGGGGCATGACCAGGGCCAGCTCTTCGCGAAGCTCGGCGGCGCGAAGCTGAAACTGCATCTCGGTGAGGTCATCTTCGAGCTCGGCGATGCGCTCCTGCGCGGCAGTCGGGGTGGCCCCGCGGGGCCGGCCGGCGGGTCGAGGCTCGAGAGCCTCGGCCGCACCGGCCAGCGCGCGGTCGCGTAGGCGATGGAAGTGGGATTCGCTGACTCCGAGATCGGCGCACGCCTCGGCGACCGAGACCTCGCCGGTCAAGGTCTGCACGATGCGCTGCAGGCGCGTCTTGGCTTCTCCCGAAGCCTCGACGCGGTCCACGTGGGCCGCTCCTTTTGATGGTCGTCCCCGTCGTCCCATCGCCCCCTCCTCAGCGCTCCTCGCCCTTGGCGCCAGGCGTATCGTGCTGGATCTGCTTGGCCGCCTTCAAGGCGCGGACCGTCGGCCGCTTCTTGCGACGCTTCCCCGGCTTCGCCTTGGGCCGCGGTTTGCTCGCCGTCGACGCCGACACGCCCAGCGTCCGCTGAGACAGACGCAAGAGCGCCTGCCGCCTGGCGCACTCCTTTTCGAGGGCGTCGACCTTGGCCTGCAGCTTCTCGACCTCGCGCTCGGGGGTGAGCTGCCGGCCCCGAGGCTTGGGCTCACACGCCGCCACCAAGCCCGCGAGGCCCTGAGCCTCCAGGCTGTAGTAGCGCGGCGTGCTCACCCCCAGGGCATTGGCCGCGTCAGTGGGGGTGCGCAGTCCGCCGAGCACCTCCAGGATCAGCAGCGCGATCTTCCGAGCGTGCTTGCTGCCGCCGTCGACGCGCGGACCCTTCGAGCGCGGGCGACGAGGCTTCGTCGTCGGCTGGCTCTTCGCTCCCGTCTTCGGCTCAGGCATCGTCCGCCTCCCCGCGATGGGCCATCTCGGCGAGGTCCGCCAAGGCCTGGTCGAGGGGCGACGACCCCGGCTCGGCCACCGGCGGCGTGGTCAGATCCACCTCCCGGCGCTCCTCGCCCTCGCGGGTCAGGAAGACCCGGTCGCCCTCGCTGTGCACCGTGAAGCTCCGGCCACCCGACTGGCCCGTCAGGTAGAGCGGCTGCTTCGGCGCGCCGTGCCGGGCCAAGTGCAGCGCGTTGTCCTCGATGCGCGTCTTCTGCTGCTCGAGGACCTGCTCGCTCGCCTCGTAGTAGCGGTCCGCCGGCGTCACTCCTCCGATGCCCTGATGGGTCCGGTGGAAGTTGTAGTGATCGATGTAGAGTCCGATGCGGCGACGGGCCTCCTGCAGGTCCACGAAGACCGCCGCCTCGATCAGCTCACGCCACAGGGTCCCCCAGAAGCGCTCGATCTTGCCCAGTGTCTGCGGCCGCTTCGGCTTGGCAACGATCTGCTTGATGCCCCGCTTCTCCAGCTCCTTGGTGAACTGGCTCTTGCCCCGCCAGGTCACGTACTGGGTCCCGTTGTCGGTGAGGATCTCCGCCGGCGCGTGGTGATTGGCGATGGACGCCCGCAGCGCTTCCAGCACCAGGGCCGTCGACTGGCTCGCGTGCAGCCCGTAGCCGACGATGAAGCGACTGTGGTCGTCCATAAAGGCCACCAGGTACACCCGCCGGTTCTGGCGCTTCAGGATGAACGTGAACAGATCCGTCTGCCAAAGCTGGTTGGGGGTCGCCCGCTCGAAGCGCCGCTTCTTGTCCTTGTGCGGACGGGTCGGCACCTCCTCGAACTCGTAGCCCGCCTCCTTGAGCACCTTGGCCACCGCGCTCGGGCTCGCCCCCAGCGCCGGGCCCCGCGCCAGCATGTCGCTGATGCGCTGGCACCCCAGCGTGGGGTCGCCCTCCTTCAGCATCAGGATGGCCCGCTTGGTCAGCTCCGGCAGGGTGGAGCCCTTCTTCCGTCCGGGCTTCTTCGTCATCAGCCCCGCCGGCCCCTCCGCGTCGAACTTCTGCTTCCAGGCCTAGAGGGTGTGCTTGCTCAGCCCAACCAACGGCGCGAAGTCCCGCGCCGGTAGTCCGCTCCGCTTCCAGGTGTCCAGAACCAGCAGCCGCTGCTCCGCCGTCAGCTTCGGCCCCCGGCGCTTCTTCTTCAGCTTCCGACCCCGCCGCGGCGAACCCAGACGCACCGGCGTCTCACCCTCGTCGCGACCCTCCGGGCCCGCTCCGTACTCGTTGTCCTGACTCATCGCTTCCTCCCTTCCGGCGACTCCGTCGCCTTTTTGGAGGAGGCTTTTCTCTCCCTATTTCACCCCAAACCCGTGTCAGGATTTCCGGAAGCTAGACACGAACCAGCCGCTGGACCAGGACCTGTCGTCGAGCTTCAGCGTGTCGTCGCGGACGGGAGCTCCGGGAGATTCCGGTCAGCACGCGCAGGCGTCAGGTCTCCCGCCGCTTGCGCGCGAGATCGACGAGCTCGGCATCGACAGTGCCCTCGGAGCCGGCGGTGCCAAGCAACTTCGCCACCGCCTCGTTGGCAATCCTCGCCGCCTCCAGATCCTCCACTTGCGTGGCCTCGACCACGGCGAGCCCGAGGGCGGCGATCAGCCGCTGACGGACCGTCCCCGAATCGGCCAAAGAGGCCTCTGAAACGGCCACGCCGTCGCGAACGGGTCCATTCGAGAACTGAATATCACCAGAATCCCCCTGTTCGCTACCGTTGGCGACGTCTGGGTCCCATTCAAAATCCGCTTTCCTCGGAAGTGCCGGTTCGAGTCCGGCCTCGGCTACCAAGGCGGCCCAACGGGTCCTCCCGAGCTCTGCGAGCGCAGCCCGTTCAGACCGGGCGCCTGCTCGACGGCGTCTCGAGGCACGACCGCTCCATCGAGCGGCGTGGAGGTCTGACGCGCCGTGACCTGCGAGCCGATGGTGAGAGATGGGGCTCTTGCAGCGCCTCGGCGGGGTTGCGTTGATGCAACGATGTGAGGGCGAGGTGCCCGCTTTCGGGCGGCCGCGTCGGGGGCCAGGGTGTCGGGGCATTCGGGGCTCGCACCAGCGCGGGCCCGACCCACTCGGAGAGACATCATGGCCCAGACCCTCGACTTCCTCGTCACCGGCGCCACCGGGCAGCTCGGCACCCTCGTCCTGCAGCAGCTGAAGGCCGCGGCGCCAAAGGCGTCCATCGGCGCGCTGGTCCGCCGGCCGGAGGCAGCGGCGGAGCTGGAGTCCCAGGGGTTCACCGTGCGGGTCGCCTCGTACGACGACCCCGCCGCCCTGGAGTCCGCGCTGGCCGGCGTGGCCAAGGTGCTCCTCATCTCGTCGAGCGAGGTGGGCAAGCGGGCGGCGCAGCACGGCAACGTGATCGCCGCCGCCGAGAAGGCGGGCGTGGACTTCCTCGCCTACACCTCGATCCTCCGCGCGGACGCCTCGCCGCTCACGGTGCTGCCCGCCGAGCACCTGGCCACGGAAAAGGCCCTGGCGGCGTCGGGGCTCACCTACGCGCTCCTGCGCAACGGCTGGTACACGGAGAACCAGGTGATGGGCGTGGGTACCGCGCTGGAGCACGGCGCCCTCATCGGCGCGGCGGGCGATGGTCGCTTCTCCCCCGCGGCGCGCGCGGACTACGCCGCCGCCGCCGTCGCCGTGCTGACCGGCGAGACCCCGGAGCGCGGCACCGTGTACGAGCTGGCCGGCGACGAGAGCTACACCCTCGCCGAGTTCGCCGCGGCGATCACCGAGCTCGCCGGCAAGCCGGTGTCCTACGTGGACATGAGCCAGGCCGACTACGCCGCCGCCCTCGAAGGCGCGGGGCTCCCGGCGCCGGTCGCGGGCATGTTGGCCGACAGCGACGCGGGCGCGGCGAAGGGCGGGCTCTACAGCGAGGACCGCACGCTCTCCACGCTCATCGGTCGGCCCACGACGCCTTGGCGCGAGACCCTGAAGGCCGGGCTCTGAGGCGAGCGGCGCCCGACGCCGCGAGGCGCGAGGACGAGAGGAGGACGCGATGGCGCGGATGATCGATGGCGTGTGGGAGGGCGAGTGGCGCCCCACCGACGAGGACGGCGACGGAGCGTTCCTGCGCAAGCCCAGCGTCTTCCGGGACCAGCTCCCGCCGGAGCTCCCCGAGCCCGGTCGGTACCATCTCTTCGTCGCCTGGACCTGCCCCTGGGCGCATCGGACCCTCCTGGCCCGGTCGCTCAAGGGCCTCGCCGAGCGCATCTCGGTCCACTTCGCCAACGAGCTCACCGACCGGAGCTGGCGCTTCGAGGACCCGGGGATGTCGCCCCATGGCGACGAGTACCTCTACCGGCTCTATCTCCGCGCCGACCCGCACTACACCGGTCGGGTCACGGTGCCGGTGCTCTGGGACGAGCGCGAGCAGCGCATCGTCAACAACGAGTCCTCGGAGATCCTGGCGATGCTCGACGCGATCCCGTCCGCAGCGCCTCCCCTCCGACCGGCCGCGTGGGTCTCCGAGATCGACGCCTGGGCCGAGCGCTTGTACGCCTCGCTCAACAACGGCGTGTACCGCGCCGGGTTCGCCACCACCCAGGAGGCCTACGACGAGGCGGTCCGCGGGGTCTTCGAGACCCTCGACGCCCTCGAGGCGCATCTCGACGGCCGCCGGTGGCTCGTCGGCGACCAGCTCACCGAGGCCGACCTGCGTCTCTTCGTGACCGCGTTCCGCTTCGACCCCGCGTACGTGCCGCTCTTTCGCTGCAACCTGGCGCGCTTTCGGGACTACCCGAACCTCCAGGCACACTTGGAGCGGGTCTACGCCCACCCCGGCGTCGCGGAGACCTGCGACCTGGCGGCGATGCGCCGCGGGTACTCGTCCATCCGCGCCGTGAACCCCTCCGGCATCGTGCCGCTGGGTCCCCGACCCCTGGTCGGCGCCGAGCGCTGACCCACGGCGCCCAGCGAGTTCAGTCTTCGGACGCTTCTTCGTCGTCGCTCTTCGGGAGCCCCTTCTGCAGGAGCTGCGCGCTGGTGCTCGCGAGCACGCCGAGCACCAGGTAGCCGACGAAGGCCTCCAGGACGGCCATGATCCGGCCGATGCCCAACGGGTGGTAGTCGCCGTAGCCGACGGTGGTGAAGGTCACCACGCTGAAGTAGAGGCAGTCGGCGAAGTCCTTGGTGGTCTGCGGCGCGTCGGAGCCGCTGGCGTCGCGGATGCCGGTGATGCGGTAGATGGCCGCGAAGGCCACCCAGAGCAGGACCACGTTGACCAGGGCGAGGAGCAGCTCGCTCCAGTAGCGCTCGTTGTCGGCGAAGAGGCTCCGGATCCGCACCACCAGCATGTAGAGGAAGGCCACCGCGAAGACGGCGCCGAGCGCCACGGTGGTGATCTCCCGGGCCAGCCCCGAGGGCAGGAAGGTGCCCAGCCCCACGAAGAGCCCGCCGCTCACGAGGAAGAAGACGAAGACCATGAGGGCGCCGCCGGCCGCGGCGGTCTTGCCGATGTGCTCCATGCCCCGTGACTAGAGCGGAGGAGACCGAGCGCCACCCTGGTCCCCACCGGGCGGTAGCGGCGATGGCTTCGAAGGCGCCGGGACCCGGCTCGCTGGCGCGGCGCCCCTGGGGATCGTCGGCGCCGCGACCCGACCCCGTGCGACGGCCGGGCGCGACGGGGTGTCAGCCCTTGCTGGCGGCGACGCGCGCGCGGCGGTCGGGGTCGGCGAGGTACTGCTCGTAGCCCATGTTCAGGTCGTAGTGCGTCTCGCCGGCGAACTCGATGACCCGGGTCACCAGGGAGTCGGCGAACTGCACGTCGTGGGTGCTGAGCACGACGGTGCCCTCGAACTTCTCGATGGCGTTGTTGAGGGCCTGGATCGACTCGAGGTCCAGGTGGTTGGTCGGGCCGTCGAGGAGCAGGACGTTGGGGTCCTGCAGCATCATGCGCGCGAGCATGCAGCGGACCTTCTCGCCGCCCGAGAGCACCCGGGCGCTCTTGTGGGTGGCCTCGTCGCCCTTGAAGAGCATGCGGCCGAGGAAGCTGCGGACGAAGTTCTCTTCCTGGTTGGTGCTGAACTGCTGCATCCAGGAGACCAGGTTCATGTCGGTCTCGAAGAACTCGCCGTACTCCTTGGGGAGGTAGCCGAGGTTCACGGAGCGGCCCCAGCGGACGGTGCCCTCGTCGGGCTCCATCTCGCCGGCGAGGATGGCCAGGAAGGTGCTGGTGGCCAGGTCGTTGCCGGTGATGGCCACCTTCTCGCCCTTGGGGATGCTCATCATGAGGTCCTTGAAGAGGACCTCGCCGTCGATGGTCTTGCTGAGCCCCTCGATGTGCAGGACGTCCTTGCCCAGGCGCCTCTCGGTCTCGAAGACGATGTAGGGGTACTTCCGCGACGAGGGCTTGATGTCGTCGAGGGTGATCTTGTCCAGGAGCGCCTTGCGGCTCGTGGCCTGCTTGGACTTCGAGGCGTTGGCGCTGAAGCGCTGGATGAAGGCCTGCAGCTCCTTGATCTTCTCCGTCTTGCGCTTGTTGGCGTTCTGCTTCTGGCGCAGCGCCATCTGCGAGGTCTGGTACCAGAAGGTGTAGTTGCCGGTGAAGAGCGAGACCTTCTGGAAGTCGACGTCGGCGATGTGGGTGCACACCCGGTCGAGGAAGTGCCGATCGTGGCTGACCACGATGACGGTGCTCTTGAAGTTGTAGAGGAACTCCTCGAGCCAGAGGATGGAGTCCACGTCGAGGTGGTTGGTGGGCTCGTCGAGGAGCAGGATGTCGGGCTCGCCGAACACCGCCCGCGCGAGGAGCACCCGGACCTTCTCGCTGTCCTCGAGGTCCTTCATCAGCTCGCCGTGGTGCGCCTCGGGGATCCCCAGGGAGCTCAGGAGCTGGGCGGCCTCGGCCTCGGCGGTCCAGCCGTTCAGCTCGGCGAACTCGCTCTCCAGGTTGCCCACGGTGATGCCGTCTTCATCGGAGAAGTCGGGCTTCGCGTAGAGTTCGTCCTTGAGCTTGATGATCTCGTGGAGCCGCGCGTGGCCCATGATCACCGTCTCCAGCGCGGAGACCTCGTTGTAGGCGAAGTGGTCCTGCTCCAGGACGCTGAGGCGCAGGCCGTCGGCGATGCCGACGTTGCCCGAGTAGCCGTCCACCTTGCCGGAGAGGCAGCGCAGGAAGGTGGACTTGCCGGCGCCGTTGGCCCCGATGAGGCCGTAGCAGTTCCCCGGCGTGAACTTGATATCCACGTTTTCGAAGAGCGGGCGGCCGCCGAACGCGAGGCTGAGGTTGTCTACGTGGATCATGGCGGGGCTCGCCATAGCAGGGCCGTCCGCTCGGGACACGTGATGGAGGCCGATTCGCGGTCACCGGGTGCGGACGATCACGCCGGGGCGTCGCCGGGTGGGCCGAGCCGAGGGCCCCTAGAGGTAGGGATCGCGGGGGACCGGCAGGGCCTGGTGCCGGTGCAGGCGCACCATGAGCAACACGGCGACGGTGCCGAACCAGTCGCCGCCGACCATCTTGCCGCCGCGGCCGCCCAGGCCGAGCTCGACCCCGTGCGGGAACTCGATGGTGAACCGGGCGCTGGCGCCCAAGCCGGACATCGGGCCCGGCTGCTTCTCGTAGTCGTCGAGGATTGCCCGGCCGCCGCCCACCCACACGAAGAGATATTGGAGCGCCGCCATCAGCCGCACGTAGGCGCCGGCGCGGAGGATCAAGCCGGCCGATGCGCCGGCGACGAAGGCCGGGTCCCATTGGGACGCGACGAGCTCGCGGGACGGGGAGGTGTCGCCCCCGACGCCGCTGGTGCTGGAGGTCCGTTCCACGTAGTGCTCGGCGCTCGCGCCGCCGAGGGAGAGCTCGAAGCGCGCCCCGACCTGCTCGTTCAGCCAGCGGCGGGTCTCGAAGTGGACCAGCCCGTGTCGCAAGCGGAAGCCGAAGATCGTCAGGCGACTCGGCGTGCCCTCGCGCACGCGGTCCAGGTGAGCGGCGATGAAGCCGCCTTCGGCTCCCACCAGGAAGTCGGTGGTCCCGCGCCGGACGCCGTCTTCGTCTTCGTCGTCCACCCACTCGTCGGCCAGCTCGTAGTCGGCCCGCGCGGCGGCGGGGGTGAGGAGCGAGGCCAGCGAGAGCAGGAGGAACCCGAGGATCGCGGCCGGGGAAGAGGGGCGGAGAGTCGTCTGGAGCATGGTGTTCCAAGGACGGACGCCTGCGTCGAATGGCCCCCGCCGTGGGACACGGTACCCGATCGTGGCCCCGCTGGGGGACTCAGCGCCGCCGTCGGAGCAGGGCGCCGATCGCGAGCAGCCAGAGCGCCGCGCTCGCGGACTGGCCCGGCGAGGTGCGGCAGCCGCAGCCGCCTGCTCCGTCGGGGGCGCCCGCGCCTGTGGTGGGTCTCGCGCCCGCTCCTGTGGTGGGTCTCGCGCCCGCTCCTGTGGTGGGTCTCGCGCCCGCTCCTGCGGTGGGGGGCGCGGAGCTCGCGGAGCTCTCCGCCCCGGCCGCTGGGGTCGCGCCGGCGGCGGATGCGTCGAACGCGGTCTTCACCAGCGCGCTCAGGGTCGTCGCGTCGCCCCGGGCTCCGCGCGCGGGATCCATCACCGCGGTGGGCGCGGACTGGGCGCCCGAGGGGGGCCCACCCCAGCGGCCGCGCTGGGGCGCCTCGCAGGTGATGGCGCCCTCCCAGGGGTGGCGGATGATGTAGCGCCCTTGGAAGGCGTTCTGCGGCGCCGGGATGGCGCCGGTGCCGGTCTCGTCCGCGAGGTGCTCCCGGCCGCCGGCGATGGGGGCCGCCTCACGGAAGACCAGGTCCTCGCCCAGGCTCTCCTCGTCGTAGCGGTAGTGGAGCCGGGTGAGCACGTAGCGCGCGAAGGGCCCGGGCTGGGCCCGTCGTCGCCTCCCGGCGGGCGCTCGCATCCGAACGGGCTCGCTCACCACCACGTCGCCGCCCAAGGTGAGCAGGTCCTTTGCGTCGAGCGGGTTGCCGGGACAGGGGTCGCAGTTCGCGGCCGGCCAGGCGTACTCGGTGACCACCGCGCCCGGATGCGCGGCGAGCGTCGCGTCGAAGAGCGCGGCGTACATCTCGCCGAAGCGCGCGCGGGTCTCGTCGCTCACCTCCAGGTTGGTGGGGATGGTGACGTTCTCGTAGTTCGCCAGCTCGTAGCGCTGGTCGTCGGCGAGGACGTGGACCAAGAGGTCCTGGGTCCCGCCGGAGCTGAGCAGGCCGAGCCGAACCGGCAGCGAGAAGGTCTCGGCCTGGTAGTCCACGCGCAGCGGCGAGAGCACCGCGCGGCCGTCGGCGAAGGTGACCCGCGCGGCGTTCACTTTGGCCACGAAGAACTTGGAATCCGCCTCGACGTAGGGCCGGAGGAGCTCCGCGGCGCCGGCGGGGATCCGGTAGTCGTTCGCGCGGAGCCAGCTCTCCAGACCGGCGGAGTCCCGGGCGGAGAGGATCTGGATGTCGTACTCGCCGACCGCGAACTCGGCTTCCACCGTGACCAGCGGTGCGTTCGCGCGGGCTCCGCCGCCGGCCCCGTGGCCGATGGTCCCGATGTTGCCCAGCCCGATGGTGCCGAAGCCGCTCCCCGAGCCCGGCTCGGGGCAGGGATCCTGCTCCCAGTACTCCACCAGCCGGGGCGCCGCGAGGCGCTCCACCCGCGCGAAGACCTCGGCCGGCAGCACGCGCACCTGGTCCTCCTCGAGCACCTCCGGGACCGGGACCACCATGGCGAAGTCCTCGGGGGGCCCGTGGTAGTCGTTGCGCATCGAGAGCACCGTGCGGGTGCCCTGGCGCATCAGGACCACCATCGTCGCTTCGCTGACCAGCCGGTCGTCGGCGCCGGCCACGTAGAAGCCGCAGAACGCATGCCCCGGCGACGGCGCGAGCAGCCACGCGACGCAGGAACACGCGATGAGGACGGACGAGCGGACCATGGAACCTCCATAGGCGGGCGGGCTCCCCGATGGCTCCGCCCCCGGGGAGGGTACCGCCTGGACCGCCCCGGGCGGCAGATGTTCCCTCGCCGCCCCCCGCGCTCGGCTAGGAGTGACCGTCGCCCGACCGGGTCGCGCGAACGTAGGGCATCACGACGGGCTCCCGGGCGGCAGGAGGGGCGTGTCGGGCCAGCGGCCGTGCTCGGCCAGGGGGATCAGGCGGAGGGTGGTGAACTCGTGGTGGAAGGGGCGACGGGCGCGCTCGACCATCGCGCGGCGGTGGTCCTCGCCGTCGGTGAGGGTGCGGCCCCGGACCATGTCCAACATGGCCGCCTCGTCGCGCCAGACGCTGAAGGTGGAGAACGTGTTGAAGGGACGGTAGGCGACCGCGCCGTGGACGAGCCCGGGATGATCCCGGACCTGGGCCTCGACCGGCTTGCCCCAGTGCGCGAAGCGGAGGGTCTCGGAGAGGCGCAGCCGCGCGAGGGTGAGACCCACGACCGGGCCTTCGGGCGCCGCACCCGCGAGCTCGGCGTGGTCCAGGCCCCCGTGACTGCCCCACCGCCGGTAGGCGCGCATGCGCAGGTGGTAGCCGTCGCGCCCGAAGACCGGGTAGGGCGGGGCGGCGAGGAAGGCGTCCAGGTGGGGCTCGCTCGCCCAGAGGGCGATGAACACCAGCGAGCGCCAGCGATAGCGGCCGGGACCGAGCACCGACTGGCCCATCTGCATCCGCAGCATGCACTCGGAGTGGAGCAGGCCGGGCACGCGGCGGAGCGCCGCCGAGGAGAGCAGCCGGAGCGCGACGCGATGCACCGGGGCGTCGATCACGTGGTAACTGAAGAGCTGCATGGCGAGGCGGCAGGAGCAGCGTTGGCGCTGGGCGGAGCGGGAGCAAGGCGCCGGTGACTGAGCTGGGCCTGCTCCGCCTGATGGTGCTCGTCAGCGTGGCGGTCGCGCCGCTCTCGCGCCGGCTCCTCGGGCCTCCACCGCGTGGGTGGTCCGTCGCCCACGCTCTCGGCATCGGCCTGGTGGCCGCCGCTCTCGTCGGTCCGTTGCCCCAGCTCGCCTACGGCTGGCTCGTCTTCTGCGTCGGGGGCGCGCTGATGTTCGCGGTCGAGCACGGCGCCGCTCTACGGGCTGCCTCCCGGCGCACCGCGACCGCTTTCGCGGCCGGGGTCCCCCTCGCCTTCGGCGTGATCGCCGCGACCTGGATCGCGGGCGCCACCAACGATCTGCGCATCTTGGGGTACGGACCGCACTTCAGCTTCTACGCCGCCCTCCACGGCAACGTGCTCGGGTGGACGCTGCTCGGCGGGGTGGCCGCGCTGGCCCAGCGCGCGGGGCGCTTCCAGCGCGTGCATCTCGCCACCGTGTTCCTGGGCTTCGCGTCGTTCCTCCTGGTCGCGTTGGGCATCGATCGGCTGGCGTGGCTGAAGCCCCTGGGAGTCCTGGGGCTGACCCTCGCCCTCCCGCTCTCGATGCTCGCCTTCCTCATCGACGCGCGCGGGAACCGAGCGGCCTTCGCTCTGGGCGCGCTCGCGTTCGGCGCGCTGGTCCTGACCCTGGCGCTCGCCTGGCTCAACGAGCTCGGTTCGCTCTCGGTGGAGCCGCTCGGCGGGATCCGCGCGATGGTCTGGCTCCACGGCCTCGTGAACGGGCTCGTGGTGGGCCCGGCGTGGCTCGGGGCGGTGGCGACGAGCGGCCTCGCCACCCGACCGCCGGAGACTCCGTGACCCGATCAACCCGGACCGCGCCTCTCTCCCCCCGTGACCCCCGGCACCTGCCGCCGACCGACCGACCGACCGACCGAGGAGACCCCGTGCACCGAACCCGATGGCTCGCCCTCTCGATCACCCTCGCCGCATGTGCGGGGGACGACCCCGCCGCCGACGCCGGGCGTGACGCGGCGACGACCGACGCCCAGCCCCTCGACGACGCCGCCGAGCCGGACGGCGCGCTCGCGGACGCCGACGTCGCCGTTCCCGACGCCGAGACCGACGCGGCCGCGCCCGACGCTTGCGCGGGTCCCCAGCCCACTCGGCTCCGGGTGACCAGCTACTGCGACCAGCCCATCTGGCTGCACCACTCGGAGAACGTCGCCGCGCCCCTGGGGACCCGGCTCGAGGCCGGCGAGTGCTACGACTATCCCATCGGCGCCGGCGAGTTGGCCTCCATGCGCCTCTGGCCGAAGACGGGCTGCGACGCCGCCGGCGAGGACTGCGACCTCGGCCAGAGCGTCGCACCGTGTCCCGACGGCGGCTGCCAGCCGCCCATCGAGAGCAAGTTCGAGGCGACCTTCGCGGACGCGGACGCCTGTCCCACCGAAGGCGCGCCGGCCGAGTGCGTCACCTGGTACAACGCGAGCCAGGTGGACGGCTTCACGTTGCCCTTCCTGGTCCGCCCCAAGGGCCCCGGCAGCGACGCCCCGGGCTGCATCGAGTCCGACTGCTCGGCGCTGGACCTCGACCAGTGCCCCAGCGCCGAGGACCTGAGCCAAGGCGGGCTCTACCCGGAGTACGCCGCGGTCGACCTGCGCGTGCTCGACGAGTCCGGCGCCGTCGTCGGCTGCATGGCGCCCTGCAAGCGCCTCAACTACCCGGCGCCCTGGGGCTACGGCCTGCCGGAGGACAGCTCGCCCACCCGGGAGTTCTGCTGCCCCACGCCGCCCATCGGCCCCGAAGAGTGCACCGCTGGTCCCGTCACCGGCACCGGCTACGTGAACCGACTCCAGACCATGTGCCCCAGCGTCTACAGCTACGCCTACGACGACGCCGATGGCCTGCACACCTGCCCGGCCCAGACTCAGTTCGAGGTCGTCTTCTGCCCCGAACGTCGGTGAGGGCGACAGACGCCCCCGACTCCATCGCGGCATCTCAGCGGGTTCGTGAAGGGGGCGACCGCGGGGCTGATAGGGTCCGGGCGATGACTCGATGGGTTTGGGTACTGGGCTGCGTGCTGGCGCTGGGCTGCTCGATGGCGCTGGGCTGTGGTGACGACGATGGGGACTCCGCGGGCCCCGGGGACGGGGGCCCGGTCGACGGAGGCGGCGCCGATGCGTCCACTCCCGACGCGAGCGGTCTCGACGCCGGTGAGGTCGACGCCTTCGTCCCGGGGCCCGAGTGCCCTCTGCCCGCGCCCTTCGACGAGGGCGTGGTCTACGAGCGCACGCTGCACGTAGCCGCGGATGCGCCGAGCGGCGGGGACGGCTCCGTGGGCGCACCCTTCGGCTCCATCGCCGCCGCCGTCGCGGCGGCGACGCCGGGGACGGAGGTGCGCATCGCCGAGGGCACCTACCCGTCTCTCACCTTGGGGCCGGTGACCGGCGAGCCCGGTCGCCCGATCGCCGTCGTCGGGGAGGGCATGGTCCGCATCGACGGCGGCGGGTCCAGCACCGGCCTCGAGATGAGCGACGCCAGCTACGTCGTGCTCCAAAACCTCACGGTCGTGAACGCGGGCGTCCACGGCATGAACCTCGATGACGGCGGCACCTTCGACACGCCGGCGCACCACCTGGTCCTTCGCGACATCACGGTGGTCGACGCCGGCTCGGGCGGGAACGAGGACTGCATCAAGATGAGCGGCATCGACGACTTCTGGATCCTCGGGGGCACGCTCCGGGGCTGCAATCGAGGCGAGGCCATCGACATGGTCGGTTGCCACCGGGGCCTCATCCAAAGCGTGAACGTCGTCGAGCCCGTGGCCAACGGGATCCAGACCAAGGGCGGCAGCTCCGAGGTCACCATCCACGCGTGCCGCTTCGTGCGAGTCCCCGGCCGCGCGGTGAACGCCGGCGGCTCCACCGGCCTGGACTTCTTCCGACCCCAGGACGCCCCCCACGAAGCCGCGGACATCCGGGTGCTCGCCAGTGTCTTCGAGGACGTGGGCGAGGACAGCGGCGCACCCATCGCCTTCGTGGGCTGCGACGGCTGCACCTTCGCCCACAACACCATCCTCCGCCCGCGAACCTGGGTCGCGCGGATCCTCCAGGAGAGCACGGAGGAGCGCTTCGCGCCGTCTCGCGATGGGCTCTTCGCCGACAACCTCATCGTCTTGGACACCGCCGACCTCCGCACCTACCTGAACGTCGGCGGGAACACGGCGCCGGAGACCTTCACCTTCGACCACAACCTCTGGTGGGCGCTCGACCAGGACGCCGACTGGGCGGGCCCGACCCTGGGCGGCGGCGTCCCCGCGGAGACGGACTCCTTGGTGCAGCAGGACCCGCAGCTCGACGACGAGCACGTCCCGGCTCCGACGAGCCCGGCCGTCGGCGCGGGCCGGACCCTGGGTCTCGACCCGGTACCCGATCACGTCGGCCGCTGCTTCGCGACCCCGCCCACCATCGGCGCCTTCGAGGTCGCCGAGTAGCGGGGCCGCCGGCGCGGGCCGCTCAGCTCGGGTCGGCGATGCGGCCCATGAAGAGGACCGCGCCGCTCCGCAGATCCCGGAGCAGGAAGAGGAACGGATGGTCGGCGTGGAACTCCGCGGTCGCCTGGGGCGGCATGGCTCCGCGGGTCATGGCCACCGCGGTGGCGGCGGCGGCTTCGGTCCCTTCCTCGTCCACCTTCACGAAGGTCTGGTGGAAGATGGCGCCGATGTGCAGCCGGCTGCCGTGGTCCTCGGGGTCGGAGATCCCGGTGAAGTCGGCCTCCTCCCGGAACGGCAGCACCATGCCCAGCTCGCGGAAGACCGCGGTCATCTCCAGGGTGCCGCCGTCGAAGGTGAACTTGGGCAACGCCACGTCCACGCGCTGCGGACTCAGGTCGTCCAGCCACCCCGCGACCCGCTCGGGCGACAGCTCGGCTTCGATGGCCGCTAGACCCCGCCGCTCCTTGGGTAGGATCACGTCCATCGCGAAGTGCCCGCCGCGGTAGGGCAGCTCGAGCACGCTCACCTCGTCGTTCTCGGCGAAGCGGAGCTCGCCGGTCTGGGTCATCATCGGCACCGAGACGGTGCCCCCGGTCTCTCTGCTGAAGGCGCGGTCGCGGGTCGCGTGGTGCGGGAAGGGCGCGGTCCACTCGCCGAGGAAGTAGACCGCGTTGACCAGCACCAGCCCGGTCGAAGCGTCGACGCCGTTGGGCGGGATCAGGTCCTCGATGCGCTCGTGGGTCTGCTCGCTTACCCAGGCGTTGATGCGCTGCCGCGCGGGCTCCGGCGGTTGGAACGAGACCGTCTCCAGGGGCGCCTGGTAGCGCTGCTGGGTCAGGCGCAGGAACTCCCGCTCGATGGGCTGCCGCTCGTCGCCGAAGAGTCGATTGGCCACCGCCAGCTCGTACTCGCCGCTCCGCTGGTTCCAGGCACGGACCAGCTCGGCGGCCGATCGGTGGATTCCGTCCGCGTCGCCCAGGTGGAGCGCGCGCGCCATCTGCTCGGCGGTCTCGCCCCGAGCCCCCGCCCAGGTCATCGCCAGAGCCAGCGAGAGGCTCGCCGGCGAGAAGGCGAGGTTCTCGCCCTCCCGCTTGGTGCGCTGCAGGACCTCGTAGCCCAAGCGGTTGGTGGCCTCCTCGAGGCGGCCCTCACGGACGTCGGCCGGGACGGGGAGGGGGGCGCGCTCGGCGGCGGGCGGGGTCGGCTCGTTCATGGTGGGCTCCTCGGGGGGCGCCGGCGCCGGTTCGGTCGGCGCCTCGGCGGTGGGGGAGGGGCTCGTCGGCCCGGGGGCGACCGGGTCTCGGTCGGAGCAGGAGGCGAGCGCGAGGACGACGGCCAGAGCGGATTGCGCGAGAGGGTGCGGCATGGCGGGTGGACTCGGTCGGGAGCCTACACCTTGGGCGCAGCCTCTCGAACCTCTCGTACGGTGGACGAACCTCGCCTCCCGCGAGCCCGCCGCCGAGGCCCCGCGCGCGCCGCGGGAAGCCTCGCGCCCACGGCAGCCGTTCGGGCCCCATGGCGACTCGTGAACGCGTGGAAGGTGCGCTCCTGGGAACACTGGTGGGGGACGCGTTCGGCCATCCCTTCGAGGGAGCCTCGGGGCGGGATCGCGGCTCGCGGACGCCGTCGATGACGGGGCTCGCGTGGGAGGCGGAGGTCGCCATGCGTGAAGACCGCGGCGAAGATCGGGCGTTCGTCTCGGGGGCGGACGTCCGGTGGACGCTCGCGGTCGCCGACGGCGCGGGAGGGGGCGGCTACGGCGCGGAGGCCGCGGCGGCGGCCGTAGAAGCCGCCCGCGACTCGGTCACTGGTCCCCGGCTCGAGGCCGCCGAGCGGCTCCGTCGGATCGACCAGGGCCTCGCCGCCACCGGTCGTGGGCTCACCACGGCCGTCGTCGCCCGCGTCGACGGGACCACGGTACTCGGGGCGTCGGTCGGAGACAGCGTCGCCTGGGCCCGGACGCCGGCCGGCTGGTGCGAGCTCACCGCCGACCAGCGGCGTCGTCCGCTCCTGGGAAGCGGCGCCGCCACGCCCGTCCCCTTTCGTGCGGAGTCGGTGCGCTGCCTGGTCCTGGCCACCGACGGACTGACGGCGCACCTCCCCTGGCCGCGACTGCGGCGACTCCTCGAGGAGGACGCCTCGGCGCACGACCTCGCCGAAGCCGCCCGCCTTCCGGGCGGCGGTCTGCCGGACGACGTCACCGTCGTCGTGCTTCGCCGCGGGGACCGCTGACCTCGGGCTCACCGACGCCGGGGCGGTCCCGGTCAGCGGCCCAGGGTCACGTCGAGCTCGATGGGGGACGGCGCCTCGTAGAGCACGTCGGTGCGAATCGCGTACTTGGTCCCGCGGAGCACCGGGCAGCCTTCGTGACGAATCTTGTGCTGGAAGACGGCTGCGAGCCCGGGCTCGGGGGTCACCGTCGCCTCCAGTTGCTCCATGAAACGAGTCTCGCCGCCTTCGAAGTCGGCGTTGAGGTACACCAGCACGGTGAGCAGCGTGATGTGCCGCGGATGGGGCCGATACCAATGGTCCATGTGCGGCGAGAACCGCTGGCCCGGACGATAGCGATAGCAGCGCAGTCGCTCGTTGAGCCCGGCGAGGCGGAGCCCTCCGAGGGTCTCCGGCAGGTGCGGGCGCATACGTGCCAGGAGGCGCGCGACCCACGTTGGGTCGTCCCGGATGACCCGGTCTTGGTCTCGATACAGCGGATTGTCGGTGGCCAGGGTCGGCGCGCCGGCCTCGATGAGCGCGACCTCGCGCGCGCACACCGCGGCGTCGAGCGCGTCGGGGACGGTCCACAGCAGCGGCGCTTCGGTGAAGCGAAAGGGAACGGTGGTCACGATGCCGCCCACGCGTCGCGCGTGGTCACGAAGCGGCGGACGTCGCCGTAGCGGCAGTGGAGACCGCCCGGGCGCTCCGTCATTCCCAGCCGTTCGCAGACCCGGGCGCTGGCGTCGTTGGCGGGGTCGACCAATGCGTTCACGTGGTCGATGGCGGACACGGTGAAGGCGTGGGACCGCAACGCCGCGCCCATCTCGGTGGCGTACCCGCGTCCCCAGACGTGCCGGGCGAGGTGCCAGCCGATCTCGACGAGCGCCATGTCGCGGTCCTCGGCGTCGGGGATCGGCTTGAAGATCCCCGTGCCGATCGGACGCCACGACTCGCGCTCGAAGACCACGAAGGCTTGCCAGGGGAGCCCCCGCTCGCGGTAGGCGGCGTACTTCGCCTCGATGCGACCCATGAACTCGGTGAACGCCTCGAGCTCCGGGTGGGTCACGCCGCCGAGGTGGCGCATCACCTCGGGGTCGCGGTTCCAGTAGTGGGTGGGCCCGGCGTCCTCGCGCTCGACGGCGCGCAGCATCAGCCGATCGGTCTCGATCTGCATGGGGCGAGTCTACCCCTTGGCGCGCCTCCGTCGACCGGGGGTGCGTGCGATCAGCGCGACGAGGTCGTCCAGCGGCGCCGGCTTGACCAGGTGGTGGTCGAAGCCGGCCTCGGAGCTCTCCTTCTGATCGTGCTCCCGGCCCCACCCGGAGAGCGCGATCAGGAGCGTCTCGGCGTGCCGAGGCAGCTGGCGAATGGCACGGGCAGCCTGCCGCCCGTCCATCACCGGCATGTCGAGGTCCAGGATGGCGACGTCCACCGCCACCTTCTCCATCACCGCCAGCGCCTCGCGGCCGTTGCCCGCGGTGAGGACCCGGTGCCCCTCGAGCTCGAGGACCATGCCGAGCAGGTGCGCGGCGCTGCAGTGATCGTCGGCGACGAGGACCGTCCGGCCATCGGGGGACGGCGCCTCCAGGGTCTCGACCGCCCCGGCCTCTTCCGCGGGCACCAGGGGGAGGGCGATGGCGAAGGTGCTGCCCTGGTCGGCGGAATCGAGCCAAGCGTTGCCGCCATGGAGGAGCGCGAGCTGCCGCACCAAGGTGAGCCCGAGGCCCAGCCCGTCCCCGGCCGCGCTCGGCGCCTGGACGAACATCGTGAAGATGTTCTCGCGATGCTCGGCCGGGATGCCGGGCCCGTCGTCGGCGACCCGGATGTGGAGCGTGGCGTCGTCGCGGCTGACCTCGAGGCGCACCCGGCCACCGGCGGGCGTGTGCTTCACCGCGTTCACCAGGAGGTTGCCGACCATCTGCGTGAGCCGGGCGCCGTCGACCACGTACTTCCCGCGCGTGTCGTCGGCGACGAGGAGCTCCAGGCGGTGACTGCGTTCGGCCGCCAGGGGCCGGGCGGCTTCCATGGCGGCGGCCCATACCTCGGCCAGATCGGTGGGCTCGAAGCGGAGCTCGAGTTGCCCCTTCGAGATGCGCCCGACGTCGAGGAGGTCCTCCGTCAGTCGGGCGATCTGCCGGAGCTGACCCTGCATGGTCTCCACCACGATGGGCTTCACCGGGCCCTTGCTGCGCGAGACGAGCTCGAGGCCGGTCTGGAGCGCGGCGATCGGGTTGCGGATCTCGTGGGCGAGGAGGGCCAGGAACTCGTTCTTGTGGCGGTCGGCCTCTTCGAGGGCCTGCTTGGCGGCGCGCTCTTCGGTGATGTCTTGCACGACCCCGACGATGCGGACGCTGCGCATCTCGCCGTCGATCTCCGCGGTGACCGACATGCCGTGGCCGCGCAGCCAGCGGATGGTGCCGTCGGGACGGACGATGCGATACTCGAAGGCCGGTCGTGAGTCGGCGTGCGGGATCGCCGCCCGCTGGAGACCCGCGAAGAGCTCTTCCCGGTCATCCGGGTGGGTCCACTCCGCCATGGCTGCGGGCTCGACGTTCTCCCGCGGCTTGCGACCCATGATCTCCCAGAGGTCCGGCGACCAGGTGGCCGTCTCCGTGAGGAAGTCGAAGTCGAAGGTGCCGAAGTGCGCCGAGCGAGCGGCCAGCCGCAGGCGCTCTTCGCTCGCGCGAAGACGCTCCACGGCCTGGAGCCGGGCCGTGTCGTCCACCGCCAGGAAACCGAAGCGCTCTCGCCCTTCGTCGCCGGGGCCCAGGTGGAGCAGCGTCACCTGGACGAGCAGCTCTTCGGACGCGGGCCCCGGCGGGATCCTCTCGGTGTACTCCACCCACGTCCCCGAGCGCTGCGCGCGCCGATAGTGGGGGATGGCCGCCATCACGACCTCCCGCGGAGCCCCCATGTCTTGCAGGGCCCACTTCCCTTCGAGCTGGCTCAGCGGCAGTCCGTACCACTGACCGACCATGTGGTTCAGAGCGACGTGGAGGATGTCCGAGTCGTCGGGAGGGATCTCCACGACTCCGACCTGACGCGGGAGCGAGTCGAGCAGCTGGACGAACCGCCGCCGCCGTCGCTCACCCGCACCATCCGACCGGTCTCCCCCATCGGCGTGATAGTGTTCGAGCGTCACCTCCCCAGAATGAAGGAGGCGATTTTCGCTGACAAGGCGATTTTCCGCTCTGACCGGCCGATGTGTCCCCAAACGAGGGGCACTGTCGGCAAAACGAAACCCTCAGGCTTTCGTCAGCAGGTCCTCGCTGAGCCGCCAGAGACGCTCGGCCGCGTCGTCGTCGGCGGCGTGCGCGTCGACGCCCCGATAGCGCCGGGTCGGTGACTCCGGATCCGTCGGCGCTGCGATGTCGCAGTCCTCGCAGTACACCCCGGGCTTCCCCTCGAGAGCCTTCGAGGTCGCGGCCCAGAGGGTGGTGGAGCAGCCTTGCTCGGGCGTCTTGAACCCTTTCTTGGCCATCTCGCTGGGCTCGCCGTTCTCGTCGATCCACCCCAACGCGACCATCTCCTCGCGGGGGAGGTGGCGCTGCAGCGGCGTGAAGATGCCCCCGGGGTGCACCGCGAACGCGAGCCCCCCCGATGGCGCGAGCCGGCGGGAGAGACCGTTGGCGAAGAGCGCGTTGGCGGTCTTCGCCTGCCCGTAGGCCTTCCACTTCTCGTAGGGAGCCTCGGTGAACTGGACGTCGTCCCACCGGATCCCGCTGATCTTGTGTCCGGTCGACGAGAGCGCGACCACGCGGGTCCCCTCGGTCGCTCGCAAGAGCGGCATCAGGTGTTTCGTCAGCGCGAAGTGCCCCATGTGGTTGATGCCGAACTGCGACTCCCAACCCGGTCCCACCCGCGCCTCGGGGCACGCCATGACGCCGGCGTTGGCGATCAGGAAGTCCAAGCGGTCCAGCTCTCCCTTCATGGCCGCTCCGAAGGCGGCGACGGAACCCAGATCCGCCAGGTCGAGGGGCGCGGTCGTGACCGAGCCTTCGAGGCCCGCCAGGTTCTTCTCGGCCTTCTCGGGAGAACGCACCGGCACGATGACTCGAACGCCCTTTGCGGCCAGCGCGCGCGTGGTCTCCAGGCCGATGCCGCTGTAGCCACCGGTCACGATGGCGGTCTTGCCGTGGAGGTCCAGGTCGGCGACGACTTGCGCGCCGTCGGTCTCGGCGGAGTAGGGGGAACCGGTGGGGACTTGATCGGAGAGCGCCATGGGGTGTTCCTCGGTCTCGGGTGGAGCCGGAGAGTCCTCGGCGCCCCGACGCCGTTACGCCCCCGAAACGCGAACGCGCCCCCGAGTCGCGGTGGGGCGCGCGTCGGCCACGGCGCGGCTGGGGCGCCTACCGGCGGCGGCGCCGCAGGATCAGTCCCGCCAGGACGAGCAGCCCGCCCACGGCGCCGGCACCGGGTCCGCCGGGCGCCGCGACTCGGCATCCGCAGCCTCCGTCGAGAGGCTCCGCCGGCTCGCCGCCCATCCCCGGACCGCCCGCGTCGCCGGCGGCGATACCGCCATCGGGCCCACCGACCCCGCCGCCGTCGCCGTCCGCGCAGCCTTCGTCGACCACGCCGTCGCAGTTGTCGTCGCGGCCGTTGCACTCTTCCGCGCGTCGGCTGCAGGAGCTCCCGCCGGACTGGATGGTGGACCAGAACCGGGGATGGTCCTGGACGTCGTCCCGCACGAGGAAGTCCCCGGTGAGATATGGCTCGCCCGACTCGAAGTCGAGGCTGCAGCGCCAGCCGTCCCCGTCCCGGCCGCAGATGTCTTCCCGGCCATCGCCGTCCACGTCCGCCAGGCGCATCGAGTTGATGCGGCCCGCCGAGTTGGGCCACTCGTCCACGCTGGTCCACGCCGGCCCCTCGAGGCGCATGAAGTCGTCACCGCCCCAGACCCACGCCCGCGCGTCGATGCCGCCGCGGGCGACGATGTCCTGGCGGCCATCGCCGTCGACGTCGCCGATCCGCAAGGTGTTCAGCCGGTTCATCGAGTTCCAGCCGGTGTCGTTGGCCAGGGGCGCCACCGAGGTCGGCCCCGACTCGAACTCGGTCCCCATCGAGCGATGACAGCGGTACTCGCCGGAGGTGCGGCCACAGAGGTCCATCAGCCCGTCACCATCGAAGTCGGCCAGGCGGATGGTGCTCCACCGGTGGAGCTTGTCCCAGCCGTTGTCCTCCGCCCAACCGGGGCCCTCCCACTGGCTGTCGAAGCTCTCCGCGCCGGCGATCCAGCAGGTCACGCCGGTGCGCGCCCGGGCGCACATGTCCTGGCGCCCGTCGCCGTTCACGTCGCCCATGCGGATCGTCCCGTAGCGCCAGGGCCGGTCCCAGCCGCGGTCGTTGCTCAACCCGGGGCCCGCGAAGGGCGTGGTGAACGCGGTGCCGTCGCTGAGCCAGCAGCCGAAGCCCTCGGTCTCGCGGCCGCAGAGGTCGTCGCGGCCATCGCCGTTCACGTCGGCGAGGCGCAGCGTCGAGTATTGCTCCGGGCGCCGCCACCCGTTGCCGATCGCCGGCACGGTGCTCCAGACGCGCAGGTCCCCGAAGCCGGCGCCGTCGCTGGTCGCGCAGACCATGCCCTCGTCGGAGCGGGCGCAGAGGTCGGCGAAGCCGTCGCCGTCGATGTCTCCCATCCGCGCGGTGGCGTAGTTGGGTTCTTCGTTCCACCCGTCGGGCGCGCGCATGTCGATGGGTGCCCAGCTCGCGTCCCAACCGGACCCGTTGGCCGGCCAGCAGTGGAAACCGTCGCGGAGCATCGCGCACACGTCGACCCGCCCGTCGCCGTTGACGTCGGTGGTGGTCGGCGGCGCGTAGGTGGTCACCGACTCGTGGATCACCTCGAGCTCGCAGACGTAGTCGTCGTCGACGTCGCCGTTGCAGTTGTCGTCCTCGCCATTGCACATCTCCGGCTCACGGCCGTGGCGGTCGATGTATCGGTACGGGTCCACGCTGGTCCCCGAGCCCCAGCCCGACTCGTGGTCGCTGATGGTGAGGTGGAGATGGGGACCGGTCGTACAGGTGCCGGTGTTTCCCACCCGGCCCACGGTGGTGCCGATGGTCACCTGCTGCCCGATGCGCAGCGGCGAGGGGTCACGCATGTGGGAGTAGCCCGAGTACATCCCGTCTGCGTGCTGGAGGACGACGACGTTGCCCAGACAGCTCGAGTAGGTCTTCACCCGCACCGTGCCGTTGGCCACCGCCGGGATGGCCGTGCCGACGGGTTGGGCGAAGTCGACTCCCCGGTGCGGGTTGGTGCGACCGCAGCAGGTCGAACCGAAGCCGTCCGAGAGATTGGGGTTCCCGAAGGGCAACCGATAGCAGAGCGCTGCCGCCGACGAGGCCGAGAGCAGGACGGCCAGCGCCAGGAGACCCGCGGGTAGACCAGAGAGTCGGGGAACGGTCGTTCCGACGGCGGAGGCGAGCTTGGAGCGAATCGCGAACATGAGGCCCTTCCGGTCTGGCCGTCGGAGAATCCGACACATCAGCCAACGACCTCAGGGTCGGTGCGGCGGGCGATCAATTCGAGTCAAAAGTTCGCCGGCGCCACCGTACGATCCGAGCGCGGAAACACCCGGTCGACCTCGCGCAGGTAGCGTTCGGCCCGTCGCTTCGCCAGGAGGTTCGAGAGGCGCATCTCGGGGTTCACGTCCCCCGCCTCGAGCACTTCCCGCAGCAAGTCGACGTAGAGTTCCCGGTCGCGCTTCCGGAGGGCGTAGGTGCGCGCCATGAACACGAGGATCAGCAGGTTCTTCCGCTCGCTTCGCGCCAGCGCCAGGTCCCAGGCGCGACGGGCCCCCTCCAGGGTGGTCCCCGGCGCCCGGGTGGCGGCGTAGGCGACGACCGCCGAGCCGCTCGCGCCATAGACCGCCGGGTCCAGCGCGATCGAGCGCCGAACGAGCCCGAGCGCGAAGTCGCGGTCGGGGTGCGGCTCGTGCGGGTGCGCGGCGTTCACGTACTGGCCCCAGGTGAAGCCCACCCAGAAGAGGTCCTCGGCCTCGTCTTCTTCGCGATCGGCGAGCCAGGCGCGGAACTCGCCGATCCCGGCCTCGCGGGCCTCGTCGAAGTCGTCCAGGCGGAGCTCCGCGTAGCGCTCGGCCAGCTCCCAGGCGCGGCGGTAGAGGAGCACCGCTCGCTCCCGGGCCATCCGCGCGCCGGTCTCGTCGCCGGCGACTTCGAGGCGCTCGGCCTGGTCCTCCACGTACCCGTAGGCGTACGAGCCATAGCCCCGGAGCCCGCCGAAGAGGGCGCCCTCGTGCTCGGGGACCACCCGGAGCAGCCCCTCGAGCTGCACGATGTTCGAGGGCAGCGAGTCGCCGACGAGCTCCGGGTCGAAGTGCTGGTCGATGGCCGGGCTGGCCTCGGTGAAGATGTCGGCGGTCGACCCGGCGGCGAAGGACGCGAGGTCGCAGCCCAGGAGGAGCACGAGGCACGACACGAGGGGGAGGGGCCGATTCACCGCTCGCGAGTATCACGCGGCCCGTCCGACTGTCAGCCGTCCGGAACGCTCCAGCGGGGCGACGTCGCTTGGCAGAGATGTTGCTCCTCGAGCCTCTCGACATGCCCGAGATCCGCAGCCACGCCCTCGCCTCGTTCCTCTTCCTCGGGGCGGCCCTCGCCTCGACCGGCGCCGCCGCCCAGGAGGTCGAGGCCCCGTGTCCCGACGCCGCCGAGGAGGGCGAGGCCGAGTCGACCCACACCATCGCCCTCTCGGTCAGCGTCCTGCCCCGGGTCGACGGCTGGGACCCCACCCACGGTCACCGGAGCGGGTGGGGCCTCGCCGGTGGCATCGACCTCTCGCCCTGGGATTCCGACTCCGAGATCCACATCGAGGTGACCTACCTGACCAACGGCCACGAGCGCCTGATCTCCTTCGATCTCGGGCTCAAAGTGCCCTTCCACAGCGGGCTCCAGTGGGACGTCCACGGGGTCGTCGGGCCGGCCTTGGCCTACGAGCACTTCCAGCAGACCCACGAGGACGGCTCCGTCAGCAGCGAGGGGGCGCTGGTGGTGGGCATGATCGCCGGGGTAGGCACCACCTACTGGTTCCACCGGCACGTCGGCGCGACCCTCGATCTGAACTACCGGATCCTCGGCGGGGAAGGCATCGCGCACCGCCTCTTCAGCGCGATCGGCCTGGCGTCTCGCTGGTGAACACCACGGCGGGCCGGCGCGCTCTGCTGCAACAGGATGGAACCATCGGGCCTCGCGTCCCGTTTCGTTGCAACGACCTCCAGCCCGTCGCCTCCGAAGGATCTTCGGTTCCACGGCCGAATCCCCCCTGGCACGGCGGTCGCAAAGAGCCCGGGCATCATGGACCTCGCAACCCCCGTCCTCCTCCTCGGTCTCGCCCTCGCCGTGCTCATCGGCGTCTCCCTCGGTCTCCTCGGAGGCGGGGGCTCGATTCTGACCGTGCCCATCCTGGTCTACGCCCTGGGCCTGGAGACCCACGTGGCCATCGCCACCTCGCTCCTGGTGGTCGGCGCGACCAGCCTCGCGGCGCTCATCCCCCACGCCCGGGCCGGCCGGGTCCGCTGGCGGACGGGCGTCCTCTTCGGCGCCACCAGCATGGTGGGCGCCTTCGCCGCCGGTCGCGTCGCCCACTACATCCCCGGCGTCGTCCTCCTCCTCGCGTTCGGCGCGATGATGGTGGTGACCGCCATCGCCATGATGCGAAAGGGCAAGAAGTCGCCCCGGGAGGCTCCCAAGGATGCGGAGATCGCCTACGGCAAGATCGTGCTGGAGGGCTTCGTGGTCGGCGCGGTGACCGGTCTGGTCGGTGCCGGTGGCGGCTTCCTGGTCGTCCCCGCCCTGGTCCTCCTCGGGGGGGTCCCGATGCGTGAGGCGGTCGGCACCTCGCTCCTGGTCATCGCCATGAAGTCGGCGGCCGCGTTCTTCGGCCACGCGACCACCGTGGAGATCGACTACGCCCTGGCCGGTATGGTCACCGGCGCGGCCATCGTCGGTAGCTTCATCGGCGCGGCGGCGGCGGGTCGGGTCCCCCAGGACCTGCTGCGGCGCGGCTTCGCCTGGTTCGTCGTGGTGATGGCGGTCTTCCTCCTCGCCCAGGAGCTCCCCCGCGCATTCGGCTACGACGTCTCGCTGGCGGTCGATTGGCCCTGGATCGTGGGCCTGCTCGTCCTCCCGGTCATCGGGGGGATCACGGACCTGGTCCGCATGAGCTCCAAGAACGCGCCGACGCTCCAGCCCTCGTCCTCGACCTGAGCCGGAGCCTGAGCCCCCGCGTTCGACCCGAGGGGAGCGGCTCCGGCCGCTCCCCTCTCCTGCGTCTTGCTCACGGAAGACCGACAACAAGGGGAACACGTCGGAGGACGAGGACGTGCTGGTGGAGCACCTGCTCCTCACGCCCGAGCAGACCCGCTGGGTGCTCGGGCCGTAGCACACCGTTCGACGCCGTCCGCGAACGGAGTCCCCCGGTCGGGGTCGATGCGCTACTGTGTCGGCGATGAGCGCCGACCTGTTGTCCTGTCTGGTGGCCGAACTGGGCGAGATCCCCGCCGGGGACATCGACCGCGGCGTGGCCCGGGTGCTCGAGCGCTTCGGCGCGGCCGTCGACGCGCCCCGGCAGGCGCTGGTGATCACCCTCCGGGATCGCGCCGCCGACATCGGCTGGCGGGTCGGGTCCATCGCCCTCCGCAACGCCTTCGCGCCCGAGCTCACCCAGCTCGCCACCGAGTGGAAGGACGCCCGCTACCTCGTCGGCTGTCCCGTCGCGGGCTGCACCATGGCGAGCGCCGGACACCACCGGGTGGTCCACGCCGCCTCGGAGCTGCCGCGGCCCGTCTGGGACGAGAGCGTGGTCAAACGGGAGCTCGGCGCCCAGGGCTACGTCGACCGCCTGGTGGCCGTCCACTCCCTCGGCGAGGCCGAGGTCTTTTTCATGATGGACCGGGCCGCCGACCAGCCGGAGTTCTCCGCCGCGGACCGGGCCCGGTTGGAGCCGGCGCTGCCGGCCCTGGCGCGCTTCTGCAAGTGGCTCTGCCTCAGCTACGGCGCGCTCCCCAGCGGTTCGATGCTCTCGCCCCGGCAGCGCACGGTGCTCCTGGCGCTCCTCTCCGGGCGGAGCGAGAAGCAGATCGCCGAGACCCTGGGGCTCACCGTGGGGTCCACGCACCAGGCGGTGGTCCGGGTCTTCCGCCGGTACGGCGTCCGCAGCCGCCCCGAGCTGATGGCCCTCTGGTTGGGCCGGGCGGCGGACGAAGCGCCCGCCGCCGAGATCACGCTGCTCTGAGTCAGTCTGCCCGGGGGTAGTCGGTGTACCCGGCCGCGTCGTGGGCGTAGAAGGTGGTCGGGTCCCACCGGTTCAGCTCCTGGCCCGCGCGGAACCGGTGCACCAGGTCCGGGTTGGCGATGAAGGCCCGGCCGAAGGCGACGGCGTCCACGTCGCCGCGCTCGATGGCGGCCTCGGCGGAGTGCTGGCGGAACCCCTCGTTGCCGATCATCACGCCGCCGAAGGCGGCCTTCAGCTTCGGGGTGGCCCACTCGGCGCCCTCGCTCTCGCGGCAGCAGAGAAACGCGATCCCCCGTTGGCCGAGCTGCGCCGCCAGGTAGGTGAAGGTCCCCAACGGATCGGAGTCGCCCATGTCGTGCGAGTCGCAGCGGGGCGCGAGGTGCATCCCCACTCGGCCGGCGCCCCAGACCTCGACACAGGCGTCGGTGACCTCGAGGTGGAGGCGCGCCCGGTTCTCGACCGAGCCGCCGTACTCGTCGTCGCGCTGGTTCACCGAGTCCTGGAGGAACTGGTCCAGGAGGTAGCCGTTGGCGCCATGGATCTCGACGCCGTCGAACCCCGCGCGCTGGGCGTTCTCGGCGCCGCGGCGGTAGGCGGCGACGACCTCGGAGATCTCGCCCCGGCCCAGCGCGCGCGGCGTGGGGTAGTCGACCTTGGGCCGCACCAGGCTCACGTGGCCCTTCGGGGCCACGGCGCTGGACGACACCGGGAGCGCCCCGTCGAGATAGGTCGGGTGCGAGATGCGCCCCACGTGCCAGAGCTGGAGCAGGATGCGACCCCCGGCCTCGTGGACGCCGTCGGTGATCGCGCGCCAACCCTCCACCTGCTCGTCGGACCAGATCCCCGGAGTGTGCGGGTAGCCGACCCCCATCGGATCCACCGAGGTCGCCTCGCTCAGGATGAGTCCCGCGCTCGCGCGCTGGACGTAGTACTCGCGCATCAGCGCGTTGGGCACCCGGCCGATCGCGCGGCAGCGGGTGAGCGGGGCCATCACGAGCCGGTTGGGGAGCTCGAGCTCGCCGATGCGCACGGGCGTGAGGAGCGGGGAGGTCGTTGGAGTCGCCATCGCCTCTCGCTCTAGCACCGACCCGTCCCGGGGCATGCGGAGGGACCTCGCACTCTATGACGGTGTACCCCGGGTCGGGGACCTCAGCCCTGGGGGTCGGGCGTCTGCTGGGCGCGCCGGCCCTCTTCGGCCATGTCCTTGGCCACGTTCTCCAGGAGCTCCTGACATTCGGGCCGTCCATGGAGATGCTCGAGCAGGATCTTCGAGGCTTCCATGAAGCCCTTCTCGTAGCTGAGCGCCTCGCGGACCCGGCTGGCGATGCGATCCCGACCGGCCTGCAGGTCGTTCTCCAGGGCCTCGCTGTAGCGCACCAGCTGACCTTTCAGGTCGTCGATCTGCTTGCGGAGACTCTGCGCGTAGTGCTCCCGCTCCCGGGCGCGGCGCTCGTAGTCGCCCTTCACGGAGGTCAGCGCCTCCATGCGGCCCTGGGAGATCCCCGCGGCCTGCATCAGCGCCACCGAGGTCTCGCCGGCGTCGATCCGCCGCTTGGCCAAGGTGTGCTCCTGCTCGGCGCGGCCCCGCTGGGCCTCGGTGCGCGCGGCGCGCTCGCGCTCCCGCTGGGCGTCGCGCATCGCCCGGCTCTCCTCGCCGGCCAGCTCCTCGACCTTACGACCGATCTCGGCGCGGAGCGCGCGGCCCCGCTTCTCGATCGACTCCAGCTTCCGCGAGTGCGCGGAGAGCTCGCCCTCCAGCCGCGAGGCGCGGGCGGCGAAGTCCCAGATCTGATCGGCGGCGGTCTGGATGGGCCCGGGCGCCTTCCCGTTGGGGTAGGCCCGCGCCATCGCGCGCAAGAAGTTCGAGGCGCGGCGGCTCCACTCCACCACGCCCGGCGTGGGCGCCGGCGGCGGCGCGGGCGGCTGGGGCGGGGCGGTGCTGCCCGACTGCTCCTGCTTCTCCCGAATGTCCCACGCCGTCGAGGGCAGGGTGCGCTGCAGGCGCTTCAGCTCTTCCTGCAGATGGTGACCGTCGCGGAAACGCTTGTCGGGGTCCTTCTCCAGGAGGCGCAGGCAGATCTCGTCCGCCAGCTCCGGGATGTCGCCGTTCAGCGTGCGGGGGCTGGTCGCCACCTTCGAACGCTGCATCTCCAGCAGGGTCTCCCGGTCCGACGACCGGAAGGGCAGCTTCCCGGTCATCATCTCGTGGAAGAGGATCCCCAGCGCGTAGAGGTCGCTCTTGGAGATCGCGTCTTCGCCCCGGGCCTGCTCCGGCGACATGTACTCCGGGGTCCCGAAGACCGCACCCTTGGGCGCCAGCCGGGGGTCCCGCGCCAGGGCGGCGAGGCCGAAGTCGAGGATCTTCACGAAGTCCTGCCGACCGCCGCGCTGGGTCAGCATGATGTTGTCGCTCTTGAGATCCCGGTGGATCACCCCGAGATCGTGGGCACGCGCCAGGGCGGCACACATCTGCTCCAGGATGTCGACGGCCCGCGGGATGGGCATGGGACCCTTGGAGATCTCCGAGCTCAGCGCGATCCCGGTCAGGTACTCCATGACCAGATAGAGCTCGCCCTCGTCGGTCTCGCCGACGTCGTGGATCTCCACGATGTGCGCATGGTCCACGCGGTTCGCGGCGCGGGCCTCGCGCAACATCCAGGCGCGCAGGTGGGTCTCGCCGCGCAGATCGGGGCGGATCAGCTTCAGGGCCACGACCCGGTCGATGAGGACGTGGCGAGCGCGGTAGACGACGCCCATCCCTCCTTCGCCGAGTCGGCTCTCGAGACGGTAGCGACCGGCTACCACCTTTCCGAGATAGGGGTCTCGTGATCGCGCCTGCGCCGTGGCCATCCGGGTTTCGCCTCCGCTCCTCGTTCGCTTCGCTTCCACCCAGGGGCCCGGGTGGGCAGCGATGATACACGACCGGCCCGTCGTGAAAAGATCTCGCTTCGGTGCTCGCTCTTTCCGGCCCCGGACTTCCGATTCTGGGCCCTGGGCCTTAGGATCGGGGAGTCGCCGGGCCGATCTCCGCTCGGCGAGAGCAGGACGTTCCATGGGCCCCGAGGCCCCCATCGGCCCCTATCGCATCGACCGGCGCCTGGCGACGGGTGGAATGGCGGAGGTCTTCGTGGCCCACCGCGAGGGCCCCCATGGGTTCTCCAAGCGGGTCGCCCTCAAGCGGATCCTCCCCCAGTACGCCGGGGATCCCGACTTCGTCGCGATGTTCATCGACGAAGCGAAGCTCGCCGCGCGCCTCGAACACCCCAACGTGGTCCAGGTCTTCGACTTCGGAGAGCACTCCGGCTCGCTCTTCCTGGCGATGGAGCTCGTCGAGGGAACCAACGTGAACCGGTTGCTCCGGGCGGCGGCGGTGCGGGACGAGGTCATCCCCTTGGACACGGTGCTCCACATCGGCGCCGAGGTCGCCCAGGCCCTGGCGTACGCGCACCGGCTCACCGACCCCGAGGGGAAGCCCATCGGCTTCGTACACCGCGACGTCTCGCCAGCGAACGTGCTGCTGACAACTACCGGGCACGTGAAGCTCAGCGACTTCGGGATCGCCAAGGTCGCCGTCCAGAGCCGGCACACCGAAGACGGCCACGTCCGCGGCAAGCTCGGCTACATGTCCCCGGAGCAGGTGCTGGGGAAGCCCATCGACGGTCGCAGCGACGTCTTCACCCTGACCACCGTCATGGCGGAGATGATCCTCGGGGAGCCCCTCTTCGGCTCCGGCGCCGAGTTGGACATCCTCATCCGCATCCGCGATGCGGATCTCTCCGTTCTCGAACGGAGCGACCGCCGGATCCCCAAGGACGTCCGCAAGATCCTCGCGCGCGGTCTCGAACGGAACGCCCAGCACCGACCCACCGCCGCCGCGTTCGCGGACGCGCTGGGGGAGATCCGGCGCCGGCGCGGGATGGGCCACGGCGCCGAGCGGCTGGCGCGACTGCTCCAGCGCTTGAGTCTCTCCGCCCGCGACCCGGACACGGTGGACGTCCCCGGGAAGATCACCGCGCTCCTCGACACCTCGTCCCTGAGCACCGACGCCGAGCATCTGGTCCAGGGGCTGAGCCCGACGTCGCCGGAGATCTACCGGGTGCGCCTCGCCGACGGCCGCACGCTGGGTCCGCTCTCCTTCCCGCGACTGGTCCAGCTGGTCACCTCCGGACGGATCCGTCGGGACACCGCCATCAGCAAAGAGGGCGCCGGGTTCGCCGCCGCCACCGAGCTGCCCGAGCTCACCCGCTTCATCACCTCGCCCGCCCTGACCTGGCATCTGGAAGAGCTGGTCCGGGCCGATCGCCGGGGCGAGTTGGGCGCCGCGCGGCTGGTCCCCATCGTCTTCCAGATCATGCGCGATCGGGAGACCGGCGTGCTGCACCTCTGGGATGAGCGCCGGCGCAAGAAGATCTACTTCGTGGACGGCGAGCCGGAGTTCGTCGCGTCCACCGATCGCTCGGAGCTCCTGGGCGAGTACCTGGTCGCCCACGGCATCTGCCTACGGATGGAGGTCGAGATGGCCCTCGCGCTCCTGCCCCGATACGGCGGCCGCCTGGGGGACGCCCTGGTCGGCCTGGGCATCCTGCGCCCGGTCGAGCTCTTCCGCGCGATCACCGAGCAGGTGCGGGCTCGCCTCATCGAGGCCTTCCGCTGGAAGGTCGGCCGCTGGGCCTTCGCCCGGGACGTGCGGAGCCACGAGGAGACCTTCCCCATCGGCGAGTCGGGCTTCGAGGTCCTGCGCGACGCCGTGGCCAGCGCCGACCTCACCGAGCTCGAGGCGGGGTTGAGCCCCGACTGGGAAGAGGCGCTGGTGTTCGCGGAGCACCCGCGGGTACGCGCGGAGGACTTCCGCCTCCCCGCCGAGTGGACCCGCATGCTCGCCAGCGTGGAGACCCCGACGACTCCCGGCGCCTTCCTGACCGAGGTCGCCACCCGCAGCGCGGACGCCCTCGAGCTGGCCTACCGCGTCCTCTTCCTCGCGGTTCGCTGCGACCTCTTGGTCCCCCCGCCCTGACGCTTCCGCCCTCGGCCGAGCGTGCTACGTTGCCCCGATGACTCTTCCGTCGGCATCGCGGGGGGACGCGCGCGAGGACGACTCGCCCTACCACCGGTTGGAGCGACCGCCTGCGGCGGAGCAGACGCCGGTCCTCGTCGAGGTGCCCCACGCCGGCCTCGCGATCCCGGACGCCGTGCGCGGCGAGATGACCGTGCCGCGCGAGGGCATCGCCCGGGACGCAGACATCTACGTGGACAAGCTCTACGCCGGCGCCGCCGAGCGGGGCGCTTCGCTCCTGGCCACCCGGGTCTCGCGCTATGTGGTGGATCTCAACCGCGCCGAAGACGACGTGGACCTGCAGACCGTCCCGGATCACCCGGCGCCGCGTGGGGTCCAGCCCCGGGGCGTGGTCTGGCGCATGACCACCGATGGCCGCCCGCTCCTGAAGCGACCACTGACCCACCGGCAGCTCGAACGGCGCCTGGATCTCTTCCACCGGCCCTACCACGGCGCCCTCCGCTCGGAGCTCGACCGGCTCCGCGCTCGCTTCGGGTACTCGGTGGTCCTCGCCGGCCACTCGATGCCCAGCGTGGGCCGGAGCCTCCGCTCGGACCGGATCGCTCGCCGCGCCGACGTGGTCCCCGGCACCCGGGGCCGCAGCTCGGCCCACCCCGATATCATCGACCTGGTCGACAGCCACTTCCGGGAGGCCGGGCTCTCCGTCCGGCACGACGATCCCTACCGCGGCGGGTTCACCACCGCGCACTACGGTCGGCCCCGGGAGCGAGTGCACGCGGTGCAGCTCGAGCTCAACCGGGCGCTCTACGTCCACGAGGCGACGGGCGAGCCGAAGACCCAGGCCCTCGAGGCGCTCCGGGTCGTCCTCCTCGATCTGGTGTCCGCGGTCGGTCGCCTCCAGCTCCGCTGAGCCGGCCGGCGAGCCCGCCCCCAGACGCGTCGAAGGCCCGACCGAGGTCGAGCCTTCATCGAATCCGAGGAGCTTCGCCTACTTGGCGACGGGCTTCTCGACGGGGAGCGGGTCGCTCGAGCGGACCTCCAGCCGGTAGCGGCTGTTGGCGGTCTGGATGTAGTACACGTCCTGGTCGGAGAGCTTGAGCACGCGCTTCACCGGGGTGGTGACGTACTCGTGTAGACCGTCCGGGAACTCGATGACCACGACCGAGCCCTTGCGAGGCGGGCGAAGCAGGCGCCCGACGACTGCGCGCCCAGGCTTCCTTCCTACTTTCCGCAGCACCACCTCCACGATGGTTCAAAGCTAGCACAGCCGCTGGCGGGAGCAAAAGGATCTCTCTCGCAGTCCCTGCGCCCTTCGCCCGACCGGGCTCAGCGAAGCTCGAAACGGAACGAGACGACCAGGGGATCGCCGGCCACGGGAATCGAGAGCGTGGTGAGCCGGGGCTCCAGGCAGCTCTGGAGTCGGCCGGCGGCGATGGGGTCGTCGCCCCAGTCGCGGAAGCGGAGCTCCCGGACGTTGCCGTTGCGGTGGATGCGGACGTCGCCGCCGCCGCGCACGCCGGCCAGACCGGGACACGCGGGGAGATCCGCGAGCACGGCCCAGGCGGACTCCTCGAAGTCCCGGTCGCGACCGCATCGGCGATCGGCTGCGCCGCACCGGAGGTAGGCGACCCGGCCCCGCTGGAACGTCGCGGCCGAACCCGTCGGGGGGGCGGCGTCGTGGGTCGTGGCCCTCGGGTCGTGGGCTTCGGCCCTCGCTTCGTCGTCGGGCGCGTCGGTCGGCGCAGCATCCGCCGGTTCCGCCTCGGGCTCCTCCGCGGCGAGGTCGGCGGCCATCACCGCGACCCCCTCGGGCTCCGCCTCGGTCTCCCCGCGAACTCCACCGCTGGGTTCGCCCGGCGCTTCCTCGCTCGTATCGGACCGAGACGTCTCGGATCGGGACGCGGTCTCCGGCCGGAGCTCGCCGGTCAGGGCGTCGCTCTCGGCAACCGGGGGTCGCCGACCCATCGACCAGCCCACGAGCGCCAACCCGAGGACCAAGCCACCGACGATGGCCGCCGCCAGCTTGAGGGGGCTGGCCGGGGTGGGGGTCGGCAGGATCTCGAGAGCCATGCTCGCGAGATAACCCGCTCGCGGGGAGGCGTCGAGGAGCGGGAGCGCGTCTGCCGCTTCGACGTTCGGGACGCGGCAACCTGCCGCGGCAGCACCGCGGGGACCCGGTGGCGCGGAGGTGGCGTCTTGGTCGTGGGAACGAAGACCGACGGGGTTTTCCGTGATCTGCGGGTCCGCTTCGAGTCGGCACGATCATCGCAAAGGTCTCGGGCGCACCCAGGACGACGAGCTTCGGAGAGCCCCATGCGACTGCAACCCAAGACCACGATGGACCGATACCGCGCCTCCCTCGAGCACGTGCGCACGCTCGACCCGGCCGAAGAGCTGGAGCTCGCGCGCCGCTGGCGCGACGGAGACGAACGCGCCGGACACCGCTTGGTCGAGGCCAGCCTCCCCTTCGTCATCTCCATCGCCCGCGAGTACCGCCGCTGGGGGATGCCCCTCGAGGATCTGGTCCAGCAGGGCAACCTCGGGCTCCTCAAGGCGGCCGCCAAGTTCGACCCCACCCGCGAGTGCCGCCTGGTCACGTACGCGGCCTACTGGATCCGCGCCGAGATCCGCGAGTACGTGGTCCACGGCTATCGCATCGTCCGCTTGGGCACGACCCGCACCGAGCGCCGGGCCATGCGCGCCTATCGCCGCAGCGCCCTGGAGAGTCCCGAGCACATGGCGGAGGTGAGCGGTATGCCGCTGAAGCGCGCCCGGAAGCTCTGGCCGCTCCTGGGCAACCGGGACGTCTCCCTGGACGTCCGCTACGACGACCGCGCGCCCGCCATCGAGCGCCTGGAGGCCACCGCCGGCACGCCGGACGAGAACGTCGCGCGCCGGGACACCATCTACCGGGTGCGGGAGCGGCTCGGCCAGGCCTTCGAGAGCCTCTCGGATCGCGAGCGCGCCATCATCGAGCAGCGGATCATGAGCGACGAGCCCCGAACCCTCGAGGAGCTCGGCCGGGAGATGGGCGTCAGCAAGGAGCGGGTCCGCCAGCTCGAGGTCCGCGCCCGCGAGAAGCTCCGCCGCGAGCTCGCCGAGTTCCAGCCCGCCGCGGCCTGAGGAGGTCGCCGCTCAGAAGGGCGGCGGCATCAGGCTGCCGTCGGATGCGGTGCACATCCGATCGAGCAGCCCGGCGAGGGGGCCCGCGGGGCCCTGTCGCCATTCGCCGTTCCACATGGCGATCCGGCGCTGATAGGGCTCCCCGAGGGCGAGCTGGACTTCCAGGCTCGGCCGCGGCTCGTCGGGGAGGCCGTGCTGGCGCAGCGGCCGGAGGAGCCAGACCATGGCGTCCCGCAGGGCGAGGGCGATCGACGTCACCTGCGCCGCGGGGAGGGCGCCGCGGTTGGTCGTCGCCGAGGCCTCCTCCGGTCGACGGAGGATCGTGAGGCGCTCCCCGCGGCCCAGGATCTCGACGCGCCGGGTTCCGTGGATCGGCGAGTCGACCCCGGTCCAGGAGATGAGGAAGTTCCCGCGCCGATCGGGCTGGGCGATGATCTGATCCAGCTCGGTGACGAAGGGCAGGTGCTCGGGCGAGGGCGACTCCCCCCGCTGGTGCCGGAACCAGTCCAGGGCGTAGGCGTAGACCTCGTCGGCGTGGGGGATCTCGGCGCGCGCGGCGAGGAGCGCCCCGAAGCCCTCGTCGCCCATCCGCAGGATCGCGCGCAGCGCGTTCCACCCGACCATCGACTCCATCCCGCCGGAGAGCACCCGGGCGACGCGGCGAGCCGCGAAGATCGCGCCGCCGGCCCCGTGGGCCCGGAGCTGACCGAGGAGCTCCGGCGTGTCCTGGAGGAGCGCGAGGTCGAGCTCGTCGGCCCGCGCGGGATCGATGCCCGCTTCGTCCAGGGACCGGGCGTTGGTCACCAGGAGATCGATCTGACCCGTGAGGGCCTCGCGCCCCTCGCCCGGGGTGAACGGGGTGAGACGACCGCTCGCGCGCACCGGATCATAGGCGAAGGCGAGGGACCAGCGACCCGCGCCCCGGCGGTCGAAGGCGAACGAGAGGTCGAGCTCGGTGCTCACCGTGCCTCCCGGGAGGAGCCGCGTGAACGCGTCCGGTGGGTGGAGCACCTTGACGTCGCCGAAAGACACGCGGATCCAGGGCCGGTGACTCTTCGGGGGCGATACCCGGAGGGACCGTGGGTAGCCGGGGGTGAAGCCGAAGACCCAGACCGGCTCGGGACCCTGGTTCTGACAGAGGAGCTCCACGCGGATGGTTCCGCCGGCTTCCACTTCGCCGGGCGGCGGGCGCAGCCCGAAGCGCACCCCGCCCAACGACTCTCCCCAGGCCACGTCCGCCATCGTCGGCAACGTAGTACAACGGCGCGGTAGAGCGAGCAGAATTGGGGCGATCTCGTAGCCCCAGAGGGTCGCCACGCTCTTGACCCGCCCCCACCAGCCGGCGAGCATGGCGCCATGCGCGCCCCCCTGAAGCTCGCCGTGCGATCCGCGACGGCGCTTCTCCTCCCTACCTTTGGTCTCCTGGCCGGCTGCGAAGCCGAGCTGGGCGAATGCAACATCGCCCAGGCCAACCGTGTCGCCTACTTCTACGCGGAGAACGATCCGCGCACCGGGCTGCCGGCCTACGAGGGGCAGGCGCTGGTGCAACAGGCCTGCGGCAACGGCTTCTGTCACTCGCCGGCGGCCACCGGCCAGACTCGCTATGGCGTGCCGGGCGGGTTCGACTTCGATCTCTCGATCGCCTGCGAGATCGGCACGGACGGTCAATGCCCCGAGGGGCTCCGGCCCAACTACGACCGCCTGGCCGACAACGCCGCGGTGGTCTTCGACCACGCGCGCGGGATCTTCGCCGAGGTCGAGGCCGGCACCATGCCGCCCCCCGGCGCCGCCTCCGATGACGTCCGCGCCCAGGGTGGCCAGTACTACCGCGCCGGGAGCTCGGCGAGCTTCGATCCTCTCAGCGGTGGGGACTCGCCGCTGCCGGAGCTGGACACCGCCGAGGGGCGGGAGGTCTTGCGCAACTGGCTCGCGTGCGGGGCGCCGGTGATCGGCGCCACCCGGGCTCCGGAGGGCCGCGAGCCCGGCGAGAGCTGCGGGGTCATGGCCGACGTGGGCGAGTGCGTGGTGCGCTACGAGCCGCCGCCGCCCCCCGATCCCAACTGGGACTCGATCTACGAGTTCTTCTCGGGCAACAACTGCGTGACCGGCTGCCACGACAGCACGGCGGAGTCCTTGGACGTCTACCAGGAGTCGCTCCTCGACCTCCACGACAAGGACATCGCCTACATGGAGCTCACCGGCGCGGCGGAGGGCAACGGCTGCGGCGGGGACGACACGCGCCTCATCGACACGGAGGATCCGGACGCCTCCATCCTCCTCGACAAGCTCGAGAAGAACGAGCCCAGCTGCGGCGGGGGGTCGATGCCCCTCGGGCGAGCGCTGCTCCCCGACGATTTCGTCGCGCCCATCCGCGAGTGGATCGAGGCCGGCGCCCCCGAGTCATGATCGACGCGCTCCGCGCGGCCTGGACCCTGGACGGCGCGGTGGGCACGGCGCTCCTCGACGGGAGCGCCGACCCCTCGGATCCGGAGGCCGTCGTCGAGCGCCGACCGGAACGGGTGCGAGCCCTCCACCAGGCGATGCTGGACGCCGGCGCGGGGGCGGTGACCGCCGCGTCCTTCGCGGCGCCCCGGCTCGGAGCCGGGGGAGCCCAGCGGGTCCGCTCGGCGGTGGAGGCCGCACGTTCGGTCGAGCCTCCCTTGGTGCTGGCGGCGCTGGGTCCCGGCGAGAACCACGCCGAGCTCGCGGACGTGGCCCTCGACGCCGGCGCGGACGCGGTCGTCCTCGAGACCTTCGTCGACGTGACCGCGCTGGTGGCCGCCACGGTCGCCGTCCGGAGCGCGATCGGCGCGGGGACGCTCCTCGCCGGGTTCTGTCCGCTGGACGACCTCGTCGACCGTTCCCTCCCGCGCCGGCTCACCGACGCCGGGGCGGACGCGCTCCTCTTGGTGTGTGGGGACGGCGAAGGCAGCGTGGTCCGGTGGGCGCGCGCGCTGGCGCCGGGCCCGATGCCCGTCGTCGCGCGGCCCAGCGCGGGGGTCCCCGGGGCGCGGCGGGGCGCGGCCGAGTTCGGCGAGCTGGCGCACTCGCTCCGGGAGGTCGGCGTGGTGGCCATGGGGGGCTGCTGCGGCGCCACCCCGGCGCACGTGGCGGCGATCGCCGGAGCCCGGTGAGCGAGACCCTCGAGCTCGACCTCGAGGGGGCCCACGGGGACCCGCTCCACGTGACCTTTCGCCTGGGCGGCGTCCCCCTCGACGACGACACCGCCGCCGGGGGCCCGGCGTTCGCCGGGCGCATGCTCCGGGCCTTCCACGAGGGCCGGGTCGAGGTCGCCGGCATGGAAGTCGATGACCTGTGGGTCGCCGACTTCCACTTGCTGCGGGACCTCGCCGAGCGCTTCGGGATCGTGGCCCCCGATCCCGACCCGGACCTCGTCTGCCGCAACTGCGGTCTGGGGATGGACGTGGACCCGACCGGGCGGGATCCGGAGTCGCTCTTGGCCGCGCCCCCCGAAACGGAGCCCCCGCCCGAGCGGTGGTCCCGCGCGGTGGGCGGCATCGGCGGCGCCACCTTCGCCCCGGTGCGGGTGCGGACGGCCCGGGGCTATTGGCGTGCGCTGGTGGCGCCGCCGGCTCGGCTCGGGCCCGCCGTGGTCCGCGGGCTCGGCCTGCGTTCGCTGCGGACCGAGCGCCGCTCGATCACCGAGCCCCGGGCCCTCGCGCGGCAGCTCGACCGGGCCAGCGACGCCCTCCTCGACGTGGTCACGGCGGCGTTCCTCCTGACCAACTACCCGGCGCGGCTCCGCTTCCCCGTCGTCTGCCCCGAGTGCGGCACCGTGCACGACGTGCCGACCCCCTCGCTCCGCGAGGGCGACGAGATGCCGGCCGCCCTCGACGTCCTCTTCGGAGGCCCCGCGTCCCATCACGAGCTCCCGGATCTCGCCGCCTTCACCAGCCTGGTCGAGCGGGTCCATCCGGAGGTCTTCCGGGAGCGTTCGGTCGCCCACCTCGTGGTCGAGGTGAACGACGAGGTCCCCCCGGTGGACGACTCGGGGGAACCGCTGATGGGCAGCTACCTCCCGACCCACGACCCCATCAGCGGCGAGCCGGTCTTCTTGGTCGCGCTCTACTACCGGACCTTCGTGAAGATGTTCGAGGAGGCCCCCTTCGACGTCGAGGCCGAGGTGCGCGACACCCTGGACCACGAGGTCGAGCACCACCTGCATCACCTCGAGGGCTACGATCCCCTCGACGCCGAAGAGCGCGCCGAGGCGCGGCGGGACCTCGAGCGGACCTTCGGACGGGACGCGGTGGCACGCGCGGAGCGGCGGTGGCTCGCCGGCGAGCTGGGCGCCATCGCGCGCTTCTTCGTGCTGCCCCTGGTGCTCCTGGCGCTGCTGCTCGGGGCGCTGGTCGCCGCTGGAGTCATCGACTAGACCCGACCTCGTGCGTCTCCTGGCCATCGTCTTCGCCCTCGCCGTTCCCCTGGTCGCTGGTTGCCCGGGCCCCGGGTGTCCGACGACGCCCCACACCGACCCCCTGCAGGCGTTGCGCATGCATCGGTCCCTGCGGCGCACGGTGCGGTCGCTCCGGGCCGAGGCCCGGGTGGACCAGCGCGGCGACGCCGGCCGAGTTCGCGGCACGGTGCTCCTCTACCTGGAGCGCCCGGATCGGGTGCGCTTCGACGCGATGACCCAGTTCGGCCCCGCGGCCGTGCTGACCAGTGACGGCGACCGCTTTCAGCTCCTGGACCACCGGGAGGAGCGCTTCATCGAAGGCGAAGCCTGCCCGGAGAACATCGCCCGCCTCCTCGGGATCCACATGAGCGGTCCGGAGGTGGCGCACTTCCTGGTCGGCGACACCCCGCGGTTGGAGGCGGAGGACGTGTCCCTGGCGTGCAGCAGCGAGGGCTACCTGGTGATCCGGACCGCGTCCGATGGGCGCCGCCAGGAGATCGTGCTCACCGCGCGCGAGGCCGACCACGACGCGCCGCCCGAGGCTCAGCACCTCCGGCTGGTGCGCTCGGAGCTCTTCGACGTCCATGGGGAGACGATCTGGCGCGCGACCTACGACGACTATCGGGTCGTCCGCGATCCGGGCGACGCCGAAGGACGCGGAGTCGCGCTCCCGTTCGTGCTCCGCTTCGAGGACCCGGTGCGCGGCGCGGACACCATGGTCCGCTTCAAGGACATGAGCATCGTGGTCGAGCCGGCGGCCGACGAGGTCTTCCAGCAGCGCACCCCGCCCGGGATGCGCGCCGAGACCATCCTGTGCGGCGGCTGAGGGCGGCTCAGCGGGTGCGGGGGCGATCCGAGTCGGCGGCCAGGCCGTGGCGGATGAGCTGGGTCACGACGTAGGTCGCCCCCAGCAGATAATGAGCCGGGGAGGGCGTCATGCGGAGTGCGAGGCGGAGCATGTTCTCAGGCTGCCGGGCGTAGGTTTCCGGTCGATGTCGCCTCGGTGAAGATCGTGTTGAATCGACATCGCTCTTGCGGGGAGACCCCTCACAGGTATATCGAACCCGCGATGGAGGAGCTGTCCCGCGACGATCGCGCCAAGCTGGTGGACCAGTTCGGCCAGCGCTTCGAGGCCGGCGCGGCCCTCTACTCCGAGGGCGACGACGCCACCCACTGCTACATCGTCCACGAGGGGCGGGTGCGGTTGGTGAAGCGCATTCGCTCCGCCGAGCGAAGCCTGACGGTGCTGCGTACGGGGGATCTCTTCGGCGAGGACGCCTTGCTCCCCGAGGGGCGCCGGGCCGCTGCGGCGGTCGCCCTCACCGATCTGGAGGTGCTCGCGTTGGACCGGAAGACCTTCGGGGTCCTCCTCTCCACCGACGCGCGGGTCGCCGAGCAGCTGGTGGCGCAGCTGGTGCGCCGGCTCCGGGACGCGGAAGAGCAGCTCGAGAACGCGATGCTGCGCGATCACCCCTCCCGGGTGGTCAACACGCTCCTCAAGCTGGCCCACGAGGCGGAGGTCACCGATCGGGGACACTCCATCCACGTCTCGCCCCTGGAGCTCTCCTCCCGGGTCGGCCTCGACGTCGACGCCGTGAAGCGAGCGGTCCAGCAGCTCCGGGACGGCGGCTACGTGCGGATCGTACAGGAGCAGATCTTGGTGCCGGACTTGGAAGCACTCACCAGCCTCTACGATTTGCTGGGCATGAAGGAAGATGTTCGTGGCGGCATTTCCTGAATCATTTCAGGATGTCTCGCCGTTGAGTCCCCCCGTCGGGAGGGTTGTCGGTCACCCGACACCCACCGCCATGTGGGACGATATGGACCACCCCGAAAAGCGCACTACGGGGCAGTTCGGTAACAATCTCCCCTTGACCCTGCCCCCGTCGGCGGATAGATCCGGGCCTCCGCGGGTGCTCGCGGCGCTTTTCCTCGCTTTCTTCTTGGGTACCGGCTCGCTCCTCGGGGGCTGTGTCCGGGGGCCCACCCAGCAGAACGTGGACCAGTCGAACAACGAGCGCAGACTCGCCTCCCAAATGCACCGAGAAGGAAACAAGCCGGGCGCTTTCGAGCATGCCCGCCGAGCCTTGGAGCTCGACCCGGAGAACCCGGAGGCCTTGCTCCTCATGGGTGTGCTCCATCAGGAGCGGAACAACCTCCCGGTCGCCGAGGACTTCACCCGCAAGGGGATCGAGGCCCTGATCGAGCGCAACGCTCGGGGCGGGGCCCTCGCGGAAGCGCGTAACTTCTTGGGCGTGCTCCTCCTGCAGCGCGACCACTTCGACGAGGCCTTCGAGGTCCTCCGGGAGTCGGCCGTCGACCCCCTGAACCGGGCGCCGCACAACGCGTGGGGCAACCTGGGGCTCGGGTACCTGCAGGCCGGCCGTCCCGAGGACGCGATCGAACCCCTGACCGAGGCCGTGCGCAGCCAGCCGCGGTTCTGCGTCGGCTTCCACAACCTCGGTCGGGCCTTCTACGAGCTCGAGCGCTTCGAGGAAGCCGAGCGCGCCCTCGTCCAGGCCACCGAGGCCGACGAGACCTGCCGGGACGAGCCCCGGCTCCAGAACGCTTGGCGGCTCCGCGGGGAGACCCGCGCCCGTCTCGGCCATCGCGATGAGGCGGTGGTCGATTTCGAGCGCTGCATCGAGCTCGGCCCGGAGACCTCCGATGGCCAGGCCTGTCAGCGCATGCTCGGAGGTCGGCCGTGAGCGACAGCATCGGTTCGGTTCTGCGCCGGGAGCGTCAGCTCCGCCGGATGTCCATCGAGGAGGTCGCCCAGACCACTCGGATCCCCCTGCGTCTGCTACGCCTCCTCGAGGACGACCAGCTCGACGAGCTGCCCGGGGACGTCTTCGCTCGGGGCTACATCCGCTCCTACGCGCGCACGCTCGGGCTCGAGTCGGCGCCGCTGATCCGCAAGCTCGACGAGACCACCGCCGACCGAGAGCAGCGGGATCCTACGCCCCTCCCGTCGGTGCAGACGCCCGAGCGGGGCCGGCGCTTTGGCATCGCGTTCGCGCTCTTCGTGCTCCTCCTGCTCTTCACCCTCGCGCTCTCCATCGTCCTGCAGCCCCGTCATCGGGACGTGCCCGTCGAGCTGAGCCAGGGCGAGACGCCCGCTCCGCTCGTCGCCGACGCTTGAGCCGGTCGGCCGCCCCGCCGACCACGGCGGTCCTGCTGCGCGCGGTCGACTACCGCGACGCGGACCGCATCCTCACGTTCTACTCCCGGGACCGCGGTCGAGTCGCGGCCATCGCCCGGGGAGCGCGGCGGAGCCGCAAGCGCTTCGGGGGCGCGCTGGAGCCCTTCTGCGTCGTGGACCTGGTCTTCTCCGAAGGACGGGGCGACCTGGCCACGCTGAAGGAGGCGACGGTCACCCGGGCGTTCCCGGGCGTGCTCACCTCCCTCGCCGGGATGCGCGAGGGCGGCGCGGCCCTCGACCTGGTCCGCCGGATCACCCGCGAGGACGACGCCGAGCCCCGCCTCTTCGACGACGTCGTCGCGCTCTTCGAGGCGCTGGGGGAGCGCGAGCGCTCGCCGGAGGACCTCCGCATCGCGTTCACCATCCGGGCGCTGGGCCTGGTGGGCATGGCGCCGGAGCTGGAGGTCTGCGCGCTGAGCGGGGTCCGATGTCCGCCGGGCCAGAGCGCGTTCTTCGACCCCGCCCGGGGCGCCATCGTGCGGCAGGCGTTGGGGGGCCGGGGGGTCCTCGTCTCGGGGCCCGCGCGAGCCTCGATGATCCACGCCCAGGGCTCCGATTGGGCCACGGCCCGCTTCGACGAGCGGCAGCGGGACGACGCCCGCCGGCTCCTCTCCGCCTTCCTCGCCGCTCAGCTGCCCTGACGGCGCCCGAGCCGGCGGGAAAGTGAGAAAGCGGGGCCGAAATCGTTTAGCATCGGAGTCGTGACTCGCGTCCTCGTCGTGGAAGACAGCAGCGCCATGCGCGCCTTCGTTCGTGCCGCCCTGGAAGAGGAGCTGGAGGCGGAGGTGATCGAAGCGGAGAGCGGCCTCCACGCCCTCTCGCGGCTTCCGGGCGAAGCCTTCGACCTGGTGATCGTCGACGTGAACATGCCCGACCTCAACGGGCTCGAGCTGGTGTCCTTCGTCCGCAAGCAGGACCGGCACCGGAGCACCCCGATCCTCCTCATCAGCACCGAGTCCGCCGCGCGGGACCGGGAGAAGGGGCTCGCCCTCGGCGCCAACGGCTTCTTGAGCAAGCCGTTCACGCCCGACGAGCTCTGCGAGCGTGCGCGCTCGCTCATCGGGGTCGTCGGCGAAGGCGAGGACGGTTGAGCGACGTCCACGACGAATTCCTGGCCGAAGCCCAGGAGATCATCGAGACGCTCTCGCGCGACCTGCTGCTCCTGGACCAGGCCCAGAAGGACGGCAGCATGGCGCCGGACCTCATCAACGAGGTCTTCCGCGGGGTCCACACGCTCAAGGGCATCGCCGGCATGTTCGGCTTTCAGACCCTCTCGGCGATGGCGCACACCCTCGAGGATCTCCTCGACGACCTGCGCCTCGGCCGCGTCGAGCTCTCCCAGGAGGTCCTCGACGTGCTCTTCGAGGGCGTCGAGGGGTTCCAGCGGCTGCTCGGGGACGGCGCCGAAGAGGAAGAGGCCGTCGACGTGCAGGGCTTCGCCCAGTCGATCGAGCGGGTCTCCCGGAAGCGCCGGAACGACAAGGTCACCCTCGAGCAGCTCGACCTGGACGAGAGCGTCCTGGCGGTCCTCACCGAGTACGAGGAGCATCGGCTCCGCACGAACGTCGAGCAGGGGACCCCGCTCTACCGGCTCCGGGTCCGCTTCTCGCTGACCACCATCGACTCGAACCTCGAGGAGCTGAAGGAGCGAGCCAAGGCGATCGCCGAGATCATCACCTACCTGCCCAGCGTCGGCGGGGGCGATGGCGATCAGATCGACCTCGACGTCCTGTTGGCCAGCGACGCGCCTCCGGCCGAGCTCTCCGACAGCCTCGTCGGCGGCGCCGACGCGGAGCTCGCGCCCATCCGGCGGCGGGGCGCCCGAAAGACCAGCGCCGAGAACCTCGTGCCGCCGCCGATGCCGTCGGAGGCGCCCCGGGTCGAGGCCACCAGTCATCCGCCGGCGCCGATCGCGGCGCCCGCTCCGGAGCGCGAGCGGGACCTGAGCGCGGACGCGCTCTCGCTGCGTTCGGTGGCCAACACGGTCCGCGTCGACATCCGCAAGCTCGACCATCTGATGAACGTGGTCGGCGAGCTGGCCATCGTCCGCTCCGCCGTGGCCCGGATCACCGACCGCATCCGGAGTCGGCCCGAGCTGCGGCAGCTGGCCATCGAGCTGCACCGGGTCAACCGCGGCTTCGAGCGCCACCTGGAGGAGCTGCAGGACGGCATCCTGGACGTGCGGATGGTCCCGCTGGGTCAGCTCTTCGACAAGCTGGCGCGGATCATCCGGCAGGTCGCGCGGGAACACGACAAGGACGTGAAGCTCATCGTCACCGGCGCCGAGACCGAGGTCGACAAGCTCATCGTCGAGGAGCTCAGCGACCCGCTGATGCACTTGATCCGCAACGCCATCGACCACGGCATCGAGTCGCCGAAGGTCCGGGAGCTCGGCGGGAAGAGCGCCGAGGGCACCCTCTCGCTGAACGCCTACCAGAAGGGCAACCACGTCGTCATCGAGGTGGAGGACGACGGCGCGGGCATGAACGAGCAGATGCTCGTCCAGACCGCGATCCGCAAGGGCCTGATCTCCCCGGACTCCGCCGACGAGGTCACCGCCCACGACGCCCTCGAGCTGATCTTCCTGCCCGGCTTCAGCACCCGCTCGGCCATCACCGACCTGTCTGGCCGCGGGGTGGGGATGGACGTCGTGAAGACGAACATCAACCGCCTGGGCGGCGTGGTCGACGTGTGGAGCGAGCACGGCGCCGGCACCAAGTTCACCATCACGCTCCCGGTCACCCTGGCCATCATCTCCGCGCTCCTCGTGCGCGTGGCGGGGCGGGACTTCGCGATCCCGATCACCTCGGTGCAGGAGGCCATCCTCCTCGATCGAGCGGCGGTGCGGACCGTCGAGGGCCGCGAGGTGATCACCCTGCGCGGGGCCACCTTGCCGCTCTGTCGCCTCGACCACCTCTTCCGGTTGCTCCCGATCCAGTCGGACAAGCGCTTCGTGGTCGTCTGCGCCGTCGGCCAGCGCCGGGTCGGCTTCGTCGTCGACGGCCTCGACGGCCAGCAGGACATCGTGATCAAGGCGCTCGGCAAGAGCCTCCAGAACGTCCGGGGGTTCGCCGGTGCCACGGATCTCGGGGACCAGCGCGTCGCGCTGGTGCTCGACGCGCCCGGCCTCCTGGAAGAGGTGCTCCGGAGCACCGAGCTGCCGGCGCTGGGAGCGGAGCCGTCGTGAGCGAAGACGGAAAGCGACAGACCATCGTCCCCGCTTCGGCGGCGCTGGCGGCGCGAACGGGCAGCAGCGGGTCGCTCCTGGCCGCGGCACCGACGGTGCGCGAGCTCCTGGCTTTCGTCATCGCCCACGAGACCTACGCGCTCCCGCTCCGGTCCATCCGCGAGATCCTCAAGGTGCCGCCGATCACCGGCGTCCCCCGGGCCGGTCACGACGTGCTGGGGATCATCAGCGTGCGCGGACGCATCACCACCGTGCGCGACCTGCGCCGGCTCCTCCGGATGCCCGAGGCCCCGGTGGACAAGCACACCCGGGTGCTCCTGGTCGACGCCGGCCAGGAGGTGGTCGGCTTGCTGGTCGATCGGGTCCTCCAGGTCTACCGGCTGGAAGAGGACGAGGTGGAGCTCGCCGCGGTCGTCGGCGGCGATGTCTCCGAGCACGTGATGGGCGTGGGCCGACCGCGTCGCGTCCGGCGCGGCAGCGACGAGGTCGAGGTCCGCGGCGAAGAGGACGACGACATCCTGGTGCTCCTGGACCCCGGCCCATTGCTCCGGAGGACGTGAGGTGAGTCGGCTCATGCGGCGACAGCGAGGCAACCGCCAGAAGGATCTGGTCGGCTTTCGGATCGGCGACGTCAGCTACGCGCTGGACATCCACCGGGTGCGGGAGATCCTGAACCCGCTGCCGGTCGTGACCCTGCCGCAGTCACCGGCCGCCGTGCTCGGCGTGGCCGATCATCGCGGTGAGGTGGTGCCCATCGTGGACCTCCGCTCGCGCTTCGACCTCCCGCCGAACCCGGGACCCCGGCGCACCAAGTGGATCATCGTGGACCGCGACGGGGCCGGCGTCGGGCTGGTGGTGGACGAGGTCACCGACGTGTTCGGCGCGGCCAGCAACGACCGGCGCGCGGTGCCTTCGATCTCGCAGGCCGACCGCCGCGGGATCATCGCCGTGTACTCCTACGACTCCATGCTGGTCTTCGTCCTCGACCCGGAGATCCTCACCGACGTGACCGCCGCGCTGGACCTGCCGGATTCCCTGGAGGGAGCCTCGTGAGCGACCCCGGCCGGATCCCCACCCTCGACGAGCTCGAGCGGTTCTACGCCAGCGACGAAGTGGAGAAGCGCCGCGCCGTGGTGGAAGCTCTGCGCGAGCACGAGACCCCGCGGACCGAGGGCGCGCGCGCGCTCCTGCTCCGAACCCTCGGGGACGCCGAGTGGCGCGTCCGTCGCGAGGCGCTGCAGCTCGCGCTCACGTGGACCACCGGGGCCGGCGGACGCGAGCTCCAGTCGGCGCTGGTCGACGCCATCGCCCAGGGCGAGAACGTGGGCCTCCGGAACGCCGCCCTGGAGGTCTTGGCCACCCGGGGCTCCGCGGCGCGGCCGCTGCTCGAAGCGGCGCTCGCTCGGGTCGGTACCGGGACCGCCGCCAAGTTCTTCGTCGAGGCCTTGGGGGCGACGCGCGACCGCGAGGCGGTGAAGGTGCTCGTCCCGCTCGTGAGCATCGACGACGCGAACCTCTCCGCGGCGGCGGTCGGCGCGCTCGCCCATCTCGGCGGTCCGGACGCGGAGCATGCCCTGCTCTCGGTACTGGACTCGGACGACCCCTTCCGCCGGCTGGCGGCCCTCGACGGTCTCGGCCAGCTCGGCGCCCGGGTCCCCTATGACGTCCTGGCGCCCCTCATCGACGATCGCGTCGTTCGGCGCGCGGCGATCCCGCTCCTCGGGCGGTCGGGCTCGGAGAAGGCCGTAGAGCCGCTGGTGGCTCTCCTGCGGGGCTCGGGCAGCGCGACCACGATGGCGCGCCTCGCGGAAGCCCTCGCCGACCTGGCCCACACGGTCGGCGACGCGGCCCTTCGGCCCCGCCTCGAGGGCGTCGGGCCCAAGCTCCGTCGCCTCGTCGTCGAGAGCGAGGCCGCGGGCCGCCGCGCCGCGGCCCACCTGCTGGTCGTGCTCCAGGACGAAGAGGGCCTGGCCGAGGTCGCCGCCCTGGCGGCTCGCGACGAGCTCCTCCCCGAGACCCTGGTGGCCCTGGAGCGCTGGGGCGAGGGGGCGGTCTTGCCGCTGCTCCAGGTGGCCCGGGACGCGGTCGGGCTGACGAAGGCCCGCGCGCTGGACCTGGCGGCCGCGCTGACCACCACCGAGGCTCCCGCCGACCTGCGGCACGCGACCCTGACGGCGGTGCGCGAGGCCGCGCGGAGCGAAGACGCCGCGCTCCGGGCGATAGCGCTGCGGGCCCTGGCCCCGCACGCCGTCGTCGGCGACATCCAGTGGCTGATCGGGGTGGCCCTCCGGGACGAGGGCGCCGCTCCCTCTGCGGTCGCGGCGCTGCAGACGCTCTTCGAGCGCGAGCCCCAGGCGATCGCCGAGGCCCTCCAGGAGACCTCCCTCGAGCACGAGGGCACGCGGGTCGCGGGCCTGGCCGCGCGGGCCCTCGGGCCCGAGGTCCTCGACGAGCTCCAGGCGGGCCTCTCGAGCAACCGCGCCAGTCATCGGGCCGCGGTGGTCCTGGCCCTCGCCGAGATCGCCGACCCCCGGGCGGCGGCCATGGCGGCGCTCGCGCTCATGGACGACGACGCCCGGGTGCGCGAGACGGCGGCCCGGGTGCTCGGTGGCATTCGGGACGCCAGCGGGGTCGCCGTCGGCGTCGAGGCCCTGGTCGCCGCCCTCGGGTCCGAGGACGACTCGCTCTGCGCGACCGCGGCGACCGCGCTGGGCGACGTGGGCAGCGTGGGGGACGATGCGGTCGTCCGGGCCCTCCTCACGGCCGTCCAGAGCGGCGGACCCCTGACCGCGGCGGCGTCGTTGGGAGCCCTCGAGCGGCTCGCGCCCTCGGCTCTGGAAGGGCTCCTGGACGAGGCCATCGCGAGCCCCGAGCCGGCCATCGCCGAGCGAGCGGTCGGGGTCGCGGCCTCGCTGGGGGGCGACGCCGTGGTGCGCCGGTTGACTGGCGGCCTCGACCACCCGGTCTGGCACGTCCGCGCCGCGGCCGCGCGCTGGCTCGGCCAGCGAGCCGAGCCGGCGGC
>DCLA01000022.1:52055-66551 GCA_002320815.1 Myxococcales bacterium UBA1660
GGCCAGCGAGCCGAGCCGGCGGCTCGGGAGGCGCTCCTCGCGCGGCGCGCCGTCGAGGACGACGGGTCCGTGCGCGGCGCCATCGCGGATGCGCTCGAGAGCATCGACGGCTGATGTCGCTCTTCGACCAGGGCCCGACCATGAGCCTCGAGGAATTCCGCCTGCTGCGGGAGCTCGTCAACGACACCTGTGGGATCCGCTTCGAGGAGGACGCCATGTACGCCATGGAGCGTCGCCTCCGGGACCGCCTGCGCGTCCTGGGGCTGACCTCGTTCCGCGCGTACTATCAGCGGCTCCGCTACCACCCGGACGGCCGCGCCGAGCTCGAGAACGCCGTCGACGTCCTCACCACCAACGAGACCTACTTCTTCCGGGAGGCCTATCAGCTCGACGCCTTTCAGCGCGCCATCCTCCCGGAGTTGAAGGAGCGCAACGCGGTCTCCAAGCGGCTCACGGTCTGGAGCGCGGGCTGCTCCACCGGCGAGGAGGTCTACACCATCGCGATGATCCTCCTGGAGTCGGGGCTCTTCCGCGGATGGGACTTGCGGGTCTTCGGAAGCGACATCAGCCGCCGGGTCGTGCAGCACGCGCGCCGGGGGGTGTATGGTGAGTCCAGCTTCCGTGCGATGCAGTCTCGATACGAGCGCTACTTCCGACCGACGCCCAAGGGACAGATGGTCGCCAGCGAGGTGAAGGCCATCTGCCACTTCGGCCAGCTGAACCTCCTCGACCGGGAGCGCTCGGCCCTGATCGGATCCGCGGATGTGATCTTCTGCCGAAACGTGCTCATCTACTTCGATGACCTCACGCGCGAGCGGGTGGTCCAGACCTTCCACGACCGGCTCGCCCAGGGCGGGTATCTCTTGCTCGGCCACAGCGAGTCCCTGCTCCATCGCGCCACCGGCTTCGAAATCGTGCACCTCGACCGCGACATCGTGTACCGCCGTCCGATCCGCCGGACCCTCTTCGACGAGGAGACCTCGTGAAGAGCCTGCGCGTGATGGTCGTGGACGACTCCGCCTACAACCGGCGGACGCTGACCGAGCTGCTCGAGCAGATCCCGGGGGTCGTCGTCGCCGGCAAGGCGACCGATGGGGACGAGGCGCTCCGCATGGTGCAGGAGGTCCAGCCGGACCTCGTCACCCTCGACCTCGAGATGCCGCGCATGGATGGGTTCACCTTCCTGCGTCTCCTGATGGCGCGGCGGCCCACGCCGGTCATCGTGGTCAGCGGCTACTCCAACAAGGAGAACGTCTTCCGCGCTCTGGAGCTGGGCGCGCTCGACTTCGTGGCCAAGCCGACTCGGACGGTCACCACGGACCTCCACGTGATCAAGGAGGAGCTGGCCGAGAAGGTCGCCATGGTGCGGCAGCTGACGCCGTCGCTGGGGGCTCGGCGCCGGGTGCTCACGCCGGTGCCACCCCGGGCCCTGTCCGCGCTGCGGCCGGAGCCGCGGACGACGACCGACCGGCCGCGGCACGTGGTGGTCGTCGGGGCCTCCACCGGCGGACCGACGGCGCTGGTCCGCCTCTTCCGCAACATCCCGCAAGACATCGACGCGACGTTCCTCGTCGCGCAGCACATGCCCCCGCGGTTCACCCGGACCTTCGCCGAGCGCCTCCATCGTCTCGGTGGCGTCCAGGTTCAGGAGGCGACCGGGTCGCACCCCCTGAAGCGCGGCGAGGCGTGGATCTGCCCGGGCGGAAAGTGCCTCGAGGTGGGCCTCGACCTGCAGGTCGTCGTCAAGGACACGGAGCCCGACGATCGCTATGTCCCCTCGGTGGACCGGCTCTTCGAGACGGCGGCCAAGAAGCTCGGCGAGCAGTGCATCGGGGTGGTCCTGACGGGCATGGGCGACGATGGCGCCGACGGCGTGCTCCACATCGCGCGCCGCGGAGGCCGGGTGCTCGCCGAGTCCCCGGAGTCGGCGGTCATCTATGGGATGCCCGGCGCCGCCGAGCGGACCGGGGTAGTCACGGCGATGCTGCCCCTCGAGACGCTCGCCGAGCGCCTCGTGATGTGGCTCCGCTGAGCCTGGCGACGGCGCCGACCCCGCGACTCCGAGCGCGCCCTCTCGGGCGGGCGCCCTGCTGAGAGCGCGCCTCTACTGGGCCGCGAAGGTCGCGTCGTCGTCGGAGTCGGGGCCGTCGTAGCCGCTCGGCCCGGCGTACTCGTCGTCGTAGTAGTCGTCGTCCAGGGCGGCGGCGTCCTGCTCGGCGAGGATCCGGGACACCCGACGGATCAGGGGCTCCAGGGTCTCCGGCTTCAGCGCGCTCACGGCGACCCCGTCGCGGCTCATGGCCATCGCCGCGGCGCGGCGGGGATCGAGCTGGTCGGCCTTGTTGAAGACCACCAGCCGCGGCAGGCGCTCGAGGCCGAGGTCGACCAACAGGCGCTCCGTCGTGTCGTAGTGCTCGTCGTGGCTCCGGTCGCTGGCGTCGATGACATGGAGCAGCAGATCGGCGTCCTCGGCCTCCTCGAAGGTCGCGCGGAACGCGGCGAAGAGGTCCTTCGGCAGGTCGCGGATGAACCCGACGGTGTCGGTGTAGACGACCTCGGTCCCGTTGGGCAGCGGGGCGCGCCGCGTCCGGGTGTCGAGGGTGGCGAAGAGCTTGTCCTCGGCCAGCACGCCGGCGTCGGTGAGCGCGTTGAGCAGGGTGCTCTTGCCGGCGTTTGTGTAGCCGACGATGGCCACGTGCTTGACCGGGTTCCGGCCCCGGCGAGCCCGCCGCTGCTTCCGCTGCTTGCCCAGCTTCGAGAGCTGCTTCTTGAGGCGGGTGATGCGCTCGTTGGCGCGACGCCGACCGATCTCGAGCTTGGTCTCGCCCGGGCCTCGACCGCCGATGCCGCCGGTGAGCCGCGAGAGCCCGTCGTCCTTCTGGCCCAGCCGCGGCAGGAGGTAGCGCATCTGGGCGAGCTCCACCTGCAGCTTGCCGTCTCGGCTCTGCGCGCGCTGCGCGAAGATGTCCAGGATGAGCTGGGTCCGGTCGATGACCTTGAGATCGGTGACCCGCGCCAGCGCGGCGGCCTGGGCCGGCGAGAGGTTCCGGTCGAAGATCAGGACGTCCGCGTCCCGCTGCATCGAGAGGATCACCACGTCGTCCAGCTTGCCCTTGCCGAGCACGTACTTGGGGTCGACCTGGTTGCGCACCTGCAACACCGTGTCGACCACCGCGACGCCGGCGGTGCGCGCCAGCTCCTCGAGCTCCTGGAGGGAGACGTCGGACTCGCTCGCGTGCTTCTTGTCGCAGACGTGGATCAGGATCGCTCGGCCATCCTTGGCCACCGTGCGACGGCGTCGGGAAGCGCGGGTGAGCTCTTCCTCGAGGGCCTCGATGGTGGCCCGAACGTTCACGTCCAGGCGCGCGTAGGAGAGCGGGCCGTAGGTGCGGAAGGGCGGCTCGCGGCTGCCCTCTTCGCCGGGGACGATGTGGCCCCAGTACGCCCACGTGGGGGTGCCGTCGCTGGGCGCGAGGCAAATGGCCGCGACCAGATCGAGCCGGAGCCGGGTGAGGTCGACGAGGTCGTCGCGGGTGAGCGGCTCGTTGCCCAGATGGGTGTGGATCAGCCGCAGGCCGCGCAGACGCCCCTGGCCGGCGCGCAGACGGCCGATGTCCGGGAGCATGATCTGGGACGCGGTCCCCACGATCACGTGGTGAACGGTCCCCGACCGGTCCACGAGCACGCCGACCTGGCGGCCGGTGCTGTGGGAGACGGCGGCGAGGGACCGCGTGAGCTCCGGGGTGGTGAGCTTCTCGAAGGGGACACGCCGGCGGTAGATCCGCTGCAGCGCCTTCAACTCCGAGGGGCCGAGGCCCGAGGTGTTTCCGTGGATGTCGTTCAAGCTGGGTCGTTCCGGGCCCCGGCGAGGGCCTGGCGACCAGTCTATGCACGGTCGGAGGCGAGGTCGAGGGGGGCCCTCACTCGAGGGCGGCCGGGTCCAGATCGACGCTGATCGGGCAGTGGTCGGAGCCCATCACCTCGGAGTGGATGCGCGCGGCCTGCAGGTGGGGCACCAGGGCCTCGGAGCAGAGGGCCAGGTCGATGCGCCAGCCGATGTTCTTCTCGCGCACGCCGAAGCGCTGGCTCCACCAGGTGTAGCGGCCGCCGGTCTGGTCGAACTGCCGGAAGGTGTCGGTCCACCCGCTGCGGATCCAGCGGTCGAGCTCCTCGCGCTCCTCGTCCAGGAAGCCGCTGGTGCGGCGGTTCTGGGTGGGCCGGGCCAGATCGATCTCCTGGTGGGCGGTGTTCCAGTCGCCGACCACGAGGATCTTCTCGCCGGCCGCGCGGCCGGCCTCGAGGCGGTCGAAGAGGCGGCGGTAGAAGTCGAGCTTGTAGGGGACCCGCGAGTGGTCGCGGTTTCGCCCGCTGCCGTTGGGGAAGTAGCCGTTGACGATCGTCAGGCCGCCGAAGCGCACCGTCTGGATGCGCCCCTCGATGTCGAACTCGTCGTGCCCCAGGCCCACGTGGACCTCGTCGGGCACCCGGCGGGAGTACATCCCGACGCCGCTGTAGCCCTTGCGCTCGGCGCTGACCCAGTGGCTCCGCCAGCGCTTCGGGCTGCGGACGGCCTCGTCGAGCTGCTCGGGGTGGACGCGGGTCTCCTGGAGCGCGACGACGTCGGCGCGCGCGGTCGAGAGCCAGTCGAAGAATCCCTTCTTGGCGACGGCGCGCATGCCGTTGACGTTCCAGGAGTAGATGCGGAAGTACTTCTTGGGGGGCACGGGCGCCTCTATAGCCGCCGAACGCCCCTCGCGCAGATGGGTGCAGATGTGGCAGAAACGGCACCCTCCATTGCCGCCCCCTCCCAAGGATGCGGTATGCTGTCGAGTCGGAGCCGCTCTCGGCCGAAAATGACCGCCTCCCCGCAGCGCAGAGACCCCTTCGTGGGGATCGTCCTCGACGAGCAATACGAGCTCGTGGAGCTCCTCGCCCGTGGCGGGATGGGGCGGGTGTACCGGGGCATCCAGCGCTCCTTGAAGCGCGAGGTGGCGGTCAAGGTGCTCGACATGGAGCAGCTCGACGGCAAAGCCGCCCGCGAGGACTTCGAGCAGCGCTTCTTCCTCGAGGCCGCGTCCCTGGCGAAGCTGAAGCACCCGAACACCGTGGTCGTCTACGACTACGGGCGCGCCGAGGCCGAGGACGTCTTCTACATCGTCATGGAGCTCCTCGAAGGGGTCACCCTGGACGAGGTGCTCGAGGCCGAGGGACCGATGGACCCGGAGCGAGCGGTGCACATCGCGCTCCAGGTCGCCGGCTCCCTCTCCGAAGCCCACGAGCAGGGCCTGGTCCACCGCGACCTGAAGCCGTCCAACGTGATCCTCGGCCGGCGGGGCAACGACTCCAACTTCGTGAAGGTGCTCGACTTCGGTCTGGTCAAGGCCGACGACACCAAGCTCACCCAGTCGGGCGCCCTCCTCGGGACCCCGCGCTACATGGCGCCGGAGCAGATCGCCAACGAAGACGTGGGGCCCGCGGCGGACGTCTACGGGCTCGGCGCGACGCTCTACAACATGCTGACCGGGCGGCCGCCCTTCGACTCCGACTCGAAGTTCGTGCTCCTCGCGGCCCACATGAACGTGAAGGTCCCCACCTTCGCCGAGGTCGCGCCGGAGCTCGCCATCGATCCCGACCTCGAGGCCACGGTGATGCGCTGCCTGGCCAAGGAGCCCCAGGAGCGCTTCTCGGGGATGGAGGCCTTGGCCACCGCGCTCAGCTTCTCCGGCGGTTCGAGCACCGCGGCGTCGAGTCTCCCGGGGTCCGGGGACTTCCGGCGCCCGCGGCTCTCCCGGAGCGAGGTCTCCGGCGTGGACCCGGTGGGGACCACCCAGGCGGCCCCCGCGCCGCCGTCGGTCCGCAAGGTGTTGATCGGCGCGATCGCCGTCGGCGCGCTCCTGGCTGGCGGCGTGGTGTTCTGGCTGCAGAGCCGGGCCACGCCGGAGGGGCCTCCGGAGGTCGCCGAGCCGGCCCCGGCGCCTCGCCCGGAGCCCGAGCCCATCGCGGCGGAGGAGCCCGCGCCGGCCGAGGACACCGGCACCGAGATGACTCGCGTGGCGGTGAGCACCGACCCCCTCGGCGCCCGCCTTCGCCGCGACGGCCGCGACCTGGGGGATACCCCGGCGACGCTGGTGGTGCCGCTGGGCGAGGTCTGGGAGATCGAGGTCTCCCTGGAGGGGTACCAGCCGCGGCAGATCACGGTGACCGGCGGGCAGGAAGAGGTCGCCGTGGGTCTCGAGCGGGTCGCGCGGAGCTCGGCGCGGAGCTCGTCGCGGAGCCGCCGGACCGCGATGACGGCGCCGCCCGAGGAGCCCACCGCGGCCCCGGCGCCCACGCAGGCGACCCCGATGGCCGCGCCCGCGGCGAGCCCCATGACGCGGCAGAGCGAGAACCGCGATCCCTGGGCCCGCTGAGTCGCGGCCACCGTTGGTCGCCACCCCCGAGCCCGGCGGCTGATACCATGGCGGCCGTGAAGCGCTTTCTCGTCTTCGTGCTCGTGGGCAGCGCGTCGGTCGCCACCGCCCAGCGAGGGAATCCCTGCCCGGAAACGCCGGACGCATCGCCGCCGGACGACGGGGGCCCGGAGTTGCCCGACGAGCGCGAGGAGCGCGCCCGGCGCCTCTACCTGCTGGGCGACGACCTCTACATGCAGGGCCGCTACGACGAGGCCCTTGCGGCCTTCGAGGAGTCGTACGAGCTCTCCGGTCGGTCGCTCCTCCTCTACAACATGGCCAACGTCCACGAGCGGGCGGGCGAGTTCGACGAGGCGCTCCTGAAGCTGGAGGAGTACCTGCCGGCGTCCACGGACGACGAGCGGCCGCGGCTCCGGAGTCGCATCGAGAGTCTACGGGACCGCATCGCGCGCATCGAGGCACGGCAGCGCCGCCAGCAGGAGGAGCTGATGCGCCTACAGCGCCCGGAGGCCCGGGAACCGGTCGATCTCCCCGCGCTGCTGACCACCCTCGGCGGCGTCGCGTTGGTCGGGGGCGGCATCGCGCTCGCCCTGGTGTCCGCCAACGCCGGCGACGACCTGGCGGGTGCGTGCGCCACGACCGACGGAGGCACGTTCTGCCCCGAGTCGGCCGAGCCCACGGAGCGCCGCGAGCTCCGGACGGCCATCGCCGCCGACGCGATGCTGGTGGCCGGGCTGGCCACCGCGGCCATCGGCATCTGGCTCTTCGTGCGAGACGACGACGAGGACGAAGACGAGACCGACCCCACGGTCCAGGCTTGGGCGGCGCCGACGGGCGCGGGAGTGCAGGTGAACGGTGCGTTCTGAGGTCGTGATCGGGTTCGCCGCGCTGGCGCTCGTCGGGTGCACGCTGCAGCGCACCGAAGTCGACGAATGCCAGCGAGACTCGGATTGCCGGGAGGCCTTCGGGGTCGCGTCCCTCTGCGGGGCGGATGGCTACTGCGAGCTCCTCGAGGACGAGCCGCGCTGCACCGTGACCTACCCGGCCGACTACGAGGACTCGCCCGGGCTGTACCCGGACATGGTCCTGGTGGGGACCATCATCGACCAGGACAACACCGTCCACCGGGCCCGGGCCCGGGCCGTTCAGGTGGCCGTCCAGGATGCCGACGATCAGCGGAGCACCTTGGGCCAGCGCTTCGGTCTGGTGGTCTGCAACAACGGGGACACGGCCGACTCGCTGACCCAGGCCGAGGCCTCCATCCGCATCGCCACGTGGCTCCGGGACGTCGCGGAGGTGCCCTTCATCGTCGGGCCCGCCTCCTCGGACGCGACCGCCGCGGTGTTCGGGGCCGTCGACGACATCCTGCTGATCTCCCCTTCCGCGTCGAGCGAAGCGCTGACCACGATCGACGTGACGGAGCCGACCGACGCGAACCCCGGTCGCCTGTGGCGCACGACGGTCCCCGACACCGCTCAGGCCGCGCGGCTGGTGGCCGACATCGAGGCCCGGGGGATCGCTCGGCTGGCCATCGTCTACCTCGAGGGCACGTACGGCGAGGGGCTCTCGCAGCAGGTCGAGGCCGCCCTGACCGGGACCGACGTGCGGACCTATGCGTTCGCCAGCGCCTCGGACCTGGGGATGCGGGTGACCGAGGTCGGCGCCTCCGACGCGCAAGAGGTGCTCTTCATCTCGTCGGACGCGGCCCAGATCGCGTCCTTCATCAACACCGCCACCGCGGGGGCCTCGGCGGACGACTTCGCCTCGAAGACCTTCTTGCTGACCGACGCCGCCGCGAACGACACGTTCATCGGCGGGGTCTCCGACCTCGCCGCCTTCGGGCGGATCCGGGGGACTCGGCCGGCGCAGCCGGATTCGGACCAGCTGGCCACGTTCATCAACCAGTACGAGCTCCGTTTCGGCGAAGACGTCGCCGGGCTCTCGTTCACGCCCAACGCCTTCGACGCGGCTTGGATCGGTCTCTACGCCTTCTTCTGGGCCCGAGCGAACGAAGCCGATCTCAGCCCGATCAGCCTCGCGCGGGGCCTGCGCCGGCTCAGCTCGGGGATCGCGGTGAGCACTACGAACCCCGGCAGCATCGCCGCCGCCCGGGACGAGTTCGCCGCGGGCAACGGCGTCGACGTCACGGGAGCCTCCGGGGCCCTCGACTTCGATCCCGCGACCGAGGAGTTGACCGGCAGCTTCGAGGTCTGGGTGGTCTCGGACGGGATGCTCGTCGCCGCGCCCTGAGCCCCGGCCGCGGGGGCCTCACCAGAGGCTCTCGTGGTCCTCCACCACGCCGAACGCGCCATCCACCACGTGGTCGGCCAGGCGGCCGTGGAAGGTGCCATAGGGCTGCACGAACGTGCTCCGGATGAGCCGGAGGTCGAGCCGCTGGGCGCGCGCGCCGGCGGGCTCGAAGACCAGGTCCACCCCCTCGCCGGTGAGCTTCCACGGGTGGGTGGCGTGGCGGCCCTCGGGCGGCAGCTCGAAGTCCACGTGCCCCAGCGGATGGACTGCGCCGTCGACCCAATAGGCGTTCTCCTGGGACACGCCCTGGGCGTCTTCGTAGACGTCGGCGGAGAGGTTCAGGCCGAGGTCGTGCTCGCCCTGGCGGGAGGCGAAGCTGGCCCACTTCCAGATGGTCTCGCGCTTGGCGCGGGAGCGGGTCCAGTCGAGGACGCCGAGCCCCCCGCCGAGGTCGAAGGTGCGGCCCCCGAGGACGGCGGTGCCGGATGCGGGCATCGCCGCCGCCTTGTGGGTGTACGCCGGTCGACCGCCGCCGAGATCGTGCAGGAGCGCCAGCGCGTCGACGGGCTCGAGGCGGAAGCGAGCGGCGAGCTTCTCCCCGCTCCGGAAGCGCACCGCGAGGGTGATGTCCCAGCCGCGGTCGTAGTCGATCCGGATCTGTTGCCCGCTCAAGCGCCACTCGGTGGTGCCCCGGACGGAGCTCGGCGCCAGCGCGAGCCCCGCGCCGCCCGGGAGGGTGTCTTCCAGCTCGAGGGCCTGCCCCGTCGTGCGGTCGATGGCGTAGAGGAAGAGGTTCGACGCGTACCCGAGCTGCACCAGGCCGAACGCGAGGAAGAGCTCGGGGGTCGCGACCGACGAGTAGTGCCACTCCTTCAGCCGCCAACGGTCTCCGATGCGGAAGGGAAAGAGGGGGTTGGCGATGGGCGTCCGGTAGCGGCCGAAGAGGAAGCCCTCGGCGCGGTGGGCCACCGGAGGAGCGAGCGGGAGGGTCATCGGAGGTTCTCGGTGGCGAAGAGGTCGTCGGTGAAGGCGGGGGCGGGACGCGGGGGCCGGCGGCGCCGTAGCGCGAGGAAGCGCTCGCAGGCCTGGTCGAGTCGGTCGGCGAAGGCCGCGTTGCTCGCGGCTCGCGCGGCGAGGGAGTCGCGCGCCGCGAAGGCCGCGTCGACGTCGGAGCAGATCAGGGCCACGTCGCAGCCGGCGTCGATGGCCAGGACCGCGGCGTCGGGGATGCCCCAGCGGTCGGCGACGGCCTTCATCTCGAGGTCGTCGCTCACGATGACCCCCTCGAAGCCCAGCTCGCCCCGGAGCAGCTCGGTCATCACCCGGCGCGAGAGGGTCGCCGGCACGGTGGGGTCCAGCGCGTCGAAGAGCACGTGGGCGCTCATCAGCGCGGGGAGCCCGGCGGCGATGGCTGCCCGGAAGGGCGCGAGCTCCACGGTCTCGAGGCGCGTACGCTCGTGGCGGAGCCGGGGGAGGGCGAGGTGGCTGTCGACGTCGGTGTCCCCGTGACCGGGGAAGTGCTTGCCGCAGGGAAGCACCCCGCCGGCGTCGAGGCCGGCTGCGAAGGGGAGGGCGCGCCGGACGACGTCGGCGGCGGCGTCGCCGAAGGAGCGATCCCCGATCACCGGGTTGGCGGGGTTGGAGTCCACGTCGAGCACCGGCGCGAAGTTCATGGTGAAGCCCAGCGCGGCCAGCTGGCGGCCCAAGGTCTCGCCGAACGTCTGCAGGCGCTCCGGTGACTCGGTCCGGCCCAGCTCCCGCATCGGCGGCAGGCGCAGCACCGGAGCTCCGAGTCGCGCCACGCGACCTCCCTCCTGGTCGACCGCGAAGAGGGGCGGCGCGTCGTCGGGCCAACGCAGGCCGCTCAGCAGCGCGTGCACCTGGGCGGGGCTCTCGATGTTCCGCTTGAAGAGGATCAGCCCGCCCAGGGCCCCGCTCTCCAGCGCGTCCCGGACCCGCGGGGGGACCTCGGTCCCCGGAAAACCGATCACCAGCGCCTGCCCCGGATCGTGTCGCGCCACCCGCCGAGCATAGCCGCCGCGGGTCTCCTGGCGCCCAGGGTTCGAAAAAGCGGTGCAATTTCGTGCCATTGGGAGGTGCCCAGGGAGCGTTCGGGCCTTGCCAGGGGCGCGCGCGGTTGCTAAGCCCGGGAGGTGGACAGCCCCCCCGAAGACGACGAGATCGAGGAAGAAACCCTCGACCTCCCGGGTCCACCCCCCGCCGTCTACCCGGTCGAGCTCGAGTCCCGGAACATGGACCGCGACGCGGTCAAGGTAATCCGGCGCCTGAATCGCTACGGCCACCGCGCCTATCTGGTCGGGGGTGGCGTGCGCGACCTGCTCCTCGGCCGCGCGCCGAAGGACTTCGACGTCGCCACCAGCGCCAAGCCGCAGGAGGTGCGCCGGCTCTTCCGCAACTGCCGGATCATCGGCCGGCGCTTCCGCCTGGCCCACATCCTCTTCGGGGGCGGCAAGGTCATCGAGGTGGCCACCTTCCGCCGGGACCCGACCCAGCGCTTCCACGCCCGCCCCTACGACGAGCTGCCCGACGGGGTCCGGGACGACCTCGAGGCGCCCGTCCGGTTGGCGCCGCTGCGGACCCACGGCGAGGAGGAGGACGACCTCCTCATCCGCAACGACAACGTCTTCGGGCACCCGCACGAGGACTCGGTCCGGCGCGACTTCACGATCAACGGGCTCTTCTTCGACCTCGAGCGCAGCGAGGTCATCGACTACGTCGGCGGCATGCCGGACCTGAAGCGTCGGGTGGTGCGCACGATCGGGGACCCCGACGTCCGCTTCCGCGAGGACCCGGTCCGCATCCTCCGTGCCATCAAGTTCTCCGCGCGCATCGACATGGGCATCGACCCGGACGTCTACGACGCCTTGGTGGAGTACCGCGGGGAGCTCGCGCGCGCCGCGCGGCCCCGGCTCCTGGAGGAGCTCTTCCGCCTGATGCGCGGCGGCGCCGCTCACCGGTCGATCTACCTGGCCTGGGACCTCGGGGTCCTCGCCGAGCTCCTGCCCGAGGTGGCGAGCTTCCTCGACGACGACGCGCCGGGTACGGCCCGGACCTGGGGGCGCCTGCGCGCCATCGACGATCTCCACGCCGACGGTCAGCTCCCCTCGGACGCGGTCCTCATCGCCGCGCTCCTCCTGGGGCCCCTCGAGGAGATCCTCGACGGCGCTCGGGACCCCGCCGCGGTCTACGACGAGGTCATGGAGGACGCCGCGTTCCGGCTGGCGCTCCCCCGCCGCATCAAGGAGCGGGTTCGCCTGGTGGTGACCGCTCAGCGGCGGCTCCGGCAGGGCAAGCTGGGCTCGGTGGTCCGCCGCGACTACTTCGAGGACGCGGCGACCCTCTTCGCGCTGGACCAGTCCGCGCGCGACGAAGAGATCCCCGATTGGGCCCAGGACCCGCAGTCGGTCAGCGAGGCCAAGCCCCGTCGCCGTCGCCGTCGCCGTCGTCGTCGCGGCAACGACTGAAGCGGCCTCGGCGCGGGGTCACTCCTCGGCGTCGACGTGCCCCTCCTGGACCAGGTCGAAGATCAGGCGGAAGGCCCGCCCGTTCGAGTCCGGGAGGTCGTCGTCGGGCAGCCGGTGCGAGAGGTTGGTGACGCCGACGAGGACCGTCGCCGTGTCTGCGGTGAGCTCGACGGGGAGGTAGCTGCGCCGGTCGTGCCGTCGCGGGGGCGCGCTCAAGCGCGCGAGCTCCTGGCCGCTGGCGTCGAGGCGGGAGGCGGTGAGCCCCCATTCGACGCCGTACTCGCCGCGCAGCCACACCCGGAGCCGGCTCTGGGCCGACGCGCCCCGGACGTCCACGCGGGCGAAGACCGTCCCATGGGTCTGGAGCTCCGGACCGTTGGGCGTGTGGTGGGGGAGATCGTCCAGACCGAGCTCGAAGACGACGGCCGGTGAGGCTCCGGGGCCCAGGCCCCGCAGAGCCTGCATCGGCGAGTGCCGGTCGGCCTGGCCGAGGAAGCCCCGGACGACGGAGAAGTCTTCGATCATCGAGCCCAGGCGGTCGCCGGAGAGCTCGACGGCGCGATCGAGGGCCTGCCAGAGATCGGGCGAGGCGCGGAGGTCTCCGTCCTCCCAGGTCCGCTGCCGCGCGAACTGGTACAGCTCCCGGACGAAGGCCCCGTCGCCGCCGTCGTGCCGCTGGGAGAGCATCGCCAGGAGCAGGCCCCCGCCGGCGCCGCCGTCCGCAGCCTGGAGATCGCCCGACCCGACCCACGGGAGCCCCGCGTCGCTCTGCTGGCGGTCGATCGCGTCGGCGCAGCCGAAGCGGCCGGTGAGCTCCCAGGCGAGGAAGGACCCCAGAGCCCGGTGCCAGGCGGGCGCCTCCGCGGGGTCGGCCTCCAGGGCGAGGGCTTCGCCGTAGGCTTGGGCGAGGCAGGCGAGCCGATCCCCGCGCGGGACCCCCGGGTCCAGGAGCGCGTGCGCGGTCACCCCGTCGAGGAAGCTCCAGCCGAGCGGTCGGTCCGGGCGCACCTCCACCAGGGTCTCGGTCGGCTCGAGGTAGACGTCGAACTCCGGCCCGCCTCCGAGCGAGCCGTCGGGGAAGGGTCGGGCGAAGCCGCCGGCGGAGACGAAGGCGGCCACCTCTTCGAGGTCGCGGAGGAGCTCGGGGAGGCGGCCCGCCGGTCCGTGCACCGCCAGCGGCAGCAGCTCGGAGCGGAGGCTGGCCGGGGCGTCGGGCCGATCGTGCTCCGCGGGCCAGGGGGTGACCGGCCCCTCCCAGCGGCGCGCGGTGAGATTCACCAGGGCGTCAGCCATGTCGTCGACGCCGGGCATGATGGAGTTGGGCTCCTCGGTGGGGCCGTCGCCGGCCTCGTCCTCCGGGGGCTCCGGCGGCGGCTCGTCCGCCCCGCAGGCCCCCGCAGCGAGCGCCAGGAGGGCCCCCAGGAGTCCCCGAAGAAGGGGCTTCGTCATTCGCGAAGGATTTGACACCATCGACAGGAAACATCTACACGTTTTCACGCAGGTTTTCTCCTGTTCGCTTGGAAGGGCACCGTGACGACCAAGGCATCCGATTCTTTCGACGCCGCCGGCTACTACGAGTTCGATCTCGCGCGCGGTGCGATCCAAGACCGCGCGGGCGACCGCGTGGTCGTGCTGCCCGAGGCCGCCCTGGCGCCCTTGGTCCAGTCCGCGGCCGCCAACGGCGACCTGACCGCCATGCGCGCGCTCGGGACCGCGCTCGGTGAGCGCATCCAGAGCGGCCTCGGCGCCGTCGAGGGCGCGAGCCCTGCCGCGGTCTTCCAGGCCGCCGCGGGTCACCTCGCCGTGTTCGGCTGGGGGAAGCTCTCGGTGGAGCGCTGGGGCGACGCCCTCTGCTTTCAAATGCAGGAGGCACCCCAGCACGACGAGCACGGCCTGGCCCTCTCGGCGCTGCTGGGCGGACTGATGAGCACCCTCGCGGGTCGCGACGTCGCCTGCGTGCCCGCGGATGAAGGGCGCTACCTCTTGGTGGACGCCGAGATCGCCGAAGAAGTGTGGGGTTGGGCGCAAGAGACGGGCGACGTCGCCGCGCTCGTGGCCCGGCTCGCCCCGGGAGGTGCCTCGTGAGCACGGAACGAATCGCCGCTCTGGAGAGCTTGCTCGAGCGGGTGCAGCGCAACCGCCAGGAACCCCGCGGGGGATCCGCCACCGGCGTCCGGCCGGTGCCCAACGGCGGCGTCGACGCCGCGCAGGCCGAGGCCTCGAGCCCGTCGACCCCGCCCCGCAAGGAGCGCGCGAAGACTCCGCTCGAGAAGGCGATGACCGACTCGGTGCAGGATCTCGAGGCCGCCGCCCCGGCGGCGCCGCCCGCGCCGGCTCCCGCGGCTCCGCCG
>DCLA01000041.1 GCA_002320815.1 Myxococcales bacterium UBA1660
GCTCCGAGTGCGATCCAGACCCGGGGCCAACGACCAGATCCTCTGCGCGGCGGGGACCAGCAGCAGCTGTGACGACTCGGCCCGCTTCGACAGCTACTCGAACGTCCGCGCGCAGCTCGACATCGGCTGGGGCTCGACCACCGACGAGGAGCCCACGGGCGGCGGCGACGCCGACGGGGTCGGTCACTTCCGGGCCCGGAACAACAGCGGCCCCATCCTGCTCAACATGCTCCAGGCGGGCTGCAGCGGTACGGCGTGCTGCAGCGGCTACGGCGACCCCTGCGGCCTGGCCTACTGAGACGAACGCGGCGCCCCCGCCCCCGGGAAGCCGGGGGCGCCCAGCCGCTCGGCGAGCGCGGCGACCGTGAGCGGCGAGGACCCCTCGGCCTTGTTGTTGGCGATGACGTAGCTCTCCACGCCCTCCTCCTCGGCGGCGCGGACCAGCGCCACGACGTCGTCGCGCATCCCGGGCTGCGGCGCCTGCATCCGGTCGAAGGGTGAGAACGCGGCGGCGAGATCCCCGTAGCGCTTCCCCGGCGGGAGCATCAGCCGCACCACCAACGGGCTGCCCACCCAGCCCCGGGTCCGCCGGAGCTGCTCGCCCAGGGGCGGCATCCGGCTCCAGAGGTTGAAGCAGTGGCTCGCGCCGGCCGCCCGCAGGGCCCCGAGGTAGCGGGGACCGAAGAGCCGCGCGTCGCGGATCTCGAAGGCGTAGTCGAGGTCCGGCGGCGCTTCGCCGAGGAAGCGCTCCAACGCCGCCACGAACTCCTGCGGGTCCACCGGCCCGTGGACCGGGGAGACCTCGATGAGCAGCGGGCCCAGGTGGTCGGCGAAGGCGTCCCGCATCGGCGCGCCGACGAGCTCTTCGAAGAGCCCCACGTCGAGGAAATGGGGGTTCCGTCGGCCAGCCCGAGCGCCGTGGCGCGGGTGGTTGGGGAAGACCCAGGTGCTCAGCTCGTGGAAGACCTTGGACACGCAGCGGAAGTCCGCGGGGAGCTGGCCCGCGTACTCGCGCAGCTCGTCCCGGGTCAGCGGCGCGTAGAACGCCCGGTCGATGCAGACCGTCCGGAAGAGCGGGTGCCGCGCGTACTCGCCGAGGGAGCGGCGGACGAAGTCGCGCTCGCTCCGATAGCGGTCGCGATAGACGAGGCCGGCCCAGCCGGGGAAGGTCCAGCTCGAGGTCCCCAGCCGGACCCGTCGCGGCAGCCTGGCCGCCAAGGCCTCCAGCCGCGCGTCCAGCGCCGGGGGCGCCGCGGGCTTCCCGAAGAGGTCGAGCTGCCCGTCGCCCCAGAGCCGCTCCTTCCCGATGCGCCGCTCGAGCTCGGTCTTGCGGACCGGGTCCTGCTTCTCGCCCCCGGCCACGCTCAGTCGTCGCTGCGGAGGTAGCGGTCGACCGCCTCGTTGTGCGTGTCGAGCCCTTCGCTGAAGGCGTGCCGGCCCCCGCCGCGAGCGACGAAGTAGAGGTAGTCGTGCACCTCGGGGTCGAGCACGGCCCGCAGAGCGGGGAGACCGGGATTGCAGATGGGCCCGGGCGGGAGTCCCCCATGCCGGTAGGTGTTGTAGCGGTTGGCGGAGTCCTGGAGCATGGCCCGGGTGATCCGGCCGCCGTAGCTCGCGCAGGAAGGGGCCCCACTCGGCTCGGCGACGCAGCCGTAGGACACGGTCGGGTCCGCCTGGAGCCGATGGAGCGGGCGGAACTCCTGGGACCGGAGCCGGTTGAGGAAGACCCCGGCGATGGTCGGCCGCTCCACGGCCACCGCGGCCTCTTTCTCCACCACGCTGGCCAGCACCAAGACCTCGTGCCGGGTGAACCCGAGGTCCTCGGAGAGCGTGGCCAGCGCCGCGGCGTGCTCGTCGAACAGGGGGTCCGTTCGCCGGGTCCAGTTGGCGGCCATCCGCTCGACGACCGTCGCGGCTGCGGTCCCTTCCTCGAAGTCGTAGGTGTCCGGGAAGAGGTAGCCCTCGTAGCTCGGCGCGTCGGGCGCGCCCGGGGGCGCGCCGGCGGTGGCGCCGAGGAAGCTCTCCTCGGTGCAGACCCCCCGGGCGGCCAGGCGTCGCGCGACGTCGAAGCGGGTGAACCCTTCGGGGATCACCACCCGCACCGGCACCCGGCCGTAGCCCTCGGCGACCCGCGCGCGGAGCTCCTGCGGGGTCAGGCCCGTCGAGAGGAGCACGTCGCCGCTGCGGAGCCGGGACCCGGCACCGGTGAGTCGCAGGTACGCGCCGAAGATCCAGCCCTGGTCCACGATCCCTCGGGCCTCGAGCTCACCGGCCAGCCGGGTCACGTCGCCCGGCATGGCGACGGTGACGCCCCGGCGGCTGCCCGGCATCGGGCGGCTCGGGTAGAGGAGCAGGAGCCAGGCGACGGCCGCGACCGCCGCGGTGACGGTCAGCAGGAGCAGCGCCGTGGCGCCCCTCAGTCCTCGCTTGCGTCGGGCCATGAGTCGCTCGAAGCCGACGGCTGCTGCCGCCGGCGGTATTCCCGCCGGTCGAGGTAGCTCTGGAGGAGGATGGCCGCGGCGGTCTCGTCGACCACGGCCCGCTGGGCCTTCCCGCGGACCCCCATCTCACGCAGGGTGCGCTCGGCGGCCACCGTGCTGAGCCGCTCGTCCAGCAGCTCGACCGGGTGCCCGAGCGCCGCCTCGAGGGCCGCCGCGAAGCGCCGCGCGCGACGGGCCGCGGCGCCCTCGGTCCCGTCGAGCCGGAGCGGTAGCCCCATGACCACCGCGTCCAGCTCGACGCCCTCGAGCGCCTGGGCGACCTTGGCGGCCGCCTTGGCGTCATCGATGCCCCGCTCGACGACGCCGAAGGGCATCGCCAGCGCTTGACCGGCCTCGTCGTCGAGGGCGAGGCCCACCCGGCGCTGGCCGGGGTCGACGCCGAGGGTCCGGCCCACGGTGCTACTTCTCGAGCTTGGACTTCAGGAGGTCGCCGAAGGTGCCGAAGCCCTTGGACGCGGCCTCCTTGCGGTAATCCCGCACGGCCTTCCGCTCCTCGTCGCGCTCCTTGCCCTTCACCGAGAGGCGGAGGCGACCATCGCGGTCGGTGCCGATGATCTTCAGCTCGTGCTCGGTCCCCTGACCGAAGCGCTTCTTGCGGTCGCCCGACTCCGGGAGCTCGCGGTTGGGCACGTAGCCGCGCCCGCGCTTGCCGATGAGGCCCTTCACCTGGACCATCAGCCCGTGGTTCTCGATGCGGTCGACGACCACCTTCACGTACGAGCCCACCTTCGTGGACCGCGGCGCGGCGGTCAGATCGAGCTCGCCGGCGGCGATGGCCTCGAGATCGGCCTTCGTGAGCAGGGAGAGGCTCAGGCGACGCTGCTCCTCGTCCTTGCGATCGATGACCACGTCGAGCTCTTCGCCCTCGGACAGCACGTCCTTGGCGTGAGCCGGCTTGCCCTCGAGCTCGCTGATGTGCAGCAGGCCCTCGATGCCCGGCGCCAGCTCCAGGAAGGCGCCGAAGTCGGTGAGGCTGACGACCTTGCCCTTGAGGGGCTTGCCGAGCTGCAGGAGCTCGTCGTGCTCCTTCCACGGGTCCGGCAGGCACTTCCGGATGGAGAGCGACACCTTGCCGTAGCGGTCCTTGCGGCTGACCTTCTGGACCTTGAGGACCTCGACCTTGACCTCGTCGCCGACCGAGACGTGATCGCTGGGCTTGCCGCCCCGCGTCCACGCGATCTCGCTCATGTGCACGAGCCCCTCGATGCCGCCGATGTCCACCAGCGCGCCGTAGTCCCGGACGTCGGTGACCTTGCCCTCGATGACCTCGCCGACCTTCAGCTCGTCCATCCGGGCCTTGGCCGCCGCGCGGGCCTCGCGCTCGAGGAGGCTCCGCCGGGTCACGACGATGCTCTTACCGCCCTTGACCTTGGGGACGGTGAACTCGAGCTTTCGCCCGACCAGCGTCTCCGGGTCGTCGATCATGCCCAGCGCCATGCCGCTCGCCGGGGCGAAGCAGCGGATGCCGCCGATCAGGACGTCGAAGCCGCCGCGGTTGTAGCCGAAGACCACGCCGGGGACCCGGCGCCGCTCTTCGTGGGCGAGCTTGATGGCCGCCTTCACGCGCGGGCGCTCGACGTTGCGGTTCACGATGGCGATGTGTCCGCTCTCGGACACCGATCCGACGCGACCCCGGAAGATCGTCCCGACCTCGGGCGGCTCGGGATGGGGCTCGGCCGGCTCGAGCTCGGCGGGCTCCACGGGCGGCGCGGGCGCCTTGGCGACCTTGGCCGCGGGGGCCGCGGCTTCGGCGTTCGCTTCGGCGGCCGGAGCCTCCGTCGCTTCGGTCGCCGCGGCCTCCGGCGCTTCGGCAGCCTCGACGGGCGCGCTCGCCTCGGGGGCCGGAGCCTCCGTCGCTTCGGCGGCCGCTGCCTCGGTGGCCTCGGTGCTCGCATCCGCGGCCGGAGCCTCGTCTGCCTTCGCCTCGGCGGCCGGGGCCTCGGTGGCCTCCACGGCCGGGGTCTCCGCGCTCGCTTCCGCGGCCGGGGCCTCGGCGGCCGGAGCCTCGGTGGCCTCTGCCGAGGTCGCCTCCGCGGGCGCCCCCTCGGTGGCCTCGGCGGCAGCCTCGGGCTCCGGCTCCGGGATCTCCCGGGGCTCGAGCACGTCGGCGATGGCCAGAGCCTTGCCGAAGAGGTCGACCACGATCGCGCCGTCCTCGACGCGGGTCACCCGGCCAGCGACGACCTCGCCGGGCCGGAACGCGTGCTGCCGGGGCGGGGCACCATCGAAGAAGCGCGCGAAGGCCTGGTCGCCCTTCTTGCTCTTCGAGGCGTCACCGCTCTCGCCCTCGGCGCCCTCACCCTTTTTCTTCTTCTTGCGACGGCGACGCTTGCGCTTCTTCTTGCCATCGCCGCCCTCGGCCGAAGCGGCCGAAGCGGCCGAAGCGGCCGCCTGGCCGTCGGCGGGCGCATCGGCCGGCTTCTCGGCCTTCGCGTCGCCGCTCTCGGTCGCGTCACCGCTCGCGGTCGCAGCGGGCTCCGCGGCCTGGGCCTCGGGGGCCTGGGCCTCGGGAGCCGCCGCGGGGGCGGAGCCGTTGTCGGAGTCCGACGCCACGGGGGCGGCGGGGCTCGGGGCAGACTCCGCCTGCGCCTCCGCCGGAGCGGCGGGGGCCTCGGGGGCTGCGGGGGTGTCCTTCGGCTCGGTACCGACGGACTCTCGGGTTTCGTTCTCGGACATCGAAAAAGTCGCCCTCTCGAAGGGATGGCATCGCGCCGCGGCGAGGTGGTTCCCGCGCGCGTGGAGGGGCCGGCAGCCTAGGAGGTGAGCGCGGTGCGGTCAACCCAGACCCGAACGATTCCGGCCTGATTTCGTCGGGCGACACGGCCCGAAGCGTCCGGTTTCACACCTCGTCGCCGATGGCGAGCCGTTCGGCCCGGGCGTGAAGCTGCTTCGCGAGCTGGATCCGGCCGGCCTCTTCGGCCATCGGGACCGCCCGGCCGAGGGTTCGGATGGCGGCGCCGACATCCCCCAGGGCCCCATGGGCGCGCGCGAGCATGTCGAGGCCCATCGCCGCCTCGCCGCCGCGGCCGAGCGACTCCAGGCGCTCCACGCTGCGCACCAACGCGCGGATGAAGTGGGTGTCCGGGTGTGCGGCGAACGCGAGCTGGGCCTGGACGGTCTCGGCCAGGCAGGCGAAGGCGTCCATGCCGTGGACCGAGGCCGCTCCCCGCGCCGCGGCGGCCCAGACGGCGGCCTCGTTCTCCTGCCCCGCGTCCACGCAGGCGACCGCGGCGCGCACGCTCGTCTGGGTGAGCGCCTCCTCGAGGCCCAGGTCCCGGGCGAGCTCGGCCGCGTCGACCCAGACCTCCCAGGCGTGCGGATCGCCCGCACATTGCGCCACCTCTGCGGCCCCGAAGAGCGCGAGCCAGCGCAGCCCGCCGCCGCCGTGGGCCGCGGCGCGCACGAGGCTCCGGTGGGAGGCCGCGCGGGCCCGCTCGCACTCGCCGTGTCGCGCGAGGGAGATGGCGAGCGCAGCCAGGGCGTTGCCCAATTCCGCGCCGGGCTCGGGGACCCAGAGGCTGGGAGCGGCGCCCTCCCCGCGGCCGACCGGGGCCATCTCGAAGCAGCCGACCGCGGCCTCGAGGGTCTCGATGGCGTGGCCGCCGTCACCGGTCTCCATCAGGGCCCAGCCGAGGGCCAACCAGAGCTGCCCCCGGAGCGCGTCGTCGTCCACGTCGCCGAGGACGTCCGCGGCCTGGATGAGGATCTCCACGGCCTCCTCCCAGCACGAGTCGCGGGCCCGTAGCCGAGCGCGCACCAGCCCGGCCCGGACGACGAGCGGAGGCTGGGGCCCGCCCCGGTCGAGCCCGTCGAGGGCCTCGAGGGCCAGCTCGCCCGCCCCGGCCCCCAGGGCCAACTCCGCCGCGCGGATCCGCCACTCGAGGACGACGGGATCGGTGCCGCGTTCGGCCTCGAGCGAGGTGGCCGCGGCGGCCGCCTCCAGGAGCCAGCGCGCGGCCGCCGCCGGACGTTCGTCCCGGCGCGCGTCCTCGGCAGCGCGCAGGCAGTGATCGGGCGCGTCGCCCATCCCCCCGAGGCAGGCGTGGTGCGCGAGGAGCTCGGGCGAGATCCCCGGCGCGCCCTCCAGCGCCGAGACCGCGCTCGCGTGGAGCCGGCCGCGGAGCGTCGCAGGCAGCGAGGCGAGGACCGCCCGTCGGACGAGGTCCCCCCCCTCGACGCGGATCCGCTCGGGCAGGGAGGTGGCGTCGCCCCCACCCCAGCGGCCCGCCAGCGCGAACTCGCCGGCGCCTCGGTCCGGTCGCACCCAGTGGGCCGTCAGGAGCCGCATCATCGGCCGGCGCATGAGATCGATGGGCACCTTGGTGACCGAGGCGAGCGTCGTCGTCGCGGACTCCGCGTCCAGCGCGGCGCAGGCCGCCAGGAGCTCCCGGGCGGTCTTCGGCAGCGCCGAGGTCCGGGCGGCCACGGCGGCGGCCATCCGGTCGGGGACGGGCAGCGCGTCGAGGGGCGGGAGGGCGTGGAGCACGCCCTCCGCGACCCCGAGCCCGTCGCGCCCTTCCAGCGACGACGCGAGCTGAGTGAGGCTGGCGGGGTTCCCGGCGCACGCCCGCTCCAGCACCACGCCCACGTCGCCTTCGATGGCCCGGGCGCCGACGCGCCGGGCGAAGAGCCGATGGGCGAGGCGGGGCTCCAGCCGGTCGAGGACCAGGGGCTCCGCGCGGCCCAAGGGCGGCAGCGCCACTCCGGGCCGGGCGCTCAGCAAGGCCAGGGCCCGGCGGCGACGGAGCGGGCCGACCAACAGGTCCAGGATCTGGCGGCTCTCCTCGTCCATCCAGTGGACGTCCTCCATCACCACCAGCACGGGCGCATCTTCCCCGAGCGCCTGCATGACGCGCTCGAAGGCCGCGGCCAGGACCAGCCCGCGGGGGCGCCCCACGGGTCGCGGCACCGTCAGGACGGTGGCCCCGAGCAGATCGCCGATCTCGCCGATGGCCAGGGCCCCGAGCCCCAACACGCGCAGCCGTTCCACCTTCTCCCCGCGCGCTTCGGGGGGATCGCTGACCTCGATCCCGCAGAGGTCTCCGAAGAGCGAGCCGAGGGCCGCGTAGGCTCCGCGCTTCCCGGCGCGACCGTGGGCGGTGAGCACCGTGGCCCCCTCACAGGTCGCCGCGTGGGCCACCTCGGCGAGCAGGCGTGACTTCCCGGTACCGGCTGCGCCCACGACCAGCACCGCCCCACCCTGACCCTCGGCCGCCGAGGCGAAGCGCTCCAGGAGCCGCTCCAGCTCGTCGCGGCGCCCCACGAAGGCGCCATCCCGGAGATGTTGGATCTCTCGCTCGGCCCGGGAGCGCGCCTCGCCGACCCGGGGCCAACCGTCGGGGCAGTGCTCGATCCGGAAGCGCCAGCTCAGCTCGGCGGTCAGGGCCGGATCGATCCGCAATCCGTTGGAGACCTGGGCCACCGCCCGCTCCCGCGTCTCGGCCATCGGCTCGACGGTCTGCCCCTCGTAGACCCGCGCTTCCCCCCGGACCAAGGCGAGGGGCGCGTCGGGTCGGTCGCGCTGGACGTCGAGACCGAAGCGGACCGCGCGCTCGGCGGCGTGCTCGGCGTCCCCGCGGTGGCCGAAGACGACCTCGTAGTGGCCGGCGGTGGGCGGCAGCAGGAGCCCCCCGTGGCGCTCCGCCAGCGAACGCAGCCGGTCCAGCGGACCGAGGTGGTCCGGCAGCACCACCACCAGGACCGCGCGCTGCTCGGCCCGGAGTCGGCGCGAGGTCGAGAACGCCATGGTCGGCTCGGTCACGGCGATGGGCGTGTCCGAGTGCACCAGGCGCTCTTCGTCGGTCTGGGTGAAGAGCGTGATCCGCGCCTTGTTCGCGCGGGAGGCGTCCGCCGGGGGCGCGATGCGCGCGATGGCCTCGCGCAGGTCGGCGTCGCCCACGTGGGCCTCGAGGGCCACCAGGACCCGCGACAGGTCGTCGGCCAAGAGTCCCGCGTGGGGATAGCGCGCCTCCCGGTCCCGGTGGAGCACGCGCTCCAGGATCTGGCCCATCAGCGGGGGCAACCCGAGGGCCGCGAGGTCCAGCGGCGGGATGGAACCGGAGACCACCCGCTCGAGGGTCTCCTCGGGGGTGCGGGCCCGGAAGAGCCGTCGCCCGGCGAGCAGCTCGTAGAGCACGATCCCCAACGAGAAGATGTCGGAGCGCTGGTCCAGCGGCTCGGCGCGCGCCTGCTCCGGGGACATGTAGGCGTACTTGCCCCGGAGCGTGTTGCCCTCGTCCTCGCCGCCCAGCCCTTGGGCCAGCGCGATCCCGAAGTCGGCGACCTTCACCTGTCCCTCGTAGCCGAGGAGCACGTTCTGCGGGGAAATGTCCCGGTGCACGATCCCCAGCGGCCGGCCGTCCTCGGTCCGCTGGCGGTGCGCGTAGTCGAGGGCCCGGGCGGCCTCCATCACGATCCAGAGCCGGAGCGGGAGACCCAGCCCGATGCCGGCGGCCAGGGGGTTCGGCTGGGCCGCGAGGGCGGTCGCCAGGTCGCACCCCTGGACCAGCTCCATCGCGATGAAGTAGGCGCCCTGCTCCTCGCCGAGCTCGAAGATCTGCACGATCCCCGGGTGGTTCAGCCGGGCCGCGACCTTCGCCTCGTGGACCAGGAGCGCCGCGAAGTCCTCCCGGGCCATCAGCGAGGGGAGGACCCGCTTGATCACCACTTCCTTCTCGAACCCGGCCACGCCCCGCGAGCGGGCGCGCCAGACCTCGGCCATCCCCCCCTCGCCGATGCGATCGAGCAGCTCGTACGAGCCGAAGAGCACCTGCCCCATGACGCGGCGACCCTAGCCGAAGGCGGGCCGCTCAGTCTACCGGTGGTGCCCCCCAGCGGAAGTACAGGGTCCGCGACGCATGGCCTTCCTCGGGGGTGACCCCGGTGCGCCGCAGCGCCTGGGTCACGCACTGATGGACCGGCTCCCGAACCGACGGCCGCACGACCCGCGCGCTCCGGACGTTCTGCCCCGCGAAGCTCACCATGACCACGGCGTTGGGCACGCCGCCCAGACAGGCGCGCACGGCGGCGCGGCCTCGCTCGTCCGCCTGGTCCATCGCGGCCGGCTCGGACCGGTCCGCCGTCGCCGCTTCGGCCTCGACCGGCGACCTGCTGGGGAGAGCCCCGCCGCTGGCGGCGGCGGTCCGCGACCGGGGCGCCTCGCTGGCTCGGCTCGCGCCCATCGTCCCCCGGGGGATGGCCGCAGAGGCTTCGTCGGCGGGTGCGGGTTCCGCGGCGGGGGCGGCTGCGACGCGGGCCGGCGCGGGCTCCTCGGCGACTTCTTCTTCGGGGGCTTCGGGCAGCCGCTCCTCCCGCAAGCCCTCATCGGACGCGCCCGGCGCCAGCTCGGGCAAGGGCGGCAGCCACGGCTCGCTCGCCGCTTCCTGCGCCACCGGCGCCGATGCCGCTGGCGCCGCCTCGTCGGCGCTCTGGTAGCTGGCCAGACCGCCGACCACCGCGAGGAGCGCGACGGCCGCCGCGGCGATCCAGGGGCCCGCGCCCCGGCCGACCGGCTCTCGGCGAGCCGGCGCCGCCCCCAGCGTGACGGCGGGCGCCGGACCCGTGGTCGCCGCGCGCGCCGGCGCCTCGACGGCGTCGGCCAGCGCCTCGAGCGAATACTCGCCCGAACGGACCGAGCGGTCCGCGAAGGGCCGCACCTTGGCGTCGGGGTCATCGAAGTCCGGCGCGGAGAGCACGTCGAGCTTGCCGATCGCCTCGTCCAGGCGCTGCTCGATCCGCTCGGCGATCGCCTCGAAGTCGTCGTCGTCGAGGCGGGGCTCCCAGTCGCGCAACCACCCGTCGAGGCGGCTGAGGGCCGCGACCTCGGCGCGGACCTCCGCGTCGCCCTCGGTGGCCCGGCGGACCTCGGCGTCGCCCAGCGGGCTCCGGCCGGCGTCCAAGAGCTCATGGACCCGTCGCTCCAGCTCCGGCTTCACGACGCCTCCCTCCCCTCGGCGGGATCGACCAGGTCGTGCAACATCACGCGCATCCGCCGACGCGCCTCGTGGATGCGCCAGGCCACCGTCCCTTCAGGGATCCCCAGGACGGCGGCGGCCTCCTTGTGGGGCATCCCCTGGAGCAAGACGAGCACCACCGCCGTCCGCAGCGACGGCGAGAGGGCGTCGAGGGCCTCGCCCAGGCGTCCGTAGAGCTGCGCCGACTCCACGTGCCGCTCGGGGTCCGTGTGCCCCTGGGTGGGGTCCGCCGCCGGCTCGGGGATCCGGGGGTCGTCGATGTCGTTGCGGGCCACCCGCTTCCGGCGCCGGAGCGCGTTGAGGCAGACGTTCACGCAGATCCGGTAGAGCCAGGTGGAGAGCTTCGACCGGCCATCGAAGCGCTTCAGGGCCCGCCACGCGCGCACGAAGGTCTCCTGGACCGCGTCCTCGGCCTCGCCCCGATCCCCCAACATCTGCAGCGCGCAGGCATGCACGCGTCGCTGATGGAGCCGGACGAGCTGACCGAAGGCGCGCTTGTCCCCGCCCTGCGCCTCGTCGAGGAGCGTGCGTTCGCGGGCCTCTTCGGCGGCCTTGGCGTTCGGATCCGGCATGGGCCTCGAGGTCCCGGCCGCGAGGCCGGACCCTGGGCGCCCCAGGAAGGGGGCGCGCTGCGCAGCGTAGGAGAACACGGCGGTTGAAACAACATTCCCCTCCGAACCCTTGGGCCCGCTGCATCAAACCCTTGCCCCCATCCACGAGCGCCGTTCAGAATGCCCCGAATGAGTGAGGCCGACGAGCGGCGGGACGAGCTGCGCGCTCCGATCACGCTGAAGGTGGAGTACAAGCGCTTGAACTCCTTCTTCGCGGACTACACCCGCAACATCTCCAAGGGGGGGACCTTCATCCGCACCGAGCGGCCATTGCCCATCGGGACCGAGTTCCACTTCGAGCTCCAAGTGCCGAAGCTGGAGACCAACCTGCGCCTGCGCGGCAAGGTCCAGTGGATCCTCCGCCCCGAAGACATCGCGGAGGGCGACGACCAGGAGCCCGGCATGGGCATCGGGTTCGTCTACTCGGCCGCCGCGGAGCGGGAGAAAGTCGAGAGCGCGGTGGAGGCGCTCATGGAGAAGAGCCTCGGCCCGGTCATCTACCGCAAGCTCCTGGACAAGCACCAGCCCTGAGGGCGAGGTACCATCGCACCCGTGACGGCGCTGGAGGGAGAAGACGAGGGGACCCCGGGGGAGGACGTGCCCCGGGAGACCGGGCCGCGCCCGGCGTCCGGCAATTCCCTCGCGCCCCCGCCGATCCCCATCGGCCGCGTCATCGGCGGCCGCTACCGCGTCGAGGGAAGCATCGGCGGCGGCGGGATGGGGCACGTGTTCGAGGTCGAGCATCAGGCCCTGGGTCGACGCTTCGCCCTCAAGGTCCTTCGGGTCAACGGCTGGAACGACGAGCTGGTCCGGCGCTTCGAGCGCGAGGCCAAGGCCCTGGCCAAGGTGGGCAGCGTGCGGGTGGCCCAGGTCACCGACTTCGGCGTCGAGGAGGGCATCGGCCCTTGGTTCGTGATGGAGCTGGTCTCCGGTGAGACCCTCCAGGACCGGCTCGACCGCACCGGCGCAGTCCCCGTCGCCGAGGGACTGAAGCTCGCCGTCGCCCTCTGCGAAGCGGTGGAAGACGTCCACGCCCAAGGGATCGTCCATCGGGATCTGAAGCCGGCCAACATCGGCCTGCCCCCGGGGCCCATCCCCCTGAAGCTCCTCGACTTCGGCCTGGCGGCCGGCATCGACGACGCGATGCTCACCCGCATCACCCAGTCTCATCAGGTGATGGGTTCCCTTCCCTACATCGCGCCGGAGCAGTTCGCCGGGTCCCGGCCGGGCAAGCCGCAGGACCTCTGGGCGATGGGGATCGTCATCTACGAGATGTTCACCGGCCGCCTGCCCTTCGAGGCTCCCTCGACCGCGGCCCTGATGCACAAGATCCTCACCGCACCGCCGCCGGCGTTCGACGCCTTCCCCGAAGGGCTCCGCGTGGTCCTCGGGGCGCTCCTGGTGAAGAACCCCAAGGAGCGCCTGGCCAGCGCCGCCGAGGCCGCGGCGATGCTCCGGCGGGTCGACGCGAGCGAGCTCCCCGACAGCCTCGAGCTCGCTCTCCCGGAGGTCCCCACGCTCCGCGACATGGACCCGATGACCCCGCCCCACGCCGCCACCGAGCTGGCGCGGCCGGTCTCCGCGCGCCCGCCGGCCGAAGAGTCGGCACACGTGAACAGCGCCGGCGTCAGCGTCGCGAGCGCCTCGATCCCCCTGGCCGAGAGTGGACCGGTCGCGCGCCCCCAGCCCGTGGACACCGGCGCCGTGGCGACGCCGCGGACCGCGCCGTGGGTGCCCGTCGCGATCGGCGCGCTCATCCTCGCGCTTCTCGGGCTGGTCGCCTTCCTGGCGCTGCGGCAGCCCGCGGCCGATCCAGCGCCGACGGAACCCGCCGCCGATACGACTCCCGAACCGCCGCCCCCCGTGGTAGAGCCCTCGACCATGGAGGAACCCGCGATCGCCGAGGAGCCCGTGGAGCCGCCCCCCGAGGCCGAAGAGCCCGCGGCGGCCGAGACGACGGATCCCGAGGAGACGCCGCCGGCGAGCCGGACCCGGCGTCGGACGTCGCGGATGACCGCCAGCCCCATGACGACCCCGACCGAGCCCGCACCGGACACCACGATGGGGTCCAGCTCCTGGATGGGCGAGATCCTCGGTGGCGGCTGGGGGGGCGAGATCATCGAGGGCGCTCGATGAGCCGCCTGCTGCTCGCGGCCCTGATCCTCTTCGTCGCGCTCCCCGCCGCCGCCCAGGAAGAGGCCCGCGACGCCGACGCTCAGGCGTCGTTCGACGCCGGCGTGAGCGCCCTTCGGGCCGAGCGCTACGAGGAAGCGACCGAGGCGTTCCAGCGCTCCTACGAGGCGGCGCCCCGAGCGGAGACCGCCTGCAACCTCGCGCTGACCTTCGATCGGTGGGCCGGTCACAAGGAGGAGGCCATCGACGCCTACCTCCGCTGCGCCCAAGACGACGAGAGCGGACGCTACCGGGATTTCGCCCTCGACCGGGCCTCGACCCTCCGCTCCCAGCGGCGCCCCGCCGCGGCGGAAGAGCTACCGGAGGACGCCGACCCGGCGCCGCCGGAGCCGGCGCCCGACCCCGCGCCCGTCGTCGCCGAACCCGACCCCGCCCCGGTCCCCGTTGCGCCCGAGGGGCCCCCGCCGCGCTCGCACACCCTGCTGGTGGTGGGCGGCATCACGGCGGTCGTCGGGCTCGCTCTGGTCATCGGGGGCGCGGTGACCGCGGGGAACGGCCGCGACCGCGTCGCCTACCTGGACGAAAGGTATCCCAACGGGATCATCACCGACCCGAGCGACGAGGCCGTCCTCGAGCGGGCCGACGAGCTGCGCACCCGGGCTCTGGTCCTCTACGTGAGCGGCGGGATCGTCGCCGCGGCGGGCCTCACCCTGGCGCTCATCGATCTCCTGAGCGGGGGAGACGACGACCGCGGCGCCCAGGTGGGCTTGGCTCCCTTGCCGGGGGGGGGTCTCGCCAGCCTCCGCCTCGACCTCCGCTAGGGGCGGCGACCCTTTCGGCTCGTTCGCGCGTCTGCGCTGGCGCGAGTCTCCTCACGTCCCCGGAGGGTCGCGCCGCCTACCCTGCCCGCCGTTGGGAGGTTCGGTGTGATTCGCAGTATTCGTTCGCTTTTCTTCTTTGGTGCGCTCTTGGCCCTCGGGCTCGGTTGCGGCGACGACGGTCGACGCGGCAGCGGCGACGGTGACGGTGACGGCACGACGCCGGACAGCAGCGTGCCCCCCGGCGTCGACGGCGGGCCCGCCCAGGACTTCGGCCCGCGCCTCGAGGACGACGGCTGCGACAAGATGGACATCCTCTTCGTCGTCGACGACTCGGGCTCCATGGGTGAAGAGCAGGCCAACCTGGCCAGCAACTTCCCGCGCTTCGTCGAGGTCCTCGACGCCTACCGCACCATCGGGGGCCGCGAGCTCGACTACCGCCTCGGCGTGACCACCACCGGCAAGGACTTCACCACCATCGTCAACATCGACTTCCTCGGGATGATGCAGACGATGACCATCAGCGAGAACGGCCCGAACGGCGAGCTCCAGCAGGAGTGCGGCATGACCCGCAAGTGGATCGAATCGTCGGACGCCGACGTGAGCTCCACCTTCTCCTGCGTCGCCGAGGTCGGCACCGGTGGCTCGAGCACCGAGATGCCCCTGCTGATGACCGAGATGGCCCTGACCGAGCGGATGGCCGACGGCAGCAACACCGGCTTCCTCCGCGAGGACGCGCTCCTCGCCGTGGTCATGCTGACCGACGAGGACGACTGCTCCCGCGAAGGCGACATGGCGGAGATCTCCATCGACGTCGCCAACCCCGGCGCCGCGGCCGACGAGTGCGACGACTCGGCGACCCTCCCGGTCAGCCGCTTCCTCGAGGTCCTGGACGACGTGAAGGGCGACCGCGGCCGCTGGGCCGGCGCCATCATCGCGGGTCCCACCGACTGCAGCTCCTCCTTCGGCGACGCCGTCCGCGCCGATCGCCTCCAGCGCTTCGCCTCCGAGGCCGGCGACAACGTCGTCTTCTCCTCCATCTGCGAGGGTGACCTCAGCGGCGCGCTCATGTCCGCGGTGGAGACCTTCGGCGCGGCCTGTGAGGCCTTCCCGCCCCTCATCTGAGCCTCCGCTCGACCCCCGCCAACGGGCGCGCCGCACGAGCGGGGCGCCCGTTTCGCGTTTGCGCGAACGAACGCCCCGGGTGAAGCTCCCGGCGCGTGTCCGGTCTTCCGCTCCTGGCCCTCTTCATGGCCTGCTACGCGACCACCGCGGGCTACTGGATCTGCCAACTCGGTCGCGCGTTGGCCTGGTGCTTCGCCACCCGCCCCGGGAGGGGTCCAGAGCGCTTCGTGGGCGAAGTCCACGCGCCCGTCCCCGTCCCGGCGACCCTCACCTTCACCCGCCCGGGCGAAGGACCCCTCCGCGATGCTCCTTGGGTGCTCGCGGATGCCGCCGTGCAGCCTTTCGACATCGTGGCCGCCGATGGCGCCCGGCTACGGGTGGGCGGGGCCGAGGAAGAGCTCTCGTTTCGCCTCGGCGCACCCCGGCCCGACGAGGGCTCGCCCCGGCGCGCGACCCTGCGGCTCTTCACCGGGACCCGGGTCATCGTGAGGGGTCGGCAGGTGCCGAGGGCCGCGCCGCCCGACGATCGGGCTGGCTACCGCAGCGCGAGCACCCTGCTCACCCTCACCGGTCCGGTCACCGTCGTCGCCCGGAGCCCGGCGCTGCGCCAGGGCCTGCTCGCCGTCATTCAGGCGGTCGTGGTCCTCGCGGTGCTCCTCCCGCCGGCCATCGGCGCCGTCGCCACGGGTCGGGGTGAGCTCGCGGCCTGCGGAATGGTGGTCCTCCTGGGCGTGGCGGTGTTCACCAAGGCGGCCCCCGCTCCGCTCCGCCCCGACCACTTCACCGTTTCCCCGGTGCGGGGTGCCGAGCGAATGGAACCCGACCCCGCGCGTTGACACGAGCGGCCGCGGAGCGTACTCGGGGCCCCGGAGAAAACCACGATGACCATGCCCATTGGTGAGGGCCGAGAAATCCTCGGCGACCTCTCTCAGCGCCTCGTGGCGCTGGGGAGGTATCTTTGACGTCCCTGGCCTGAAACACGAGGTCGAGCGGCTCACGAACCTATCCCTACGCGAGGGGTTCTGGGACGACTCGGAGAAGGCGCGCAAGATCATGCGCGACCGTTCCAAGGCAGAGGAGACCGCCAAGACGTTCGAGCGCCTGGAGAGCGACGTCCAGGGCCTCCTCGAGATCCTGGAGATGGTCGAGGGCGACGACGCCGAAGAGGCGGCGGAGCTCCTCGAGCAAGTGCCCGAGCTGGAGCGCGGGGTCCGGGACCTCGAGCTGAAGCGGATGCTCACCGATGACGACGACAACGACGCCATCGTGAACATCAACTCCGGCGCGGGCGGCACCGACGCCGAGGACTGGGCCGAGATCCTCCTCCGCATGTACCTGCGCTGGTGCGAGCGGAAGGGGTTCAAGACCACCCTCCTGGACAAGCAGCCCGGCGAGGTCTGCGGGATCTCCTCGGCCAGCGTGCTGGTCGAAGGCGACTACGCCTACGGCTTCCTGCGGGCGGAGAACGGCGTCCATCGCCTCATCCGTATCTCGAAGTTCAGCGGCCGCCGCGAGACGAGCTTCGCCGGCGTCAACGTCGTCCCCGACCTCGACGACGAGATCGAGGTCGAGATCAACGAGGCCGACCTCGAGATCAGCGTGATGCGCTCCGGCGGCGCCGGCGGACAGCACGTCAACCGGACCGAGTCCGCGGTGCGCATCAAGCACATCCCCACCGGCTTCGTGGTCCGCTGCGACAACGAGCGTTCGCAGCACCAGAACAAAGACCAGGCCATGAAGATGGTGAAGGGCTTCCTCTACGAGAAGGCCCGCCGCGAAAAGGAAGAAGCCTTCGAGGAGGCCTTCATGAGCGGCATGAGCGACATCAGCTTCGGGTCCCAGGCCCGGACCTACACGCTCCAGCCCTACAAGATGGTCAAGGACGAGCGCACCGAGCACAAGGTGGGCAACGCCGACGCGGTCTTGGACGGCGACCTGGACTCGTTCATCGAGACCTACCTGATGCAGGCGGCCGACCAGCGCGCCACCAAAGAAAAAGAGAAGAAGTAGTTCCCCATGGCTTCCGAAGACGAGCTGATCGAAGCGCGGCGCGCCAAGGCCGCGCAGCTCGAAGGCGCCGGCTCGCGCGCCTTCCCGAACACCTTCCGCCCGACCGAGGCCGAGGTGACGCGCCGGGCCGAGGTGGTCGCCCGGGCCAACGACGCCGACGAGAGCGTCCGCGCGGATCTGCCCGACGAGGCGGACCTGCCCGAGGGCGCCGAGCAGGTGGCCCTCTGGGGCCGCGTGGTGGCCAAGCGCGGCCCGTTCCTGGTGCTGCGCACGCCCTTCGGCGACGCCCAGGCGTTGGTCCGCAAGGACGTGCTCCCGGAGGCCGAGGCGGCCCAGCTCGCCGCCGTGGACCTCGCCGACCACGTGGTGGTCCGTGGCCCGCTCATCAAGACGCGCACCGGCGCGCTGGCCGTGAGCGCCCGCTCGTACGGCCACGTCGGCAAGGCGCTCCTCCCGCCGCCGGCCAAGTGGCACGGCCTCAAGGACGTCGAGAAGCGCTACCGCGAGCGCTACGTCGACCTCTTCGCCAACCCGGACGTCTCCAAGGTCTTCCGAGCGCGCGGCGCCATCGTCAGCCAACTCCGTCGCTTCCTCGACGAGCGCGGCTACCTCGAGGTGGAGACGCCCACGCTGCACTCGGTACGCGGCGGCGCGACGGCCAAGCCCTTCGACACCCACCACAACGCCCTCGACATGGACCTCTTCCTGCGCATCGCGCCGGAGCTCTACCTGAAGCGGCTCATCGTGGGCGGCCTGGACCGGGTCTACGAGATCGCGCGCTGCTTCCGGAACGAAGGCATCAGCACCCGGCACAACCCCGAGTTCTCGATGCTCGAGCTCTACCAGGCCTACGCCTCCTACGAAGAGCTCATGGACCTCTTCGAGGCGATGGTCCGGAGCTGCGACCAGCTGGTGAAGGAGCGCTTCGGGGACCTCGTCGGCGAGCGCCCCTTCGACCTCGAGGCCGAGTGGCGCCGGGTGCCGATGCGCGACGCCATCGTGGACGCCGCCCAGCACCTGCACCTCGACGCCGGCGGGCCGACCATCGACCGGGCCCTCTTGGACGACGAGGCCGCCACCGCCGCCTTCGCCGACCGGCTGGTCGCCGGCGACGGCGGGATGAAGCTCGAGGCCCCGGACAAGAAGACCCTGGCCAAGGTGCGCAACCACGGCGAGCGGATCTTCGCGCTCTTCGAGCTCCTCGCCGAGCCGATCCTGACCACGCTCTACACCGCCGGCGACAAGTCGGTGCCGGTGTTCGTCACCGACTACCCCTTCGAGGTCTCTCCGCTGGCGCGGCGCAACGACGACGAGCCCGCCTACGTGGATCGCTTCGAGATCTTCATCGACGGCCGCGAGCTGGCGAACGCCTTCAGCGAGCTCAACGACCCGGACGACCAGGCCTCGCGCTTCGAGGACCAGCTCGCCAAGGCCCAGGCCGGCGACGACGAGGCGATGCAGTTCGACCACGACTACATCCGCGCGCTCCGCCACGGCATGCCGCCGGCGGCCGGGCTCGGCGTGGGCGTGGACCGCCTGGTGATGCTCCTCCTGGGGCTCCCCTCGATCCGCGACGTCCTCCTCTTCCCGCTCCTGCGCCCCGAGGCCTGACGTTGGCGCGACCGGAGGCACGCGCCGACGCCGTCCGCCAGAGCTTCGGCCCGCTGCCGCTGGTCCACGGGCTCCTGGCCCTGGTGTGCCTCGGCGGGTTCATCGCCATCGCGGCCGCGTGGCCGGCCCTGTGGCAGCTGGCCCTGGCGGACGCCGGGCTGGCCTATGGGATCGCCGGGGGGTTCCTCGGGCTAGTTGCCCTCACCGGGCTCCTCGCGCTCTTGGCGCACCGCCGGACCCGCCGGGTGCAGCCGGGCTACCGGGGCCGCGGTCGGCTCATGGCCCGCAGCCTCCACTCGGTGGTCGCGCTGCTGGTGACCCTGGTCCCCTTGGCCATCTTCTTCCACGGATCGACCAAGGCCTTCGAGACCGGCTTCGCCTTCAGCTACGCCCACGACGAGGCGTACTACGCGCTGCCCATGGTGTTGCGGACGGCGCTGATCATCAGCGGCGTCGTCGCCGTGGTCGCCCTCCTCCTCGATCTGATCCTGGCGATCAGCACCTGGTTCCTCCTGCCCGAGCGCTTCCGCAAGGGCTTCTGGCTCGTCTTCGACGCCCTCGCCCTCGCCGGCTTCGTCTGGGCCACGGCGACCCTCCCCATCCGACCGGAGGAGGAGGGGCTCGAGTTCGTGCTGGAGCCCGGTATCCGGCTGGCGCTGACCTCGCTCTTCGCGCTGCGGGTCACCGTCCGCGCCCTGCCCTTCGTGATGCACTCGCTGGAGCGCGTCACCTTCGAGCTGACCATCGCCGCGCGCCACCTCCGCTCCAAGAAGAGCGGCTTCCTGGCGGCCATCGGCGGCCTCTCGATCCTCGCGGTCTCGGTCTCCACCTGCATGCTCACCGCGGTCCTCAGCGTGATGGGCGGCTTCCGCGACGACCTGAAGCAGAAGATCCTCGGCAACCAGGCCCACATCGTGGTGGACCAGGACGAGGAGCGACCCTTCGAGGGTTGGGACGACGTCCTCGGCCGGGTGCGCGGCATCGACGGCGTCGAAGGCGCGACCCCCTTCGTGCGCGGTGAGGTGATGGTCTCTTCGACCTCCAACCGCGCGGGCGCCGTGCTCCGCGGCATCGACCCGGAGAGCGTCGGCGACGTCACCGACCTGGTGGACAACATCACCAACGGCCGGATGGACTACCTGATCCACCCGGACCGGCTGCTGAACCTCCCGGCCGAGGAGCGCCGCTCGATCCTGCCCCTGGACATCGAGCTGGGCAGCGACGACGAAGGCGACGCGCCCGAGATCGAGGTCATCGACGACCCGGCCGAGCCCGCCGCCGCTCCCGAGGAAGCCGACGACGAGCCCATCCGCGACCTGGACGAATTCCTCCGCGAGGACGCGCCGCTGGACCAGACCGAGGTGGCCGACGCCGACGTCCTCCCCGGCATCGTGGTCGGCAAGGAGCTCGCCCGGACCCTGCGGCTCTTCGTGGGCGACGAGCTCGACGTGGTCTCGCCCCTGGGCGAGCTCGGCCCGGCCGGCCCCATGCCCAAGGCGCGCCGCTTCCGGGTCGCCGCCATCTTCTACAGCGGCATGTACGAATACGACATGAAGATGGCCTACGTGCTGCTGCCCAACGCCCAGCGCTTCCTGAGCACCGGCGGCGCGATCAGCGGCATCGAGGTGAAGACCCGCGAGGTCGACCGGGCCCCCGAGATCGCCCAGGCCATCGCCGACGAGCTGGAGACCGGGACCCCCGGCCGCCCCGAACTCCGGGTCCAGGACTGGCAGGAGCTCAACAAGAACCTCTTCGGCGCCCTCGCGCTGGAGAAGCTGGCCATGTTCGTGACCCTCGGCATCGCCATCCTCATCGCCGGCTTCTGCGTCTTCGGCACCTTGACCCTCATGGTCCAGGAGAAGGGGCGCGAGGTGGGCATCCTCCAGGCGATGGGCACCCGCGCCCGCGCGGTGGTCTCCATCTTCCTCTGGGAGGGCTTCCTCATCGGGATATACGGAGCCCTGATGGGGCTCGGGATGGGCTACGTGGTGGTCTTCATCCTCGAGCACTTCGGCGTGAAGTTGAACCCCGAGGTCTACTACATCGACCGGCTCCCGGTGCACACGGACCCCATGGAGTTCGTCGCCGTCGGGGTCAGCGCCGTGGTCATCTGCCTGGTGGCCACCCTCTTCCCCGCCTACCTCGCGAGCCGCATGCGCCCCGTCGACGCGCTCCGCCAGCTCTAGGCCTTCGCCCCCGCTCCCCGCTTCTCTCTTCTCACCGACCCCGAACTCCATGACCGAACCCGCCGCCGAGACCGCCGTCGAGACCGCCGCCGCCGAGACCGCAGCCGTCGAGACGGCAGCCGCCGTCGCCCCCGCCGAGCCCGCGTCCCGCCCCCTGCGCGAGCGGCTCCTCGTCGCCGAGGGTCTGCACAAGCGCTTCCTCCACGAGGGCAGCGTCGTCGAGGTCCTCAAGGGCGTCGACCTGGTCATCGACGAAGGCGAGATGGTCTGCGTCGTAGGCCAGTCGGGCGCCGGCAAGAGCACCCTGCTCCATCTGCTGGGCACCCTGGATCTGCCGTCGAAGGGCACCATCACCTTCGCCGACCGCGACCTGACCCGGATGAGCAGCTCCGAGCTCGCCGCCTTCCGCAACGAGAAGATCGGCTTCGTCTTCCAGTTCCATCACCTGCTCCCCGAGTTCGACGCGATCGAGAACGTGATGATGCCCGGCCTGGTCCGCGGCATGAACCGCGGCCCCCTCCGCGAGCGGGCCACGGCCCTCCTCGAAGAGGTCGGCCTCGCGCACCGCTTCAAGCACCGCCCCGGCGAGCTCAGCGGCGGCGAGCAGCAGCGCGTGGCCCTGGCCCGGGCGCTGGTCATGGAGCCCGCGGTGGTCATGGCCGACGAGCCCACCGGCAACCTGGACAGCGAGACCAGCGAAGCCATCCACCAGCTCTTCTTCCAGCTCAACGCGACCCGCCGGACGACCTTCCTCATCGTCACCCACTCCCGGGACCTCGCCGCGCGCATGCCCCGCGTGGTCTCGATGAAGGACGGCAAGGTCCTCACCGACGAGCGCCGCCCCGACGCCGAGTTCGCCGCCGCGGCCGCGCCCCATACCGAGCCCCCGGCGGTCGACGCCCCGCCGGTCGAGCCGGCCGCGGAGGAGCCCGAAGAAGCCCTCCCGGCTTCGTGACCGCGTGAGGGTCGGGGTCAACTTCTGGCAGGCGCCCTGGGTCCAGGCGTCGGACCCGGACCGACTCCGCCGGGAGCTCGACCTCCTCGCGGAGCACGGGGTGCGCGAGCTGCGGCTCATGGCCGCCGCCGAGGGTCCCGACCAGTCGGGCCGCATCGTGCCGTCGCTGCGTCCCACCCCGACGTCTTGGAGTGCGCCCCTGGAAGACGCGCTCGAGGCGACGCTCCACGAGCTCGCCGCCCGGGACATGGAGGCGATCCTCTGCCTGGGGAACTTCTGGAGTTGGTCCGGCGGACTGACCCAGCTGCGCGCTTGGGCGCACGGCGGAGCCATCCCCGAGCCCCCCGACGGCGAAGCCTTCCGCGCCTACGCCGCGGGGTTCTATGGCCACCCGGAGGCCCGCGCGCTCTACGCCGACCATCTCGAGCACATCGTGGCCCGGCTCCGCGAGGCGCCGGCCATCGCATGCTGGCAGATCCTCAACGAGCCCCGCGGCCTGCACGACCCGGAAGGGATGCGCGCGTTCCTCGGCGAGACCGCCACGCTCCTGAAGCGCCTCGACCCCGAGCGCCCGGTGGCCACCGGCTCCGAGGGCTCGACCGCGGACCCCGCGGGCGCGGGCCTCGACTTCGCCCGGGACCACGCGCACCCGGCCATCGACTGGTGCACCTGTCACCTCTGGCCGGAGAACTGGGAGCTCTGGGATCCCCACACGGCCGACGAAGCCCGCTTCGCCGAGGTCCTCGCCTGGGCTCGCGCCTACCTCCGCCGCCACGCCGAAGCGGCCGCGGCCCTGGGCAAGCCCCTGCTCTTCGAAGAGACGGGGCTCGCCCGCGACGGCCGCCGCATGGGCCGCGGCCCGACGACCTACCGCGACCGCTTCTTCGCGGCGATGCTCGACGAGGCGCGGAGCCTCCGGGCCGAGGGGCTCCCGCTCCGCTCGGTGCTCTTCTGGGCCTGGAGCGGCGAAGCCCTCGACCCCCCGGGCCCCTGGGGCGGCGACCCGCCCCACGAGCCGCCCGGCTGGTACGGCATCGGGAGCACCGACCACTCGACCCTCGCCGTCCTCGCCGGGGCGAGGGCCGAGCCTGCCGCGCGCTAGACCATCAGGTCCGGCAGCGGCTGGCCCACGGTGCTCTCGTCGTAGTCCAGCGCGAAGCCGTCACCCTTGCCCACGGGCCGGTACTCGCCGTAGCCCCGGCCGGCCTCGCGCTCGTACTCGCTGGGCTCGAGCCCCATCGCTTGCATGAGGGTGACCAGGAGGCGGTTGAACTGGACCCCCTCGACGACCGAGCCGTCGTGCTGGCGGAACCGGATGGGTCGCTCCCAGTCGGTGTAGTCCAGGTAGCGCCCGGTGCGCAGGCGACCGCCGGCGCGCCCCCACATCACGGTGGGCATGCTGTAGTTCAGGTGGTTGAAGCTCAGCTCGTTGCTCCACATGACCATCGAGTGGTGCAAGAGGCTCTCGCCGTCGCGCTCGGTGGTGTCCTGCAAGCCCTGCAGGAGCCGCGCGACCACGAAGTCGGCCACCCAGCGGGCCCCCTGGCCCAACCACCGGCGCGCGTTGTCGTCCCACTGGTGCGCCTGGAAATGCCAGTTGTCCCGGCCAGCGGAGTTGGCGTTCTCCGAGTCCCCCATGCCGAAGGTCTCGCCGCCGTCGGCGATGACCATCTTGGTCACGTCCAGCGTGACGACCCGGGTCGCGTCGCAGGCGAGCGCGAGCACCACCACGTCGACCAGGTTCTCGAAGAGCGTGCGCACGTCGGGCACGGCCACGCTGAACTCGCCGCCGGTGTCGAGGGCCGCCGGCGCCACCGGATCGCAGCCCACCACCCCGGGCATCCCGCCCCCGAGGCTGCGCTGCAGCTCGGTCAGCCGGGTCACGTGAGCGTCGAGGGACCGCTTGTCCTCCATCGAGAGATGGGGCCCGTCCATGGCGCGCCGGTAGTCGCCGAGCACGTGGTCGATCAGCAGCTCGCTGGTCCCCGGTCCGGCCATCGGGTCCTCGGGCAACGTCCCGAAGACCGCGTCGAACGCCGCCCGCGGGTTCGTATGGGCCTGGGCCTGCTGGATGGCGGCCTGACCGACCGCCAGGGGGTTCCCGGGGTCGACCGGCGCGTACGAGCTGGTGTTGGCGCGGCTGCCCACGTGCAGGACGCGAGGGCCCGCCGGCGCCATGGGGTAGACCGCCGAGGACGCCGGCATCACGTGGTCGATGGTCGCGTTGATCTGCGCCCCGGCCACCGGGCCGCCGGTCCCGTTGGTGTTCAACCCGAAGTTGCCGAGGTAGCCGCCGTAGTTGTGGTTGAGGCCCGGCATGAAGTCGAGGCCTCGGAAGAGGTTCATCTCCTGGACGAAGGGGGTCAACGCCGGGCCGAAGACGTTGGAGATCCCGCCGTCGACCAGGTCCATGAGGGGCGCGAAGCGGCCGAAGTACGCGCTGCCGCTCGCGTGTCGGCCGGTCGCCGTGGGGAGCCGCTGGTCGGCCTGGAGGGTCCCGTCGAACGGATGGGTGCCGTAGCCCACCTTGCTCAGCGGGTACCAGTCCAGCACGGGCGCGCCATTGTAGGTCTTGAGCGCGACGAAGCGCCGCGGCACGGGCGCCTCCTGCGCCTTGGCCGCCGGCCGGAGGGACCGGGGCAGGAGCGAAGGGAGCCACGGCAGCGCCAGCGCGGCACCACCGATGCCGGTGAGGAAGAGACGTCGACGGATCGGATCGAAGCGCACGGTCATTCCTCCACGAGGCGGCTGCGGAAAGCGGGTTCGAAGGCGATGGCCCGGAAGGCCTCCGCCAGGGAGAGCCCACCGTCCAAGCGGCTCCCCAGATCTTCGGCGAGGCAGACGTCGTACCCGCTGGGGGGTCGCCGGAAGGCGTAGGCCACGTAGTGCTCGGCGAAGCACCCGTTCGCCTTCGGGCTCGCGGCGATGCGCTCGCTGAGCTCCACGGCGCCCGGGCTCGCCCGATCGTCGCCGGGGTCCACTCGGGGCACGGTCGCCGAATCCACCGGAGCGGTCCCGCGGTCCACGCCGTCGACGTCCACCAGCCACTCGTCGGTGCGGAAGCGGCCGAGCCCGTCATAGGACTCGAGCGCGTACCCCAAGGGGGAGAAGCCCGCGTGGCAGCTCGCGCAGGGTTCGCCCTCGACCTTGGCCGCGAAGGCCTCGCGGGTGGTGGTCCCCGGCGCGACGGGCGGCGGCGTGAGCGCATCCGGCGGGAGATCGCTCGGCGGCGGCAGCACCGTGTCGCAGAGCACCTCGCGCCGGATGAAGGCCCCGCGACGGAAGGGGTTGGTCGACCCGTCGGAGGTGTAGAGCATCCCGGCGCGGGTCAGGAGCCCGGAGCGCTCCCCGGGGGGAAGCAGCGGCGGGTCGCCCTCCCCGTCCCAGGGCTCGACGCCGTAGATCGTCGCCAGGCGTTCGCTCCGCGCCAGGGAGTACGGGGATCGCAGCACGTCGGCCCACGAGTCCCCGCGCCCCAGGTGGAAGGCGACCAGGTCGTGCACCTCCTGGCGCATCTCCTCGGCCAGGCCCTCGAGCGCCATCCCCTCGCCCAGGACCGCGAGCCGCGGGCTCTCGCCGAGGTCTCCGCGCTGCAGGTGGAGCCACTCCTCGAAGAAGCGCACCTGCTCCCGGGCCGCCCGGGGATCGGCGAGGAGCCGGTCGACCTCCGCGGCGTAGCCGGCCTCGGTATCGAGGGACCCGGCGGCGGCCGCGGCCAGGAGCGCCGAGTCCGGCGGCTCGCCCCAGAAGTGGAACGCCAGGCGACTGGCCACCTCGTGGGCGGTCAGCGCGAGCCGATCCCCGGAGCGCTCCCCGCGATTCTCGAAGCGGTAGAGGAAGTCGGGGCTCATGGCGATGACGAAGACCACCGCGTGGATGCGCTCCAGGCCCGCGAAGGGGACCGCGGCGTCCACCACCCGCTGCACCTCGTCGCTCGCGGGCGGCCGGCGCTGGAGCCGAGTGGCCAGCTCCGTCGCGAAGGTCCGGAGGCAGGCGTCGTCCACGGCCGTGTCGGCACACTCCGCGCCGACTGCCCGGCGGAGCTCGGCATCGCTCGCCACGGCGGCCGCCAGGGTGTCCGCGACCCGGTACCATCCCCGCACGTGGTCGGCGCTCCCCCGCTGGTCCGACCGCCGGAAAGGCGAGACGCCCGCTTCGGCCTGATCCGCCGGGATCGCCGCCAGGGCCGGGGCGGCCGCCGCCACGGCCTCGTCGCCGAAGACGTCGCGCACCGCCCGCTCGTACTCGTCGCGGGTCAAGCGCCCCAGCGGCGCCGGGAGGGCCTCCACCGGTCCATCGCAGCGCACGGGTGCGGCCGGATCCGGCCGCTCGCCCGGGGGCGCGCCGATCTGCCCCGAGCAGCCCGCCAGCCCCAGCACCCAGAGAAGAGAGAAGCGCCCCATACGCGGATAGGAGCCGCGACTCGACCGAACCGGCTCAGCCCGCCCCCGGGATGCGCCGGATCCGGGCCCCCGGGGCACGATTCGCCGAAAACCTGGAAGGTCTGGGCGCCTCGACCGTTCAGCCGCGCATGCAGGTGGGTGTACGTGGGCCGACCCTTGACCCTCGGATGGGGGGCGGCTATGCCCGCGCGACGCCCGGGCCTCTGAAAACCTTCAGGTTCCGCCCGGTCGCCCTGGCTCAACCGATGCCCCCCTTTCTTCGCTCCACGCTGCTCTGCGGCGCCGTCCTCGCGCTGGTCCCCTTCGGGACGGCGCTCGCGCAGCCGCCCGTCGAGGCCGAGCCGGACGAAGAGGTCCTCGACGAAGAGCTCGAGGACGAGGAAGGGGCGGAGCCGGAACTCGACGACGAGGACCCCGAGCTCGAGGACGAGCCCGAGCTGGACGAGCCCGCCGCCGAGGCCGAGGAGCCCGCCGAAGAGCCGCTGGACGACTCCCTCGAGCCCTACACGCCCGAGGAGACCCAGCCCTCGCCCCGGACGATCTGCCAGGGCAAGCGCATCCGGAACGTCCGGGTGACCGGCGCGCAGCGGGTCGACCCGGACGACATCCGCGCCACCATGGACCTGCGGTCCCGGCTGCCCTGCACCGACGCCGAGGTCGCCCACGACGCCCGCGCGATCTGGGACCTGGGCTTCTTCGACGACCTCCAGATCGAGGCCGACGCGGTCGGAGAACAGATCGACCTCACGGTCCGGGTGGTCGAGCGGCCGGCCATCGCCCGGGTGGTGTTCCGGGGCAACGACGAGGTCGACGACGAGGACATCGAAGAGAAGCTGACCCTCCAGGAGGGCGCGATCCTCTCGCTCCCGGACGTGAAGACGCAGGTCACCAAGATCCGCGACCTCTACGCCGAGGAGGGCTACTTCCTCGCCCGGATCACCTACGACGTCCGCCGTCTCGACAACGATCGCAACGAGGTCGAGGTCCGCTTCTTGATCGACGAGGGCGAAGAGGTCACCGTCCGCCGCATCCGCTTCCTCGGGAACCAGTCGATCGACTCGGACGAGCTCAACGGCTTCATGCAGACGAGCGAGACCGGCTTCTTCTCGTTCATCAGCGACGACGACAAGTTCGCCAACGACGTCTTCGAGGAGGACGTCCAGCGGCTGCAGGCCTACTACTACGACCAGGGGTTCCTGGCGATGCAGGTCGGGGTGCCGCGGATCGAGATGACCGCGGATCGCCGCTTCATCGACATCACCGTGCCCATCGAAGAGGGCCCCCGCTTCCGCATCGGCGAGATGTCCGTGGTCGAGATCGACGGCAACGGCGCCGAGGTCGAGGCCCTCGAGGACGATCTCCGCGACTACATCGACCTCGAGAGCGGCGACTGGTTCAGCCGCACCAAGATCGGCCTCGGTCTCCAGGAGATCACCCGCATCTACCGTGACGAGGGCTACGCCCGGGTCGAGCTGAACCCCGAGACCGACCTCGACGAGGCCCGGCGCATCGTCGACGTGCGCATCACGATCGTCCGGGGCCCGCCGGTGCGGATCGAGCGCATCGACATCCGGGGCAACACCAAGACCCGGGACTCGGTGCTCCGCCGCGAGATCCGCGTCCTCGAGGGCGAGCTCTACGACCAGTCGGAGCTCGAACTCTCCAAGCAGCGCCTCCTGCAGCTCCGCTACTTCGAGCGCGTCGACGTCTCCGAGGAGACCGGCTCCCGCCCGGACCTGATGGTCCTGACCTTCGAGGTCCAGGAGCGGCCCACCGGCACCTTCCAGGTCGGCGCCGGCTTCTCGTCCATCGAGAGCTTCATCGTCACCGCGCAGATCCAGCAGCAGAACCTCTTCGGCAACGGCCAGTCGCTCTCGCTGAACCTGCAGCTCTCCGGGATCCGCCAGTTCGTCCAGCTCCGCTTCGTCGAGCCTTGGCTCTTCGGCAGCCAGTGGAGCCTCGGCCTGGACGTCTTCAAGACCATCCGCCAGTTCTCGTCGTTCAACCGCGACAGCACCGGCGGGGGCATCACCTTCGGTCACCCCATCGGGGATCCGCGCCTGCGGCTCTATCTCCAGTACCGCGCCGAACAGGTGGACATCAGCCCGCGCACCGGCGGCTTCTTCCAGAGCGGCGGCGGCGGTCAGGGCTTCAACCTCTTCAGCCGCATCCCGCTGGACAACGTCTTCCGGGACGGCCTGACCAGCTCGCTCCAGCTCACGCTGACCTGGGACAGCCGGACCGGCTCGCCCTTCCGGACCACCGGCGGCGCCTACGTCAGCGCCAGCACCGAGCTCGCCGAGAGCTTCCTCGGATCCGACCAGATCTTCTGGCGGAACACGGCCTTCGCCCGCTGGTACAAGCCCATTTGGGGCCCCTTCCTCTTCCGCGCGAACCTGGAGCTCGGGCTCATCACCAGCCGCTCGTCCCGGGGCGTGCCCATCTACGAGCGCTACTACCTCGGCGGCATCTTCAACGTCCGCGGCTACCGGCTCCAGGCCCTCGGGCCGCGAGCCGCCCTGCCCTCGCGCACCGACCCCAACGCGGTCCCCAACGCGGCCGGCAACGGTCAGGCCGGCGGCATCTCCATCGGCGGCAACGTTCAGGCGTATTGGAACCTCGAGGTCGAGTTCCCCATCGTCGAGGCGGTGGGCATCTTCGGCGTCGTCTTCACCGACGGCGGCAACGCGTGGAACCTGGAGAACAAGCTCTGTCAGGCCCCGGAGACCTCCGAGGGGGATCCGACCATCGACCCCTGCGGAGTGAATCCCTTCTCCATTCGTACGTCCGTCGGGTTCGGACTCCGATGGATCTCTCCCCTCGGGCCCCTGCGCTTCGAGTGGGGCATCCCGCTTGCGCGGCGAGAGTACGAAGACAAGATCCGCTTCGAATTCACGATCGGCACTGCTTTCTGATGATGAACGTACGACGACACGCCCTCACCCTGCTCGCCGCCCTCCTGGTCTCGAGCGTGGCCCCCAAGGTCTACGCCCAGACGAAGATCGCGGTCGTGGACCTACAGCGCGCCCTGATGGAGACCGAGGACGGTCGCCGCGCGAAGCAGCGGCTCGAGCGCCTCTTCAAGCGCCGCCAGAAGTCCCTCGACGCCGCGCAGAACAAGATGAAGCAGATGAAGGAGGACATCGAGCGCCAGCAAAAGGCCGGCGTGATCACCGATGAAGCCCTCCAGCGCCGCCTCGAGGAGTACCAGAAGGCCTACATGGAGCTGCAGTCGCAGTACGCGGAGTACCAGCGCGAGCTCGCCTCCAAGGAAGCCGAGCTGACCTCGGAGATCCTCGAGCGCATGCAGCAGATCCTCCGCCGCATCGGCCAGGCCGAGGGCTACACGCTGATCATGGAGGCCAACGAGGGTGGCGTGGTCTGGGTGCCGTCGAACATCGACCTCACCGACCAGCTCATCCAGCGCTACAACTCGGAGCACGGGGGCGGATCCAGCTCCATGCGCCGCTCCTCGAAGATGCGATGAGGTCTCCGATGTCCATCAAGCGCCACGGAATCACCCTCGTCGCCGCGCTGCTCCTCAGCACCGTCGCGCCCAAGGTCTACGCCCAGACGAAGATCGCCGTCGTCGATCTGCAGCGGGCCCTCATGGAGACCGAGGACGGTCGCCGCGCCAAGGCGCGCCTCGAGCGGCTCTTCAAGCGTCGCCAGAAGTCCCTCGACGCCGCGCAGGAAGAGCTGCGCGACATGAAGGAAGACATCGAGCGGCAGAAGAACGTGCTCAGCCGCGAGGCCCTCGCCGAGCGCCTCGAGTCCTACCAGAAGAAGTTCGTCGAGCTGCAGCAGTCCTACGTGGAGTACCAGCAGGAGCTGGCCGCCAAGGAGGCCGAGCTCACCCAGGGGATCCTGCAGAAGATGCAGGAGATCATGCGCCGCATCGGTCAACAGGAAGGCTACGAGATCATCCTGGAGGCCAACGAGTCCGGCGTGATCTGGGTGCCGAGCAACCTGGACCTCACCGACCAGCTCATCCAGCGCTACAACGCGGAGAACGGCGGCGGCTCCAGCTCCATGCGGCGCCGCTCCAAGATGCGCTGAGCCCTGGCGGCCCCGCCGGGAACCCTGCTAGAGCGTGTCCGTGCGGACCCTGCTGCTGCTTGGTGCGCTCCTGCTGGCGAGCCCCGCGCTCGCCCAGGAGCCGGACACCCTGCCCGGCCTCCTCGAGGCCGCCGAGGCGCACTGGCCCGAGCTCCGCGCGGACGGGTTCGCACTCCAGGCCGCCGAAGCGCGGCTCGGCGAGGCCCACTACTCCCCCTTCTTCGCCACCTGGCGCGCCGACGCCGGGGCGACCATCGCGCCCGGCGCCTCGGGGACGCCCATCTTCTCCGACCAGGACCAGCTCCCGCTGGACCAGACCTGGGGCCCGGTGTTGCAGGTGGGCGTCAGCGGCGCGATCCCGCTCTACACCGGGGGCCGCATCCGCGGGGCCTGGCGGGCCGCCGAAGCGGGCGTACGCGCCGCCGAGCTCCAGCGCGAGGTCACCCTGGCCCGGGTCCGCTACGACATCCGCCGGGCCTGGTTCGGGCTCCAGCTCGCCCTCGACATCGAGCAGATGATCTCGGAAGGCCGCGGCAAGCTCGCCGGCGCGATCACCAAGCTCGACCAGATGCTCGAGGAAGGGGACCCGGAGGCGAACCCCATCGACCGTCGGCGCCTGGCCGCCGCCCTGGCCGAGGTCGACGCCCGGCGGTCCGAGGCCCAGCAGCTCCGCGAGAGCAGCATGGCCGCCCTCGAGGCGTTGACCGGCAAGCGCTCCATCGTGCCGCCCGAGTGCCCCATGGAGGCGGTCGCCCTCCCCGAGGCCACCCGGGAAGAGTTGGTCCGCGCCGCGGAGGGGCAGCGGCCGGAGCTGGGGATGCTGGCGGCGGCCGTCGCCGCCCGGGAGGCCAACGTCGAGGTCCAGCGGGGATCGTTCATCCCCACCGTGGGTCTCGGGTTCCGCGCGGGGATCACCTGGGCGCCCCACATCACCGACCAGCAGAACCCCTTCATCCAGGACCCGGCCAACACCCCCAGCCTGGGCGCGGGGCTCTTCCTCCGCTGGAACCTGGACTTCGCCGGCACCACCTTCCGGCACCGCCGCGCGGAGGCGGAGCTGGCCGAGACCCGGGCCCGGGCCGAGGCGGCCGCCCAGGGGATCACCCTGGAGGTTCGGCTCGCCTTCGAGAAGCTCGAGGACGCCCGGCGCCGGGAGGAGGCCTGGGGCATTGGCGAGCGCGAGACCCGCGCCTGGTTCGTCGGTGCCGCCCAGGGCTACGACGTCGGCACCCTGGACCCCAAGGAGCTCATCGACGCCATGAAGGGCTACTTCACGGCCCGTTTCGCCCACCTCCAGGCGGTCCTCGAGCTGAACGTCGCCGTGGCCCATCTGGAGCGGGTCAGCGGCGAGCGGCTCGTTCCCGGGGACCAATGGGACCCCGATTGCAGGTAGAGTCGGTCATGGTCGAAAAAGAGAAGCCCCAGCCCGTCCCCGTCGAACCCCCGGTCCCGCCGCCCGAGGGCCCGAGCCCCGAGCCCCCCGAGCCGAAGCCCATGCCCACCTCGGGCTGAATGCCGAGGCGCCCGACTCCGTCCGAGCCCCACGAGGCCATCATGACCCGACTTCCCACCCTCCTCCTCGCCTTCGTCACCCTCGTGCTCGCCCTCGGGGCCAGCAGCGCCGACGCGCAGAACCGGGCCGCCCCCGCGGCGGCCAAGCAGTACCTCGAGCAACGCCACGCGCGCCTCGATCGGCTCCTGGACCGCCCCGCCAACGCCCAGCGCGACGCCCAACTCGGACGCCTCCTGGACGACCTCATCGCCTTCGACGCGCTCGCCGAGGCCTCCATGGGCACCCACTGGGCGGACCTGAGCGCGAGCCAGCGGAGCGACTTCTCCGAGGTCCTGAAGCAGCTCGTCGAGCGCAGCTACCGCTCCAACCTGGAGCGCATCAAGGACTACGACGTGACCTACGGCGACGCGGCGCGCCGGGGCACCAGCGTCTTCGTGTCCACCCAGGCCCGCTCCACCGAGAACCGCCGCGCGCCGGCGGTGACCATCGACTACGAGATGAAGATCGTGAACGACGAGTGGCGCGTGGTGAACGTCGTCACCGACGGCCAGAGCCTGGTGGAGAACTACCGCAGCCAGTTCCACACGCTCATCGAGCGCGATGGCTTCGACGGGCTCATGGAGCGGATGCGCGGGCGCCTGAACGGCTGAACCACCCGGCGCGCATGGAGAGGGCGATCCCGCAGGGGTCGCCCTCTCGCGTTCCGTCCCCTACTCGCGGTCCTTGCGCGCCAGCTCGGTCGCCAAGCGCCGCACGTGCCGGCGGCTCATCACCAGCTCCTCCCGGAGCCGGAGGACGACCTCCACGCCGGGCCAGTTGACGTCGAGGTCGCGCACGAGGGTCCGGGCGACGCGCACCCGCTCGCAGTAGACGACGTCGTAGGTCGGCTCGTCGTGGTGGAGCCCGGCTTCCCGGGCCTCGTCGAGGAAGGACTCGTCGCCGCCGAGGACCTCGAGCAGCTCCGCGAGGGTCAGCCGTCGCTCGCTCATGCCTTCACTCCCGCGCGGACGTTGCCGTCGTAGAGGCTCTCGGCCGCTTCCAGCGCCGTGGCGAGGGCGTCGTCGCCAGCGGGCGGCACCACGACCTTCAGGGTCACGTAGAGGTCACCGGTCGCCTTGCCGCGAGTGACGCCCTTGCCCTTCAAGCGCAGGGTCTGTCCGCTCTGGGCCCCGGCGGGGATCTTCATGGAGACCTCGCCGTCCATGGTGGGCACCGGCACCTTCGCGCCGGTGTAGGCCTCGTGGAGGGTGATCGGCAGCTCGAGCCGCAGATCGCGGCCATCGCGGGTGAACACGGGATGCTCCTCTACCCGGACCTCGATGACCAGGTCGCCGTCGGGTCCGCCGTTGGCGCCGGGCGCGCCCTTGCCGCGGATGCGCAGGGTGTCGCCGTCCTCGGCGCCCTGGGGGATGCGCACCTGGACCGACCGGGACCCGCCGCCGGTCGCCGGGACCTCCACCGAGACCTGGGTGCCGGTCATCGCCGTGGGCAGATCGAGCGCGAGGCTCGCGTGGACGTCGCCGCCCCGGCGGGGTCGCTGGGCCTGCTGTTGGCGGATGGTGCGGAAGAGGTCGCCGAGGTCCCCCATGTCGCCGGCCCCGCCGAAGCCGCCGAAGCCCCCGAACCCGCCGACCTCGTCCTGGAAGGGGTGCCCCGTCCGGGCCCGGCCCTGCTGCCACTGCTGGTAGGCGCGCGCCTTCTCCGGGTCGAAGCCCGAGCGGAGGGAGTCGAAGCCGAACTCGTCGTACGCTTTCCGCTTCTCCTCGTCCGAGAGGACGTCGTACGCGCCGGCGACTTCCTTGAAGCGGCGCTCGGCCTCCTCGTCGCCGGGGTTCACGTCCGGGTGCAGCTCCCGGGCGAGCTTTCGATAGGCTTTGCGCAGGGTGTCCGCGGGGGCATCCCGCGCCACGCCCAGCACCTCGTAGAGATCGCGTCGCGGCTCGTCCACGGGTTTCGAATGGGGCCTCTCGGGGGTCGCCGCAAGTCTCTCGTGTGGGAACGCTCCCCGCGGAGAAGACGAGCCCGCGCACGGTGACCATTGACCGGGCGCCCCCCCTCCGCTACCCCACGAACAACCCCAGCGGAGAAGCTCCTTGCGTATCTACAGCGGAAAAATCCCGGCGATGGCCGAGAGTCTCACCAAGACCCTGACCACCGAGGGGGACATCGAGATCGAGTCCGAGGAAGAGGTCCGCATGGACTTCGAGGCCGTCTTCAAGGAGTACGTCCGCCGCGATCGGCAGGTCCTCGACGAGGCCAAGGCGCGCATGGAGCGCGAAGGCCTCAGCTACGGACTCCTCGGCAAGATCAAGTCCCAGGTCGCCCGCGACCTCGGCTTCCCCGCCCGGGACGAGGCCCTGCCCTACCTGGTCGAGCAGGTCATGACGATGCTCTTCCACAGCAACAACGTGGTCGAGGTCTACGGCGAGGACCACGTGCTCCGGAAGAAGATCACCAACGTGATCAAGCGGAACACGAACCTCGAGGACGATCTGGACAAGGAAGTCCGCTCGAAGATCAAGAACCTCTCCGAGGGCACCGCGAGCTTCGAGATCGAGTACGCCAAGGTCATGGACCAGCTCAAGCGCCGCAAGGGCCTCGGCTGAGGACGGTCGCGGGAGAGCCCGCACGGGTCTTTCCGTCACCTCCGTGATACACACCCGGCGTGCGGAGCATGACCGGCTATGGGATCGCGCGGCGCGAGTTGCCCACCACGGCGACCCGGCTGACGATCGACGTCCGCTCCCTCAACCACCGCTTCCTGGACGTGCGGACCCGCTGCGTGCCCGAGCTCCAGGAGCACGTCGCCGCCCTCGAGGCCGTGGTCCGCAAACGACTGCACCGCGGCCGGGTCGAAGTCGGCGTGAAGCTCACCGGGCGCGGTCTCCGCGGTGAGCCCGTCCTGGACGTCGAGCGCGCCCGGACGGCCTACGCGGAGCTCTGCCGGGTCCGCGACGAGCTCGCGCCGGGCGAGGCGGTGCCCCTGACGCTGCTCGCGTCGGTCCCCGACCTCTACCGGATCGAGGACAGCGTGGCCCCGGACGCCATCCGCGAGCTCGCGCTCGAGGCCATCGAGGACGCCTGCGACCAGGTGGAGGTGATGCGGCTCCGGGAGGGCCAGCACCTCGCCCAGGACCTCTCGGCCCGGCTCGAGGCGATCCGGGCGCGCACCGCCCAGCTGCACGTCCTGACCCCCAGCCTGGTCGACGGCCACCGGGACAAGATGCGCGAGCGCATCCGGCGGCTCCTCGACGAACAAGGGATGAGCCTCGACGAGGGGCGCCTCGAGCACGAGGTCGCGGTCTTCGCCGACCGCGCCGACGTCGCCGAGGAGCTGGCGCGCCTGCGCAGCCATTGCGACCAGTTCGTCGACCTGATGCAGAGCACCGGCCCGACCCACGGCCGGAAGCTCGACTTCCTGCTCCAGGAGATGGCGCGGGAGGTCAACACCATCGGCTCCAAGATCTCCGACGCCGACATCACCCGCCTGGTGGTCGAGATGAAGGCGGACGTGGAGCGGATGCGCGAACAAGTCCAGAACATCCTCTGACGCCCCCGGGACCATGACCGACGAGCTCCGACAGAACCCCGAGCCCCTCCTCTTGATCCTCAGCTCGCCCTCCGGCGCGGGCAAGACGACGCTGACCCAACGGCTCCTGCGCGATTTCTCCAACCGGCTGACCTTCAGCGTCTCGCTCACGACCCGGCAGCCGCGACCCAACGAGGTCGACGGCCAGGACTACCACTTCGTCGACGAGGCCGCGTTCCGGGCCAAGGTCGAGGCGGGGGAGCTCGCGGAGTGGGCCGAGGTCCACGGCAACCTCTACGGGACCAGCGTCTCCGAGATCGAGCGGGCGCGCGCCCAGGGGGCGCAGGCGCTGCTCTTCGACGTCGACTACCAGGGCGCGCGACAGATCAAGGCCAAGCTCCCCCAGGCGGTCGGCGTGTTCATCCTCCCGCCCTCGATGGCCGAGCTCCGCCGACGGCTCTCCGGGCGCGGCACCGAGTCCCCGGAGTCCCTCGAGCGGCGTTTCGCGGCCGCCAAGCGGGAGATCGAGCACTACCCCTTCTTCGACTACCTGGTGCTCAATCAAGAGCTCCAGCACGCCCTCGCCGAGCTGACCGGGATCATCCACGCCGAGCTCTGCCGCCGGCCCCGGCTGGCGCGCCGTGCCGAGGCCCTCTTGCACGAATGATCGGCTGGCTCGTCCGCGGACTCCGGCCGTGGATGCGGCGCAGCCCGCTGGTGCTCCTGGCCGCCCTCGGAGGCCGCGCCGAGGGCGCCGCTCAGGAGCCTCTCGGCTTCCGGGACGCCGGCCCTCTGGTCGTGGCGGTCGACGAGGACGACGACGACGAGAACGGCCGCCGGGACCACGAGGACCCGGCAGGCCCCCTCTTCGACGCCGTCGCCTTCCAGGCCCGCGGCTCCGGGTGGGCCACGCTCGAGACGCCGGCGGAGCTGGTCGCGCTTCGGGGCGAGCGCCCCCTGGGCCCGACGGCGCGGATCGCGCTACCGGCCGAGCTCCGGCTCCGGGCCCTCTCCCCGGGCCGGCACACCGTCGTGCTTCGCCAGGGGGCGAACGAAGCCCGGCTCGCGGTCCAGGCCATTCGGCTCCACTTCGAGGACGGCGCGGGCCCGGTCGATCCGCGAACCCGGGCGCTCCGGCCGTCGTCCCGGATCCCGAACGACGCGGACCTTCCCCGAGACCCTGGGGCCGCGGAGAGTCCCGACCCGGCCGCCTTCCGGGTGGTCGCGACGGGCGCCGAATCCCTGGCGCGGGAGGGGACCCTCCATGGGCTCCTGCGCGCCGTGGATGCCGGCGGTCGGCGCGGCCGGCTCCCCGTTCGGCTGCACGCGCGCCCGGACGGGACCTTCGCGTCGCCCTGGCTCCGGCTGGTCACCGATCCCCTCGACGCCACCGCGCCCGGCGTCGAAGGGCAGCTCCTGGAGGTCCGGCTCCGGGACGCCGTGGAGGTGGACGTCCACGGGGCGACCCAGAGCGTGCGGGTCGGGCGTCCGGGGGACGAGGACGGCCCCCTCGCCGCCCGCCGGGCGCGCCTCCGGCTGCACGTCCTCCGGGAGCGCGGTCGAGCGGCGGTGGGCCGCGACACCGCGACCGCGCGGGCCTGGGCCGCCGACCAGGTGGCCCTCGCGTCCCGGGCCTGGACCCAGTGCCTCGTCGACTTCGAAGCCAGCGAGATCCTGGTGCACGACGCGCCACCCCCGGCGCTCCTGAGCTTCGGCGAGCCCGAGGGCTTCCTCGCGGCCGGCGGCGTGGTCCGCTTGCGGGCGAACGGGACCCCCATCGGTCCGGTCTCCATCCCCTCGGGGAGCACTCCCCTCGACGCCGCGCTCCGGGTCGCGGGCGCGCTGGAGAGCGCCGGGTTCCGGGCGCGAGTGACCGTGAACCCCCGGGCCGAGCAGGCGGCGGGGGCGACCGCCGACGTCCTGGTGCACCGGGGCGCCGCGCTGGCCACGCTCACGCCGCCCGAGAGGGGCCCGCTGACCGACGACCCGCGCCTCCGGGTGGTCATCCCGCGGGTCGATCTGAGCGACGGGCTCCAGGAGTTCGACAACCGCAACGCGACCAGCGGATCCCTCGAGGAGCGCGCGCTGGTCCTGCCGACCGGGGACGACGACCCGAGCACCATCGAGGTCTACCTCGTGAACCGCTTCACCGGGGAGACCCGGCAGGGCGAGGCGTTCATCGAGGCCGACGAGGGCGCACTGGTGAACACCGTGATCCTCGACCAGCGGGGCCTCGAGCAGGGCCCGATCGCGCTGACCCACGCGCACGAGCTCGGCCACGTGCTCCTCGACCACCCCTTCCACCCGGACGACATCAGCGACCCCGCCCCCTGGCGCTTGATGAGCGCCCGGAGCGTGGACCCGACCATCCGCGGGCCCCGGCGCATCACCGAGGCGGAGTGCGCGCGGGCCCGGGACCGCTCGGGACCGGGCGCCCGACCCGTCCTGCTGGCGCCCCATCCCTCCCCGCGCGGCCGCTGAGGCGAGCGGCGGTCGCCGCAGGCTCGGAAGAGCGGCTCGGAAGAGCGCTCAGAAGAGCTTCTCGAGGGTCTCCGCGAGCGAGCGGACGGCGATGATCTGCATCCCCTCGCGCTCGCCGTCGGTCAGGGTCGCGGCGTTGGCTTTGGGCAACACCACCCGCTTGAACCCCAGCTTCCGCGCCTCGGCGATGCGGGCGCCGGGCCGGGGCACGGCGCGGACTTCGCCCGCGAGCCCGACCTCACCGAAGGCCACGGCGTCGGCCGCGAAGGGCTCGTCGCGGAGGCTGGAGACCACCGCGAGCGCTAGCGGCAGGTCCAGCGCGCGCTCGGTGGCCCGCACGCCGCCGGTGGCCGAGGCGAAGACGTCCCGGTCGAGGACCCGGTGGCGGGCGCGGCGCTCGAGGACCGCCAGCAGGATGGCCAGTCGACTGCCGTCCAGGCCCGTGACCACCCGACGGGGCGCGCCGTAGGCGGCCGGCGCCACCAGGGCCTGGAGCTCGACCAGCATGGGCCGGCTCGCCTCGGCCGTGGGCGCCACCACCGAGCCGGCCGCGGCCTCGGGCCGCTCGGCCAGGAAGAGCGCGCTGGGGTCCGGGACCTCACGCAGGCCGGCGCCCTCCATCTCGAAGACACCGATCTCCTGGGCGGGCCCGAAGCGGTTCTTGGTCGCCCGCACGATGCGGAACGCGTGGGTCGCGTCGCCCTCGAAGGAGAGCACCGTGTCCACCAGGTGCTCCAGGACCTTGGGCCCGGCGATGGCCCCCTCCTTGGTCACGTGGCCGATCAGGAAGAGCGCGATGCGGCGTCGCTTGGCGAGATCGATGAGCCGCCCCGCGACCGAGCGGAGCTGGGTGACGCTCCCGGGGGCGTTGCCGAGGTCCGAGTCCCGCAGGGTCTGAATCGAGTCGATGACCGCCACCGCGGGCTCCTCGGCCATCAGCGCCGCCTCCGCGTCCTGGAGCTCGGTGGTGGCCAGGATGGCGACGTCCAGCGCCCCGGGCGCGTCCAGGCGCCGGGCGCGCAAGGCCACCTGCGAGGCGGACTCCTCCCCGGTCACGTAGAGCGCCGAGGACCCCGAGCGACACAGCGCCGCCAGCGCCTGCATCAAGAGGGTGGACTTGCCGATGCCGGGATCGCCCCCGAGGAGCACCACGCCCCCGCGCACCGGCCCCCCGCCCAGGGCCCGGTCGAGCTCGCCGATGCCGGTGGGGAGGCGCTCGGCGTCCTCCATGTCGACCTCGCCCAGGGGCCGCGCCTTGCTGGTGCCGCCGCTCCGCTCCCGGCTGGCCACCGAGGGGGCCGGCGCCGCCTCCTCCACCGAGTTCCACTCGCCGCAGGTGCCGCAGCGCCCGACCCAGCGGGGATGCGTCGCGCCACAGCTCGCGCAGACGTACGCCGGGCCCTTGTTCTTCTTCTTCGCCACGGGGCCCTTATCGCACGGCGCCGGGACAGTTTCCTCCCGACGGCCCTCCCCCGAACGCACGACGCCCCGGCCGCGAGCGGTCGGGGCGTCGGTCGATCCCGCGAGGGTCGGCTCAGAACTGGACGCCGAGGATCAGCCGCATGGACTGGGCGTTCCCGATGTCGATGGCCGTGCCGTCCCGGGCGCGGGTGTCGCCCGCGGGGAACTCCAACCCGGCCAGGGGGAAGAGCACGCCGTACTGGAAGCTGGCGTAGAAGCCGTCCATCAAGTCGGGGCCATCCTCGCTCTGGTAGTAGAGCGAGAAGTTCAGCTCGAGGCCGAGGTTCGGGTCGGCGCCGTAGGCCTGGGTCTCCTGGGCGGCGCGGCTGTAGATCATGTCGGCGCGGACACCGAAGATCTGCCCGAAGGGGTTCTTGATGATGTCGTAGCCGAGACCGGGCTTGAGGTACCAGGCGCCGGCCACCCGCTGCATGATGTTCCGCCAGAGGATGAGGTCGACCCGGTAGTTCGGGTGGAACTGGAAGGTGCTCAGGGTCCGGTCGGCGGTCCGCTGGGTGAGCATGTCTTCCTGCGAGCTCAGGCCGTTCACGTCCTGGTCACCGGTCGCGAAGCCGGTGTAGAGGCGGATGGCGAGCTTGTCGTCGAGGAGTCGGTACTCGCCCTCGAAGGCGAAGCCGAACTGCCGGACGTCGTAGGGGTCGTCCTCGTAGGTGCCGTTCTGGACGTTGCCGATGGAGCCGAAGATGCCGGCCATCTCGACCTCGAGCCGGAGCCCGCCCCAGCGGAAGCGGCCCCAGAGGTCGGGCATGAAGAGGTTCGCGTCGCGCTCGACCAGGAAGTAGTCGCCGGTCGAGGGGAAGGCCTCGGTGACGCCGGCAGAGCTCCAGGACTGGGTCCGGTACGCGAAGTAGAGCCCGCCCTCGAGGACCCAGCCGCCGCGCTGCAGGCGGGCGTTGGCCTCGTCCTCGTCCTCCCGGCGCGCGGCGCCGACCACGAACTGCCGGAGGTCGTCCTTGGCGGTTCCGTCCATGGGGAGCGAGCGGAGGTCGTCGGTGGCCGACTGGATGCCCTGGGCGGCGAAGTCGTAGGCGCCGAAGAAGTGGAAGCCGGCGAACTTGGTCATCAGCATGACCCGGTCGACGTCCGACGAGTAGTCGGAGTCGATGCCGTCGCCGCCGTTCCAGAGCATGCCGAGACCCCAGTGGTTGCCCATGCGACCGAAGCGGAGCTGGCCGATGCCGCGGTTGGTCACCTCGGCCCAGGCGCGGCGCACGTAGATGCTGTCCCGGGTGTAGTTCCGGTCGCTCAGGGGCGGGTTCAGGGTCGTGGCAAAGCTGTCCACGGGCACGCCCGGCGCGCCCGGCGTGCGGGTGTAGCCGGTGGGTCCGCTGTAGGTGCCGACGTCGGGGGTCGAGCCCAGGATCACGTTGTCCAAGGCATCGACCATCATGTGGACCTTCACGTCATCGCTGAGCGCGATGGTCGGCCGCAGACGGAGCCGCATGTTCGCGAAGCGGAGCTGGTCGCTGGAGTCACAGGGCGAGCTCGCGCCGGCCTCGTCGCCGCGATCGCAGCCCAGGCCCACGCCGTCGGTGTGGGCGATCCGGCCCGCCGGCACGAAACGCGCGAAGGGCGCGTCGGTGGCGTCGTAGTTGCCGTTGTAGTCCTGGCCCCGGCCGAGGAAGAAGTTGTCGTAGAGCTCGCCGCGGGCCCGGAAGTACCCGTTGAGGGTCACCACCGAGCGGGGCGCGGTCCAGTTGGCCAGGGTGGGATCACTCGAGGGGGGCGGCTCGGCCTCGCTGAGCAGGTCCATGTCGTCCGCCGGGGCCGCGTCGACGTCGAGGTCCTCGTCCTCTTCGACGAGCTCTTCTTCCTCCGTGTCGACGTCGACGTCGGGCATCTCGAGGCTCGGCGGCCGCAGCTGGGCCTGCTCTTCCTCCAGCTCGAGGTCCTCGTCCTCCTCGTCCTCGTCCAACTCCTCGTCGTCGAGATCCTCGTCGTCCTCGAGGTCTTCCTCGAGTTCCTCCTCGGTCTCGACGGGGGGCTGGGCGTTGGCGGCGCCGGGGGTCAGGGCCAAGGCCAGGGCGAAGGCCGCCAGAAAACGAACGAAATCCTGCACAAGCATCTCTTTCCTCGACCCTCGCGGGCCGCCGGGGCCTAACACGCCCGATCCGGGCCGGTCAACGCGGCGGCGCCCGGCTCATTCCCCCACTGCGGGCGGGAGGTGTCGCCGCGGGGTTCCTCGCGGCGCCGTATGGCGAACGTCTCACGGTCGGTCTAGCTTGCGCGCCCGATGCGACCCGAAAGCGACGCCGTACACCTCATCCCCCTCGGGGGCCTCGGCGAGGTCGGTATGAACGCCATGATCCTCGGCACGGAGGAGGGCCGTATCCTCCTCGATTGCGGGGTGACTTTCGCGGGTATGGACCCGGACCTGGGGGTCCGGCCGCTGGGGGTCTCGATCATCCATCCGGACTTCGGCGCCCTCCTCGCGCCCCGCCCGGGTGAGCCGGCGGACGTGCTTCGCGCGATCGTGATCACCCACGGGCACGAGGACCACATCGGCGCCCTGCCCTACCTGCTCCGCGATCTGGAGATGCCCCTGCCGCCGATCTACGGCCCCATCTACGCGCTCGAGCTGGTGAAACAGCGCCTCGGCGAGATGCAGGTCGAGGCCCCCGCGATGCACGCCATCGAGGTGGGCAAAGTCTTCGAGGCCGGGCCCTTCACCATCGAGCCCTACCACGTGAACCACTCCATCGTGGACGCGATGGGGCTCATCTTCCGGACCCCGGCGGGCACCATCGTCCACTCGGGCGACTTCAAGATCGAGGACGTCCCCGCCGACGCGCCCTTCCCGGAGGACCGCCTGAAGGCGCTCGGGGACGAGGGGGTCGCGCTCCTGATGAGCGACTCCACCAACGTCTTCGCCGAGGGCCGCTCCGGGGACGAGGCCACCGCGGCCGCGGCGCTCGACGCGCTCATCGCCGAGCAGGAGCAGCGGGTGGTGATCGCGCTCTTCGCGTCGAACGTGCACCGCATGCGGAGCGCCTTCGCCTCGGCCCGCAAGCATGGTCGCCGGGTCCTGCTCGCGGGTCGCTCGGTCCACAAGCACTTCGAGCTCGCGCGGGAGCTCGGGCACCTGAAGGGCGTCAGCGACCTCCTCGTCCGCCCGGAGAACGCCCGCAAGGTGCCCCGGCACCAGCTCCTGGTGCTGGCCACCGGCACCCAGGGCGAGCCGCCGGCCGCGCTGGCCAAGTTCGCCCGCGGCGAGCACCGCGACCTCGACCTGGAGCCCGGCGACACGGTGATCATGTCCTCCCGGGTCATCCCCGGCCTGGAGCGCTCGGTCTTCACCGTCCGGGAGGACCTGGCGCGCATCGGCGTCGAGGTGCACCACCGGGCCACCGACCCCGGCGTCCACGTCAGTGGCCACGCCTACCGCGAGGAGCAGCGGATGCTCCTCGAGTGGCTGCGCCCCAAGAGCTTCCTTCCGGTGCACGGCACCTGGGGGATGCTCCAGGCGCACGCCGAGCTGGCCCGGGAGACCGGCGTCGAGGCCTCTCTCCCGGTCGAGAACGGGGCCGTCGTCGAGCTCCGGCCGGGCTCGCTCCGGGTCGTGGGCTCGGTGGAGGCCGACCGGGTCTTCATCGCCCACGGCGGGGTCGCCGTAGACCCGGTGATGCGCCGGGACCGGATGCGCATGAGCGAGCTCGGCCTCGTCGGCGCGGCGCTCCCGGTGGAGGTCCACCGCAAGAAGGGCATCCGCCTGGTCGGGGAGCCGCGCCTCGAGGCCCGCGGCTTCCTCGGCGAGGACGACGAGGACGAGCTCCTCGACGAGTGCACCGAGTACCTCCGGGACGACTTCCGCCGTTTCGGTCACGAGGACGGTTCACTGGAGGCCGCCGAGGACCGGGCCCGGCGGGTCATCCGGCGGTTCTTTTGGAAGACCCTCCGCCGCAAGCCCGAGGTCGTCGCGATGGCCCTCGAGGTCCGGCGGTGAGCCGCGGCCTCGCGACGTGCCTCCTCCTCGGCGCGTTCGGCTGCGCCACCACCGCGGCGCCGCCGCCGCGGACCCCGCCCCTGGCCCCGGCCAGCGCCGAGACCCGGGCCGACGCGCCCAGCGACCGACCGCTCACCCGCGCCGAGCAGAACGTCATGGCCAGCCTCCAGGCCGAGGCCGTCGAGGTCCGCCGTCTGCCTTTCTTGAAGCCGGTGGTCACCCGGGTCCGCAACGCGGCCTCGATCACCGCCGCGCTCTCCGAGCAGATGGAAGAGGACGAGCTCTCCCAGGCCCGGGAGATCTACGAGGCCCTCGGGCTGCTCCCGGCGGGCACCGACATCCGCGATCTCATGGAGGGCGTCCTCGGCGAGCAGGTCGTCGGCTACTACGACCCGGAGACCGACGCGATGGTCATCCGGGACGACGTGATGGACCTCCTGCTCCGCGGGGGCTCCCAGGCCCAGGAGCCCCGGGCGATCCTCATCCACGAGCTGGTCCACGCGCTCCAGGACCAACACTTCGATCTGAAGGCGCTCTACGACCGCGACGTGTCCGGCGACGCCGCCGGCGCCCTGCGCTCCCTGGTCGAGGGCGACGCCACCCTGGCCATGGTCGCCATGAGCGCCGGCCGGGGCGCCGACGTGATGCCCGTCGCCCAGCAGATCGCCGGCAACGTCCCCGGTCTCGAGGAGATGATGGTCGAGTCGGCCATGCCCCAGGGCGGGATGACCCTCTCCCAGGCGCCGGCCATCGTGCGGGCGACCCTCATCGTCCCTTACCTCGCCGGCCTCGGCTACTGCAGCTGGTGGGCGCGGCAGAGCGGCTGGGATGGCGTGGACGCCCGCTTCCGGGAGCTCCCCCGCTCCACCGAGCAGGTCCTGCACCCCGAGCGGGTCCGGGACGAGCCCCTGGCCATCACGCTTCCGGAGCTCGAGGGCCTCGGCGATCGCGTCGTCGACGAGGGGACCCTCGGCGAGCTGGAGCTGGCGGTCTACTTCGGCCAGGGCCGCCCCAGCGGGGTAGACGCCGCCGCGGCGGCCGGCTGGGGGGGCGACGCCCTCCGGGTCTACGCCGGCGGCTCCCTGGGAAGCGCGGTGGTCTGGCTCACCCTCTGGGACGACGAAGCCGAGGCCACCGAGGCGGCCGCCGCCGCGCAGCGCGTCGGCCGAGGCGTCCCCGGCAGCCATGTCCGCCAGGAGGGACGGGCCGTCTTGATCCTCCGGCGGGTCCCGGCCCGGGTCCGGGCGGCCACCGTGGAGGCCCTCATGGGGGCAGCCCGCGCGGCGCTGACGGCCGCCGGCTGAGCGACCTCCGTTGACTGCGCCGCGACCGGGGGCTAGGACGCCCCTTCATCCATTTCGGTCCGGCGAACCCGGACCCTCCCCTGCGGCGGAGCCCCTTCGGCAGCGACCGAAGCCCACCGCACCCAGCCCATTCTTCGCGGAGTCGAACGTTGCAATCCGAGGTCAGTGAGATCAGCCCCGTCCAGGTCGAGGTGAAGGTGGAGGTCCCGTGGGAGCGGGTCTCCCAGGATCTCGACAAGAGCTTCGCCAAGCTGGCGAAGACCGCGAAGGTCCGCGGCTTCCGGCCCGGCAAGGTGCCCCGCCGCATGGTGGAGAAGCTCTTCGGCAAGCAGGTGAAAGCGGAGGTCGCCTCCGCTCTGATCCAGCAGGGCCTCATCCACGCGGTGGAAGAGCACGAGCTCGCCATCTGCTCCGAGCCCAACCTCGCCGAGGAGCCGGACATCACCGAGGGCCAGCCCATGGCCTTCACCGCGACCATCGAGGTCCGGCCGAAGCTCGAGTCCATCGACCTCGACGGCCTCGAGGTGAAGCACATCTCGCCCAAGGCCACCGACGCGGCCATCGACGACCGACTGGAAGAGCTCCGCAAGCAGAACGCGGACTTCCGTGAGCCCGAGCCCATGCGCGGTGCCCAGGATGGCGACCGGATCACCATCGACTTCGCGGTCGAGGTGGACGGCGAGGTCCAGGACGACCTGGCCGCCCAGGATCGCGAGGTCCAGCTCGGGGACGACAGCTTCCTCGACGAGCTCGAGACCGGCATGAAGGGCATGAAGCCCGGCGACACCAAGAAGATCGACGTGCCCTTCCCCGCCGAGCACCCGAACGAGCTGCTCCGGGGCAAGACGGCCATCTTCGAGGTGACGGTCAAGGCCCTCCACGAGCGCCTGTTGCCCGCCGCCGACGACGAGCTGGCCCAGGACGCCGGCGACTACGAGACCCTCGAAGAGCTGAAGACCGCCATCCGCGGCGAGATCCAGGAGCGCCTCGACAAGCGCGACGAGAACGAGCTCCGCGAGAAGCTCATCGACGCCGTGCTGAAGAAGAACGAGATCGAGGTCCCGCCGGCCATGATCAAGGAGCAGCAGCAGCGCATGCTCTACGAGATGGCGCAGTTCGCGCAGATGTTCGGCCAGCAGATGGGCCCCGAGATGTTCGACGGGCTCGGTGAGCGCGCCGAGCGGCGGGTCCGCGCCGGTCTGGTCCTGGGCGCCCTGGCGCGCCTCCACGAGCTGACCGTCGACGACGAGGCCGTGGACGCCGAGATCGCCAGCATCGCCGAGAAGACCGGCAAGCACGTGGCCAAGGTCAAGGTCGAGTACCGCGGCGAGCGGCGCGAGCAGCTCGAGAACGAGCTGCTCGATCGGAAGATCATGGCGTTCCTGAAGGAAAAGGCGACCATCCTCGAAGAGGCGGACGCTCCCGAGGAAACGGCCGAGGCCGACGCCACGACGGATGGTGAAGAGGAGAAGAGCGAATGAGCGAACGCGCTGCGCACGACCCGATCCACGACCCCGCGAAGGCGGTCTACGTCGTCGAGAGCACTCACCGGGGTGAGCGCCTCTGGGACATCTACAGCCGCCTGCTCAAGGACCGCATCGTGTTCCTGGGCACGGAGGTGAACGACCCCGTCGCGAACACGATCATCGCGCAGATGCTCTTCCTGGAGAGCGAGGATCCCGACAAGGAGATCACGCTCTACATCAACAGCCCCGGCGGCGTGATCACCGCCGGCCTCGCCATCTACGACACCATGCAGTACGTGCGCTGCCCGGTGGCCACGGTCTGCCTCGGGCAGGCCGCGTCGATGGCGGCCTGGCTCCTGGCCGCCGGCCAGAAGGGGATGCGTCGCTGCCTCCCCAACAGCCGAGTGATGATCCACCAGCCCCTCGGTGGGTTCCGCGGCCAGGCCACGGACATCGAGATCCATGCCCGCGAGATCATCCAGCTCCGCGAGCGCATGAACCAGATCATGGCGAACCACACGGGTCAGGACCCCGCCAAGATCAAGGAAGACACGGAGCGCGACCGCTACCTCTCCGCCGACGAAGCCGCCGAGTACGGCATCATCGACGAAGTGGTGCAGCCGCGGAAGAACTGACCCCCCGCTCGCCGTGGGGATCTCGGGGCGCGAGGGAGCGTAGGCTCCCTTCGACGCCCTCCCCCCGTTGCCGGGGGCCCGTGGCGGGACTAGAGTACGAAATCAGCCCAATCAGCTACCGAAACCAGGGAACAGAGCGTGCCTGACCGACGCCGAGACGAGGGCCATGGGAACCTCACCTGCAGCTTCTGCGGGAAATCCCAAAAGGAAGTCAAAAAGCTCATCGCGGGGCCGACGGTCTATATCTGCGACGAGTGCATCGCGTTGTGCAACGACATCATCGCGGAGGAAGTGGACCGTGACGACGCCCTGAGCTCGGGGACCCCTCTGCCCAAGCCGGCGGAGATCAAGGCGATCCTCGACGAGTACGTCATCGGCCAGGACCGGGCCAAGAAGGTCCTCTCCGTAGCGGTGCACAACCACTACAAGCGGATCGACTCGAAGGTCGGCGACGAGGTCGAGCTCCAGAAGTCGAACATCTTGCTCCTCGGGCCGACCGGCTCGGGCAAGACGCTCCTGGCGCAGACCCTCGCGCGGATCCTCAACGTCCCCTTCGCCATCGCGGACGCCACCACCCTCACCGAGGCCGGCTACGTGGGCGAGGACGTCGAGAACATCATCGTCCAGCTCCTGCAGAACGCCGACCACGACGTGGAGCGCGCCCAGCGCGGCATCGTCTACATCGACGAGATCGACAAGGTGGCCCGCAAGGGCGACAACCCGTCGATCACCCGCGACGTCAGCGGCGAGGGTGTCCAGCAGGCCCTCCTGAAGATCATCGAGGGCACGGTCGCCAACGTCCCGCCCAAGGGCGGACGGAAGCACCCGCAGCAGGACTTCCTCCAGATCGACACCGGCAACATCCTCTTCATCTGCGGCGGCGCGTTCGTGGGCCTGGACCAGGTCATCGAGCGCCGCATCGGTGAGAAGACACTGGGCTTCGGCGCGGACATCCCGTCGAAGAAGGACAAGAAGATCGGCGAGATCCTGGAGCAGGTGCAGCCGGAGGATCTCCTCCGCGCCGGCCTCATCCCGGAGTTCATCGGTCGTCTGCCCGTCATCGCGACGCTCCACGAGCTCAACGAGGACGCGCTGGTGGACATCCTGACCAAGCCGAAGAACGCGCTGGTGAAGCAGTACGGCAAGCTCTTCGAGCTCGACGGCGTGAAGCTCGGCTTCGCCCCGGCGGCCCTCAAGGCCGTCGCCCGCAAGGCGCTGGAGCGCAACGCGGGTGCTCGAGGCCTCCGGGCCATCATGGAGCAGGCGATGCTCGACATCATGTACGACATCCCCTCGCAGACCGGCATCCAGGAGGTGATGGTCAACGAAGAGGTCATCACCAAGGGCGAGCAGCCGCTGATCGTCTACGAAGAGAAGAAGAAGGCGGAGATGGCCTGAGGGGGCCGACTCACCTTTTCCTTTCCACGCGCGGGGCCGGACGGTACGTCTGGGCCCCGCAGCCATATCGGCAGGGACACACACCGGGGGCGCGCTAGAGAGAGATGTTCTTCCACCGCAACGACGAAGACGAAAAGAACCAGACCAGCGGCGGCGACAAGGTCCTGCCGCTCCTGCCCTTGCGGGACATCATCGTCTTCCCGCACATGGTCGTCCGACTCTTCGTCGGTCGGGAGAAGTCCATCAACGCCCTCGAAGAGGCGATGAGCCACGAGAAGGAGATCCTCCTCGCGGCTCAGAAGAAGGCGAAGACCAACGACCCGACCCCCGAGGACATCTACGACATCGGGACCGTCGGCAAGGTCATCCAGCTCCTCCGCCTCCCCGACGGCACCGTGAAGGTGCTCGTCGAGGGCAAGCGCCGCGCGCGCATCCAGCGCTTCATCCCCAACGAGGAGTTCTTCCTCTGCGACGTGGAGCTCCTCCGCGACGAGCCCTCGAGCAGCCCGGAGATCGAAGCCCTCACGCGCAGCGTGCAGACGGCCTTCGAGACCTACGTGAAGCTCAACAAGCGGGTCCCGCCGGAGACCCTGATGACGGTGCAGACCATCGACGACCCCTCGCGGCTCGCCGACACCATCGTCGTCCACCTCACCTCGACGAAGATCCCCGACCGTCAGGAGATCCTGGAGATCCGCGACCCCGCGAAGCGGATCGAGCGCCTCTTCGAGCTGATGAACAAGGAGATCGAGATCCTCCAGATGGAGAAGAAGATCCGATCCCGCGTGAAGAAGCAGATGGAGAAGTCGCAGAAGGAGTACTACCTGAACGAGCAGATGCAGGCCATCCAGAAGGAGCTGGGTGAGCGCGACGAGTTCAAGTCCGAGCTGCAGGAGATCGAGGAGAAGCTGAAGGACAAGCGCCTCAGCAAGGAGGCGCTCAGCCGGGTCAAGAAGGAGCTGAAGAAGCTCAAGATGATGCAGCCGATGAGCGCCGAGGCGACCGTCGTCCGCAACTACATCGACTGGATCCTGCAGCTCCCCTGGTACGACAAGAGCGAGGAGAACTACGACCTCGGTGAAGCCGAGCGCATCCTCGACGAGGACCACTACGGTCTCAAGAAGATCAAGGAGCGCATCCTCGAGTACCTCGCCGTGCAGGCGCTGGTGAAGAAGCTCAAGGGGCCCGTGCTCTGCCTGGTCGGTCCGCCCGGCGTCGGTAAGACCTCCCTCGCCCGCTCCATCGCCCACGCGACGGGCCGCGACTTCGTGCGCCTCTCTCTCGGCGGCGTCCGCGACGAGGCCGAGATCCGCGGCCACCGGCGCACGTACATCGGCGCCCTCCCCGGTCGGCTGATCCAGTCGCTGAAGAAGGTCGGGACGAACAACCCGGTCTTCCTGCTCGACGAGATCGACAAGATGTCGAGCGACTTCCGCGGGGATCCGGCCGCGGCGCTCCTCGAGGTCCTGGACCCCGAGCAGAACGACACCTTCAACGATCACTACCTGGACCTCGACTACGACCTGTCGGACGTCATGTTCATCACCACGGCGAACCAGCTCAGCGGCATCCCCCTGCCGCTCCGGGATCGCATGGAGATCATCGAGCTCAGCGGCTACACCGAGTTCGAGAAGCTGAACATCGCCGTGAAGTACCTGGTGCCCCGCCAGAAGAAGGCGGCGGGCCTCGAGGACATCGACGTCGAGCTCACCGAGAACGCCATCCGCACGGTGATCCACCACTACACCCGCGAGAGCGGCGTGCGGAACCTGGAGCGCGAGCTGGGCAGCATCTGTCGAAAGATCGCCCGGAAGGTCGTCCAGGACGGCAAGGAAGGCAGCTACCGCGTCGCCGCCCGCGACGTGCCCGCCTACCTCGGCGTGCCCAAGTACAGCCCGAGCAAGGCCTCGGACGCGGACCAGATCGGGCTGACCAACGGCCTGGCCTACACCACCGTCGGCGGCACCATCCTCGAGTGCGAGGTGGCCGTCATCCCCGGCAAGGGCAAGCTCCACATCACCGGCCTGCTCGAGAAGGGCATGCAGGAGAGCGCCCAGGCGGCGATGAGCTACATCCGCTCGCGGCAGCGCGTGCTGGGCCTGGAGGACGAGTTCTACTCGGAGGTGGACGTCCACGTGCACTTCCCCGAGTTCGTGCCCAAGGACGGCCCCAGCGCCGGCATCACCATGGCCACCAGCATCGCCTCGGCGCTCCTGCGCATCCCGGTGCGCAAGAACGTAGCCATGACCGGTGAGATCACCCTCCGCGGCCGGGTCATGCCCATCGGCGGGCTCAAGGAGAAGATGCTCGCGGCCCATCGCGGCGGCATCGACACCATCCTGATCCCCAAGGAGAACCGGAAGGACCTCCGGGAGATCCCCAAGCGGGTGCTCCAGGCCACCCGCGTCGTGCTGGTGGAGCACATGGACCAGGTCCTCGCCGAGGCCCTCGTCCTCTCGGACCCCGACGCCCTCTTCGGCAGCTCCCGGCCCCGGCCGCTGGAGTACCGCTTCGGCAAGCTCATCCAGCCGGAGCAGCCCGACGAAGACGTGCCGGAGCCCAACGCGCCGGCTCCGGGCGCCCAGCAGTAGCCGTCATCCGGGGAGCCAACCCGCGCGCGTCTGCGTGTAGGCTCCCCCGCATGGCCCTCACCACCCCCGCCATGGCCGCCACGGCCCTCGTCGCGGTCCTGCATCTGGTCTTCTTCGTCCTGGAGTCGGTCCTCTGGACCAAGCCGACGGGCCGGAAGATCTTCGGGCAAACCGTGGATGAAGCCGAGACCACCAAGGTCCTGGCGATGAACCAGGGCGTCTACAACGCCGGCCTGGCGGTGGCGCTCGCCTACGGTCTCTGGGCCGGCCAGCCGCATCTGGTCGCGGTGCTCTTGGTCTTCATCGTCGCCATGGGCCTCTTCGGCGCCGCGACCGCCAAGATCACCATCCTCTTCCTCCAGGCCCTCCCCGCCGCCCTCGCGCTCGGCCTGATGTTCCTCTGAGCGTCGTCAGCAGCCGTCGTACGCGTAGCCGCTCTGCTCCGGGACGACGAGGTCGAGGTCCCGGAGCACGATGCTCAACTCCGGGAAAGCGGCGCATCCGGCGTCGAAGTCGCTGCGGCGGTACTCGATGACATAGACCTGGTCGCCGTAGACGGCCGTGAAGTCGCCGCACTCGTCGTAGCGGTTGCACTCCTCGACCACGGCGAAGTCGGTGCCCATCTCGGCCTGGCGCGCGAGGATCTCGGCGGAGTTCTTCTGGGCGATGGCCAGGCCGAGGTCGTGGGCCCGGGTCGCCAGGAGAGCCATGAAGGCGACCGCGTCGTCCTCGGTGATGCGGCCGCCCGAGCGGGCGTAGGTGTCCAGGTTGTCGATCTCCACGGCGTCGAAGCCCGCGTCGGCGCAGCCGTCGATCCACCCGCCCACGAGGACGGCGAGACGGTCGCGCTTGTCCGCGGTGGTCACGTCGAGGAGGATCTCGTCCCAGTCGGGGTCGACCACCGGCTCTCCGGACCCGTCGCGCAGGAGCAAGTCCGCGCGGTCTCCGCTCCAGAAGTCCTCCTCGTCCGGCTGGGTCTGGAAGCCGTTGACGTAGCAGATGGAGTAGACGCCGGCGGCGGGAGCAGCCAGCCGATCCCGGGCGACGACGGCGACGCCCGCGGGCGGGTCGTAGGCGCCGCCGAGCTGGTAGTCGAAGCTGCCGTTCGCCGGCGGGAGCGTGGGCGTCGCTTCCTCACCGGCGTCTACCGCTCCTCCGTCGTCGAATGGCCCGGCGTCCTCGAGTGCGCCGCCATCGGCGATTGGGCCGGCGTCGTCGGGTGGGCCGCCATCGCCGCTCCCCGAGTCCGCCGCGGCTTCGGGGCCGTCGCCCCCGTCGTCACCGCAGGCGAGAGCGAGGAGGGCAGCGAAGAGAAGAGCGCGGCGCATGGCGAAGCATAGCCCCGCCCGGAACGGAGAGGGGCCGCGAGCCTCGCGAGCGGCGCTCAGAAGTGGAGCTCGGCCTCGAGGCCGGCGCCGTCGAGCCCCGCCCGGGGCGTGAAGCGCAGGTCACCGGCGCGGTATACGAGGTAGCGGCGCGGGATGGCGCCGGCGACCAGCAGCGCGAACCCCGCGGTCTGGGCCAGGCCAGTCATGATCGCGCCCGTCCGCCGGCCTTGGTTCTCGGCCCGGGCGGCGGCGATGTAGGGGCCGACCACCGGGATGAGCATGCTGTCCTGGATGCAGCCGCGCGCGTCCTGGGACCAGGCCCAGGTCAAGATGGAGCCCACGTAGAAGACGCCGAAGACCACGGCGCCCGGGATGAGCATCCCGAGGTGGACCCGCGAGACGGCCTCGCCGCCCGGCGGGATGGGCATGCCCTCTTCGTAACGGATGCGCTGGAGCTGACCGGGCCGCTGGAGCTGGTACCCCGGCTGCTGGCCGTATGCCGGCTGCTGACCGTAGCCCGGCTGGGGCTGGCCATACCCGGGAGCCTGGGCGCCGTAGCCGGGCGGAGGCTGCTGCTGCTGCTCGGCGTGGTCGACCACGGGGACCCCGCCCTGGGCTGCGGCGGAGCCAGCGACCCCGGAGACGGTGAGAGCGGCGATGATCGTCGTTCGAATCATGGGGTCCCCCAAAGCACGGGCCGTGCCTGACGGGATCACTGCGGTTTTCGCCCCGAGGCGTGAACTCTGGAGCACGCACGCGACCGACCTGTGCCTCCACGGCCCATGGTCCGCAGGCGGCGACGACCCCATGACGGGGCCGTGGATTCCTACGACGTCGCCGTGGTGGGCGCCGGCTTCGGCGGCCTCGCGGCCGCCCTCGAACTCACCCAGCGCGGCGCCCGGGTGGTGCTCCTCGAACAGCTCCGCTACCCCGGCGGCTGCGCCTCGACCTTCGTCCGCGGCGGCGCCCGCTACGAGTCGGGCGCGACCCTCTTCAGCGGCTTCGGCGAAGGGCAGCTCTTCCGCCGGTGGATCGACGAGCTGGGCCTCGAGGTGCAGGCGGCACCGATGGACCCGCTGGTCGAGCTCCGCGCGCCGAGCTTCTCGCTGGCCATCCCGCCCGAGCGGGAGGTCTTCCTCGAGCGGCTCCTGGCCCTCCCCGGCGTGCCCTCCTCCCGGACCCGTCGCTTCTTCCGCGAGCAGCGGCGCGTGGCCGACGCGCTCTGGGCCCTCTTCGACGACCCCACGCTGCTGCCGCCCTTCGACGGACGTTCGTTGCTGCGCCACGCGGCCCGGGCCCCGCGCTACCTGCCGCTCCTGCGGGTGATCGGGGTGCCGCTGCGCGACGTCCTCTTTCGACATGGCCTCCTCGACTGCCGCCCGGTGCGGACCTTCCTGGACGCCGTCTGCCAGATCACCGTCCAGTGCGGGGTCGACGAGGTCGAGTCGCCCTTCGCCCTGGCGGCCATGGACTACTACTTCCGCGGCACGGGGCACGTCCACGGGGGCATCGGCGAGCTGGCCTGGGCCCTCGCCCGCGCCGCCGAGAGCCGAGGCGCGACGCTGCGCTTCAGCGACCGGGTGCAGGGCATCGAGCCCGACGGCGACGGCTGGCGCGTGCGCGCCCGCAGGGGGTCGTTGCGTGCCGACCGGGTGGTCGCGAATCTCACACCCCACGCGCTCCGACGCCTCCGCGGGGCCTCCGCGCCGCGCCTCGATCGCCTCGCCGACGCGGTGGAGACCGGCTGGGGCGCGGCGATGCTCTACCTGCGCCTCGCACCGGGCGCCCTCCCCGACCGCGCCGCGGCCCATCACCTGGAGCTCGTCGCCGACGAAGACGCGCCCTTCGTCCGCGGCAACCACGTCTTCTGCTCCGTCTCCGCCAGCGACGAGGCGCGCGGCCGCGAGCCCGGGGAACGGACCGTCACCGTCTCCACCCACGTCCCCATGGCGGAACTCCGCGCGGGCGACCCCGCCGCGATGATCGCCGGTATCCAGGACCACATGCGCGCTACCCTGCGGGCCCGAGCGCCGGAGCTGGTGGAGGCCACCGTCCACGAGATGCCCGGGAGCCCGCGCACCTTCGAGCGCTTCACCGGCCGCGACTTCGGCTACGTGGGCGGGATCCCGCGGCGCGTCGGCTTCCACCACTACCGGGAGCTGACCAACCCGCCCATCTGGCCCGGGCTCTGGCTCGTCGGCGACAGCGTCTTCCCGGGTCAGAGCACGCTGGCCACGGCCCTCGGTGGCCTCCAAGCCGCCCGCGCCGCGAGCTGAGTCGCAGGCGCTGGACGAGGAGGCCTGGGCTGGACGAGGAGGGCCAGCTCAGCGGCAGGCCAGCGCGCCCAGGGTCCCATTCTCCACGCACTCCTCGCCGATCCGCGTACAGGCGGTGGTGCCCGCGTAGGTCCCCGAGCCGGTGCCGCAGGCGTTCTCCGACTGGAGCATCGGTCCCCCGAAAGAGAACCCGCAGGTCCCGTCGCTCTCGTCGATGCATCCCGACGGCGGACTGCGCACTTCGCCGTCGCAGTTCATGTCCCACCACGCCTCGAAGCTCGCGCCGGGCACGGGCCGCGCGCAGCCGGCGTCGGACTCGACGCAGACCCAGGTGCCGCCGCAGCGCTCGGCGCGCACCGGGACCACCGTGTCGCCGGTCTCGAGGTAGTCGGGGCACGCGGGCAGGCGCGCGTAGTCCCCATCGGGGTTCACCTGCGCGAGGTCGTCCCGGCAGTCCCCGGGGAAGATGGACCAGGACCCGGCGGGCGGCGCACAGCTGACCCGCACGTCGTCGACCTTGCCCCAGCCGTCCCGGTCCCGGTCGCGGTAATAGGTGATCAGGTCGACCGCCGGGCTCGTCGCCCCTTCGCCGAACTCGTCCACGGCGCCGTCGCAGTCTTCGTCGAGGCCCAGCGGAGCGCAGCGCTCGGTGCCGCCGGGGTGGGTGATCTCCGACGAGTCGTCGCAGTCGCCGGGGATGACGGCGTACCCATCGGGTCGCTCGCAGGCCTGGATGGGGCGGTCGGACTCCCCCACGTCCGGCCCGTCCGCGAGCCCGAAGCCGTCGCCGTCGGCGTCGCGGTAGAAGGTGAGGGTCGCTTCCTCGTCCACCGCGCCATCGCAGTCGTCGTCGGCGCCGTTGCAGGCGTCCGTGGCCCCCGGGTAGGCGCCCCGGGAGAGGTCGTCGCAGTCTTCACCGCAGACCATGCCGGCGTCGGTGACGTTGCAGCAGCGGGTGCTCACGAAGCCGTCACCGTCGAGGTCGAAGCCCAGCGTGGTCGGGTCGCAGTCCTCGTCGTGCCCGGCCTCGTCGCAGACCTCGGCGTTCCCGGGGAAGCGATTGGGATCGGCGTCGTCGCAGTCGTCCCCGCCACAGGCGACGGAGTCGACCCCATCGCGGTCCATGTCCGGGTCCGTGCACCCGCCGGGGCAGGTGTCGGCGGTCTCGTCGCAGGCCCCGGCACAGGGGGGCGCCTCACCGGCGACGCAGCCCAACGGGCTCGCCGCCGGGTCCGCAGGGTCGCAGGTCTCCGCGCCGTTGCAGAAGAGCCCGTCATCGCACTCCAGGTTCGAGGCGCAGCTCACGCCGCCGTCCTCGGGCGATGCCGTCGGGTTCCCGTCGTCGCCACAGGCGGCCAGGAGGAGGACGAACGGGATCCAACGATACACACGACGCATGGCGGCCATCCTACGGACGAGCCACCGGCACCGAAGCAGAAAGTTCCGCTCGTGCTTGCATCTGGTGCGAGTGCCCCGACTTGCCATGGGGACGCACTTGCCAACTTGCGCTTCGCGCCCCCTGACAACGGCGCGATTCGGAGCTATGGTCGCCGCTCGAGCACCCGGGCGGGTAGCTCAGTGGTAGAGCGCCTCCCTTACAAGGAGGACGTCGCAGGTTCGACCCCTGTCCCGCCCACCACGCGCCGGCGGCGGGGACGCTGAGAGCGGCTGCCAAGGGCTTTCGTTGGGGGCCCCGGCACGCCGATGCGCAAGTTGGCAAGGCGTCCCATTGGCAAGTCGGGATCGACGCGCAAGTTGGCAAGTGCGTCCCCACGGCAAGTCGGGGTCGATGCGCAAGTTGGCAAGTGCGTCCCCATGGCAAGTCGGGG
>DCLA01000078.1 GCA_002320815.1 Myxococcales bacterium UBA1660
CGAGTAAATCAACGGGCTGCTAGGGTGCACGCCCGGTGCGGCGCACAGGTCGGAGTAGCTCATGCCTCGTAAACCCAAGGGATCTCTCAGCGGTGATGGGACGCCGTGGATTGCTCGTATCACCCTCGATGGACGTCGCCCGCGTTTCGAGCTCCCGACCTTTGGGCCCGGGGAGCGGGGCGGCGCGGAAGCTCGTTGCGAGCAGCTTGCCGTGCTCGCCAAGCAGCTGACCGAGGCCGGTCATGCCTCGCTCGCTCTTCCCCTTCTCGAGCGGGCCGCGGCGGCGGACGAGCGAGTGCTCCCGGTAGTGTTGGAGGCAGCTCGTCGCCTCTGCAGCGGCCAGGCCATCGGTCCCTTGGCGCGAACCGACATGACCTTCCGCGACTTCGGCAAGCAGTGGACTAGCGGAGCCCTGCATCGCCGCTGGCCTGACCAAGTCAGGAAGAAGAAGTCAGCCAAGGACGACCGGCAGCGATTCGAGAAGCACGTCTACCCGATCGTCGGCGACGTCCTCGTCATCGAGTTCTCCCTCGACCACGCCGACGCGGTGATGGCGAGCCTCCCCTCGAGCCTGAGCCAGGCGTCGCGGAGGCAGGTGGCGCAGGCGATGAACCGGCTGCTCTCGCTGGCGGTGTACCCCGCGCGGGTCATCGAGCGGAACCCTCTGCCGCGGGGATTCCTGCCGAAGCTCGGCGCGCGCAAGGCGCTGTCGTTTCTCTACCCGCAGGAAGATGCGCAGCTGATGGCGGCGACGCACATCCCGCTCGAGCAGAGGATCTTCTGGGGGGTGCTGGCGCGTGAGGGGATGCGGTTCGGTGAGGCGACCGCGATGGTCTGGAGCGACCTCGATCTACTCCGTGGCGCGGTCCGGCTCGACGAGAACAAGACGGACGATCCGCGCGCGTGGGCGCTCGACCCGGGCGTGGTGCGGGCGCTGGCGCGATACGAGCAGCTCTTGCAACCGGGCGACGAGTTGGTCTTCACCGACCCGGACGGTCGCTCCTTCAGCGAGGACCAGCACGTCGCGCAGACGTTTCGCGATGCGCTGCAGGCCGCGGGCGTCCGTCGCCCCGAGCTCTTCGAGCGGAGCTCACGCCGACTGCCCATCCGGGTCCACGATCTGCGCGCCACGTTCATCACGCTGGCGCTCGCCAATGGGAAGACCGAGACCTGGGTCGCCGACCGCACGGGCCACCGGTCGAGCGTGATGATCAACCGCTACCGCCGCGCGGCGCGGAGGGTGTCCGAGCTTGGCCTCGGCACATTGATTCCGCTCGACGAGGCCATCCCCGAGCTGCGCCCGCGCAGAGGAAACGGCCAGGAAACGGCCACGGGGAGCGCGGCCGCGTCAGGTAGCAAGCGCGTGAGTCGGCGATTGCCGAATCATGTCGCCTTGGTAGCCGAGGCCGGACTCGAACCGGCACTTCCGAGGAAAGCGGATTTTGAATCGGGATGGTGGCGTCGCGAACGGCAGCGACCCGCAGGATCATGGGGCTTTCAGGGAGCCAGATGCGCCCGTTCGGGACGGCGTGGCCGTTTCAGAGGCCCATTTGGCCGTTTCCGGGACCCTCCGACAGCGGCTGATTGCGACGCTGGGCATCGCTGTGGTCGAGGCGACGCAGGCCGGGGATCTGGAGGCGGCGAGGGTCGCCAACGAGGCGGTGGCGAAGCTGCTGGGGTCGGCTGACCCACAGGGTGAGGACGCCGAGGTCGTGGACCGCGCGCGGAAGCGGCGGGAGACCTGACCGCCTGCGCGGATTTGACCCGGGATCTCCGGGACTGGAGGATGAGAAGATCGTGGCTACGCAATCATCAATCGAATGGACAGAGACGACGTGGAACCCCGTGCGTGGGTGTTCCCGGATCAGCCCCGGCTGCGAGCACTGCTACGCCGAGTCGATGGCCCACCGTTTCAGCGGTCCCGGCCGTCCCTACGAGGGGCTCACCCGAAACCGCGGCAACGGTCCTCGATGGACTGGTCGGCTCCGCCTCGTGGAGGATGCGGTCGATGAGCCTCGCCGATGGCGACGGCCGCGGATCGTCTTCGTGAACTCGATGTCCGACCTGTTCCACGACCGGGTCCCGCTGGAGTTCATCCAGGGAGTGTTCGCCACTATGGAGGCGTGCCCACAGCACACCTTCCAGGTGCTCACGAAGCGCGCGGACCGGCTAGTCGAGATCGCCGAGCACCTTCCTTGGCCGGAGAACGTCTGGATGGGGGTCTCGGTCGAGAACGAGGACTATCGCTGGCGCATCGACCGGCTCCGCGAAGTGCCGGCTCATGTTCGCTTCCTTTCGCTGGAGCCTCTGCTGGGGCCGCTCTCTGCCCTCGACCTGTCGGGCATGCACTGGGTGATCGTCGGCGGTGAGTCGGGGCACGGGGCGCGACCGATGCGAAAGAGCTGGGTTCGTGACATCCGGCGTCAGTGTCGCAAGGAAGGCGTGCCCTTCTTCTTCAAGCAGTGGGGCGGCGTACGCAAGGAAGAGGCCGGCCGCGAGCTTGACGGTCGCACCTACGACGAGATGCCGCTGGCGGCGAGCGCGTAGCGATGACCGAGGGGGATGGTTCCGAACATGAGGGGTCACATCGCTCTGGCGGCGAGTGGACCAGGCAGAAGCTCGAGGTGCTCGAGAAGTACTTGGTGGCCTACACGCAGGTTCTCAAGAACCAGCCGTTCCGGACCGCCTACATCGATGCGTTGGCCGGAACCGGCTATCGGGCGGATGCTGACTTACCCCCAGCTTCGGAGCAGGTCATATTTCCCGACCTCGCAGCCGACGAGCCGCAAGAGCTGTTGGACGGCTCGGCGAGCATCGCGCTCCGGCTCGAGCGGGCGTTCTCGAAGTACATCTTCATCGAACGCAGCCGCGCTCGATGCGCCCAGCTCGAGAAGCTGAAGGATGAGTTCGCCGACCGTGCGAGCGATATCGAGATCGTTCAGGGTGACGCCAACGACGAGATCCGCCCGCTATGCGCGAAGAACTGGCAGCACCACTGCGCGGTGATGTTCTTGGACCCCTACGGTCTGCAGGTGGAATGGTCCACGGTGGAGGCCATCGCCCAAACACGAGCTGTCGACCTCTGGCTCCTTTTCCCATTGGGGATCGGGATCAACCGGCTACTCCCGAAGCACGGCGAGATTCCGGACTCCTGGCGCCGTCGGATCGATCTCTTCCTGGGCACCGACGACTGGTACGAGGAGTTCTACCGGGTGGAGGCCAGTCCGACCCTGTTCGGCACCAAAGACGAGCAGCTCGTGAAGGCCGGCATGGACGTCATCGGCCAGTACTCCCTCGAGCGACTCGGAGGTGTCTTGCCGACGTCGCCGAGCCCGGTGTTCTTCGAAACCGCACAGGCTGCCCTCTCTACCTGCTTTGCTTTGCCGCCGCGAACCCGCGGGGGGCCGAGCCAGTACTACCTACCGTTCCCGCCGGGCCGGGCAGAACAACTGTTAGTCCATCATTGCATCCGATTGTTTTGAGCCTGCGACGCCGCGTCAAAAGGGCCTCGCTGCGCTCGCCCACTTCGCCCGCCCGTGACCCCGCCTCGCACGCCCAAAGAATCAGGCAACTATGAGGGTGGTAGCCGGGCTCGGTGGAACCGGTCCCCCAACTGGTCGGCGGCGACACGCCCGTCCCTGCCCGCCGAACCACCTCGCCGCGCAGTGCCGAGCGCGCCCATGCAGGGCACGTGCGCCATCGCCGGGCGGCGATGAACGTGTCGACCGCGAAGGGGAGTCGCACGAGTTGATCGACCGTGAAGGGGAGTCGCACGAGGTTGATTGAGTGTGCTCGCGTGAAGTGAGGGAGCCGTTCTCACGAAGAGTGAGGGAGGGGCAGGCAGAGCTGACGAGGGTCGGGTGGCGGAAGGGGGCGTAGGCGGTGCGCGAGGATGGGGATGGAGGGGGCTCGAGCGAGGGCCGCGGCGAGAGTGAGAGGCGCGGAAGAGCGGACGCCGACGAGGTGAGCGATGGCCTCGACGATGGGGATGGGGGCGAGCCAGACGAAGAGTCCGTGAGCGTGCAGGTGCACGACCACGGGGTCGAAGCGGTGGAGGGTCTCTGGGATGACGACGGCGGCGGCGAGCGCGGCGAGATGCTCGGCGAGGTCGCCGCGGCCGTGGAGGGTGCGGTCGGCGCGGAGATGGACGCGGCGCGGTGTGTCGCCGCCGCAGTGGAGCGCGGCGACGAGCTGTCGGCGGGTGGCGGCGAGAGCGGCGACGGTGGTCATCGCGCTCGCCGCGCAGGCTTCTTCTTACGAGTCGTCTTGGCGGGCGGATGGAAGACGTCGAGGAAGAGGTCTTCGTCGAGCTGGGGGAGCTGTCGCTCGTAGCCGATGGTCATCAGGTCGTCGGCGAGGTTCATGAGGATGCGGTAGTTGCCGGCGGCGTGCTCGGCGAGCGTGGTCTTGAGCTCGGTGGTCATCATGGCGCCGTTGCCGGCGGCTTCGAGGAGGTGATCGAGAGCCGCGGTCAGCGCGTCGCGCTCGGCGTAGTCGAGGTGGAGGCGCCGACGGATGCGGCTGCCGAGAGGGGCGAGGTCGGGATGCTTGAAGCGCTCGGGGAGGCGATGGTCGCCGGCGAAGACGACGCAGAGGAGCTGCTCGGAGTCGAAGCTCTTGGAGGTCAGGATGCGCAGCTCGTTGAAGACGTTGGTGAGCATCTCTTGCGCCTCGTCGATGATGAGGACGGGGCGGGTGAGCGAGGTCTGGATGTGCTCGGTCCAGCGAGCGCGAAGTGACTTGAAGCCGCCCCAGCGGTTGTGGTGGCCGAGGGACACGGCGAAGAGATCGCCGAGCTCGCGGTAGAAGTCGCTGCACCGACTCTGCGGATGGTCGACGGCGCCGACGCGGACGTCGCGCATCTGCTCGAGGCGATGGGCGAGCAGGCGCAGGGCCACGCTCTTGCCGGTGCCCGGGTCGCCGGTGATCATCACGAAGCCACCGTCGGCGAGGGTCAGCGCGACGCGCCGGGAGAAGGTGTCGATGGCCGGCGACGGCCAGAGCGCCTCGATGGGGACGTCGGGCCGGAAGGGGTGAAAGGCCAGGCCGTAGTGGGTCAGGATCTCGTTCGGTTTCATTCTTCTTCCTCGGGGTCGGAGCGGTGGGAGTGAGGCCCGGCGAGGTACGCCGGGGGCAGGCCGGTGGCCGCGTACTCGGCCATCAGCGAGCGCAGGAGCGGCGCCATGCCGGCGGGCTCGCGAGGCTCGTGGCGCCGCACGACGTCGCCGAGCAGACGACGCCGTCCGTCGGCGTTCGCGGTCTTGTCGAGCGGATGGAGCACGGCGAGGTGGGTGCCGCGGCGGGCGTCCACGAGGTCGACGGTGCTCAGATCCCAGCGCGCGTAGCGGACGTGGACGCGCTCGAGGGTGCGGTACACCGAGGGCAGCTCGAAGCGGACGCCCTCGACCGTGATCGTGCCGTCGCTCCGGCTCTGTTTGCGACCGCCCTGCATGCGGAAGGCGCGACGGAGCTGCTCGGAGCTAGGCGCGTCGCGACCGACGCTCGGCGCGCTCGTGAAGCGGTCGAGTGGCGTGGTGGCGATCTCCGAGTGGACCTTGCGGTGGTACTCGAGCTCGACCCATGCCTGCGTGGCCTCGTTGAGCATCGGCAGGGTGAGGGCCGGCTCGCCTTCGAGCATGGCCATCAGCCGGCCCTCGACGTGACCCCAGAAGGACTCCTGCTTGGCGTTTTGCTCGGGGTGATAGGGGAGCGTGGTCTCGTGGACGATGCCCAGGCGCTCGAGCCCCTCGGTGACCTCGGCAGCGAGCTCGGCGCCGCCGTTGTCGGTCATCAGCATGCGCGGCAAGCCGCGCTTGCGGATGGCTTGGGTCAGACCATGGACGAGGGTCTCGGCGGACTCGACCAGGTACCACTGCAGGTGGCAGGCGAGACGCGAGTGATCGTCGAGGCAGCCGAAGAGCTGCGGCTTGAGCCACTCGCCGTCCTCGGTGAGCACCGCGCGCGAGCCCTCGTGGAAGTCGAGATGCCAGAGCCCGTGCACGTGGGCGACCTCGTAGCTGCGGACCTCGCGGGGCTCCAGCGGCTCGCCGCCGCCGCGACGCGCGCGGCGCTTCTGACGCACCAGCCCATGGGTCTTCATGAAGCGGCAGAGCGTCGGGTAGCTCGGCAGCGAACCCAGCTCGGGCGCGGCAAGGACGAGCACCGCGAGATTGTCGTAGTGCAGCTGGAAGGTCCATCGCGGGTGCTCGTACCACTGCGATCGGATCAACGTCGCGAGCGAGTCGCTCACCGAAGGATGGGTCCCGGCGTGGCCCGGTGTCTTGCGCGCGAGGGCACCGACGGGGTCGGCCGGGTGATGACGCGCGACGTAGTACCAACGCTCGATGGTCTTGAGGCCGAAGCGCACCGCCTCGCCCGTCGTCGGGTGCCGCCAGCTCCGGCCCGCGAGCTCGCCGAGCGCGGCTTGGAGCTCGCCGTGCTCGGGCGGCGCGGCCAAGAGCGACCCGATCACCGAAAAGCGAAACCGACCCCAGCGCATGCGTGTGCTCTCGTCGCCCATCGGGCGCACCTCCTCGTCGCGCTCGGTGGCCGGGTCGCGCCGCCTCTCGAGCGTGGGAGCACCCTATGCCCGCTGGGGCCTCGCGCCGAGCACCATCCTCTGCGTGCGGCACCTCCCCCTCAGTATCCGTGAGCGCGCGGCGGCGCCACGCCGGCTACCAGGCACGCGAAGCGCAGCGCTCGGGACGGAGCGCGCACCCGCTCGTAAAGCGAGGTCGGCAGCGACTCGCAGTCGACCGGCGTGGCCATCCGCCCTCGCAGCTCCGTGAACGCGGCGCTCGTCGCGAAGACCTCCCGCCACCAGGCGAGCCATCGCGCGATGCGCCGCCGCTCCTGCCACTGCCGGTGGGCGACCTCTGCCATGCACGCCGCAGCGATCGCCAACAGCGCGTACACCTTGTGGCCGAGGAACCGCACCGACGGAGGCAGCACTCGGGGCCGACAGCCCTCCTCCGCGCAGCACAGCGCGAACCGGCGAGCGAAGTAGATCTCCGCCGCCTCGCCGACTCCGCGCACCTTCCTCGGGTAGTCCGCTCGATGGAGCCGATCCCCGCACCGCGGGCAGCCTCGAGCCCGGGCCTCCTCCACCAGCGCCTCGTCCGCCGCGTGAAGACGTGCAGAGAGCTCGCCGTCGAGCTCGATCTCGTGGGACACTTCTCCCCTCCTGTTGACCTAGGAATCACCAGGAGCGCCCCCTCGGGATCTTCTCGCAAGTTTTCTGAGGGGGCTTTCTCATGCCCGGCGAGGGACCGTCCGCCCGTCCCTCACGCTTCGTGAGCGAGAGCCGTCCCCCGCACCCCAGAGATCATGAGGCTGCTGAGATTTCGCGGAGCGCGAAGTCGCCCGGGTCTGCGAGCCGTGACTGCCGACCGTGGCCGAATCGCGCGACCAAGGTCTGCAAGGCGGTGAGCCCTCGCCCCACAGCCGCAACGAGCACGGGCGTGATGATCGGCGCCGGCATCCTCGCCTTCGCCGGCATCTTCGCCTTCCCCGGCGAGGTCGCCGAGCTCGTTGGAAGGCTCTTCCCCTTTGTCTTGATCGTGCCGTTCTCGTCTGCGGGCCCAGCGCCCGTGGCTGCATCAGGGGCTCGAGCGGCTATCCGTTGATGGGGAGCATCGCGCGGATCTCGGCGACCACACCCTGCGCCTCTTGCTCGCTGAGGTGTGGCCGGGGTGGGTCGCGATTGTCGGGGTGGGGCCCATTGACAGGATGGTCTGGCGCCGCAGGTTGTCGTCGCCATCGAGTCTTGTCCTTGTCAGGGTCTCGGGTGGGTGAGCAGACGAAGTGCGTTGAGAACGACGACGATCGTCGAGCCTTCGTGCAACAACACCGCCCAGCCGATGCCGGCGAATCCGAAGAGCGTCGCCGGAATCAGGAACGCGACCATGCCCAGACTCGCCCATAGATTCTGGCGGATGATGCGGCGACTGGCGCGGCTCAGACTCACAGCGAAGGGCAGCGCGGCCAGGTCATCCGCCATGAGCGCGATGTCTGCAGTCTCGAGCGCGACATCCGAGCCGCTCGCTCCCATCGCGATACCGACACTCGCCCGAGCGAGCGCAGGGGCGTCATTGACGCCATCGCCGACCATGGCGACCGTTCCGGTGCGGGCCAGCTCACGGACGGCGGCCACCTTGTCGTCCGGCAGTAGGTCACCTCGCGCCTCATCGAGGCCGACGAGCTCGGCCACGGCGTTCGCCGCCCGCTGGTGATCCCCGGTGAGCATCAGCGTCTTCTCGATGCCGAGCTCATGCAGGCGGGTCAGAGTCGCCGCTGCTTCGTCGCGTGGTGTGTCCATCAAGCCCAGCACGCCGAGAACCCGGTCGTTCGCGGCTACGACGACGGTCGTCCGGCCCGCGTTGGAGAGCTCCTCGATGGCGTGGTTCACTTCCCCGGGCAGCTCGCGGTCGAGGCGCACTCGGAAGAGGTCTGGTTTACCCAGGTGCACCACCGCTCCTTCCACGCGCGCGCGAACACCGAAGCCCGTGATCGCTTCCACTCCCTCCGCGTCGGGGATGGCGCCAACGACCTCTTCGGAGAACCCGTCCACCATGGCTCGGGCCAGCGGGTGGTCGCTTTCACGCTCCACGGCGACGGTCAATCGTGCGAGCTCCGCGCGCTCGACACCTTCGGCCACGCGAACCTCGACCAGCTTCGGCTCTCCCCGGGTCAGCGTGCCGGTTTTATCGAATGCGATCACCGTCGCCGTGCCCAGCGTCTCCAGATGTGCGCCCCCCTTGATGAGCACACCGCCACGCGCCGCCCGTGCCACCCCGCTGAGCACGGCGCTCGGCGTGGCGATCGCGAGCGCGCACGGGCTCGCCGCGACGAGGACGGCCATGGCGCGGTAGAAGCTCGACGAGAACGGTTCGTCGATCACGACCCACGCGAAGAGGGCGAGGACCACCAGCAGGAGCACGGCGGGCACGAAGACACGCTCGAATCGAGCAGTGAACCGTTGGGTTGGCGACTGCTGCGTCTGCGCTTCCCGGACCATCACGACCACACGCGCGAGGGTGCTGTCGCTGGCGGCCTTGGTGACGACCACTTCGAGCGCCCCGGAGCCGTTGATCGTTCCGGCGAACACACTCGAGGACGCTGAAATCCCATCCGGGTTCTCGAAGGACTCGTCGGGGTCGTCCACGGGGTGTTTGTCGACGGGAATGCTCTCTCCCGTGACCGGGGCCTGATTCACCGCGCTCTCCCCGTCGACCACGAAGCCGTCGGCCGGAACGCGCGAGTTCGGCCGCACGAGCACGCGGTCACCAACGACGAGCTGCTCGACCGGGACCTCCTCCTCCTCGCCGCCCTCGCGTCGGACGATGGCGGTCTTGGGGGCGAGCTCCGCCAGCGCCTCGATGGCACGGCGGGCACGGCCCATGGCGTATCCCTCGAGGGCGTGGCCGAGGCCGAAGAGGAAGAGGAGCAGCGCCCCCTCGACCCACTCGCCCAACGCCCCCGCTCCGGCGGCGGCGACGAGCATCAGAAAGTCGATCTCCAGACGCTTGGCTCGAAGGGCCTCGAGCACCTCGCGGACCGCGTAGTAGCCCCCGAAGAAGTATGCCGCCCAAAGCAGCACCCGAGCCAACCAGCCGAGCGCTGGCAGACGGGTCTCCACGAGCCATCCGGCCAGCATGAGCGCTCCACACAGCAACGAGAAGACGAGCTCGGTCTTCTCACCGAAGATCCCCCCGTGCCCATGGCCATGGTCCTGCCCATCCTCAGCCGATGGGTCACGCTCTCTCTCTCGATTCACCAAGCCGCTCGCGGCAACTCGAACGCCCAGTCGCTCGAGCTCGGCCTCGACCGAGCGGTGGTCTGTTTCCGGCTCGAGCTCCAGATGAACCCGCGCGGCCGACGCGCTGGCGCCCGCATGGAGGACACCTGGGAGCTCCCGAAGAGCGGCGGCAACCTGCCGCGCGCGACGTTCATGAGCCATCCCGACCACCCCGTAGTCGAGGTGGACATAGGACCGCTCCAGCTCCAGGCCCGCGGCCTCCGCGAGCGCCTCCACCTGCGCCACCGTCAGCCGATCAGGGTCGAAGTGCACGCACAATCGCGCGGGCGATGGGTCGCTGGTGAGGTGGACCCTGGTGACGCCGAGCCGCCCCTCGAGCATGGCGCGCAACCGCGAGATACAGGGGTCGTCCTCGCCGGTGACCGAAGGCAAGACTACCCCGATGTCGACCTGCACTGTCGTTGAACTACTCATGCCTCTCCTCGACGCGGCCGTTGGACGGGCAGCGATGCCTGTGATTACGTTCGGTCGCTGCATACTCCGGCGGGCGACCCCATTCCGCCCAGGTCACCGGCTCGCGGGCTCCTCGGGCGGGACCGTCTCGGGAGAAGCGTTCGCGTTCCCCGAGCCAGGCTCGGTGCGTTCGGTATCGGGTCCGGGCTCTGTGGGACCACCAAACAGCCACCCGTAGAGCGAGGGGAGCACGAAGAGCGTCAGGAACGTCGCGCTCAGCAGCCCACCGATGACTACCGTCGCCAGCGGGCGCTGCACCTCAGCGCCGGCCCCGGTCGAGAGCGCCATCGGGAGGAACCCGAGCGCGGCGACGCTCGCGGTCATCACCACCGCTCGCAGCCGCCCCTCGGCACCTTCGCGCGCGGCGTCCGCTGGCGTTCGGCCCGCTGCCCGCAGCTTCTTGATCGTGGTCAGGAGCACGACGCCATTCAGGACTGCGATGCCGAACAGCGCAATGAATCCGACGGCCGCGCTGATGGAGAAGGGCATCCCGCGCAGCGCGAGCAGCACCACCCCACCGACGGCGGCGAAGGGCACGTTGAGATAGATCAATAGCGAGGTCTTGAGCTCGCCAAACGCCATGTAGAGCAGCACGAAGATGAGCGCGAGCGCCAGCGGTACGGCGACCGCCAACCGCTCGGTGGCTGCCTGGAGGTTCTCGAACTGCCCACCCCATTTCATCACCGTCCCGGGGGGGAGCTCGACCTCGTCGGCGATGCGTTGCTGCGCCTCCGCGACGAACCCCGCGAGGTCCCGCCCGCGCACGTTCGTCTCCACGATGGTCCGCCGACGGACGCCCTTGCGGCTCACGCTCGCTGGGGAGTCCACGATGTCGAGGCTCGCGACCTGCCCCAGCGGGACCAGAACACCCTGCGCGCCGCTGACTGGAAGCAGACGAAGTTGCTCGATATCGTCTCGTAGCTCTGCAGGGAGGCGCACCTGCATGCGGTAGCGGACCTGGCCCTCGTACACCTCGCCTACCCCGCGACCCCCGACCGCTTCGATGGCGTCGAGGGCGTCGCGAACCCGAACTCCGTACCGCGCCGCGGCGGCCCGGTCGACGTTGACTTCCAGCGTCGGAAGGCCCGCCAGCTGCTCGCCGCGGACGTCCGCCGACCCGGGCACCTGACGCACCGCGGCCTGAACGGCCGAGCTCATGCGCTCGAGGTCAGCCAGGTCGTCGCCGTAGATCGTGATTGCGACATCGGACCGGCTTCCGCTGATCAGCTCGGCCATGCGAAGCTCGATGGGCTGGGAGAAAGAGTATCCTTGGCCGGGCAGCCGTTCCTCCAGGCGGGACGACATCGCCTCCACCAAGCCTTCACGCGTCTCGGCCGTCTCCCACTCGTCCGGTGGCAGGAGCGTGACGATGACGTCCGAGATCTCGACACCCATCGGGTCGGTTGCGATCTCCGCTCGACCCGTCTTGGAGATCACCGACGTGACCTCGGGGAAGCTCATGAGCTCCCGCTCGAGCCGACCGCTGCTCGCGACGCTCTCCTCCAACGAGACACTCGGCAGGCGCAGGACCTGGATGGCGAGCGCCCCCTCATCGAGACGGGGAATGAACTCGGCACCCATCCTCGTGCCGAGGACGACCGTGCCGAGCAGGGCCGCGATGCTGACCGTGGCAACGACCTTCGGGTGCCGCATGGTCCGCGCCAGCAGGTTGGGGTACACGCGATGTAGTAAGCGCACCAGGAAGGGCTCTTTGTCCTCTTTGTGGTTGCGCATGAAGGTCGCGACCATCACGGGGACGAACGTCAACGACGCGACGAAAGCGCCACCGAGAGCGAACAGGACAGTGAGAGCCATCGGCTTGAACATCTTGCCCTCGACGCCGGCGAGCGTGAGCAGCGGAACATAGACGAGCACGATGATGGCCTCGCCGAAGAGCGCCGCGCGCCGCACGTCCATCGTCGAGCCCAGGACGACGTCGGCCGCCTCCTGGTAGCTCAGTGGCTTGCTTCTCCCACGCGCCGCCGCGGCCAGGTGCACGACCGCGTTCTCGACGACGATGATGGATCCGTCGACCACGATTCCGAAGTCGATGGCCCCCAGGCTCATCAGATTTCCACTCAGTCCGAGCGCCTCCATCGCCGTGAACGCCACCAGCATGGCGAACGGGATCGCCGATGCCACGATCAGGCCACCGCGGATGCTCCCGAGCAGAAAGAAGAGCACTCCGACCACGAAGAGCGCTCCCTCGGCGAGGTTCGTCGCCACGGTGCGGACGGTCCGGTCGACGAGCTCGGACCGATCGTAGAAGATCTCGATCTCGACCCCCTCGGGGAGTGACGGCTGGAGAGTCTCGAGTCGCTCCTTGGCCTCGTCCACGACCTCGCGACCGTTGGCGCCGATGAGCATCATCACGATGCCCGTGACGACCTCGCCGCGTCCATCCCGGGTGACGGCACCCTGACGGAGCATGGGCGCGAAGTGCACGCGGGCGACATCTCGTACGCGAACCGGTACGCCGGAGTCCTCGCGCGTATCGATGATCACCTCTCCGATGTCCTCGAGGCTCTGCACTCGCCCTTCACCCCGAACGAGAAGCTGCTCGCCCGCGCGAACGAGATATCCTCCCCCGGCGGTCCCGTTGTTCTCCTCGAGCGCCGCGTAGAGCTGCGACAAGGAGACGTCGAGGGCCCGAAGGCGATCGGGCAGGACCTCGACCTCGTAGGTCTTCAGCTCCCCGCCGAAGCTGTTGACTTCGACCACGCCAGGCACGCCCCGGAGCTCGACCGCGATGAACCAGTCGAGCAAGGAGCGAAGCTCCATCGGGGTATGACAGTCCTCTTCCCGTGTCTCGACCTCGCCGCACATCCGGTCGCTACGAACTTCGAACTGGAGCACTTCGCCGAGGCCGGTGCTCAGCGGCCCCATCTCCGGCTGAACTCCTGTCGGTAGCTCTTCGGACGCCTGGACGAGCCGCTCGGCGACGAGTTGACGCGCGCGGAGTAGGTCGGTTCCCTCGTCGAAGACGATCGTGACGGCCGACAAGCCGAAACGCGAGATGCTTCGAATCTCCTCCACGTCGGGGATCCCGCTCATGGCGGACTCGACGGGGAAGGTCACCGTGCGCTCTACGTCGACCGGTCCGAGGGCGGGCACGTTCGTGAGCACCTGCACCTGGACGTTCGTGATGTCTGGAACCGCGTCGATCGGGAGTTGCGTCGCGCTCCGGGCGCCGATGACCACGACCAGGGCGACCCCGACGAACACGAGCAGGCGCCACCGGAGACAGAGCTCTACGAACCTCTTCACGCTACCTTCTCTCTTCGGCTCAGTGCTCGTGCTCTGCGAGCTCGTCGGTGGACATGGCGCTCTTGAGAGTGAACGCGCCGGAGATCACGACTGGCGCGTTCTCCTCGAGCCCCTCGAGCAGCTCGTAGAAGCTCCCCGCGCGGCGCCCGATTCGAATGGGCACCGGCCGGAACTCGCCTTCCGCGTCCCCCGGGACGAACACCGACGAGGTCCCGTTCAGCGTCACGACTGCGTTGACCGGCAGGGCTAGCGTCAAGCGGTCGTCGCCGAGTAGCTCGAGCGTGCCAAACATACCGCTACGGAGACCAGGATTGGTTTCCTCCAAGGTGACGCGGATGCTCAGACTCCGTGTGTCCGGATCGACGGCAGGCGCGAGGTACTGGACCGTCCCGGGAAGCGCCATGTCCGGAAACGCATGCGGGCGGAAGAGGGTTGCCATCCCCTGCCGAACTCGAGGTATGGCCAGCTCGGGCACTTGACCGTACGCGCTGATGGCGTCGGGATCGGCGATGGTCAACGCAGCTTGGTCAGGGCTCGCGGTCTCGCCAGGCGTCGCGTGCACCTGCACGACCACGCCAGCGATCGGGGCTTCGAGACGCAGCTCCCCTCCCCGACGCGACCCCAGCACCCCGAGGTTCCGGGAGAGCCCGGAGACCTCCGCCCTCAGACCAGCGACCTCCGCTTCGGCTTCGTCCAACGCACGTTGGGCTCCAATGCCTTCGACCACCAACTGTCGCTGTCGGTCGAGCGCTCGCTGGGCCGCCGCGAGCCGTGCCCGGGCCTGGCTGAGCTGTGAGCGCGACTCAGACGCCCCTTCGGACAAGACGGTCGCAAGCAGCTGACCTTCCTCTACGCGCTCGCCTAGTTCGACTGCGATGCGCGTGTACCGCCCCGACGTGAGAGGGGCCACGTGTGCGGTGCTGAGAGGGTCGAAGCTGAGCTCGGCCGGCAACCCGGCCCCTCCCGTGAGCGCCCTGCGCTCCACGGCGCCGATTTCGATCTCGCTCGCCGTGATCGCCTCTCGAGAAAGGTGGATCTCCCCCGAATGCTCGCTCTCCGCGTCGTGGTCGCCAGGGGCGTCGGCACCGTGCGTCTCGTGGCCGTCGCCGTTCGAGTGGTCTTCGCAGGCAGCAAAAAATAGCGGGACCACCAGGGCTGGTATTCGGAGCCGCTTCATTGTGCCTCCTCCAGGCCAGGCCAGATCTCCTGTCCGACTTGCGCTTCGAGGGCCGCTATGGCGGAGAAGTAGTCCGCATGCGCCTCGAGGGCTTGCTGTTGAACGCCCAGGAAACGCTCGAGCGCGACCGACACCCGGAGCAGATCGATCTCCCCAAGTTCGAAAGCGCGGCGCAACATCGTGAGGTTCTCCTCGAAGCGCGGCAGGATGTGCTCGCCGAACGCATCCACACGCTCGGCGGCCGCGCTGACCGCCGAGCGCAATCGTTCGAGGCGGACGACCAGCATCGACGAGAGCGCGTCGCGACGCTCGCGAGCGACGCGGTGCTGTGCGGTCCTGCGGGCAACCTCTCCTTGGTTCAGGTCGAACGACGGGATCCCGAGTTGGATCATTCCCATGATCACGTGCTCTCCTGGACCCCCGTTCGGGGCGCCTTCGAAGCCATACTGGAAGCCGATCCAGGGGTCGGGCCACGCATCGCGTCGAGCGAGCGCGGCACGCGTCTCCGCCTCTTCCACGAAGGCTCCCTGAACCTGAAGCTCGGGGTTGCCGGCGCGGGCGAAGCGCGTCAGTTCGTCCAGGGTCGGGGCGCGGCGGGGAACCGGGAGGTCGCCGGCCGGCTCGGGAGGCGAGGTGGCCGACCAACCGGCGACCTCGGCGAGCGACAGGCAGGCGTCCCGATAGGCTTGTAGAGCTGCCGCGGCCCTCTGCCGTGCCTGCGCAGCATCGGCCTCGGCCAGCTGTTCCACCAAGCGCGCGGCGTCACCGGTCAGCACCCGGCGCCTGGCCACGTCGACGAGACCTTCCGAGAACATGGCGAGGCGCTGAGCGATCTCGGCGTTCCGTCGAGCGGCGAGGGCGGTTCGATAACCCGCATGCAGCTGCTGGTGGACCTGCCAACGGGCTTGTTCGAAGGCGCGGTCTCGGGTGCGGCCGGCGGCGCGCGCAACGTCGCGTCGAAGAGATCGCTGTCCACCGATCTCGATCGGCTGCAGGAGCTGGACCTGCGCGTTGGGCGCACGGGCTCGGTCACCCCCGCGCTGGATCCGTGGCCCGACTCCGGCCTGCAGCACGGCGTTGTCGGACAGCAGCGGCTGCGCGAGCGCGCGCTCCTCGTCGGCAAGGTCGATCTCTGCTGCTGCGACCGCCAGCGCCGGTGCGTGTCTCGCGGCGTGAGCGAGGAGCCTCTCGAGGGTCACTCGTGGGCCACCCACCGAGATACGGGGAGTGCTGGCCTCCGCGAGTCGGTCAGGCGCTTGTGCCGTCGCCTGGGCCCAGCCCGCCGGCACCCACAGGGCGAATGCGGCGACGAGAGTATAGTGGAGGATTTTTCGCATCTGAAACCTGGTGGCTGAGGAAACACTCTGAGACGGCTTCTATTCGTAATAGTAGATCGACGCATGAAGAACCGGTGTGTCGAGGGGTGCTCGGACTCAGGACCCTCGCAGCAAGTGCTCGACCGTCAGGTGCAGGTGGTCCAGCACCTCGAGCTCGGGCACGTGCGGAACGGCAAGCGCAGCGAGTGCGGAGGCGAAAAGCAGGAGCCGGCCGCGGGTCGGGTTAGCAGTTGGTGTCTCGTCCATGAGCAGCGCGAGGCGGAGCTTCAGCGCCCTTCCATGGCCGCAGAGGCCGACCACGGGAGGCCCGAGTCGTCCGCATCGGAACCTGGCGGCTCGCAGGATCCCGAGGGCCAGGGCGAGCGGGTCTCCACCGCGACTCACTGCATCGCTGTCGCACGCTGCCTCACGGGCCACGCGCCAACGGTCGAAGTCCGGCTGCAAGAGCCGGCGCAACGGGTTCAGCGCCAGACACGAGCGGACGATGAAGTACCTCAGGGCATCGCGGCCGGCGACGTGAGCATGCTCGTGTAGGAGAGCTGCGCGGAGCACTTGCCGGTCTGAGAGTCGTGCGAAGCAGGCATCCACGACAACGGTCGGGCTCAGTAGGCCGCTCGTGTAGAGGGGTGTCGGAGACTCACAGACGACCACGATCCTCAAGCGGGCCAGGTGGCGATGGGAGCGGGCAATCCGCCTGACCTTCCGGACCCGCGCGTCGTTCTCTGGGAGTCGGCGGGGAATCGCTGGCGATCGATATCGCCACAGGTGGAATCCCACCAAGCCCGCGCCCCCAGCAACCAGCGCGGCGAGAAGAAGCTGCGTATCCACACATCGGCGCCCGCCGTGGTCCAGCAGGCACGAGGCAACGCCTTGGCCCGGCTCGAGTTGGTGCAGCGTGGAGGAGATCAGCCACAACAGCGGAAGGAGGGTGGGCGTGATGAGGAGCGCAAACGTCGTTGCCGACCCGAAGGACGCCCAGGAGCCGCTGCGCTGGAGGTGCGACAACCCAGCGCGGCTCGCGAAAGTGAACAGGGGAACGAAGACGAGAAAGGCCGTGGCCATGGCGGCTGCAGGGAAGACCAGTTCTTTCACCGGTCGCCTCGTCGCCTTCGCGCCTGGATGAGGGCCTCGAGCCGGTCGAGCTCTCCGTGGTCCGCCTCCGCGACTCGCTCCACCAGGAGCGCGACCGCGGTTTCTTGCCCGACCGGCGGCAAGCTGCGCAACACCTCGCGGGTCATCGACTCGATGAAGTCGCTGCGGCTCATCGCTGGCTGATACAGGTAGCGTCGGCCGTCCTTGCGACGAGTGAGCAGCTCCTTGTTGGCGAGCCGGCTCACCGTCGTCATCACCGTGGTGTAGGCGATCTCGCGGCTCTTCTCGAGCCACTCGTGGACGTCCGCCACCGCGAACTCCTCCCAGCGCTGGCCCCAGACGACCTCCATGATCTCGGCCTCGAGGTCGAAGAGGGAGGTTCGTAGGCCCTCCTGTTCGGGTCGTATCCGGATGCCCTTCACGCCGTCTCCGTAGCCATCGGTGTGCACCCAATGTCTACGATGGCAGATAGTAGCTGTCAACCGGACCTCGAGTACTTCTTGGCGCGCGCTCAGCCGGGCTCGGCCTCGAACGTGAGCTCCATGTGCACGGTCCCGTCCGCCGCGCGACCGCGCCAGGTCACCTCGACGGCCCCCTCACCGGAATCGGTGATGTCCATCTCTCCGAAGTGCCCGCCGCCCGGGCGTGGTCCATGGGTATAGGGCCCGCCCTTGATCGAGCCGCCGCGGTCGAGGGCGCCAGCCTGGAACACCGGAAAGCCCGGCCCGCCGCTCAGGGTAGCGAAGTCGTTGTTGCGGCCGTCGTCGATGGCGAGCATGTGCGCGTCGCCGCTGACCATGCACAGGTTGCGGATGCCCTCGCTCGCGATGTGGTTCGCGATCTCCCGGCGCTCTTCCGGGTAGCCGCCCCAGGTGTCGCTGCCTCCGGCGATCCATGGAACGGGACTCATCCACACCACGAGCGCGTGGGCCCGGCTCGCCGCCGACAGCTCACCAAGAAGCCACGCTTTCTGGGCCTCGCCGAGCATGGTGGGACTGGCCGCGTCAAGCGGCGAGCGGGCCGACCGGCAATCGGTCAGCACGTAGCGCACGCGCCCGATGGAAAATGCCCGGGCGATGGGCTCGAGCGGCCCGGAGAGCGCGAGCGCGTGATGGGGCGCACATTCCCGGAATGCGCTCATCGCCGCCGGTCGCCCCGCTGCGTTCCGGTTGGAGTTGTTGGTGCCGTAGTCGTGGTCGTCCCACACGTACTCCACCGGCGTGCTGGCGAAAAATCGGGATTGCGCCGGCGTCGAGAGCGCCTCATCGAAAGCGCGGAGATACCGCTCGCGGTCGTTGGAGCCGATGTCGCGGTAGTGCAGGTCGCCCATGTGGAGAAAAAAGAGCGGCTCGCGCTCCCGGATGGCGTCGAAGACCGGGTGGCTGCTGCCAATGTCCGCGCAGCACCCGAGCGCGACGCGGTGGGAGCCCGAGAGCTCGGAGGCGGTCCGCAGCTGGCCCTCCAGGTCTCCCACCCGGTAGCGGTAGAGCGTGTCGGGGCGGAGGCCGGAGAGCTCCCACCGCATGACTCCCGAGGGACCGATTCGCGTGGGGTCGCGCTCGCCGGTCGGGGTCGAGTCGGCGCCCTCGAAGAGAACGAGCGGCTCCATGGAGCCGGGAGTTCGCGCGTGGACGACCGCAGAGCGGGAGGCGAGCGCCCCCGACCAGACCCAGGGCCGGGCCTCGCGCAGCTCCGGGGGCACGCACGACGGCAAGGCGCTCGCCACGGCGCCGGCGAGCGCGGCGCCGACGAACTCGCGACGAGTCAGGTCCTTCACGAGGGGCCCCCCAGCCGCGCAGTGGGGACAGAGAGCTGCCCTTCGCCTCGCGCCACCGACCCGCTCAGCGGCCGCATGGTCTCCGGGGCCGGACGGGACTCTCGCTCACGAAGGTCGAGGGACGGTCGCCCGGCGCCTCGCTGAGTCGTCGTCGGCTGGCCGACTTCGCGCCGGAGGCGACGGAGCTGCACTTGGGCTTCCTGCGCTCGGAGAAAGCTGGGATGCCCCGAGACCAGCGCTTCCAAGTGTCGCGTCGCCGCCTCCACCTCGCCGAGCTCGGCCTCGTTCTGAGCAAGCCAGAAGCGGACGTCGGCTCGGTGCCCACCCAGCTCACCGTCGCCCAGCGGGCCTCGAAAGATGCGACGTGCCGCCCGTGCGTCTCCCGCCACGTGCGCTGGCCATCCCCGGTCAAAGGTTGCAACCAGCAGGTCGACCTCAGCCAACGAGACCCGTACCGCCGGCGCGTGGTCCTCCGCCTGGCGCAGGTGCTCGGCCAGGGGCAGCGGGCGGCCGCCGACCGTGATCGACGGGCCGGACACCGTCTGCGCCGCACCGCGGCCGGACCCGCTCGCGAGCACGACCGTCATCCTGATCATCATCCATCGCGTCATCTCGATTCCTCCCCCGTGCGCAGTGACAGGACCCATGCCCGGATGGATGGGCGCGCCCAGTCGAGCGAGCCGGCCACGCGGCGCCGGGCCACTCCGTCGTCGTCCACCACGTAGGTGTCGGGCAGGGTTCGGGCGCCCAGGGCCCGGCGGAGCTCGCCCGCCGGGTCGCGGGCGATCCAGCGTGGGACCGGCCCCGGGGCGAAATGGGCTTCGATCGCGCTCCATGGCTCGTCGCTCACGGCGATGACTCTCACCCCGTCAATCTCGTCGGCCAGCTTCAGCAGCGACGGCAGCTCTTGGCGGCAGGGGGCACACCAGGTCGCCCAGAAGTGGAGGAGCGCGGGGCGGTCCACTCGGACCGGTGCGCCATCCCCGCCAGCGCGCTCGAGCGGGGCATCGGGTAGCTCGAAGGGAGTGATCGCAGCGCTCGGATCAGTCCGCGGTGGCGGGTCGTCGCAGCCCACTGCCGACCACACCAGGCTCATGACCAGCCGAAGGGCGGCCTGCTCCGCTCCAGCGGTCACGAGCGCTCCTTGTTCCGGGACCAGCGAGCGGTCACCGAAAAGAGCACCGGGACCACCAAGAGCGTCAGCGCGGTGGAAGAGAAGACCCCCCCGATTACCACCGTCGCCAGTGGTCGCTGCACCTCGGCTCCGAAGCCGGTGTTGAGGGCCATCGGGACGAAGCCGAGGCTCGCGACCAGTGCGGTCATCAACACGGGGCGCAACCGGCGACGCGTCGCCGTAGCGATGGCCTTGGTCATCGCGTCTCCGGCCCGGAGCCGGTCCCGGATTGCGGAGACCAGCACCATGTCTCCGAGCACGGCGACGCCGCTGAGCGCCACGAAGCCGACGCCCGCGGATACGCTGAAGGGCATGTCCCGGAGCCACAGCGCTAGGACGCCGCCCACGGCGGCGAACGGCACGCCGGTGAAGATCCGGAGGGCATCCGACATCCGCCTGTAGGTCAGGTAGAGCAGCAAGAGGATGAGGCCCAACGCGATCGGGACGACGATCATCAGCCGCTCCTGCGCGTCTTGTAGGTGCTCGAACTGCCCGCCATAGCGGACAAAGTAGCCATCCGGCAGGTCGACACGCTCGTTGATCGCGGCGCGGGCCCCTTCCACGAAGCTGCCCACGTCGCGACCGCGCACGTTGGCTTGAATCACGATCCGGCGCCGGGCCCAGGTGTGCTGGATCGTCGAAGGCCCTTCTTCGAGGCTGATGGTCGCGAGCCGCCGAAGCGGGATGCGGTCGCCGCCAGGCGTGGCCACGAGCAGCCTGCCGAGTGCCTCCGGCGACGTCCGGTACGGTTCGTCCAGCCGGATGGCGATTGGGAAGCGGAGCTGCCCTTCCTGCACGCTGCCGACCTCGACCGGCCCCACCGTGCGGGCCATCGCCAGCACATCTCGTGCTCGGATGCCGTGGCGCGCGATGGCGTCGCGATCGACTTCGATGCGCAGCACGGGCTGCCCCGTCGTCTGCTCGACGAGCACGTCCGCGGACCCCTCGATGTCGTCCAGCACGGCTTCGATTTCGGCGGCCTTCTCGCGCAGCACATCGAAGTCGTCGCCAAAGAGCATCACGCCCACGTCCGAGCGAATGCCGGCGTTCATCTCGTTGACGCGCATCTCGATGGGTTGGGTGAAGATCGCCCGCATCGCCGGCCAATCGGAGAGCTCCTCGCTCATCGCGGCGACGAGCTCGTCCTGCGTTTCGGCCCGGGTCCACTGTTCGCGTGGGGTCAAGGTGACAAACACGTCCGAGAGCTCGAGCCCCATCGGATCGGTCGCCACCTCGGCGCTGCCCGTACGGGTCCAGACGTGCTCCACCTCGTCACTGAAGCGTTCGCGCAGGAAACGCTCGATCTGCGTGCCGTAGCGTACCGACTCGTCGACGGACACGCCGGCGAGGCGCACCGTGTTCACCACGACTGCGCCCTCACGGAGCCGAGGCACGAACTCCGAGCCGAGACGCGAGATGAGGCCACCGGCGGACACGAGCATGACCAGGGCAGCGCAAAGGATCACGGCCGGTCGCCGGAGCGCGTGGCGCACGACCAGCTCATACAGGTCGGCGATCCGGTCGCCGAGGCGGTCGAGCGCCTCACCCATCCCGCCCGGGCGCGTCTTCGGCGCGCGCAGGAAGAAGCTCGCGAGCACTGGCACCAGCGTCAGCGAGAGGAGCATCGAGCCCCCAAGCGCGAAGAGCACGGAGAGCGCCATGGGGCGGAACATCTGACCTTCGATCCCTTCGAGCGTGAGGATCGGAAGGTAGACGATGGCGATGATGAGCTCGCCGAAGATGGTGGGCCCGCGCACCTCCTGCACCGCGTCGCGAATCACCGAGAGTCGGTCTTCGCCCCTGGCTGCCCCGAGCCGATGGACCACGTTCTCGACCTGGATCACCGAGCTGTCGACCAGGAGACCGAAGTCGATCGCGCCGAGGCTCATCAAGCTCCCAGTGACCCCGACGGCCAGCATCATGTTGCTCGCGACCAGCATCGAGAGCGGGATCGTGAGGGACACGATCAGTCCGGCGCGGACGTCACGCAGGAAGGCGAAGATCACCAGTAAGACCAGCAGCGCGCCCTCGAGGAGGTTCGTTCGCACGGTCTCGAGCACCCGGTCGACCAGCGTGGTCCGATCATAGAGCGGTACGATGGCCGCACCCTCCGGTAGCGACCGTGTCACCTCCGTGAGTCGCGCCGAGAGCGCGCGGGTGACCTCGTGGGGGTTCTCGCCGATGAGCATGAAGCCCAGGCCGAGCACCGCCTCTCCCTGTCCATCGGCGGTCACGGCGCCGCGCCGGATCTGTCGACCTTCCGCCACCCGGGCGACGTCGCGCACCCGGACAGGGATCCCTTCGCGGGCGGCGATGACCATGGCCTCGATGTCCTCGAGATCCTCGGCGAAGCCGACCCCGTGGACGAGGGTAGACTCGCCGCCCCGGTCCATGGTGCCGCCACCGACGTTGGAGCTGTTGGCTTCGATCGCGGCGGCGAGCTCCCCGAGCGAAAGCTCGTAGCGCTGGAGCGCCGTTGGATCGACCAGCACATGGAACTGCCGGGCGTCGCCGCCCCAGGTGTTGATCTCCGCGACGCCGGGGACCGCAAGCATCTGCGGCCGCACGACCCACTCGTGGAGGGTGCGAAGCTCAGCCAGCGACAGGTCGCCGGTCAACAGATAGTGGAACACCTCGCCGAGCCCCGTCGCGACGGGGCCCAGGGTCGGCCGGTCGACGCCGCTTGGAAGATCGACGCCCTGCAGCCGCTCGGACACCGTCTGGCGGGCCAGGTAGACGTCCGTGCCCTCCTCGAAGGTGGCGGTGACCTGGGAGAAGCCGAACTTCGAGACCGAGCGCACTTCCACCAGCCCAGGGAGACCGCCCACGCTGGCTTCGACCGGGATCGTGATCTGGCGCTCGACCTCGAGGGGAGCGAGGGACGACGCAACGGTGTTGACCTGCACCTGCACCGGGGTGGTGTCGGGGAAGGCATCGATGGGTAGCTGTAGCCAGGAGATCACGCCCGCGACGGCGATGCCGCCCCAGACGAGGGCTACCAGGGCCCGGTGACGGAGCGACCAGTCGAGGATCCGCTCGAGCATCACTCCTCACCCTCGCAGCAGCCGGCGCCGATGCTGTCGCTCACCGTCTCGGTGCGGAGCAGGAAGGCGCCACCGATCACGACCTCGTCGCCAGCTTCGATTCGCCCGCGCACTTCGACCTGATCCGGGTCGGCGGGCCGGTCGAGCACTTCGACCCGGCGGGCCTCGAAGAGCTCGGGGGCCTCGCGCACGAAGACGAGGGTCGCGCCGCGCGCGCGCTGGATGGCGTCCCGCGGCACGACGACGGCTGGATCGTTCCGCGGGACCTGCACGCACGCGCGGCCGAACATGTTCGCACGGAGCATGCCCTCGGGGTTGGCGAGTGGGACCCTGCCGAGCGCGGTGCGCGTGTGTGGATCGATCTCGGGCGCCAGGTAGTCGAGGGTGCCCTCGAAGGTCCGCGCTCCGAGCGCGTCGAGGGTGACCACCACTGGCTGGCCCGCTGCCACTCGCGCGACCTCGTCCTCGGGGATCTCGATTTCGGCCCAGAGCTGCGAAGCGTCGGCCACTTCGAAGAGCACGGCGTCGCCATCGACGAAGGTGCCCAAGGTCGCGGTGCGACGGGTGACGACCCCGGCGATCGGCGCGGTGAGGGTGTACTCCGCCCCGCGGGTTCGTCCGACGACGCCGAGCGATGCGCGAAGGGCCGCGAGCTCGGCCCGTGCGTCATCGCGCTCCTGCCGCGCGCGCAACCGGTCGCGCTGCGAGACCACACCCACGAGCTGTTCGGTGAGATCCTCCTTCACGAGTCGGCGCATCATGTCGCCCGGGTCGGCCGTGTGAACGCCGTCGCGGAACCGCCCGGCGAAACGGTCGCCGTCGAGCAGTCCCAGGAAGAGCTGGAAGTCCTCCTCCTTTCCGTTGTGCGGCGTCGCCGTCATCAGCAGGAAGTTCCGGCAATGACTGCCCACGTTCTTGCCGAGCTTGTAGCGCTTGGTCTCCTTGATCTCGCCCCCGAAGAAGTGCGCGCTCATCCGGTGCGCTTCGTCGCATACGACGAGGTCCCATTCGGGGGCGGCCCTGAGCCGCTCCTGGATGTCCTCGTTGCGGGCGAGCTGGTCGAGCCGGGCGATCAGGCAGTTCTTGTGCTCGAAGGGGTTCGAGGTCCGCGACGCCTGGATCATGTCGCGGGTCAGGATCTCGAAGTCTAGGTCGAACTTCTCCTTCAGCTCGTCCTGCCACTGCTCGGTGAGGCTGCCGGGCGAGATGATGAGGCAGCGCTGCATGTCGCCACGGACCAGCAGCTCCTTGATGAAGAGGCCAGCCATGATCGTCTTGCCGGCGCCTGGGTCGTCGGCGAGAAGGAACCGCAGAGGCTGCCGGGGCAGCATCTCCTCGTACACCGCGCTGATCTGGTGCGGGAGCGGGTCGATGGTGGACGTGGAGATCGCGAGATAGGGGTCGAACAGCCAGGCGAGGTGGATTCGGTGCGCTTCCGATACGAGGCGCAGGAGATCGCCATCCGCATCGAATGACCACAGCCGACCGCGCTCCTCGAGCTTCAAGCGAGGCTCGTCGGCGCGGTAGAGCACAGCGTGGTCCGGCTTGCCGGTCTCGTCCACGTACATCACCTGGACGCATTGCTCGCCGTACCACTCGACCGCCTTCACCTCCGCGATTCCGCTCGGGGCGATTCCCATGACGCGAGTGCCAGCCTGAAGATCCTCGAGCCTTGCCACTACTCCCCGCCCCCTTGTCCGCCTGTCAGGTTCACCGAAGGCAGAACGCTACCGGCATACTTCAGCGCGTATCAACCCCGGATCGGGAGTCCAGGGAAATCCCGACGGAACTGGTGGCTCTCGAATCGCCTAACGAGGATCCAGAAGTGCCTCGACCAACGTCACGACCGGCGCGAGCTTCCGTGCGGCACCGTCGTACTGGGCCATGAGGTCGACCGCGGCCGATGGTCGGTCGGCACGCCACGCAGTCCCGGCCTCCTCGTCGAATCCGAGCGACAGTGCGTCGGCCTCGACGAACGGGCCCATGTCGTCGATCATGGGAGACACCTGCCAAAGCGGGCTCGCGAGCTTCATCTGCTCGTCTGGATACCGGGCGCTTTCGAGGTCGTCGCCCAGCGCGGCTCGAGCAAACGCGGCGGGTCCGCCAGCGGTGGAGTTGTCGATCCAGCCGTTGATGACCCTGAACCCCTGGCGCGCCAGAGCCCTGCGCTCGAGTACCGTAGCGATCACTCGATGCACCAGGAGCGTCGGAGTGGTGCTGCGAGCCTTCGAAGTCGATGGGAGACCGGCCGACGCTTCGATGTCGTCGACAACGGCGCGCGGATCGCGAGCCAGGTACTGCGCTACGTAGTTGGGCGATTCCCACTCGCCGACGGGGTCGGCAGCTACCGAACCGAAAGGCTCGCCCAAGGCCAGCTCTCCGTTGCACCCGCCACCGAGTACGAACTGGATCCGCTTTTCCGTACCTTCCGCGGGCGGTCCCAACTCGACGATCCCGGTCGGGGAGTGACCCGGATAGTAGTGGATGAGCCGCAGCGAGTCGGAACCGTGCCGGCGCCGAAGCTCAGTCGCCAGGCGCCACGTGGCTGCGTACACCACCGACCATCGATATGACTGGGCCATCGAGTCGACCTCCCTCCGCGGCGATCGGTACCAGCTTCGCGGTCAGCCGCGCAACGGAGTCCGGCGCACGGCCTAGACGTGGGGCCGCGTGGGTTCACGTCGCCAGGGCGAGCTGTGCAGATGGCGCCGTTGGGACAGCCGGTGTCTCAGGTCCTCGGTATCGTGGAGGCATGGCGAAGAAGAAGCGTCGGCGGCGAAGGCCCGTAGCGAAGTTCTCCCTGCCCGTGGTTAGCGAGGCTGAGCAACTGGACCCGATTGCGGCCAAGATCCAGGCGCAGGCGAGACGAGTGCTAGGAAACGTGGGGTGCGATCATGGGTGTAGCGACTGCTGCTATCAGCAGGTCTTTGTGACCGCACCAGAGCTATTTCGCATCTACGATTTGGTGCGCTCCCTGCCCGAGGAAGCCCAGACCCGAATCGCAGCGAGGGCGAAGGAAGCGGAGGACGCGCTGCGGCACAAGCGGGGCAAGGCACGGGTGGACACCCGGGTTGCATGCCCCCTGCTGGCGGACGACGGGAGGTGCAGCGCATACGAAGCGCGCCCGATGCCGTGCAAGGCTCTATGGGTCTCCGAAGATACCCGAGAGCAATGTGGCGCGGACTTCAGCCCGGACGACGTCGTGGTTACCATCTACGGGCCCGGGATGGAGATTGCGATGAGGGCCCAGTACGCGATTCCGAGCCATCCGGCCCACCTTCCTCCGTTCGACCTCCACAAAGCCATCGGCCCGATGCTACGGCGTCCCAACCCCCGCGACGTGTGGAGGGCCAAGGGTTCCAAGATGCTCAAGAACGCCTTTGGCCACGCCACCGCCAGGCACCCCTGGCGTCGGGTACTGAGCAGAGATGACCCAGATCTCGGGATCGGTACCCTGGGCGCCGGGGTACCCATCGAGGGTTGTGCAAGCACGCGGGAACGCCTTACCGCGCTTCGGGGAGCCGGCTAGGATGCGACCATGACTCGGGAGCCCGAACAACTGCCCTTCGACGAGTACCTGGAGAAGTGCATCGAGATGGTGCCGACGAGCGCCGACTGGGTGGACAAGAACACGAAGGTTCCCCAACTCGAGGTGCTTGCCTATCGACTCATCTGGGCCACCACCAATCAGCACGAGCACCAGCCGAAGAAGGGCTTGGAGCGTGAGTGCGAACTCAACCTGCTTGTGAAGTTGGTGCAGGAGCTGCGGAGCTTGGTCGCATGCGCTCGAACTGGCTCTATGTACGGCGCGATCCACCACGCACGTGGAGCGTTCGAGACCGCCGGCGTGGCCTACTACGTCTTCGGCGATCCGGGGAAGACGGCGGAACGGCTTCGCCGTTGGGAGATCTACCCCGTAGCAAGAAGGTACGTGGAGGAGCTGAGGTTGCGGGCAGAGGTCGCATCCGGGAGCATGACCCAGTCCGAGTTCGACTCGATCGTCACGACACCCACGGTGCCTACTCAGAGTGACAAGGATGAGTGGAAGGCGCTGTTCGGCTACAAGGATGGAAAGCTGAAGATCCGACCGTGGTCGGATCGGTCTCTCACCAGTCTCTGCGAGGACCTCACCGGAGGCGCTGGGGGCGGTCGCATCTACGGGCACCTGTGCAACGGGACGCATGTCACGCCCCTGTCGCGTCGGCTGTTGGGAACGCCCTCGTTGACTCCGGCCGCGGTGCGCGCCGAGCCGATCGAGATGGCGACCACGGGTGCGACGGTCGCTACCGCCAAGCTGCTCGAGCAAATCCCCCTGGGCGCTTCGATTCAGACCCTCTGCCAAGACCAGATGCTCGCCTGCTACCGCTAGTGTTCACACAACCTGGAGCGCGCCCCATAGCTCCAGCAGCGAATCGCGCTGGTCGCGACCGGCGCTCGTGGGAGCCCGCGGAGACCCGGGCGATTTCGAGGAGAGGTGTGTGAAGCACTTCCGCCTGTTCCGCAGTAATCACAGGGGCTCCAACCGATCCCACGTCTTCGAGTCCCGTCCGTTCCGCGGTCCAGTCCAGCCGCGGAATGGCCCGCCGGATTCTCCTATCAGCGGCAAGAAGTCCGCGCGTTGCGGACTCGTCCCAACCAAGGAGAACTCCATGATCGCCAACGCACTCGCCGCGGAGCGCACCGCTCCGTCCGCACTCCCCCTTCGACCCCGGCCCGACCAGCCCGCCGAATGGCGAGCCCAGACCGCTCCGATCCCATTCGACACGGCCGCCCAGCTCGTGCTCGACGCCCACGAGCGAGACGGACACCGCGACGATGTCCTCGTCAGCCGAGTCCGCTCCTGGGCCTTCGGATCCGACGACAGCAGAGACATGATGCTCGCACCCGTTCCCCTGCCGGGCCGGCCGCCGTCGGGTCCCTACACCCTGCGCGAGCTTGCCTTCAGCCAGCTCTGCCAGCGCATCGGTGCCCCACCGCCGTACCTCAAGGAGCTACCCGCCAAGCTCCAGATGGCGAACATGAACTGGGGCATGGCGTCGTCCGACGCCTCCGCGCTACTGCGCCTCGCTGGCAACGAGGTCCGGGCCGTCGTGTCCGAGCGGTACGCCACCCTCGACGACCAGACCGTCCTGTCCATGGTCGCCGACACGCTCGACCGCGCCGGCTACGGCAGCGACGCGATGGTGCGGAGCGTCTCCACCGGCCTGCACACCGTGCTGCGCGTCACCCTTCCGGGGGAGGGCATGGCCGTGAAGGTCGGCGATGTGATCGAGCACGGCATCGACATCGCCAACTCCGAGGTCGGTCTGCGCTCGGTGCAGGTCACTCCCATCACCCACCGGCTCATTTGCACCAACGGCATGCGAGCGTGGCGGAGCGAGGCGACGATGCGGATGCGGCACATCGGTGACCCGGACCGACTCGCCGAGCAACTGCGCGACGCGATCCCGGTGGCCTTCGCCGAAGCTCGAGGCGACCTCGACCGGTGGCGAGTTGCCGTGGATCGGTTGGTCGACTCGGCGCTCGAGGAGGTCGAGTCGCTTCGTGGGCTCGGGCTCTCCCGCTCCGATGTCCGAGCGGTTGGCCAGGAGCTGGCGGCGTCTCTGCCGGCGCTGCCCTCGAGCAGCTCGGCGGAGAGCGTGGTCGAAGCCCTGCGCGGAGCGACCACCACGGCGTTCGACGTGGCCAACGCAATCACGGCGACGGCCCGCTCCAAGCCCGTCGCCGCACGGCTCACGATGGAGGAGGCGGGCCATCGGTACCTGGTACGCGCTACGGCGTAGCCCTCAGCGAAATCGGGACCCGAATCTCCTATCAGCAGGTCGAAAGCGAGAGTGCTCGCCGCGTGCTTCGGCGCGACCCGGCACCCGCTGACCAACCCCGCGGCCATCAGCCGCACATCCGCATCCTGCGGAGAAGGAGACGTACGCCATGAACGAGAACACCAACACCGCCAACGAGGAGCCCGGCTTCTTCGGGAAGCTCGTCCAGGACGACGGCGTCCAGCGGGCCACCGCCGGCATCGTCGTCGCCATCATCGTCGCTGGCACCAAGGAGATGCTCTTCGGCCGCAAGTAGGCCCGAGGGCAGAACGCCTGGCGCCCCGGTCTTCACCACGAGGACCGGGGCGCTCGCGCTTTCTCTGGAGGACGACATGCAAGAGCTACCCAGATCTACGTTGCGCAACCTCGGGCTCGTGCTCGTCGTTGCTTTCGAGACCGCTCGAACCGGTCTCCGCGCGGCCGTCAGCCGCATCCACCCCCACCTTCGACCGCCGCCCGATCTGCGCGTGGAGTCGACGGAGGGACACACCTACACCGGCCTGCTCCTCGTCGACGACAACGACGTCTTTGCCGGTGTTGTCTCCCGCACGGGGCGCGCCATCGAGCGGCACGAACATCGGCATCGCGAAAGCCCTCTCGTCACCTCAGGACGTGGCTCCCGCTCGCCTCTGTTCGACGACGACCTGGAGGACGAGGACGACTGCAAGCTCCCGAGCTGGGCTTCGGATCCACGGGAAGGGGGCCACCGATGGTGAACCTCACCGAGGTCCGCACCCTCGCGCGCCTGTGTGAGCGCGGGGTCGTCGGAGCAGAGTCCCAGCTCCTCGCCCTGCGCCGAACACAGCCCGAGCGCCTGGGTCAGCTCCTAGAGGTGCCGCCAGCGCAGCTCGCAACGGCAGCACCCGAGCTGATGGAGCAGGTGCGCACGGTTGCCAAGCGCGCTCGAGGTCGACGCGAGCAGCAGTCTCGGCGTACCGCCGAGCACCACCTTGCGGCCCTTGGCCAGTCCGCATCTGTCGGGGACGGGTTCACGAGCCTCGATCCTCAGGCCCTGGTCAGCACCATCCGGTCGATCCCCCGCGGCTCACTCCACTTCGAGTTGGGGGAACACTCCGGGAGCATCGACCTTCGCCTGCTCCGGCGACTCGTGCGGGTCTGCAAGGGCGTCACGTTCATCGACACCCGGCTCGAGCCAGGTCAGCTCGTGGTTCGCTACCGAGCCAAGGGGACCCGCGGGCGCTACCGCCTTCGTCTCTCGCCTGAGCCGGCCACGAGCCCCGTGTTCCGAGTGTCGCTCGCTCGGCGGCCTCCTCCGGCTGCTGCATCGCGTCGGAGTCGGCTCTGGGACCACGTGCTCGACGCAGTGGGGAGGGCGGCATGAGCGACCTGACTCGAATCGACGAGCTGATCGCCACCATCCTCCCGCGCAATCGGCTCCCTCGCCGGCTGCGTCCATCGCAGCTACTCGACGAAGACGTCGTCCCGCCGGAGAGCATCGCGCCCAAGGTTCGCGCCCTTCGCGAGCTGGTGCGTTCGGGCGGTGGGGTCGAGCCGCTCACCGGTCGGCTGCTCTCGAGCCGAGACGTCGCGGCCTTCTTCATCCCCAGGCTGGGCCCGGACCCCATGGAGTCGCTATGGGTCGTCGGGCTCGACGCGAAGAACCGCGGCCGCGTGGTTCGGCAGGTGGCTCGCGGTGGACCTGCCCACTGCCTCGTCGCTCCTGGCGACGTCCTGCGGGTCCTGGTGCTCAACGGGTGCCCATCGGGGATCGTGGTCCACAACCACCCGTCGGGTAATGTCGCGCCCTCGCCGGAGGACATCGGCCTCACCCATCGCCTGGTCACCGGAGCCGAGCTTCTCGGACTTCGGCTGCTCGATCACGTCATCGTCGGCGGCGGCCGACACTACAGCTTCCTCGACCAAGGGCTCCTCGCGCCGCTCGACCGAAGCGCCTGAATCCCATCCCTCAACCGAAGGCCCCGGCACGTCATCACGGCGTGTCGGGGCCTTCTTCACTTTGCGAACGAAAGGAATCCCTCATGAACCGACACGACGAAGACGACGCCCTGGTGATTCGTATCCCAGGCCACCTGCTCCGCGAGCTGCTCGAGGAGAGCACTCCCCGACCGACCACCGGAAGCGGCGACCGGCGACAGGTCCACGACACCGACGACCGCACCTGGTCCGACGGTCAGAAGCGACTGGTCTACAGGCTGGTCTACGCCCGCGGCCTCCGGGGCGCGAAAGCCCGCACGTACATCGAGCGGGAGCTGGGTCTCCGCAGTGGCGAGGCTCCCTCCATGCGCGCCGCAAGCCAGCTCATCGATCGCCTCAAGGACGACGAAGGAGGTGACCGTGGGGCTGCCTGAATACACGAGCGCGAGCCAGCTCAAGACCTATGCGATGTGCCCGCGCAAGTACGCCCTCCGCTACCTCGACGACGCCGAGCCCGAGGACAAGGGCCCGAGCCTGGTCGTCGGCTCTGTCGTCCACTCGGCCATCGGGTGGTTCTTCGAGACCCGCTTGGCGGAGCGCGAGCCGACCATCGACGAGGCGCTCGACGTGGTCCATGCCGACTTCGCCGCCGCCATCGACGGGCCACCGGTCCGCTGGGGTCGGTGGACGCAGGCCGACCTGCTCGAGCACACCGGGAACCTCGTGCGTTTCTTCCTGGAAGAGGAGGGCGACCTCGTCGTCGCCGACGTCGAGGAGCGCCACCAAGTCGAGCTGCACCACCCAGTCACCGGCGAAGCACTGCCTCGGCCGCTGCTCTGCTACCTCGACTTCCGAGTCGACGGCGACGACGTGGTCGAGCTGAAGACCAGCCGCTCGCCGTACTCGGAGGCGAGCATCGGCTCCAACCTCCAGTTCGGCGCCTATGCTGCCGTGCTCGACGAGCTGGGCGCCGGCAGCCTTGCGGTTTGGGTGGTGATCAAGAACAAGCGCCCCCGGCTCCAGAAGCTGAAGGTTCAGCGCAACCCACTGAGGGAACGCTGGTTCTTCGACGCGGCGATGGCCATCGAGGAGGCGATCGCCGCCGGGCACTTCCCACCGGCTCCAGGGTGGACGTGCGCGACGTGTGAGTACCGCCGCCGTTGTCTGGGAACGGTGCAGGCCGATGCCCGGGCGGCCTGAGCGCCGCACGCGCTTCGTGATGCTCGACGGCGAGCTGTTCCACGTGCTGTACCGGCACCGGGGCGTGCTCGTCGCCGAGCGTCTCGAGGGTGAGCAACGGTCCGAGGTCCTCGCTGATCTCGACGACGCTCAGTTCGATGTCTCCTCGCGAGTTCGTGGGTGCGCGGACGACGAGTAGCTCTACCGCCCGCGGCGGGGGATCAGCTTCCGCATCTCTCGAACGGCGCCGATGATGTGCCCCTGCTGGCGCTTCGTCAGCCCTTCGAGGAGGCCAGCGAGCTGGTCCCCTGCCGTGCTCCGCCGCTTGCGCGCTTCGCCAGCCGCGAGCAGCTCCGATGGACGTAGTCCGAAGGCCGCCGCCAACTTGTCGATCGAGTTCAGCGACACCCCGCGGCTCTGCTGCTCGATCGCCGAGACCTGCCGAACCGAGAGGTCGGCCGCCTCTGCTAGGTCCGCCTGACTCCACCCGCGCTCCTTCCGGAGCCGCCGAAGTCCCAGTGCCAATGCTCGCGCCGAATCCACGCGCAGAGCAGACCGCGCCGGGCGCAAGTCCACGAGGCACCCAGGGTAGTAGCTGTGGTGGCTCTGATAGTAGTAGTATCGCCCTGGGCGAACCAGAAAGGAAACCGATGCCCGACCCCGAACAACTCTGCCGCGCAATCTGCGCTCTCCTCCTCCCGGCGCTCGTCATCGCCTGCGAGGATGAAACTTCTCCCCCCGAGCCGACCCCAGCCACCACCGAAGCCAAGCCCGAGTCGGAGACGCCGGAGGCCACTGAGCCGAAGCCGGTGCCCGAGCCGCATCCCTTGCAGGCGGCATTCGACGCCGGTGAATACCAGGCGCTCTGCCAGCCTCTCGAGGCTGAGGGGTTTCCGGGGGACGTGTGCGCGTTCCTCGCCGCCCGAGCGAGCGGGGAGCGGGGCTCGCTGAACCAGCGAAACCTCGAGCAGTTTCTCCGGGCTCAGCAGGTACGCCAGCTCTCGGGAAGCATCGTCGAGGTCTACGAGCAGGGGGCCTACGGCACGACCTACGAGATCCGATGGAGCGGGCGCACGGCGCTGCTCGAGTCCGAGGACACGCAGTTCGAGACCACCGGCCGGTTCAGGATGTGGGCGCAGCGGACCCCGAATGACGAGCAGGTCGTCTTCGACTCCGGCCGTTCGCGTGACATCCCCGCCTTCGTCGAGTGGAAGCTCGCCGACGACCTGCTCGAGATCGCTCGACGGAACCCCGAGGACGCGCAGGCGCTCGCCCAACGAACGTTGCAGAACCTAGCAGCCCGTTGAAGTACCC
>DCLA01000039.1:0-4213 GCA_002320815.1 Myxococcales bacterium UBA1660
GGTCGTGCTCGCCCGGCGCCAGCGCGCCGCCGCCCGCGGACGAGCCGGCCCCGCCGACCTACGCCTCGCCGGTGACCAGCGGCGCCATCGCGCGCGCCGATCTGGACCCCGTGCTCGACGGGGGCCCCGGCCGATTCCTCCAGGGCGTCGAGCTCGAGCCCCACATGGATGGCAACGACTTCGTCGGGCACCGCATCGTCCGCCTCTACCCGGACGATCCCCGCTTCGCCTCGCTCGCCCTGCAGCCGGGCGACACCGTGACCCGCATCAACGGTCAGCGGATCGAGCGGCCCGAGCACTTCGCCGAAGTCTGGAGCAGCCTCCGGGTCGCCAGCCAGCTCCTCGTCGAATACCTCCACGACGGCGAGCCCCACGAACTCCGCTTCGACATCGTCGACTGACAGCTCGCCAAAGCGCGCCCTTCACGACTACTCGCCGAGGGCGATCAGGCGGACGCCGATCTCACCCTCCACGTCCACCAGCTCGCCGGTGGCGACGACCTTGGAGCCGGCGCGGAGGCGGACCTCGCGGCCGAGGGGGACCCCGCTGACGACCACCTCGCCGGGCCGGAGCGAGGCCAGCTCGCCGAGCCCGATCTCGAAGCGGGCCAGCTCCAGGCTGAGGGTCACCGGGGCGTCGCCGATGGCGGCGAGGTCCTCGCTGGTGTCGGTGCGCGTCGCGTCGTCCATCTTGCTCCCTCGGCCCACGGGGCCTTCGTCCGTTCGTTCGATCTCTTCGAGCGTGAGCGCGCCGTCGGCGGCGCGGCACCACCAGGCGCTCCGGGCGCCGCCCAGGGGGCGCACCCGCACCCGCTGATCGGCGCCCCAGTGGCGATCGGGGATGATCGCGTCACCCGGGCGCAGCGACGCCAGCACCTCCGCCTCGAGCTCCGCCTCGCCGACGTCGATGGCCACCGCGAGCGGTAGGTCGGCGAGCGCGGCGCCCCGTGGCGCCGGCGGCAAGGTGTCCAGCAGGCTCACCGGGAGCCACAGGCGCGCGCTCCGGGGCGCGCGACCGAGCCCCGGCGCGTCGGCGACGTGGAGCTCGACCGACCACACCGCGGACCCGCGGTCGCCCAGCGCGGCCACGAAGGCCTCCTCGCTGGTGAGCACTCCCCCGATGCGCCACGGACAGTCGGCCTCCGCGGCGACCCGGGCCGCGGCGAAGGCCAGCGCCCCCCGGTGCACGTCGGGCAGGGGCGAGACCCCATCGGCGGCCAGACCATCGCCGCCCAACATCCGCTCGCCGATCCACGACGCGAGGAAGGGGTCCAGCTCCAGCACCGCGAGCCGCGCCGGGGCCCCGTCGCTGGGCGCGAGGACGATGCCCGCCAAGGGCTCGAGGAGGGCCGCCCGCAAGGTGCCCTCGTCGCAGACGTGGAGCGCGTCGCTCCCCACGCTCACCTCGCAACCGATCAGACCGCTCAGCGCGCGCAGCGCCGCCTCGCCATCGACGGGAACGCCGCGACGCGCGAAGCGCTGCCGGAGCGCGACCTCGGCCGCGTCGACGCGGGGAACTCGGTGCCAGGGGAAAGGACCCACGGGCCTCTGGCTACCACGAGGAGCCCGCCTTTCGGAATGGGCCGTGCCTTGCCCAGGGCTCGCCGCGGCATCACAACGCCGAGCGTCGCCGTGCAACGAAGCAACGCCTACGCCCGGGCCGCCTGGATCTTCCTGGCCTACACCGTCTTCGTCGTCCTCTGGGGCGCGCTGGTCCGCGCCACCCTCTCCGGCGACGGCTGCGGCGATCACTGGCCCCTGTGCAACGGCGAGGTCGTCCCCGTGGCGCCCGGGTCCAAGACCCTGGTCGAGCTGACCCACCGGATCACCAGCGGCTTCTGCTGGATCGGCGCGCTGGCCTTCGTGTTCTGGAGCCGCAAGCGCTTCGAGAAAGGTCACGCGGCGCGTCGGGGTGCCTTCTGGGGCTTCTTCTTCATGACCACCGAGGCGCTGGTGGGCGCGGGCCTGGTGCTCTTCCGGATGGTCGCGTCGAACCCCGACCACGCACGCGGTTGGTGGGCCATCGCCCACCTCTGCAACACCTTCCTGCTCCTGGCGGCCCTGACCCTCCACGCGCGCTGGGCCACGCACCCGGGTCGCCTGGGCGCGCGCACGAACCACGCGCGGCTGGCGCTCGCCGGCCTCGCGGCCGTGATGGTCGTCGGCGCCACCGGCGCCATCGCCGCCCTGGGGGACACGCTCTTCCCCGTGAACAGCCTCGCCGAGGGTTTCGCCCAGGATCTCGACCCGGCGAGTCACCTCTTCCTGAAGCTGCGGGCGCTCCATCCCCTGCTGGCCCTGGGCACGGCGGGTTTCCTCGCGGCCTACGGCGGCGCCTTGGCCAGCCGCGGTCACGCGCGTCCCCTCGCCCTCGGGATCGCCACCCTGGCGATCGTCCAGATCGGCCTCGGGTTCCTCAACGTGGCGCTCCTCGCGCCGGTCTGGCTTCAGCTCGTTCATCTCCTGGTCGCCGATGGGCTCTGGATCCTGCTGACCCTGGTCGCGGTCACGCCCCAGGAGGCCTCAGCGCACGACGGTGATCGCCTCGAAGTCGACGCCCCGGGAGCGGAGCTCGGCGTCGAGGCGCGCGGCTAGGGCCTCGGCCGCGTCGGCGTCCGCGCCGGTCGCGTTCTCGGGCAGGTGGAGCACGGGAACGATGGTCTCGCCCTCTTGGCGGAGCCGCACCTCGACCCCGGACGTGGCCATGGTCATCCGCACCTCGTGGCCGCCGGCGACCTTGCCCACCCGCACGCTGTGGAGCAGCCGCTCGGCCATGGCCGCGGCCTGAGCGCGCTCGAGCCCCGAGCCGGCCACCGCGGGCGCCGGCGCGCCGGTCGGCTGGAGGATCGGCAGCGCCCGGAAGGGCTCGAGCCCGGCCTCCTCGGGCCGGAGGGGATCCCGCCCTTCCCGTTCGAGGCGCTCGCGCTCCCGGAGCGGCGCCAGCTCGCGGCTCTCCGAATCGGCGAGCTTGGACGGCGGCGCCGCGAGCGAGCGGTCGGCCGAGGCTTTCACGGGAGCGACCGTCCGTGGTTCCCGGGCCTCCTCGCCCATCAGGAGGTGCGCGAAGCGGCCGCCCTTGCCGGGCTTCCGACCCTTCGCCGGGACCGCGCGACCGTGGATTTCGCGCTGGGAAGCGCGGCGTGCGTGAGGAATCGCCATGATGGCGGCCGTCCTCGGACCAGAAAAGCCGCAGTTGCGTCGGCATCGTGTAAGCTCGGCTCGTGGCGGATAGCTACGTCGGACGCGAGGTCGCGGGCCAGTTCCGCATCGTCGAGCGCATCGGTTCGGGCGGCATGGGTGCGGTCTACAAGGCCGAACAGCCGCAGATGAACCGCCACGTGGCGATCAAGATCCTCCACTCGCGCTACCTGTCGCGGAAGGATCTGGTGTCCCGCTTCCGCCGCGAGGCGCGGGCGATGAGCCACCTCTCGCACCCCAACACCGCCCGGGTCTTCATGTACGGGCAGCTCGAGGACGGCGCCTGCTACTTCGTGATGGAGTACCTGGAGGGCCGGAATCTCGCCCAGCTCGTGCGGCGCGACGGTCCGATGGATCCCAAGCGGGCCATGCACGTGATGGCTCAGGTCTGCGGGGCCCTGGACGAGGCCCACCGCGCCGGGATCATCCACCGGGACCTGAAGCCCGAGAACGTCTTCCTGACCAACCAGGGCGGCATCGACGACTACCCCAAGGTGCTCGATTTCGGCCTGGCCAAGGTCACCGAGAAGCAGATGCGCCCGGGTTCGATGATCCTCACCCGCGAGGGGATGGTCTTCGGGACCCCGGAATTCATGAGCCCCGAGCAGGCCCGGGGGAAGACCCTGGACCCCCGCAGCGACATCTATTCGCTGGGGGTCATCCTCTACGAGCTGCTCAGCGGGAAGCTGCCCTTCGAGGCTCGGCAGCCCATCGAGTTCATCCAGCTCCACGTGAACGAGCCGCCCATCCCGCTCAGCGAGCGGATGAAGGACCGGGAGCTCCCGGCCGGTCTCGAGGCCGCGGTGATGAAGGCCCTGGAGAAGGACCCCGACGATCGCTACACGACGGCCGCGGAGTTCGCCCAGGCGCTGGAAGCCGTCGCCGAGGGGCGCCCGTCCTTCGGGGCCAGCAAGCCGATCTTCGGGGGCCCGCCGAGCACTTCGCCAGTCGTGGGGGTCGAAGCCCCGCCGTCCTCGGTGGTGCAGCAGCCCCAGCCCCAACAGCAGCAGCCTCAG
>DCLA01000039.1:4539-108870 GCA_002320815.1 Myxococcales bacterium UBA1660
AGCCCCAACAGCAGCAGCCTCAGCAGCAGCCGCAGGCGCCCATGGTCCAGCAGCCCCAGCAGGCGCCGATGGCCCAGTCGCCCTTGCCCTGGTTGGTGCTCGGCGCCGGCGTCGTCCTGGCCCTCGGGGGCGCCGCCGCGCTGATCTTCGCCCTGATGCAGTGACCCCGGGGCCCGATGGCCCCAGGCTCCTCCCCGCGCGGGCGGCTCGGCTTGACGAGCCCGGCTTCGATCGGCCATACCGCGCCCGGGTTCTTCCGCGATGACCAGCCGTTCCGTCACTCATCCCGCGGCCTCCGCCATGCTGCGCGACTTCGCGTCGCTCGCCAAGCCGCGCATCACTCTCATGGTCGTGATCACGGCCGCCGGGGGCATGTTCCTCGCGCCGGGCTCCGTCCCGCTCGTCACCGCGCTGGCGATGCTGGCGACGACCGCCGCCGTCGTGGCGGGCGCGAACTCCCTGAACTGCTGGCTCGAGCGGGACTCGGACCGCTTCATGACCCGCACCATGGACCGGCCCCTGCCCGCCGGGCGGATGCAGCCCAAGGTCGCCATGGCCTTCGGCGCCACCCTGGGCCTGATGGCCGTGCCGCTCCTGACCGTGCTGGTGAACCCGATGACCGGCGCCCTCGGCGCGCTGGCCCTGGTCTCCTACGTCGCGGTCTACACCCCGATGAAGCAGCGCTCGTCGATCGCCCTCCTGGTCGGCGCGGTCCCCGGCGCGCTCCCGCCCCTGATGGGCTGGACGGCCTCCACCGGCACGATCGACGCGCCGGGCCTGGTGCTCTTCGGGATCCTCTTCTTGTGGCAGGTCCCCCACTTCCTCGCGATCTCCATCTACCGGCAGAGCGAGTACGAGCGCGCGGGCCTCAAGACCCTCCCGAGCGAGCGTGGTCTCCCCGCCGCCAAGGTCCAGGCATTCCTCTACACCGGCGCCCTCGTGATCTGCACGGTCCTGCTCTACACCTTCCGCGTCGCCGGGCCGATCTACCTGGCCGCCGCGATCGTGCTGGGCCTGGTCTTCCTCGTGGTCGCCGCCCGCGGCTTCCGCATCGAGGAGCGCGAGGCCACCGACAAGTGGGCGAAGAAGCTCTTCGTGACCTCGCTCCTGTACCTCACGATCCTCTTCGCGGCGCTGATGCTCGACGCCATCGTCCTCTGACGATGCGCGGACGCCAGCGGCCCGGTCGAGGGGCAGGGACGCGGGCCGTGTTGGCCACGCTGGTCCTCCTCGCGGCCTGCGACGAGGAGCGCGAGCCGCCGCCCGAGCTCCTCGACGTCCCGGCCTTCGAGCTCACCAGCCAGACCGACGAGCCCTTCGGGTCCGCGCAGCTCCAGGGGAAGGTCTGGGTGGCGAACTTCATGTTCACCACCTGCCCCACCATCTGCCCGCTGCTGACCGCGCAGATGAAGGAGCTCACCGAGACCCTCGCCGGGACCCCGGTGCGCTTCGTCTCCTTCAGCGTCGACCCCGCGAACGACACGCCGGAGGCGCTGAGCCGCTACGCGGCGGGCTACGACGCGGACCCGAGCCGCTGGACCTTCCTCACCGGCGACAACGACGCCATCGAGGAGGTCGTCGTCCGCGGGCTCCGGGTCCACGTCGGCGACCGCGACGAGACCGGCAACATCCTCCACGGGAGCCACTTCGTGCTCGTCGACGGCACCGGGACCATCCGGGGCTACTACGAGTCGACCCCGGAAGGCCTCGCCGACCTCGCCACCGACGCCCGCCTGCTCACCGAGTGAGCCGCGGCGAGGCGCACGAAGCGCGCCCCCGCGTCCGAGTCGCGAGGGCGAACGCAGCGGGTCAGGACGTGCAGTAGCCGCGGGGCGCGCGGTTGATCTGGCGGAGCTTGGCGCGGGCGTCGTTCCGGAGGGACGAGTTCCGCTGGCCATTGATCAGCGCCTCGAGGGCCGCCTTGGCGTCGGTACAGGCGTGGAGCTGGTAGAACGCCTCCGCCATGTCGTAGAGGGCGTCGTCGACGGCGTCGCCCCGGGAGTAGTTGGTGATCACGCGGCGGAACTCGCCCAACGCATTCGCCGGTCGGCGCTCCTCCAGGTAGGCCTTGCCGATGAAGTACTGGGCGTCGTCGGTGTGATCGTCCTCCGGGTAGCGGGTGACGTACTCCCGGAAGAGCGCCCGGGCCTGCGAGTGCTCACCAGCCTCCATGGCCCGCCGACCGGCGGCGTAGTGCGCGTCCTTGTCGTCCGGCACCTCGGAGGCGTCGACGGCCATGTCCACGCCCGCCTTCTGGGCGAAGCGGCGGATCTGCTGGTCGAAGGCCTGCTGCTGCTCGCCGATCTGCCGCTGGGTGTTGCCCAGCTCGTTCTGGAGCTCGGCCAGGGACCCCTCCACCGCCTGGAGCTGCTCGCGCAGCTGGACCACCTCGGTCCCCAGGTCGGCACTGTTCCGGGTCACCACCGCGGTCGCCTGCTCGAGCACCTGCTGGAGCTCGGCGACCTTGGCCTCGGCCGACTCGAGGGCCGCGTCCATCCGCGCCCGGGAGTCGGCCATCCCCTCTTCCAGGGCCGCGAGCCGGCGCTCCTGGTCGGCGAGCTTCTCCTCGAGATCGTCGCCGGCGGACTTCGGGTAGCAGCCCGCGACCGCCAGGGCCGCGAGCACGCCGATCGTTCCGAGATGCTTCATGACCGCCCTCACCGCTGGGTGAAGGTGACCTTTCGATCGCGCCGCCACCCCGACTCGTCCTCACCTTCGGCCATCTCCTCGCCGACCGACGAGGAGGTGAGGTTCCCGCCGGAGACACCGAGGGAGGTCATGAACTGCATGACCGAGCGGGCGCGCCGGTCGCCGAGGGCGAGGTTGTACTCCTCGGTGCCCTGGGGATCGGTGTATCCGGTGAGGTGCAGCCGCTCGACGCCGGTCTCGCGCATGCAGGTCACGTTGCGCTGGATCTGGTCCCGGGTGGACGAGGAGAGCGCTTCGCTGTCGAAGTCGAAGTAGACCGTCTCGATGGTGCAGGGCCCCGCGTCGGGGGTCTCCGGCGGCGGGAGCTCGGTGCTCTGCGTCGCGACGCAGCGGTTGTTCTGACAATCCTGACCGTCGGGGCAGTCGCCAGCGCCGGCGCAGTATCCGTCGATCGGATCACAGCGGCCGCCGGCGCAGGTCTGACCCGCCGGGCAATCCGAGTCGTCCCGACAGAGCTGGCACTGGCCGTTCACGCAGAACTCGCCGGAGTGGCAGTCCTCGTCGTCGTCACAGGCCGGGTACTCGGGGCCACACGCGGCCACCACGAGGCCGGCGAACAGAGCGCCCAAGGTGTGTCGGAAAATCTTCCAAGAGTCGTGCGATTCCATACGGGATCCTTCTCCTCAACGTGGCGCTACTCGTCCCCGATCCGCTTGTCAACGGCCGAGCCCTCACCGCCCCATGACCCGATCGGGTCGCGCGCGGCCTCTCCCCATGCCATGAGTCGCCCCCGAAGTTCCTGTGCTAATATCGTACACCACTGGTCGATGACTCATCCGGACGCCGGCCTCGACGGTCCCGATGACGGGGACACGGAGATCTGCGCCGTGCATTCCCTGGGCGCGGTCGTGCGCATGCTCGCCGCGACCCGGCGGCTCCTCTCGCTGGAGGTGGGCGCCTTGGTGGCCATGGAGCTCTGCGAGCGAGCCCTCGAGGGATCCCAGCTCGGTCTGGATGCCGTCCAGCTCGACGTGATCGGCCACCTCCGGGTCACTCGGGCCCTTCGGCCGGACGATCATGACCTCCTGGGCACCCTCGAGTCCTGGGGGCGCGCGATCCACCCCAGCGGCCGCGAGCGCTTCGGGCGAGCCCATCGCAACGCCCCCGCGGCCCTCCGGGGCGCCGAGCTCGCGCTCCATCTGCGCGATCGCTTCGCCACCCTGCTCTTCCCCATCGACCGGGTCTCGGCGCGCACCAGCCTCGCCGGAGCCATCGAGGCCGCCTCCCGGGAGGCGCAGCTCCACGACGCGCAGCGGGGTCCGGCGCCCCCCGACTTCGACGACGTCTCCACCTCCCGGGGCATCGGGCCGGCCAGCGTCGAGCACGTGCTCAGCGGCCTCGACGACACCGTCTTCACCGGGCCCTACCAACGCATCGAGGCCTACGGGGGCGGCTTCGACCCCGAGGAGACCGCGCGCTTCCAGAGCCTGCGCCTCGACGGCGCCGACCCGCCCTCGCTGGAGGTGGCCCTCCTGGGCCCCGAGCCCGGCGCGCGCGCCGAACGCCGGGTGGGTCGCTTCGCCGTCTTCGGGCGGCTGGGCTGCGGCGGGATGGCCGAGGCGCTCCTGGCCCGCAACGTCGAGGGCGGAGCGCCCTTCGTCTTGAAGCGTCTGCTCCCCGAGGCCGCCGACGACCCGGGGCTCCTGCGCATGTTCGAGGACGAAGCCCGCCTGGGGCTCTTCCTGGACCACCCGCACATCGCCCGGGTGCTCGAGTACGTGCCCGGTGCTCAGCCGCTGATGAAGATGGAGTGGGCTCCCGGTCTGACCCTCTCCAAGCTGATGAAGCGCACCCGCGAGGCCCACCAGCAGGTGCCCATCGAGGTCGTGCTCCGCGTCGGCGAGGCGGTCAGCTCCGCCCTGGCCTACGCCCACTCGGCCCGCAGCTCCGACGGCCGCCCCCTCCGGGTGGTCCATCGCGACGTCAGCCCTCAGAACGTGGTCCTGCAGTGGGATGGGCAGATCAAGCTGCTCGACTTCGGCGTGGCCCGCAGCGCCGTCCAGGCGGAGCACTCCGAGGCCGGCGTGATCAAGGGCAAGTTCGCCTACATGGCGCCGGAGCAGTCCCTGGGCATGCCCATCGACGACCGCGCCGACGTCTTCTGCGTGGGCATCTGTCTCTACGAGGCCCTGAGCGGCAAACGCCTCTTCGACAGCGACGAGCGCCTCGCCGCGGTGCGGGCCCTCAGCGAAGGCCCCATCCCCGACGTGCGTCGCCATCGGCCCGAGGTCTCCGAGACCCTCGCGCGGCTCGTCGGCCGCTGTCTCGCCTCGGACCCGGAGAATCGCCCGCACATGAGCGAGCTCCACGAGGAGATCGCCGCGCTCCGGCACGAAGCGGGCGCTCGGCGCCAGACCGTGCTGGAGCTCGTCCGCCGGCACGAACCCAACTGGGAGGACTGGCGGCGGGTCCTGGCCCCGGGCGCCGACGGCGAGCTGGCCTTCGCCGAGGCCCCGCCGGTCCAGGTGCCTCCGATCGCGCTCGCCGCGACCGAGGCCCAGGCGCCCACGCTGCGCCCGCCTCCGGTGGCGGCGTCGGGTCCTTCGGTCTGGTCCAAGGTGTGGCCGGTGCTCTTGCTGCTGGGCTCCTTCGTCGTGGGCGCGGGGACCTACGCGGGCATCCGGCATCTGATGAGCTCCCGGGCGGAGACCCCCGCGGACGCGCCGCCCCTCGCGCCGAGCACTCCCGGGCTCGTCCGGTCGACGGCCGAGCCCACCACGGTGGCGACGCCGCCCGCGGCCGCGACGCCCCTCGCCACCGACCGGGCCGCGAACGAGAACGACGCGCCGAACGACGACGACGCACTGAACGACGACGACGCACCGAACGACGACGACGCACCGAACGACGACGCGCTGGCCGACGACGACGCGCCGAACGACGACGCGCTGACCGACGAGCCGAACGGCGAGCCGGAACCCGCCGAGCGCGCCACGGGTACCCTCCTGGTCCGCACCCGCCCGGCCGGGGCCCGGGTCACCCTGGACGGCGTGCGCCTCCGCGGCGTCACCCCGCAGCGCTGGACGATCCCCGCGGGCTCCCATCGGGTCCAGGTCTTCCGCGCGGGGCACCGACCCCAGACCCGGCACATCGTGACCGAGCCCGACGGCGGCGGCCTCCTCGACCTACGGCTCCGACCGCGCTGACTCTCGTCGGAGAAGCCCCGCACGTTACGGCCGGGGGCCCTCGCCGACCCATGGCCGTGCGGCTGTACGGACATGAGATCGCCCTACGCACCCTGGGCCCGGAGGACGGGCCGCCGGTGCTCTTCCTGCACTCCTCGGGCATGAGCGGTCGTCAATGGCGGGGCTACGCCCGGGACGCCGCGGAGCGCGGCTACCGCGTCCACCTCCCGGACTACATCGGTTGCGGCGGCTCCGAGCCCTGGCGCGGCGGTGGCTCCTTCCACTTCCTGGCGGACCTGCGGGCGATGGACGAGCTCATCCGGCGCATCGGCCAGCCCGTCGGGCTGGTCGGCCACTCCTACGGCGCCTTCCTGGCCATCCAGCTCGCCACCACGCTGCGCGAATCCATCGCCGCCCTGGTGGTCTACGAGCCGGTGGCCTGGGGGGTCCTCTACGAGCAGGCCGAGGGCGACGCCTTCCACCAGGAGCAGCTCGACCTGGGCTTCTTCGACGACGCGAACGGCGGCAGCGAGAGCTGGATGAAGGCCTTCGTCGAGTGGTGGAGCGGACCGGGCGCCTGGGAAGCCATCGGCCCCAACGGCCGCGCCCAGATGATGAAGAGCGGGCGCAAGACCTTCGAGGAGGTCCGCAGCCTCGGTGAGGACCAGACCCCGGCGCTGCACTACGCCACCATCACCGCGCCCACGCTGGTGATGAACGGCGCCCGCTCGCCGATCTACGCGCGCCAGGCCGCCGAACGGCTGACGGAGGTGATCCCCGGCGCCGCGCGCCAGGAGATCGACGCCGGCCACCTGGCGCCGATGAACGCCGCGGCGTTGGTCGCGCCGCCCCTGCACGAGTGGCTGGAGCGGCACCACCCCCCTCAGGCGGCCTGACGCTCCGTGGCGCGCAGGATGGTCTTCCGACCCTTGTGCGCCGCCTCGTAGCTGGCGACCGCCGCCACCGTGGCCGGCTCGAGCTCGGCGAGCATCCCCACGATGGCCTTGGCCGGGAGCGCGTCGTAGCCCTCGAGGGGCGGCTGGCCGGGGCGGGGATCCTCGAGCCGCGACTGGAGCCGGGAGTCCAGGCGACCGAGCAGGTCCCGGAGGCCCACCAGGAGTCGGCGCTCGAGCGCGGGCACGTCCACCTCCGGCACCGAGGGGCCCTCGGCCAGGAGCGGCCGGGTACGCTCCCCGAAGAACCGGGTCCAGGCCTCGGCCTCGCCTCGCGCGGCGCGGGCGAGCTCGCTCCCAGCTTCCCGGGTCTCGGTGGCGAAGGCCAGGCCCGCCTCGCGGGTCCGGTCGGTGAAGGCCCCGAGCTGGGAGAGCATCGTCTGACGGGTGGTGTCGAATCGTTCGGCGACGGTTTCCATGGTGTGGTTCCTCCTCGCGCCTGTGACGCGGCGCACAAGGTTTGTAACGCGACGCGTTATTCGTCGCAAGAGCCGCCCCCTGGGGAGGGTTGTCCCTGAAATTGTTGCTTGCGGCTCATTGACGCGCCGCGTCACGGGCACCATGTTTCAGCGCGGAGGTAGGATAATGAAGTTCCTGAAGACCACCGACGACACCACCGACAGCCCCCTCGATGGGCAAATTTCGCCCCTCGACGCTCTACTGAACGGCGTTCGCGACGCAACGCGTCGCGCCAATGACGCGCTCACCCAGACCGCCCGCCGCTGGAGCTCCCAGTCCCTGGTTCGCTACCGCGACCGCCGGATCTCGGTGGGCATCGACGTGGGCCAGCTCGGTCTCGACCGCCTCGAGCCCCAGGACGTGGGGGCGTGACCATGGACATGGCCCCGCTGCTCCTCTTCGCCTGGATCCTCGCGCTGGTGGGCGCCGTGGGCGCCACGCTCCTGGTCCGGGCCATCGACGGCGCCCTGGGTTTCGGCCTCGGCGCCGCCCGCCGGCTCCTGCCCCGCGCGGAATCGGCCGCCCCGCCGGAGGGATGAGACCACCGTCGGCTTGACCGAGATCGGGGGGCCGTGGTTCAACCGCCCCCGCAGGTCCCACCTCACCCGGGACCGAGCCCCCCACGATGAAAGACGTCATCTACGCGACCTTGATCTCGCTGCAGGCCCCCGCGGGCGGCGGCGAATCCCTCGACCCCTGGAAGCTGATCGCGGACGCCTCGTTCGTCGTGAAGCTGGTGATGATCGTGCTCTCGCTCATGGCGCTCGGCTCGTGGTTCATCATGGGGGCCAAGATGGTCCGCCTGGCCCAGGCCCGCGGAAAGAGCCGGAAGTTCCTCGACGAGTTCTGGGCCAGCGGCGAAGGCCACGACTGGACCACCGAGCGGATCGAGGGCCTCTACGCGACCGTGAAGAGCTACGAGGGCTCGCCCATCGCGGCGGTCTTCCGCGCCGGGTACGTCGAGCTCGCGCGGGTGATGAGCTCCAGCCCGACCACCCACGCCGGCGACGTGGACAACGTCGAGCGCGCCCTCGACCGGGCCGCGACCAGCGAGATGACGGCCATCGAGACGATGCTGCCCTTCCTGGCCACCACCGGCTCGGTGGCGCCCTTCATCGGGCTCTTCGGGACCGTCTGGGGCATCATGAACTCGTTCATGAACATCTCGCAGCAGGCCAGCGCGAGCCTCGACGTCGTCGCGCCTGGCATCGCCGAGGCGCTCATCGCGACGGCCATCGGTCTGGCCGCGGCCATCCCGGCCGTCATCGCCTACAACTTCTTCGTGCGGCGGATTCAGGTGCTCGAGAGCGAGGTCCACGCCTTCGAGCGGGACTTCCTGAACATCGTCCGCCGGCACTTCCTGCGAGGCTGAGCGCTCATGGGAATGAGCGCCGGCGGAGGAGGCAAGCGAGGGCGGACGCCCATGGGGGAGATCAACGTCACCCCCCTGGTCGACGTCATGCTCGTGCTCCTGATCATCTTCATGGTCGCCGCGCCGATGATGAGCACCGGCGTCGAGGTCGACCTGCCCCAGACCCGCGCGCCCCGGATGGAGATGGACGAGGAGAAGATGATCCTCTCCATCGACATCGACCAGAAGGTCTACCTGGGGGAGACCGAGGTCCCCGCCGACCGCCTGGAGGAGGCGCTGTTGAACAACGCGCGCATCCAGGAGGACGACGAGATCTACGTGCGCGCCGACGCGAACGTGCCCTACGGCTTCGTTCTGCGGGTCTTCACGATCATCCGCCAAGCCGGGGTGGAGAAGCTGGGTCTGGTGACGGACCCCGCCGGTGGCGCCGCCACCGTCCCGGGTGAAGGCGAAGAGCAGTAGACGAAGCGATGGCGTATCGGTCGGCCGAGGGAAGGCTCCGCGTGGACGGTGGCGATCACCAGCCGCCCTCCCTGCTCCGTCGCGCCTCGCTCAGCGTGGGCGAGTGGATCGGCGGGTTCACCTCGAGCGGCTCCATCGTCGCCGTGATGGCCGTCTTCTACGTGCTCTACCGGGTCGGCGCCCTGGCGCTCGACATCGACCTGAGCACCGACGAGCCCATCGACGAGGCGGAGGTCATCCCCGCCCAGTTCGTGCAGCTCGGCCGCGACTTCCAGGAGGAGCTCCCCAACCGCGACGTCCCGGTGCGCTCCACCGCCCCGGACGACCGGACCGCCATCAGTGAGAATCCCCAGGACCACGAGCCGCCCCCGGACGCCGGCGTACGCCCGCCGGATCCCATGGAGGATCCGATGCAGCGCCTGATGGACCGGGCCGACCTCTTCGCGGAGATCGCCGAACGCCAGGAGATGGAGGGCGACCCCGACGGCATCGAGGGCGGGACCACCACCCAGGTGGGCGACCTGTACGCCGGCCAGCTCAACAACTTCTTCCGCCGCGGCTGGAGCGTCCCGACGACGATCAGCGAGGAAGACCAGCAGCGGCTTTCGGTGGAGGTGAGCGTCGACGTGAGCGAAGACCTACAGTTCGTGGGTTTCCGGCTGCGCGGCGAGAGCGGCAACCCGGACTTCGACCAGTCGGTCAACGCCCAGCTCGAGCGGCTCCGGGCCGCCAACGCCACCATCCCCGAGCCGCCGCTGGCCTTGCGGCCGCAGTACGTGGACCAGTGGTTCACCCTGCGATTCCACGGCCGCGACGCCCGTTGACCCGGCGGGCCGCGGCGCCCATTTGAAGTCTCCCGCCCTCCCGTGCGTCCCTCCGAACGGACGCAGCACGAGCAAAAGATCCCCTCCGGCGGTACCCTCTGACCGACCGGGCCGTGGACGCCCGCAGGACCCGACGATGAACCGACGCATCACCTCCCTCACCCTCGCCGCCATCGCGCTCGCCGCCCTGGCCGTCGTGGCCATGCCCGCGAGCTCCCAGCGCGAGGAAGACGAGCCGCTCCCCGAGCGCGGCACGATCATCGAGATCGACTCGCCCGAGCGCTCCCTCTACAAGATCGCGGTCCCGAACCTCCGGGGCTCCAGCCTCGGCAGCTCCGGCGCCGAGGTCATGCGCAACGACTTCCGCCTGGTGAGCCTCTTCCAGGTGCTCGACTCGCGCTCCTTCGTGGCGAACCTCGAGCAGGAGGGCTTGGGCATCAACCCGTCGTCGTGGAGCGCCGTGGGCGCCCAGGGCGTCATCAAGGGTCAGATCGAGCAGAGCGGGAACCAGATCACCGTCACCATGCGGCTCTTCGAGCTGAGCAGCGGCAACTCGGCGACGCTCAGCGAGACCTACCGGGGCAACACCTCCGAGCTCCGCGGCTTCATGCACGACTTCGCCAACAAGGTGCTGCTCCGGCTCACCGGGAAGGCGGGCGCCTTCGACAGCCGCATCACCTTCGGGCGCCGGGTCGGCCCCGGCCGCAAGGACGTCTACGTGGCCTCGTGGGACGGCGACCGGGTCGGTCGCGTGTCCGGCGGCGAGGGCGTGAGCATGCTGCCCAGCTTCGGCCCCGGCGGCGTGTGGTTCAGCCGGCTGACCGACACCGGCATGTTCATCACCCACTCGAACGCGAACGGCCGGCGCATCATCGACGGCAACGGGCTGAACATGGGCCCGTCGGTCTGCAATGGCCGCGTGTACTTCACCTCGACCCGCGACGGGAACAGCGAGATCTACTCCGCGAACGTCGACGGAACCGACACCCGGCGGATCACCCGACACCCCGCCATCGACGTGAGCCCCTCGTGTGGCCCCGGCGGCCGCATCGCCTTCGTGTCCACCCGGCACGGGAGCCCGCAGGTCTTCGTGATGAACGGCAACGGCTCCGGCGTGCGCCGGGTCACCTTCCGCGGCAGCCACAACCAGACCCCGAGCTGGTGCATGAGCGGCGAGGCGCCCCTCATCGCTTTCACCGGCCGCAGCGGCGGGATGGACGTGTTCACCGTGAACATCGCCACCCAGCAGTACCGCCGGATCACCCAGGCCCAGGGCACCAACAAGGACCCGGCGTTCTCCCCGGACTGCCGGATGATCGCCTTCTACTCCTCGCGAGGCGGCATCTTCGTCTCCAACCCCGAGGGGGCGAACCAGAACCGGGTGATCCCCGGTCACGCCGAGACCCTCCGCTGGCGTTGACCCGGCCGCCGGCTCTTCGACGGGGGGCGAAATCCGAAGTTGACAGGGGGCCGCCCCCCCTTATACTCCGCGTCCTTTCGGCGATGTAGCTCAGGTGGCTAGAGCGGGCGTTTCATACGCGCTAGGTCGCTGGTTCGACTCCAGCCATCGCCACCGAACGAGCCGCGGGTCATGCGACCCGCGGCTCTTTCGTTTCCGTCGACCGGCCCTGCGACCCGTTCGCCCCTACGCCTTGGGCAGGTCCCGGGTGACGAGCCACGCCGGGTCGATGCCCGCGCCGCGCAGCGCGCGCTCCCAGCGGTCCTCGACGGGCACGTCGTAGACGATGGCCGCGTCGACGTCGGTCGGGATCCAGGAGCCCTCTTTCATCTCGCTCTCGAGCTGGCCCGGACCCCACCCGCTGTAGCCGAGGCTCATGATCGCCCGGCTGGGTCCGCGCCCGTGCGCGATGCGCTCGAGCACGGTGAACGAGGAGGTCAGCGAGAGGGAGCTGGCGATGGGCATGGCCCGGTCACCGAGATCGAGATCCAGGTCCGCGGGATCGAAGACCAGCCAGCCGGTGTCCGGGGAGACCGGCCCCCCGACGTGGACCGGGAGATCCGGTGGCCGGTCGACCTCGATGGGCACCCGCAGGTCTCCCAGGACATCGCCGAAACCCACCGGCGCCCGCTTGTTGATCACGATGCCGAAGGACCCGTCGCTGCCGTGATCGATGAGCAGGACCACCGTGCGACCGAAGAAGGGGCAGCTCAGCGACGGCGCCGCCACCAAGAAGCCCGGTTCGAAGTCGCCCGAGGGGTCCACCCGAACAGGGTGCCACCGAGGGCGCCCCGAAGCGAGACGCTCGTGGTAGACGGTCGGCGTGACACGAGAGGCGACATCGGGACCGCGCGCCGTCCTCCGCGAGGGCGCACGGCTGGCCACCTTCGCGGGGATCCTCACCGGGACCACCGCGCTCTGGGAGGCGGACCGCCGTCGGCTCCCGCCCGAGCGCCACGAGGCTCGCAAAGAAGAGCTCCGGCACATGACGAGCCGAGGGATCCTGAAGACCTTCGGGGTCCAGCTGCACCGCGAGGGCGCCGTCCCGCCCCGGACGGGAGCTCGGTTGGTGGTCGCCAACCATCGGGCGGCGCTGGACATCGGGGTCCTCTTGGCCGAGGTCGGCGGGACCTTCCTGAGCCGCGCCGACCTCGCCGAGTGGCCGGTGGTCGGCCGCCTGGCCCGCGAGGCGGACACCATCTTCGTCGACCGCGAGGACCGGAGCAGCGGGGCCTCGGCGATCCGCGCGATGCGCCGGCGCCTGAGAGAGGGCGGCAGCGTGATGATCTTCCCCGAGGGCGCCACCTTCGTGGGCGACGAGGTCCGGTCCTTTCAGCCCGGAGCCTTCATCGCCGCGCGGGGTCTACCGGTGGAGATCCTCCCGGTGGGTCTCGCCTACCCGCCGGGCACCGAGTACGTCGGCGTCTCCTTCGTGGAGCACGTGCGGCAGCTCGCGCGGCGGCGACGCACCGACGTCGGGGTGGTCGTGGGCGAGCCCTTCGCCGCCGAAGGCCGACCCGCGGAGATCGCCGCTCATGCCCACCGGGTCGTACAAACGCTCACATCGCGCGCGCGGGCCCTCTCGTCGCGCTCGTAGTCTTGGTGCGACTCTCCGGGAGTGAATAGCCGAGCCCCGGGCTCCATCCAACGGCCAGGTCCCCACCCCGGGGGTCGAACGAGACACACCATGCGACCTACCCATCTCCTCAGCATCGTGGCGGCCACCGCCGCCCTCTCCGGCTGCACGATCCATCACGTCCGCTCGACCGGCACCGTGTCGGGCACCGCGACCGTGCAGGCGTCCGCCACGACCACGCCCACCTACGTGACCGTCGGCAAGCCGCCGCCTCCGCTCCGCGCGGCGGTGTCCGTGAGGCCGCAGCCGACGGTCTCGAGCGCCGTGTGGGTCGAGGGCTACTGGGCCTGGCAGGGCAACGCCTGGGTCTGGATCGACGGCCACTGGGAGACCCCGCCGCAGCAGGGTTACGTGTGGGAGCCCCCGGTCGCGGTCACCGTCGACAACGGCGGGTACCAGTACCACCGCGGCTACTGGCGTCGGCGCACCGAGCAGCCGCCGGCCATCTACCGCGCGGAGGGCACCATCCGGGTGAACGTCCGGACCAACGACGAGCCCGCCGGCGTCTCGCGGGTGGTCGTCCGCCAGGGCGAGCGGCCGCAGAGCCGCGTCGTGGTCCAGGGCGGCCAGAGCCGTGGCAACTCGTCGACCGTAGTCGTCCGCGGCGGCGGCACCACGACGGCGACCACCCGGCCCGGCACCACCACGACCACCAACGGCGGCGGCACCGCCACCGTCCGCGTCCGCGGCGGCACCACCGCCACCCCGGCGGCCCCCGCGACCAACAACGGGAACGGCCGCACCACCGTACGCGTCCGCGGTGGCACCACCGCCACCCCGGCCACGCCCGCCACTCCCGCGACCCCGGCGACCAACAACGGCCGCACCACCGTCCGCGTCCGCGGCGGCACCACCGCCACTCCGGCCACGCCCGCCACTCCTGCGACCCCGGCGACCAACAACGGCCGCACCACCGTCCGCGTCCGCGGCGGCACCACCGCCACCCCGGCCACTCCCGCGACCCCGGCGACCCCCGCGACCAACAACGGCCGCACCACCGTCCGCGTCCGCGGCGGCACCACCGCCACTCCGGCGACCCCGGCGACCCCCGCGACGCCGGCGAACCCCTCCAACGGACGCACGACCGCGTCGGCGAACACCAACGTGCGTGCCGGCGCCAACGCGGCGAACACGACCGCCAACGCAAACACCACCGTCCGCGTCGCGACCCCCGGCGGCGCCTCGGTCGGGGCCGCGCCCCAGGTGACCGGCCGGAGCTGCCGCGTGCAGGTGGCGACGATCCCCAGCAACGGCGTCCTCGTGCTCACCGGCAACGGTCTGGCGAACGCCACCCGCGTGACCATCGGGAACCGCGCCGTCCCCATGCTCGACAAGCGCGACGACCGGGTCCGCGCGCGCATCGAGGGCCGGACCTCCGGCGGCGCCGTCGCCGTCTACTTCGGCTCGCAGCGTGAGAACTGCGGCTCGGTCACCGTCACCGGGCGCTGATTTCTTGGCCCGGAAGGCCGGGCCGGTGATGAAGGAGACATGCGCACCTGGGCATGTCTCCTTCTCGCGTTCTGGGGATCCGTCGCGACCGCCCAAGCGGTCGAGGGCACTCCCCACTTCTGGCCCGCCGAGAGCGCGCCCGCGACGATGGGACCGACCCCCGACGAGCTCGCCGGGTTCCCTTTCGGCGCGAGCCCCGCGGCGGTTGCCCGTCGCTGTCGCCGCGCGGGACACGAATACACGCGCGACGCCGACGGCCTGGGCCACTGCGATGGGGCCGCGGCGCCGCGCGAACTGAAGGCGCGGATGACCTTCGTGTTCTGCGCGAACCGGCTCTGCGAGATGCGCGCGGTGGTCGAGGACGACTCCCGGGTGGCGACCTACGCCAACGCCCTCCGCTCGCTCCGCGCCGCGTTCGGTGGGCCGCCCCAGCGCCGACTGCGCGTCGACCACGTGTGTCTCGGTGAGCTGGTCGGCGGGCGCGGCGACCGCTGCCTCGAGGACCGGGGCGCCGGCGTTCGCCACTGGTGGGAGGTCGGCGGGACCGAGATCTTCCTCGCGCTGGAGCGCCGGGCGCACGGACCCGCACTCGAGATCGCGTACCGCGACGCGGCGCGGCTGGCGGCCCTCTCCGCTACCTCCGACTGAGGACTCGAACCGCGCCGGCGGTCGGCGCTATCATCGTCGCCGGTGGGTGACGAAGGAGCCAAGAGGGACATCTGGGTTCTCGGCTTCCGCGAGTCGGACGAGCGGCCCGACTCGGCGCTCGCCCGGGTCTTCTCCCTCGACTCGCTCCGGGCCCGGCGTCTGGTCGCCAGCCTGCCCGCGGTGGTGAAGCGCGAGGTCAGCCCGGAGGCCGCCGAGCCCATCGTCCAGGCGCTCCGGAAGATCGGAGCCCGCGTCGCGCTGGTCCCCTGCGGCGCCTCGAAGCCCCCGACCCGGAGCCTCTCGATGCCGCCGGCGCCCGAGGTCCCCAAGGGCGCGCCGGTTCCGGCGGACGCGCCGAGCCCGGCGGCTTCGGGTGGGCTGGGAGACGTCGCCGCTCGCGAGATCGACTTCGGCGAGCCCCCGCAGGCCGCGCCGTCCCCGCGGCCAGCCGCCGCGCCGCGGTCCCCGGCTCCCCCATCGCCCCAATCGCCGGCGACCGCGGTCGCTCCTCGATCGGCTCCGGCGGCCGCGCCCCGGTCCCCGGCGCCCGCGGCCGAAGCGCCGCCGGCCGCGCTCGCGCCTCCGCCGCTGACCTTTCTCGATCCCGTCGCGGTGCCGGAGCCCCCCGAGACTCCGCCCGCGGTGCAGAAGCGGACGCCGATACTCGCGGGCGCAGCCCTCGTCGTGGCGGGGCTGGTGGGTCTGACCTTCGCCCTGGGCCTCGAAGGCAACGTGCTCGGGGGCGAACAACCGACCCTGGTCGCCGCCGGTGCCGTCGCTGGCGCGCTGGCGTTCACCCTCTACGGGCTCCAGCTCCTGGTCGGCGCGCTCCTCTTCGATGTCCGCGTCGTCGACGGGGTGGCCATCGCCGTGGCGCTCGCTCTGGGTGGCGGGGTAGCGGCCACCGGCTACGCGCTGCACCACGAAGATCCCGCCGAGCTCGCGCGCCGGCAGCGCGCCGAGACCATGGCGGCGATCCGCGAAGGGCGACTCCCCGAGGCCCGCACCTATCTACGTGAACCCGGGCGCGCGTTCCGCGGGATGGACCGCGGAGCGTCCGTGGCGCTGGTGGATCGGCTCTACGAGGCGGGCGCGCGCCAGGTCTACGTAGGGGTCGACTTCGCCGAAGCTCCCGAAGAGGCCCACGGCTTGGCCATCTCGATGCCGCTGACGGCGACACGCCGACGGGCGGTGGAAGCCGCGCTCCGGGCCCAGGTGCCCGCGCCCCCCGCGGGCCAAGAGTGGTGGCTGGTGGAGCTGGAGTGACGGTGCGTTGAAGCCGTCATTTTCCAGCACATGTCCCCCCACGGGGAGGCGTCCCCTGGTATGCTCGTCGCCTTCGAGGATGTTCCCTTGAGTCGCGTCGACATCTGGGTCCTGGGGTTCGAGCCAGGCTGGTCCGAGCCCCCATCCGAAGGGCTCCGTCGGGTCTTCGGGCTCGAGGTACAGGAAGCGCTCACCTTGGAGCTGACCGTGCCGGCGCCGGTCAAACGCGTGGACGCGGGCGAAGCCGAGCAGTGGCTGAGCGCCCTGCGCTCCATCGGCGCGGAGGTCGAATCCCGTCCCGCCGAGAGCGGAGTTCCTCCCGCCTTCGACCTGGACCCACCGCGGGGCGTGCCGCCCACGAGCGACGTGAAGGTCTTCGAGGGGCCGCCCGGTATCGTGATGCCGGCGAAGTCGGCGCAGGCCAAGGCCAAGGCCCGGGCGGAGGTCGCCGCCCTCGCCGGGAGCACGCGCAAGAAGCCCGCCCCCCCGAAGACCGGCGCGGGCGGCGCCGTCAAAGAGGAGGTGGTTCGGGTCATCCGTACGCCCTCCACGCCCCAGGACCGGCGGCCACCGCCGGCCCGCAAGGCCAGCCAGCCGGCCATCATCTTCGACGAAGATCTCGACGCGACGGAAGCGCCCGCGGCTCCCCCAGCCGCGCCGGCTCCCCCGGCCGCGCCGGCCGCCGCCGACCCCTTCGGCGGCGATCTGGACATCGCGCTCCCCAGCCCGGCCAAGGGACCCGCGGCGAAGAGCAAGGCGAAGTCGAAGGCGAAAGCGAAGTCGAAGGCGAAAGCGAAGTCGACGGCGAAGAGCGCCGGTCCCAGCTCGGCTCCCCTGGGCAACCCCGGAGAGGCGGCGTTGAGCGATGCCTTCGAGGATCCCCTGGCCCCCGACGTCCAGCTGGAGCTCGAGGACGTGCGCGAGGCCCGGCCCGCCACGGACGGCCCGGAGTCGGCGACCCACGTCGCCCCGGTGGTGGAAGGCGCGAACCCTGGACGCGAGATCGGCTTCGGCCTCGCGTTCATCGTCCTCGGCCTCGTGGCCCTCTACGTCGGCGTCATGCGGTTCCAGAGCTGCCTGCTGGGTACCGGTGACTACGTGACCTGGCTCGGCGACGCCGTCGGCTTCGGCGGCCTCGTCTACGGGCTCTACTTCGTCGCCGCAGCCCTGACCAAACGGGAGCCGGAGCTCGACCCGAGCCACATCGGCGCGGCCATGGTGCTGGGCTTCGGGATCGCCTTCGGCGTCGCCACCCTGCAGGCTCCGACGGAGCCCGGGGACGGCGTCGACGCCCGGGAGTTCGTCGCCGAGCCCAAGTCGCGCCTGGTGGACTCGACTTCGGAACAGGGTCGCGAGATCGTCGACGCCGCCTTCGAAGGGGGCGCCGTGTCGGTCGAAGCGGGGGGCATCCAGAGCTTCCTCGGACGACGGGTCGCGCACTCGCTGGTCATCCGGCTCCCCGAGTCCGGCGGCGCCCGCGCTCACATGGCGGCGCTGATCCGCCGGAGCCTCGGAGCCGATCGGGCGATCCTCGCCGCCAACGTTCCCTCGGGCGACGTCTGGGTCGTGCCGCTCCGCCCCTGATGCCCGAAGGGGATACCATCCACCGCACCGCGCGCTCGATGCAGCGCGCGCTCGCCGGCAAGGTCGTGCTGCGGGCCGAGTCCCGGATGCCGCGGGTACCGTCCACGAAGCTGACGGGCGCGACCATCGAAGAGGTCGTGGCCCGGGGCAAGCACGTGGTGATGCGCTTCGCCGACGGTCGGGTCCTGCGCACCCACATGCAGATGACCGGTTCGTGGCATCTCTACCGGACGACCGACCGCTGGCGCCGGCCCCGGCGACAGATGGTGCTCCTCCTGGAGACCGACCCCTGGCACGCCGTTGCCTTCAACGTGCCCCAGGCCGAGCTGCTCCGCAGCGAGCGGCACTCGGCGCAGCTCCGTCGGCTCGGTCCCGACCTCCTCGATCCGGACGCGGATCTCGACGACGCCATTCGGCGCCTCACCAGCGAGCCGGACATCCCGCTCGGGGTCGCGGTGATGCGTCAGGACCTCGTGTCGGGCATCGGCAACGTCTACAAGAGCGAGCTGCTCTTCCTCGAGAAGCTGGATCCCTTCGGGCCGGTGAGCGCGGTGAGCCCGGAGCAGCTCCGCGTCCTCCTGGAGCGCACTCGGGAGCTGATGCGCCGCAACCTCCGCGGCCCGGAGAGGATCACCACCGGCCGCTCGGACCGGATGAGCAAGCACGTCTACGGGCGCCAGGGCGAGCCCTGCCCCGTCTGCGAGACGCCGATCCGGATGCGCCGCCAAGGCACCGGCGGCCGCTCCACCTACTGGTGCCCCACCTGCCAACCTCCCGTCACCCCCTGAGCCGAGCGAGGGGCTGGGTGCCAGCCCCTGGCTAGCTAATACGCGTTCCGTCGGACCTTGGAGCCGAAGACCGTCAGGAAGATGATCTTGATGTCCCAGAGGAGGGCCCAGTTGCGGATGTACTCGAGGTCATGCTCGATCCGCTTCTCCATCTTCTCCAGGGTGTCGGTCTCGCCACGCCAGCCGTTGACCTGAGCCCACCCGGTGATGCCCGGCTTCACCTTGTGGCGGAGCATGTAGCCCTGGATGCGCTTCCGGTACTCCTCGTTGTGCGCCACGGCGTGGGGCCGCGGGCCGACGATGCTCATCTGCCCGGTGACCACGTGGATGAACTGGGGGAGCTCGTCGAGGCTGGTCCGCCGGATGAAGCGACCGAAGGGCGTGATGCGGTCGTCGTTCTTGGTCGCCTGGGTGACCTTCGCGCCGTCTTCCATGACCTTCATGGAGCGGAACTTCAGGACGTGGATCACCTCGCCGTTGAGCCCGTAGCGACGCTGACGGAAGAAGACCGGGCCCCGCGAGCTGAGCTTCACGCCCAGCGCGATGAAGAGCATCGGCAAGCTGATGAGCCCCAGGATCATGGAGCCGACGACGATGTCCTCGGCGCGCTTCAGCCAGCCGTCGACGCCGTAGAAGGGCGTCTCGTGGATGCTGACCACCGGGACGTCGCCGAGGGATCCCCAGCGGGCCCGCAGCAGGTCGAAGGCGTCGAAGTCCGCGGCCATGTAGACGCTCGCGGTGGTGTCGGCGAGCTTGCGGACCAGCTCGTTGATCCGCGGCTCCGCCCGCAGCGGCAGCGCGATGTAGATGATGTCCACCTCGCCCTTGCGCGCCCGCTCGACCAAGACGTCGAGCTGCCCCTCGTAGGGCCCCAGCTCTTCGGGGATCGGGTGGCAGCGCTGCGGGACCCGGTCGTCGTAGTAGCCGACCACGCGCATGCCGAGCTCGGGTTCCGTCCCGATCGTGCGCCCCACCCGCTCGCCGAGCTCGGTGAGGCCGGCGATGGCCACCGTGCGCGTGTTGCGGCCCCGCTTGCGCATCTCGCGGAGGAAGAGCCGCAGGCCCGCGCGCCAGATCGCGATCGCCGTGACCGCGCTGCCGCCCCAGAGGATGGTGATCGCGCGCGAGTAGTCTGCCGAGCGCTTGGACACGAAGGCGAACATCAGGAGCACGCCCGAGGTGATCACCCAGGACAGGAAGACCCGGGCGGTCTCCGGCGTGATCTTGCGACCTCGCCAGGCCGAATAGAGCCCCAGCCACTGGGCGACGAAGTGCTGGATGGTGACCGCCAAGACGGTCGCCGTCGTGTGCATGTCGCGCCAGGTCTCGCCCATCGCCCGAACGGCGATGAAGTGGGTCAGCGCGATGAGGCCTGCGTCGACGAGACGCATGACCAGGTTGAGCGCCGGGCTGTGGGGTTTGACGAGACCCTGGGAACCCACGGGTTCCTCTCCTCGATTCGGTAGACGATTCGCACACCCAGGGCGGACTTTTGAGACCGCCTCCGGAATCCCCAAGGATGTAGCAGCCGGATCCGGGTGCGCAACTGTGCGTTCGGGTACGTCCCCCAGTCGGGACACCTTCCCCGTCACCCCCGCGAAGGCGGCCTTGCTGCCGTCCTCCCGGCGGGCTACCACCGCCACCCATGGGGAGGCTCTTCGCCATCGGCCTGACCGCGCTCGCGGCCTGCCACCGCTACGACCCGCCGCCGGTCCACCCGCATCAGGACCCGGCGTTCGAGCAGGTGGCCGTGCCCGAGCCCGCCGGCCTCGACCAGGATCCGGCGGAGCCGATGCGCATCCTGCCGGGCGACGTGGTGCTGCTGCGGACCTTCTCCACGGACAACCAAGAGTACGACGGCTTGGTCGTCGACGAGCGCGGCACCCTCCACGTGCCCCTCGGGGGCGACGTGGCGGTCGGTGGGCTCACGCTCACCGAAGCCGAAGAGCGGGTGCAGACGGCGCTCCGGACCCTGGACACGGTGGTCCGGGTCGGTCTGGCGGTGAGCCAACCCAACGGGCACATGGGCAGCGTCGTCGGCGCCGTCGACGATCCGGGGCGCTACCCGCTGACCCCGGGCATGCGCGTCGCCGACCTCATCGCCCTCGCCGGTGGTCCCCGGGGCACCGTCGAGAGCCAGGACTCCGGTCCCATCGCCGATCTCGCCGGGGCGCGCTTGGTCCGGGGGGGCGAGACCGTGGACATCAGCGTCGGCCTCGCGCTGCAGGGCGATCCCCGGCACAACGTGCGGGTCCGCGCGGGCGATCACGTCTACGTGCCCATGGCCCGGGAGCAGATGGTCATCGTGCTGGGCTCGGTGGAGAGCGCGGGCGTCTTCGCGTTCCGGCGCGGCATGCGGCTCTCCGAGGTGCTCGCGCGCGCCGGCGGCCTCGACGAGCGGGGCGACCGCACGCACATCAACATCGTCCGCGGGTCCCTCGAGGCGCCGCAGGTCTACACCGCGAGCCTCCGCTCGATCAGCCGCGGCGACGCCCCCGACGTGCACCTCGCCGCCGGCGACATCGTGTACGTGACCGAGGAGTGGACCGCCCACGTGGGCGAGACCCTCTCGCGCCTGGCGCCGCTCCTGGCCGACCCCGCGACCATCGGCCTGGCCATCGCGCTCACTCAGTGAGGCCGAGGATGGTCGCCGGGTCGAGCGCCTGGGCGGCGCGGCCCTGGCGGACCTCCTCGACCAACGCCGCGTAGTCGATCCGCTGGAGCGCCTCGGGCGCGAGGCGGCGGCGGAGGAGCGCGACGTTGGCGGCGGTCGCCGGCCGCATGTGCGTGCGCACCTCGACCCGGGGTCCACCCCGCTCGACCGCCGCGAGCGCGATCAGCGCCATGCCCGGCTCGAGGAGATGCCCCCCGAGGCTCACCGCGAGCTCCCCCTCGGCGATGGCGTCGAGGCCCTCGGAGGTCCAGTCCACGCCGCCGACGAAGACGTCCACCCCCGGCTCGCGACCCGCCTGGCGCGCGCCGTCGATGGCGCCGAGCGCGAGCGCGTCGTTGCCGGCCCAGATGCGATCGATCCGCGGATCGTCGGTGAGCGCTCGTCGGACCGCGCGCCGGGACGCCGTCCGGCTCGCGACGGGATCCAGTTGGGTCGCCGGGATGCCCGCTTCGTGGAGCGCGCGTTCGAGCCCGAGGCGGCGCTCGGAGAACGACGCCTCCCCCGCCGGCCCGTGCACCGCCAGGACGTGGGGTCGCGAACCGGAGCCCATCGCGACGAGCGCCTCCAAGAGCTCGGCGCCGGTCCGCTCGTCGTCGGAGCGGATGGAGACCCGCGCCGGCGTGACGCGCTCGAAGGCGTTGTTCACCGCCGCCACCGGGACCGCCCGCTCGTGGGCCATGTCGACCAAGACCGGGCCTTGGCCCTCGAAGCTCTGGACCACCACGCCGCCGAGCTCCTCCTCGGCCAGGAGGGTGCGGAGCTGGGCGCGCATGCGGCCCGCGTCGTCCCCGGCCTCGTAAACCACCACCGGGCGCCCGAGGCCTTCGGCCGCCGCTTCGTAGAAGGGGAAGGTCGACCACCAGAAGGGCGTGAGCTGCGGGACCAGGTAGGCCGTCGGCGCTCCCTCCCCGGGGATCTGCAGCACCGGGTGGAGCTCGGCGGCCGGCGCGGTGGGCGAAGGCCAGAGGAAGAAGGTCGCGGCGACGGCGACCAGGAGCGCCGCCAAGAGCGCCAGGAGCAGAGGCCGTCGCGAGGTCGTCGGCCCGATCAGCGCGGCCGCCTCGCCCATCGTGGCCGGTCGGGCCTGGCGGTCGGGCTGCAGGCAGGTCTCGACCAGTCGCGCCAGATCCGTGGGCGCGTCCTCGGGGAGCGCGACCGCGCCGGACCGGGTCCAGGCGAGCACCTCGGGAAACGAGGCCCCCCGGGGGACCGGGTGGGTGCCGGTGATCATCTCGTGGACGAGTAGACCGAAGGTCCAGATGTCCGCGCGAGCGTCGACCGGGAGCTCGTCCTCGAACTGCTCCGGGGCCATGTAGCGAGGGGACCCCACCAGCTCGCCGCTCTCGCTCAGGCTCACCCGCTGCGGCTCGACGAGCTTGGCGATCCCGAAGTCCAGGACGCGCACCCCCGGCCGCATCGGGTCCGAGGTGGGCACCAGCATCACGTTGGTCGGCTTCAGGTCCCGATGGACGACGCCCTCGTCGTGCGCGGCGCCGACGCACGCGGCGATCTCGCGCGCCACGTGCCGAGCCAAAGCCGGCGGCAAGGGCCCCGAACGCGCCAGCCGGGCCCGCAGGGTGTCGCCGCGAACCAGCTCCATCACGATGAAGGGGTGCCCGCGACCCGAGGGGTCCTCGTGGACACCGAAGTCGTGGGCGACCACCGCGCCGGGATGGCGGAGCCGTCCCAGCGTCTCGGCCTCTTGGGTGAAGCGCCGCACGTCCCGCGGCGACCGACCGCCGCGCATCACCTTGACGGCCACGTGCCGCGAGAGGGCCGGCTGGAAGGCCCGGTAGACCTCCGACATCCCTCCGTGCCCCACGCATTCCTCCACGCGATAGCGCCCCGCGATGATCGTGCCGGGCGCGATCAACGGCTCGCCATCGGCTCCGGCATCGGAGTCGGTGGTGTCGTTCCCCAAGGACTCACGGTCCCCGAAATGCATCCCAGGTGCAATCATCTCTCGTGGCTACCCGCGGGAGCGGTACCATGCGGGGATGCTTCGTCTCCTCGCTTTCTCGCTCGCGCTCACCGCACTCGGCTTCGGAGCCGAGGCCTCGGCCCAGCGCGCGTTCAGCCAGAACCACATCCACGGGGTGCGCCCCGAGGTCCACTTCGACGCCGGCTTCCACGGGTACCTGGGCGCTGGCTTCGATCTGGAGATCCCCATCGTCCCCGATGGCGTGCTCCGCGGGATGGACGACGAGATCGCCATCGTCCCCGGCTTCGACTTCCTCTTCTACGACTTCGTCCACGACGGCCCCCACGGCCTCGGCTTCGCGCCCCAGGTCACCGCCCAGTGGACCTTCTACGTGTCCCGGCGCTGGTCGGTCTTCCCCGAGGTGGGCGCGACGGTGCTCATCACCACCGAGAAGGACCACCCCTACTTCCACCGCTACGGGAAGAAGGGGAAGCACTTCTACGCAGACCCGGTCGGAGCCTTCGGCGCGCGCTTCCACATCAACCAGCGCAACGCCCTGGTCTTCCGCATCGGGTATCCCTTCGGCGGCCAGATCGGCTTCACCTTCTGAGCCGGCTGAGCCCGACCGGAGAAATCGGTCCCTCGGGCACAACTCGCCGGCGCGCCGGTCGAGGGGTGCCCCATGCTCGCCCTCGCTTCCTCCGCTGATACCCTGCCCGCCATGGGCGCCACCGCCAGCACCCCCGACGCCCCGGTCCGTGGCCGCGTGCTCGATCGCTACGACGTCTGGGGTCGCCTCTCCGCCGGCGGGATGAGCGAGGTCTACCTCGCTCGCCACGCCCGCCTGGCGGCGCCGGTGGTGGTCAAGACCCTGCTCCCCCAGGTGGCCCGGGAGCGCCCCGACGCTTTCGCGGGGATGACCGAGAGCGCTCACCTGATGGCCCGGGTGACCTCGCCGCACACGGTGCGAGTCCTCGACGTGGGCGAGATCCCCACCGCCTCCGCCGCCGTGCCGTGCCTCGTCGAGGAGTACGTGGACGGCCTGGACCTGGCCGAGCTCGACGCGCGCCGACGCCACGCGCTCCGGCGGCCGCTGCCCCTCTGGGCGGTGGTGGACTGGATGGCCCAGGCGGCCGCCGGGCTCCACGCCGCGCACCAAGCGGGCGTGATCCACCGGGACGTGAAGCCGGCCAACCTCTTCCTGCACGGCGAGGGGCGCATCAAGGTCGGCGACTTCGGCGTCGCGGTGCCTGCGCGGAGCGGCGAAGCGAGCGCGGCCGGGACCATGGCCTTCATGGCGCCCGAGCAGATGTTCGGCGCGGTCGTCGACCGCCGGGCCGATGTCTACGCCCTCGGTGCGGCGGCGTTCACGCTGCGCTACGGGATGACCCCCTTCGCCACCCGGGACGACGCCCTCCGCGCCGACGTGACCCCGCGCTTCCCGCCGGCCACGAGCCCCGAAGAGGCCTACTTCCAGCACGTCCTCGGCCGGCTCCTCGCGCGCCGGCCGGACGCGCGACCGCGCACCGCGCGAGTGGTCGCGGAGTCCCTTCGCCGACTGGCCGCGTCGGTGCGGCCCACCCTGGCGATCCATGGCGAGAGCGACGGGTCCATCCTGGCCGACCACTGCGCCATCCGCTTCGAGGTGGGGGACATCTCCGCGGTGGAGACCGACGCCATCGTCAACAGCGCCTACGCGGAGATGACGATGAGCCACGGGGTCGGCGGCGCGCTGGTGCGCCGCGGCGGGAGCGCCCTCGCCGATGAGGCCGCGGGTCTCGGCGAGCGGGCCCTCGGCGAGTGTCTGATGACCGGCGCCGGAGAGCTCCCGTGCCGCCAGGTGCTGCACGCGGTCAGCGCTTGGCAAGAGGTGAGCTGCGTCGCCCGCGCCATGCACCGCGCCCTCTTCCTCGCCGAGGAGCACGGCCTGCGGCGCATCGCGGTCCCGGCCATCGGCACGGGCCAGGGCGGCGTGCGCATGGAGGCCTGCGCCCAGGCCATCGCGACCACCCTACGGACCCACCTGGCCCTCGGGGGCTCCAGCCTCGAGGAGGTCCGCTTCGTGCTCTACGACCAGCCCGCCCACGCGGCCTTCCTGGACGTGCTGCACGGGGTCTTCCTGAGCGCCCACGAATCGGTCGAGGATCTGGTGGCCACCGGGGAGCACGTCGACGCGCCGACGGTGTACGCCGCGGACGGGAGCTCGAGCCCCCGAGTGCACACGCGACCGGCGGATAGCTGAAGCGTCCAAGCGTGCGGACCCAGGGGTACGGAGGGGCCACCCGTCCCCGTTTCGCGGCTGCGTTTCCAGTGTCGATGTGGCATGTGCACCTACGTGAAGCTCGACTGCTACGTGATGGGAGGGGAGTCGCTCCTCGCCCAATGTGCCCAGATGCTGCAGGACCGCGGCCACCGGATCCTCGGTGTGATCACCGCCAGCCGGGACCTCGCCCGGTGGGCCGAAGGGGCGGGACTCCCGGTGCTCGCGCCGGGCAGGGGCCTCGCCGACCGAGTGCAGCCCCACGACGTCTTCTTCAGCATCGCGAACCTGCGCATCGTGCCCGACGCGGTGCTCGCCAAGGCGCGCCGGGGCGCGGTGAACTTCCACGACGGCCCCCTGCCCCGTTACGCCGGGCTCAACGCGCCCAACTGGGCGTTGCTGAAGGGCGAGACCACCCACGGGGTCACCTGGCATCGCATCGAGGGCGGCGTCGACGAGGGCCGCGTGCTCGCGCGGCGGCCGGTCGAGGTGCAGCCGCTGATGACGGCCTTCGAGCTCAACGCCGCGTGCTACGCGGCGGCCATCGCGAGCTTCCCGGAGGTCCTGGACCGCTTCGAGGCCGACGACGACCGCCAGGCCCTCGGCGAGAAGCAGGACCTGAGCGAGCGCAGCTACTTCGCCAAGGACGACCGCCCGGAGGCGATGGGGCTCATCGACTGGCACTCCGACGGTGAAGCCGTGGTGCGCCTGGTGCGGGCCCTGGACTACGGGCCCAACTACCCGAGCCCGCTGCTCTTCGCGAAGCTCGTCGACGCCGCCGGCCGGGTGCTCCTGGTGCGCCAGGCGAGCCCGGCGAACGCCAGCGGGACCCCGGGTCAGGTGCTCGAAGCCGACGGCCAGGGCGCCGTCGTGGCCACGGCCAAGGGCGCGGTGCGGATCGCCGCGCTCACCGACCTGGAGGGTCGCCCGGTCTCCCCGGCCGCGCTCGCCGGGCAGCAGCTCGGCACCCTCGACGCGGAGAGCCTGACGCGGCTCACCCGGAAGAACTCCGACGTGGTTGCTGCGGAGGGCTTCTGGACCAAGCGCCTCGAGTCGGCGGCGCCCTTCGAGCTGGGCGCCATCGGGCGGGCCGACACCGTCCGCGCGGCGCAGGTCGCGCTGGACGGCGCCGGCCTCGAAGGCGACCGCTGGCTGGCGGCGATGGCCCTCGGTGTCGCGCGGCTCGCGGGGTCCGAGGCCGGCGACGTGGGCTACCAGGGCGACGCGCTCCGGACCATCCTGGGCGACGACGGGGCCTTCTTCGCCGCCGCGGTGCCCCTCCGCGTCCAGGCCACCGGGACCGCCGCCGAGGCCGCCGAGGCGCTCGCCGCCGAGCGCGCGACCCTGGACGGGAAGCTCACCTACCCGCGCGATCTCGTCGCCCGGCGCCCGGCCCTCGAGGGCCACGACCAGCGGCCCGCGGTGGTGATCGCGCCCGGCGCCCAGGCGCTGGTGGGCGGCTCCGCGGTGACGCTGACGACGACGACGCTGCACTACGACGCCCACCGCCTCCAGGACGACGCCGCCGCCGAGCTGGCCCGGCGCCTGGGGGTCATGGCCGCCGCCTTCGCGGCGGACGCCCAGGGTCTGGCGAACGCCCTCCCCCTCCTCGGCGCCGACGAACGCCAGCGGCTCCTGGTGGACCTCAACGCCACCGAGACCGAGGTGGCCCCGGCGACGATGCACGGGCTCTTCGAGGCGCAGGTGGATCGCACCCCCGACGCCGAGGCCTTGGTCTTCGAGGGCGAGCGGTTGAGCTACCGCCAGCTCGACGAGCGGGCGAACCAGGTGGCCCACGCGCTGCGTGAGCGCGGCGTGGGGCCCGACCAGGTGGTGGGGCTCTGCGTGGCCCGCTCGCTGGACCTGGTCATCGGCGCCCTGGGCATCCTCAAGGCGGGCGGGGCCTACCTCCCGCTGGACCCCGAGTACCCCACCGACCGGTTGGCGATGATGCTCGAGGACAGCGGCGCCAAGGTGCTGGTAGTCCACGAGGAGACCCGCGGCGCCCTCGCCCACCAGGGCGAGACGGTGGCCGTCGGCGCCACCACGAGCGCGCCCACCGAGCGCCCCGGCGCGAGCGCGAGCCCGGCCGACCTGGCCTATGTGATCTACACCTCGGGCTCCACCGGCAAGCCCAAGGGCGTGATGGTCGAGCACCGGAACGCGGCGAACTTCTTCGTGGGCATGGACGCGCGGATCCCCCACGGCGCCAGCGGGCAGGACACCTGGCTCGCGGTGACCAGCCTGAGCTTCGACATCTCGGTGCTCGAGCTCTTCTGGACCCTCGCGCGTGGCTTCCGCGTGGTGGTCCATCGCGAGCGCGAGCGGGTGCGCGCCGGGTCCACCCGGGAGATGGCCTTCGGCCTCTTCTACTGGGGCAACGACGACAAGGAGAGCGCGCGGAAGTACGAGCTGCTCCTGGAGGGCGCCAAGCTCGGGGACCGGGTGGGCTTCACCTCGCTCTGGACCCCGGAGCGCCACTTCCACGCCTTCGGTGGGCCCTACCCCAACCCGGCGGTGACCGGCGCGGCCGTGGCCGCGGTGACCGAGAACCTCTCGGTGCGCGCGGGCAGCGTGGTCTCGCCCCTGCACCATCCGGCGCGCATCGCCGAGGAGTGGGCGGTCATCGACAACCTCACCGGCGGCAAGACCGGTCTGGCCTTCGCCAGCGGTTGGCAGCCCGACGACTTCGTGCTCCGACCGGAGAACACGCCGCCGAAGAACAAGCCGGCGATGCTGGACTCCATCGACGTCGTGCGGCGTCTCTGGCGCGGCGAGTCGGTCGCCTTCCCCAAGGAAGACGGCACCCTCCACGAGGTAGTCACCCAGCCCCGGCCGGTCTCCAAGGAGCTGAACGTGTGGGTCACCACCGCCGGCAACCCGGAGACCTTCCGCGACGCCGGGCGTAAGCAGGCCCACCTGCTGACCCACCTCCTGGGCCAGAGCCTCGAGGAGCTCGAGGAGAAGATCCGCGCCTACCGCGACGCGCTGCGCGAGACCGGTGCGGACCCGAGCGCCTTCAAGGTGACCCTCATGCTCCACACCTATCTGGACGCCGACAAGGAGACCGCGCGCGAGATCGCGCGGGAGCCGATGAAGGATTACCTCCGGTCGGCGGCGGGCCTCATCAAGCAGTACGCCTGGGCGTTCCCGGCGTTCAAGAAGCCCGAGGGCGTGAAGAACGCCTTCGAGATCGACCTCGGGAGCCTCGAGGGCGACGAGATGGAGGCGATCCTGGAGTTCGCCTTCACGCGCTACTTCGAGGACAGCGGCCTCTTCGGCACCGTCGATGACGCCGTGGAGCGGGTCGAGCAGCTGAAGGGCATCGGCGTCGACGAGGTCGCCTGCCTGATCGACTACGGGATCCCCACGGCCAAGGTGCTGGAGAGCATCCGGCGGGTGGGCAAGGTCATCGAGCGCGCCAAGCCGGCCACCGGCGAGGCCCGCGAGGACTGGAGCGTGGGCCCGACCCTGGAGCGGCTGAGCGTGACCCACATGCAGTGCACGCCCTCGATGGCGCGCCTGATGACCCTGGACGACCGAACCCGCGGCGCGCTGCGGCACCTGCGCCAGCTCATGATCGGCGGCGAAGGGCTGCCCGGCGCGCTGGTGAAGGAGCTCCGCGGGCTCACCGGCGCCAAGATCGAGAACATGTACGGGCCGACCGAGACCACCATCTGGTCCTCGACCCACGACACCTCGAAGGACACCGAGGTCCAGGACATCACGCCCATCGGCACGCCCATCGCGAACACCCAGCTCTACGTACTGGATGCGCAGCAGCAGCCGGTGCCCGAGGGGATCCCCGGCGAGCTGTGGATCGGCGGCGACGGCGTCACCCGGGGCTACCTCGGCCGCGAGGCGCTGACCGCCGAGCGTTTCCAGACCGATCCCTTCCGGACCGGCGGGCGCATGTACCGCACCGGCGACCTCGTGCGCCGCCGCAAAGACGGCAACATCGACTTCATCGGACGCGTCGATCACCAGGTGAAGCTCCGCGGCTACCGCATCGAGCTCGGCGAGATCGAGGCGCGCTTGAACGAGCTGCCCAGCGTGCGCGAGGCGGTGGTCGTCGCCCGGGAGGACAGCCCCGGCGACAAGCGCCTGGTGGCCTACCTCACCCTGAGCGGCGAGGCCGAGGAGGAAGCGCTCCAGAAGCACCTGGGCGCCAGCCTCCCGGAGTACATGGTGCCGAGCCACTTCGTCTTCCTGGAGGCCTTCCCGCTCACGCCGAACAAGAAGGTCGACCGCAAGAAGCTGCCGCGCCCGGACGAGGTGCGCCGCCGCAAGGAGCCCACCGAGTACGTCGCGCCCACCAGCGCGACCGAGCGGAAGATCGCCGAGGTGTGGTCGCGGATCCTCGGGGTCGCCAAGATCGGCTCCAAGGAGAGCTTCTTCGACCTCGGCGGTCACAGCCTCCTCGCCGTGCAGGCCCACCGGGAGCTGAAGCAGGCCCTGGGCGTGGAGATGGCCATCACCGACATCTTCCAGCACCCCACCCTCGGCGGCCTGGCCGCGCACCTCGACGACCGCGGTCAGGCCAGCAAGGTCCTCGACAAGACCGCCGCCCGCGCCGCCGCCCGGCGCGAAGCCATGCGCCGCCGCCGCGGCCGCTGAGCCTCACCCGCCCATCCGGGGTCGGCCCTGTCGGCCCCGGACTGCGCCCTCAGGTGGGCAGGTAGATCCGGAGCCAGCACTCCGGGTCGGCGATGCCCAGCTCGCGCAACGCCGCGTCGGCGCCGGGTTCGCCGCGGAAGAGCCGCATCGCCTGGACGTGGACCGCCATCTGCGCGGTCTCGTAGAAGCTCTCGGCGAGCTCGGCCAAGCGGCTCGCCGAGGACTCGTCGCCCTCCGCCCGCGCGAGGCCGGCGCGGAGCATGGCGCCGTAGCCCTGGGCGTAGGGTCGACCGGTCTTGCCCAGCCAGCGCGCGAGCTTGCGGATGCGTCCGGCCGCGCTCCGGTCCCCGCCAGCCAGCCGCCCGAGCGCGACCGTGCCCTCGAGGACCGAGGCCTCCGCGCGCATGAGCTGGAGCGAGAGGAGCCCCGAACCCTTCAGGGCCGGCAGCATCTCCCGGAAGCGCGCCTCCGCGGCGCCCACGTCGCCGCCGTAGAGGTCGCACCAGATGGCCGTCTTGTGGGCGAAGAGGTGCTGGAAGGTGAACTCCTCGGTGGTCCAACCGGCGAGCATCTCCGCGACGTTCGCGCGGGCTTCGGCAGGCGATCCCGCCGCGAGCCGTAGCTTGGCGTCGAGGACGGTGCCGATGAGGTAGGTGTAGTGGTCGCCGGTCTGCTCGCCCCAGCGCATCAACACGCGCACGCGCTCCCGCGCTTCGTGCAGACGGCCGAGCCAGACCAGGGACTGCACCCGGGTGTTCTCGATGACCGCGAGCTCCCAGGCCACGCCGACCTCGCGACCGAGGGCCTCGGTCGGCGGCTCCAGGAACTCCACCGCCTCGGCGAAGCGACCGAGCGCGGTGGCCGCGACCCCGAAGCCCATGCCGCGACGGGCGCGGAGGACCGGGTCGCTGGCGTCCCGGGCCAGCGCCGCGGCCTCCTCGAGCAGCGCCCAGCCGCGCCGCTCGGCCTTGGCGCCGCCGGGGTACACGGTCATCAGCGCGTAGTAGTCCAGGCCGTAGATGGCGCCCGACTCGTAGCCCGCGGCCAGGGACCGGCGCAGGAGCTCGAGGGCGAAGTAGCCAGCCAGGACCGGGCTGAAGGTCGCGTAGCCCTTGTTGGCGGAGACCAGCAGCTCGAGCTGCTCGCGGGTCTCCGGCGCGATGGCCTCGTCGGGCACCCGGGTGAAGCGGGTGCCCCGGAGCCGCAGCGCCAGGAGGTTCTTCACCAGTCCGGCGATGGCCTTGTTCCGGGTGGCCGGGAAGGTCACCCCCCGCTCCTCGAGCAGGGCGGCGAGCACCTCGCGGCCCCGGTCGATGGCGGCGCTGGTGAGGAACCCTTCCCCAGCGAGACGACGGAGTTCGATGGCGTCTTCCGGGAGATGCTCCACGCACGCCAGGTAGGCCTCGCCGGCTTCGACGCCGCGGCCGGCGTTGGCCAGCGCGTCGGCGCGACGCCGCATCAGCTCCGCGCGGTGGTCCCCCAGCGCATCGGGCAGGTCGCGCAGGGCATCCTGGTAGTGTTCGGCGGCCTGGCCGAAGGCGAGCACCGCCTCGGCGTCCTCGGCCGCGCGGACCGCGTGCTCCCCGGCCAGCGCCAGGTCCCCCGCGCCGCGGTGGTGGTGGGCCAGCGCGCCGTGATCGGGCCGGGGCCGCCGCGCGTGGGCGGAAGCGAGCGAGCGATGGCGCTTGGTGAGCGAGGCCGGATGGATCTGCGCCAATACGCTCTCACGGGTGCGACCGTGGAAGGGCTCCAGCTCGGCGCCGACCCGGAGCAGGTGGTAGCGAGCGAGGCGCGCCAGGACGAGGTCGAGGGGTTCGTCGACCGAGTCCTCGTCGAGGGCCTCGGCGATGACCTCCCGGGGCAGCGGCCGGTCGGCCACCGAGACCAACTCCACCACCGTGCGGAGCTCGGCGGGCAAGCGGGCCAGGCGCGCGATGAGCAGCTCGCTGACGTCGATCTCCCCGGACTCCTCGCCCTGCCCCTGCTGACTGAGGAAGGCCTCGGTGCGCTCCTCCGAGGCGAGCTCCTCGAGGACCAGGGGGACGCCTCGGGACCGCCGCGCCAGCTTCCGATCGCGCTCGGCGTCGGCCTCGTCGAAGAGGCTGGCGGCGAGCTCGCGGGCGCTCGCGTCCTCCAAGGGCCCGACCTCGAGCTCGTGCACGGTGACCGCGCCCGCGCGCCGCGCCAGGTCGTCGAAGAGGGTCCGCAACGGACCGGGCGGCAGGTCGGTGCGCGCGGTGCCCACCACCAGGACGCGGGGAGCGTTGCCATGCCGGAGGAGCTCGCCCAGGAGCAGCGCGCTGTCCTCGTCGCTCCACTGGAGATCATCGATCGCCAGGACCACCACCCGCTCGCCGGCGGCCGCGGCGACCAGGCGCTCGAGGCCGGTGAAGGCCCGACGTCGCGCCTCGGCCGGATCGAGCACTTCGCGGGTGCGGGCCCCCTCGAGCTCGGCCACCTGGGTCAGCGCCGGGAACATCCGGAGCGCCTCGGCGACCTCGGGCGTGGCCAGCGCCCCCAGGGCTTCGCGGTCGCGCAGGAGGAGCCGCTCGGCGAGCTCGTCGATGGCGCCGTCCAGCGCGCGGTAGGGCACGTGGGCGCGCTCGTGGCAGCGAGACCGCAGCACGAAGGCGTCGTCGCGATCCGCGAGCTCCTGCAGGAAGGCGTCGACCAGCTTGGACTTGCCCATGCCGCTGGTCCCCTCGACGACGACCACCGTCGGCGACTCCTTCGCCTCCTCGAAGCCGCGCCGGAGCCGGTGGAGCTCGCTCTCGCGACCGACGAGGCCCAGGCGCTTGCCGGTCCGGGTCAGATCCGAGCCCAGGTGCAGGCGCCGGAGGACCTCGGCCCCATGGGGGCGCGCCGCCGGCTCTTGCCGGAGCAGGTCCATGGCCAGCGCGGCCAGCTCGGGGTCGGCGCCGGGAGCCAACGCGCCGAGCGGCTCCGGCGGACCAAGGAGCTTGGCGGCCATCACCATCAGCGCCGACTCGCCCACGAACGGGTTCCGGCCGCTCAGCGCGGCGTAGAGGATCCCGCCGAGGCCGTACCAATCCGAGGCCTCGGAGAGCTGCGCGCCGCGCACCTGCTCGGGCGCCATGAAGGCCGGCGTGCCGCGCGTCCGACTCTCGGTGGACGAGTCCGCGTCCCGCAGATGGGTGGCGAGCCCGAAGTCGAGGAGCACCACGCGCCCCTCCGGGGTCACCAGCACGTTCGAGGGCTTCAGATCCAGGTGGAGGACGCCGGCGTCGTGGGCGGCCGCCAGGGTCAGGGCGAGCTGCCCGATCGCCAGACGCAGGAGCGGCAAGCTGGGGGGCGCGTCCGGATCCGGCCGGACGAAGCGGATGAAGTCGACCCCGTCGACCCACTCCATGGTCAGGTACCAGAGGCCGTCTTCGGTGCCGAGCTCGTCGAGCTGCACCAGGTTCGGGTGCCGGATGGCCGCCAGCGCGCGGAACTCGCGCTTCATGTTGGCCACCCCCTCGGGGTCCACCCGGTGGAGCGTCTTGACCGCGACCGTCCGGTCCCGCGCCGGGTCGTGGGCCTTGTAGACCACCCCGAAGCCCCCGGAGCCGATGCGGTCCAGGATCTCGAAACGGCCGATGCGCGGACCGGCGATCACCGGCGGGGGCAGCGAACGCCGGAGCCCGGACTCCAGGGTCGCGCCCTGGGTGAGCGTGGCCACCAGCTCCGCCGGGAGGTCGACGTACTCGTTGGGAGCCGGGTGGTCGGAGACGCTCACGCGAGGGGATCTTATCCACCCAAAGGGGGAACGCCCGTTTATAGTGCGAGTCGGTTCAAAAATGGAGGCGTGCTGGAATGACTGACGTGGATGTACTCATCGTGGGGGGTGGTTGGACGGGAACGAGCGCGGCGATGGCGCTCCACACCCATGCCCAGGCCAACCCTGGCGAAGCGGCGACCTTCGCGCTCCTCGAAGGCCACCCCGACCGTCTGGGCGGCCGCGCGTTCAGCTTCCCCCACACCTGGAAGGATGCGGACGGGAACGAGCGCACCACCCACTTCGAGCACGGCGCGCAGTACATCGGCCAGGACCAGGAGGCGATCTGGGGCCTCGTCCAGGAAGCGATCGCCCAGGGCCTCATCGAGAAGGACGCTCTGGTGGACGGCTTCGCGGCCCGCTTCCCCTACAAGGCCCAGGTCATGGTGGTCGCCGGCCAGCGCTACCAGTACGACCGGGACCGCTGCCTCTTCGGCATCGGCGGTGTCCCGCCGGACCTGGACCTCTGGGACCTCCTCGGCTCGCTGGTCTTCATCCAGGCGGTGGAGATCTACGAGCAGGCGATCAACGTCCTCGAGCCCTGGAAGTCCCCGAAGTTCGTCACCGACCTCGACGCGCTCACGATGGACCAGTGGATCGACGGCTTCCAGCTCCCGCCCGGCGCGGCGTCGCTGATGAAGGTCTCCGTCGAGGCCGTCCTGAGCGTCCAGACCGACGAAGTCTCGGCCTTCTATTTCCTCTGGTACTGCGCCTGCAACGGCGGCTTCCTCAACGAGGTGAACGACGAGCAGGGCGGACCCCAGCAGTACTACCTGAGCTGCGGCATGGACGGCCTCATCGACGCGCTCGTCGCGCCCTTCCGCGACCAGATCCATTTCGGCGAGGTGGTCGAGTCGGTCACCCAGACTCCCGACGGCGTCACCGTGAAGACGTCCCAGGGCACCCACACGGCCAAGAAGGTCATCTTCGCGACCTCGCCCGCGAGCGCGAAGAAGGTCGCCTTCGAGCCCGCCCTCCCCGAGGCCTGGCAGAAGATCACCGACCAGCTCATGGGCACCACCACCAAGAGCGTCATCTACTACCGCACCCCCTGGTGGCGGAACGCCGAGGCCCAGACCGACCCGGCCAAGGAGGGCGTGCCCCAGTACACCGGCTACTGCGGCGCCAACGACTACCCGGTCATCTGGGTCATGGACTACAGCCCGGTCGGCCCGGCCCCGGACTACGCCGACCAGGGCTGCTACGCCCTGATGACCTTCACCATCGGCGACGAAGCGAAGAAGCTCGCCGAGGAGTCCGGCCCCGACGCCGTCGCCAAGTGGGTCACCACCGCCGTCGCGGACCTGATGAACGACTCGCGCGCGCTCTGGACCTCGGACCAGTACCTCGGGGTGGACTCCTTCGAGTGGAGCGCCAGCACCCCGCTGATCCCCGGTGGCCCCAACACCGTCTTCAAACCCGGCATCCTCACCGGCGAGAGCGGCGCGCCGGCGCCGGCCGAGAGCTTCGACCAGCCCGTGGGCGACCTCCACTTCGCCTGCTCCGAGCTGGCCCGGAAGCGGCTGAGCGAACGGAAGAGCCCCTTCCCCTCGTACTTGCCCAACTGGAAGGACTTCAGCGGCCCGGGCATCTACTCCGACTGGCGGGAAGACGTCGGCTACATGGACGGCGCCATCACCTGCGGCCGCTTCGTCGCCGAGCAGGTCCTGGTCGCCCTGGGCAAGGCGAAGGAGGCCAGCGCTGGCGAGCGCATCGTCGGCTGGGCGGAAGAGCTGGTCGCCAAGGCCGAGGCCGAGATCGAGAACTGGCTCGTCGGCCCGGCGGAGAAGCCCCCCGTCGTCGACGAAGCCCAGGTCCTCGCCGTGCTCTCGACCTTCTGCCAGAGCCTCTACGACGGCAGCGCCCTCGACATCCCGAAGTGGCGCGCCGAGCGCTGGCAGAACGACGCCGCCGCGCTCCAGAACTGGGTCACCGAGACCCTCGTCGACGCCCTGGTGCAGAACGGCCTCCTCCCCCAGCCGCCCGCGACCCCCAGCTCCGGTGGCGTCGCCACCGCCATCGCCTACCTGGAAGAGATGGCCAAGTGGGCCAGCGAGCTCCTCACCGTCGCCACCGGCTTCACCCGCAGCGGCTACCAGCTCTACAGCGCCTTCGAGCCCAGCCGGGATCCCTACACCAAGCCCCAAGCCGTCAGCGACGTCGTCCAGATGACCCGCCTGGCCAACGCGCTGATGCAGCTGAAGAGCGTGGAGCCCTATCACCCGGGCGGCGACGCGGGCCCGACACGGGGGCGGTTCATGTCGCTCTCGCGGGGGGTGAAGGCGCGGGGGGCGTAGGGCGGGTCGTCAGCCCAGGAGATCGTCGCAGCAGCGTGGTAGCTCTCGCGCATGGAGTTGGAGTCCTGTTGCCATGACGAGCTCGCGGAGGCGCTGGCGGCGCCGTCGGGGGACGTGGCCTTTGCGTACATCGACACGGCCGATGCGGGCGACCTGTCGATCGCCATCGAAGGTGTGGGTCCGCTGACCTGGCCGGTCACCCGGGGTCAGGCGCGCTCTTTGCGGGCGGTGGCGCATCTCGCCCGCTATGGGCGCGGCGAGGAGACGCTGCTGGACCGCGAGGTGCGCGATACGTGGGTGATCCCGAAGAGCCGGGTGAAGCTGGACGGGCGCCAGTGGCGGAAGACGCTGGGTCCGCAGCTGAAGAAGATCCACGCGGCGCTGGGGCTACCGCCCGGCACCCGCCTGCGCTCCAAGCTCCACGACGTGCTGATGTACGAGCGGGGGCAGTTCTTCCACGCGCACCAGGACACGGAGAAGACCGACGCCATGGTCGCGACGCTGGTGGTCCTCCTGCCCTCGAACTTCGAGGGAGGCGAATCGATCGTCGAGCACGCGGGTGCGCAGGTGATGCTCGCCGGCGGCTCCCGGTCGAAGGTGTCCTTCCTGGCCTTCTTCGCCGACTGCCGCCACCGGGTCCGGCAGGTCACCAGTGGTCAGCGGGTCGCGCTCACCTATGCGCTCGAGCTCGTGGGCGAGCCCGAGGAGCTCGAGGTCTCGGTGGGCACCCGAAAGCGGGTCGCGTCGATCGTCGAGGAGCACTTCGCGACCGAAGCGATGGTGAACTATCGGGGAGACCAGGCGTTGCCCGACCGGCTGGTGTACTTGCTGGACCACGAGTACACCCCCCGCTCGCTGGGTTGGACGAAGCTCAAAGGGCGCGATGTTCAGACCGCCGCGGCGCTGCGGCAGGTCGCGCAGGATGGCGACCACGACGTCTTCCTGGCGACGGCCGAGGTCCACGAGACCTGGATGTGCGAGTCGGAGGGCTACCGCTCCCATGGGTACGGTCGCGCCGGCTATCGGCAGGCCGTGGGCGAAGGCGAGCACCCCCCGCTGATCGAGCAGCACGACGAAGAGGTGGTGCTGGACCATTGGATCGACGGCGACGGCCGGGCGACGGGGGAAGCCGCGAGCCCGGTGCTACCAGGGGAGCTGGCGTATGCGACGCCCAACGACGCCTGCACGCCCTTCGAGGTCGAGCACGAGGGGTACATGGGGAACTACGGCGACACGGTCGACCGCTGGTATCACCGCGCCGCGATCGTGCTGCGGCCGCGCTCACGGGCGTTCATCGCGCGCGCGAAGCGCGACGGCCTCTACGCGCTCGCCACGGTCGCTGAGACGGCGCGCACGGACCGGACCGGTGCGGTCGCCCTGGCCCGGCAAATGCTGCCGCACTGGAAGCCGAACCTGGTGCACGGCCTACCGGCGGAAGAGGTGCTCGGACTGGCCGTAGCGCTCGAGGACTCCGGGGTCGCCGCGGAGTGGCTGGCCCCCCTGGCTCTCGAGCAGGTCGCTCCGCACGGACGTTGGCTCACGCCGCTCGCCGAGACCTACGGAGAGGATTGGGTTGGCGAGCGAGTCGCCGAGTGGCTGGGGGAAGCGCGCCCGGAGCGCCGGTGGCGGCTGGCGCCAGGAGCGCGGGGGGCGTGGATCGGCGCGCTGCAAGGGCTGGCGAGCGAGTGGGGGTCCGCTTCCTCGGAGCGGCGAGCGCTGGTGGGCGAGTGGATTCACGCCCAATGGGTCTGGCTGGCCGCCCATCGAAAAGGTGCGGCCGAGGCCATGGACCAAACCACGCGAGCCGCGCTGCTGGAGCGGCTTCGACCGTCCGTCGTGGAGCTGGCGCGAGCGGCTCACGGCGCGCACGCCAGGGCGACGCTGACCGAGATGGCCGAGAGCCTGGGCTCGCTGGACGCGGCGCTGGCGGACGACGCGGCGCTCCTCGCGACTCTGCGCCAGGAGCTCGGCGAGGGGTACCAGCGTTGGTTCGCCCAGGCCGAGTCGCGGGTCCGCGAAGTCCTCGACATCGAGCTCGCGCGCCCGCCCCGCGCTTCGGACGACTGGTCGGTCCCCGCCGAGTGGACCTGTCGCCGCTGCGACCTCTGCGGCCCGCTCCAGGACTTCCTTCGGGACCCGAGCCAGCGAGTGCTCGAATGGAAGCTCGCGAAGCACGGACGCCAGCACCTGCACGAGACGATCGACCAGCGGGGGCTGCCCGTGCGCCACCAGACCCGGCGGAAGGGCAGCCCCTACACCCTGGTGCTCACCAAGACCGATGAGGTCTTCACCCGCGACGACGAGAAGCGGACGCAGTGGCGAGCCGCGCGAGCCCTCGTCGGCCTGCGCGACTGACCGACCGCGCCCGAGACGAAGTTCCCGACCGCGGCAAGACGCCCCTCGCGACGCTCTTCTCTCCCTACAAACCGGTGGCCCGGGCCTTGCACGGGCTCGGGACACTCGAAAAGGGAGAGACGAACGAATGAAGGCAGTGACTTGGCACGGGCGCCACGACATGCGGGTGGAGGAAGTTCCCGACCCGACCATCCAGGAGCCGACCGACGCGATCATTCGCATCACCGCGAGCGGCATCTGCGGATCGGACCTCCACCTCTACAACGGGTTCGCGCCGGCGATGAAGCCGGGGGACATCATCGGCCACGAGCCCATGGGTGAGGTGGTCGAGGTGGGCTCCGCGGTCACCAAGCTGAAGAAGGGGCAGAAGGTGGTGGTTCCCTTCACCATCAGCTGCGGGTCGTGCTTCTTCTGCGACCGGCAGCTCTTCTCGCTCTGTGACGAGAGCAACCCGAATGCGGAGATGGCAGCCAGCGAGATGGGCCACTCGCCTGCGGGTCTCTTCGGCTACACGCACATGCTGGGCGGATACGCCGGGGGACAAGCGGAGTACCTCCGGGTGCCCTACGCCGACGTCGGTCCCATCGTCGTGCCCGACGAGATCCCGGACGAGAAGGTCGTGTTCCTCTCGGACATCTTCCCCACCGGGTACATGGCTGCCGAGAACGCGGGGATCGAAGGGGGCGACACGGTGGCCATCTGGGGATGCGGCCCCGTGGCTCAGTTCGCGATCCAGAGCGCCTGGATGCTCGGCGCGGGCCGGGTGATCGCCATCGACTCCGTCCCCGCTCGCTTGGAGCTGGCGAGAACGAAGGGCCGCGCCGAAGTGATCGATCTCTCCGAGGGCGACGTGGTCGAGAAGCTCATCGAGATGACCGACGGCCGCGGGCCGGACCGCTGCATCGACGCGGTCGGCGCCGAGGCGCACGCCACGAGCGCGGTCGCGAACGCCGTGGACGCCGGGAAGGAGGCCGTGGGCCTGCGGACCGACCGCGCCTACGCCATGGAGCAGGCCATCACCGCGTGCCGTAAGGGCGGCACCATCTCCGTGCCGGGCGTGTACTTCGGCGAGCTCTCCCTTCCTTGGGGCGCCGCGATGAACAAGGCGCTGACGTTCCGGATGGGGCAGACCCACGTGCAGCGGTACCTGGCGCCCCTGCTCGAGAAGATCGTCGCCGGAGAGATCGACCCTTCGTTCGTCATCACCGACACGATCTCCATCGAGCAGGCGCCGGAGGCCTACGCGACCTTCGAAGCTCGCTCGGACGAATGCATCAAGGTGGTCATCCGCCCCTGAGGCCCGTTGCGAGCTCCCCGCGAGCCTCACGGCTCCGGGGGAGCTCGCGGCTCAGCCGGGGTTCGCCACTTCGTCCAGCAGCGGCGCGGTCGCCCCTCGGTCGGGGCTGGAAGGTACGACGCTGAAGGTCGCGTCGGTCTCCAGGATGACCCACTGGGCCTCAGCCAGAGAGCTCATGCCGCGCTCACGCAGCGCGGCGTTGATCTCCGCCTCGCTAACCCGGACCGCGCGCATGTTCGCTTCGAGCAGCTCGCCCCGGTCCACCAGCAGGGTCGGGCTCGGCTTGACCAGCCGGCAGAACATGGGGCTGCGCAGCACGAGCCAGGTCGTCATCCACTGGAGACCCGTGAGCATCACGATGCCGGTGGCGGCGTCGGCCACGGCGACGTCCTTCAGGAGGATCCCACTCGCGGTGAGGCCGCCCGTCGCCACGGTCACCACCCAGTCGAAGTTGTTCATCTTCGACGTGCTGCGCTTACCTCCGATCCGGATGGTGACGATCACGACCAGATAGACGGCGATGGCCGAGAGGGCCACGCTGGCCATCCGGGAAAAACTGTTGAACCAGATCTCGGGGGACAACTACTTCGACTTTCGTGGGGCAGGTGCTCAGAGAGAGCGTCGCCGCCGGATGAGGGCTTCGAGGTCCCGCGCTCCGTGACATTGCCGGAGGTACAGCGTGAGGGCCGCGTGACGTTGCGCGACCTCGGCGTCGAAGGCCAGCAGGTGGGGCCCGGTGGCCCGCCCGAAGAGGTCCAGCACCTCGGTGCAGCGTCGCTCGATGGCGTGACGCGCGCGCAGGGCGACGGTCTGCGGGTCGCGGCCCCGGTCGAGGTCGCGGCTCGCCTCCACGATCAGGGCGCGGAGGGTCCACCCCGCAGCGTCGAGGGCCCCCAGGCTCGCGAGCGTGTGGGGGTCTTGGCGATGGGAGCGTTCGAGCGCCATGTCGACCAGTCCGGCGGCTCCGCCCGCCCAGCACGCCGCCGGGCCGAGGGCGCCCTGCCAGAAGCCGGACCGCTCCAGGTAGGCACCCGGAGCACCCACTCGGCATCCTTCGCCGAGGGTGACGCCGAAGTGGACGGTGGCCGTGGCCGAGTCGGCGAGAGCCGGGGTCGCCCAGGTCGTGGCGTCCCAGCGGACGCCCTCACCGAGGGGAACGTCGAGAAGCCAACGCCGGTCGTCGTCGTGGGCGCTGACGAGGGCCCGGTCGAGGAGCGGCGCTCCCGAGCAGAACCACTTCTCGCCCTCGAGACGGCCGTCCCTCGGCGCGTAGCGGAGCGGCGGCCCGGCCTCGGAGGCCCACACGCCATACAGAGCGCCGGGCGCCAGGTCGTGACGGAGCTCGTCGGCGATGGCCACGGCGTCCAGGTGCCCCTCCGCCAACCGGGCCACGTCGAGGGGATGGGACCGAGCCAACCGGAAAAGCGCCAGGTTGCGTTCGACGGTCTGCCCGTCGCCCGGACGCGGGAGGTCGAGCTCGCCCGCGGCGTGGAGCTCGGCGAGGAGAGCGCGAGTCTGTCTCACGAGGCCTCCAGGCAAACCCGTCGCAGGGTGTCGGCGAACCCGCGGGGCGCCCGACCGGTGACCCGGCCACTCGTGGTGACCGTGAGCGCGTCCGAGGCGACCAACTGGATACCGTCGAGCGCGCGGAGTCGGTTCCAGAGGTCGTGGTCCTCAGCGGTCTCGTGGTCACCCCACCCGCCGGCTTCCAGATAGCGCCGACCCCGGACCCCGAAGTTCGTGCCGTGAACGTGGGGGTGGGTCCCATCGGCGTGGACGAGATAAGAAGCGACGAAGCGTTCCCGGGCGCCCGGCGGGTGCTCCACGAAGGAGTCGACCCTCACGGTCCCGGCCACGGCGTCGATCCCGGCGGCGGCGAGGCGCTGTTGCTCGGCGACCCAGTGCACCGGCACGGTGGAGTCCGCGTCGGTGTGCGCGAGCCAGCAATCGCGGCCCAAGGTCGCGAGAGCGAGCTCCGCTCCCGACCGCCGCGCGGTGCCCACGCAGCTGTCGTCGATCTCGACGACGGCCCCCCGGGTTCGCAGCACCTCTCCGGCGAGCGCGGCCGTGCGGTCGGAGCAGGCGTCGGCGACGACCACCACCGTCGAAGCGGCGGGGCGAGCGTGGGCCAGGGCCGCGAGGACCGACTGGATGCACGCTTCGATGGTCGCCTCCTCATCATGGGCCGGGACGATCACCGCGACCGCTTCGTGATCCATGCGGGTCATCGCGCCTCCCGCCCGAGGCTCCACCGGTCGAGGCGGAAGCCCGGGAGGGACCGCTGGAGGTCGGGGGGGCCCCAGAGACTACGGAGCACCTCGTGGACGGTCGCGGCATGCAAGCGGTGGTCTTCGCTGCTGCCATTCCAGTGGACCGCCAGGAGTTCGGCACGAGCCGTGGCCGCATCGTGGAGCCGTCCACCGATCGCCACGAGCTCGTCGGCGGAGAAGTAGTAGCCGACCTCGGCCAAGACGATCAGGTCGAAGCGGCCGCTCGGCCGGAGGCGCCGGAGATCGCCGACCCGACAGCGCACCCCGGGCAGAGCGCGACAGCGATGCCGGGCCCGGGCGACGGCGGAAGGCGAGGCATCGAAAGCTTCGACCTGGCCGGCTCGGCGAGCCAACCGTTCGGTGAAGACTCCCTCGGCGCATCCCGGCTCGAGCGCGCGCACGTATCTGTCTCGCGTCAGTGCCGCGCTCATGGCGTCGTAGCGCCCCTGCTCGTAGGATGAGCTGGCGAAGTTCCAAGGGTCAGTCTGCCGCGCATAGCGCGTCTCGAAGGCCTCGGGGTCCCACGGGTCGACGTGGCTCATCGGACGAAGACCTCTTCTTCCCGCTCGAAGTAGGGCATCACGTGATCCGGGAGGATGGCGGCCGCGCCCCCCTGGCGCTGACTCCGGTAGCACTGGATGGCGCGGACCTTCGCCGCACGGCGGCTCGCTTCCAGCGGGATGCGCACGGCGTCGTTCGCGAAGAGCGCCTCGGGGGTGCTATGATGCCAGGCCCAGACCGGGTACTCCATGAACTCGACCGCTCGGCGCTGCGCCACCCGACGGCACGCCGTCGCCGTCGCCTCGTGGTCGGGGTGACCGTCCCGGAGCCAGGGCCCTACCAACAGATCGGTCGGCGTGACGATGCGCTCCAGCATCTGCTCGAGGTCGGCGGCGTGAGGAGCGACGTCGCCGTCGGGGTAGGCCAGGAAGACGACTCGCGGCGCCGTGACCCCCAGGGCCCGGAGCGCTTCCCGGAGCTCCTTCCGGCGCCGGCGGCCCAGGTCGGGCGTCGGCGTCGCCGCCCCCGCCTCGCCATCGGTCACCACGACCACCGTCACCGCGCGCCCCGCCGCCGCCGCGGTGGCCATCAGGCCGCCCGCGCCGAGGGTCTCGTCGTCCGGGTGGGGAGCGACGACGACCAGGTCCCGGGGCGCCGCGGCCCGCGTCGGGAGCGGCGCGATGGCCCGGGACCAACTGGCCTCGGGGTGTCCGGGTCGCGAGGGATCGAAGGCGGGTCGGGGGTCCATGCGACTAACCCAGTGCACCTAGCGTGCCGGAACCCGCGTATCGCGTGATGGACGGGAGGCGCCCGTTCTGGCCAACGCGCTGACGCCGTCTACCGGGACGCGGCGCCGAAAGCGCGCCGGGCAACCGGGGCGTCGCGCCACGGGGCGAGCCGTAGGTTCAACGGAGCGGGGCGACGTCCTCGGGCAGCGTGGCGCCGCGAGAGTGGCAGAGGGCGGCGTAGCGGGCGTAGCTCTCTTTCGGGGTTCGCTCGAGGGTCTCGAAGTCCACGTGGACGAGGCCGAAGCGTTTGGCGTAGCCGAGCTCCCACTCGAAGTTGTCCATCAGGCTCCACTGGAAGTAGCCCAGGACCTCGGCGCCGTCGGCGATGGCGCGGCGGAGGGCGTGGAGGTGGCGGACGAGGTAATCGACGCGGCCGAGGTCGGGGATGGTTCCGTCGTGGTGGACCCAGTCCATCGAGGCGAGGCCGTTCTCGGTGATCGCCACCGGCTTGCCGTAGCGCTCGCAGAAGAAGCGCGGGCCCCAGTAGAGGCACTCGGGATCGACGGACCAGCCCATGAGGGTCTCGCCGTGGCCGGGCACCCGGGACACGAGGACCAGCTCGCCGTCCGGGCCGACGTCGACGGGTCGACCGCGGTAGATGTTGAGACCCCACAGGTCGAGGGGCGCGCCGATGGTCTCCAGGTCACGCTCCCATCCGGCGGGGAGACCGCGCCAGAGGTTCGGATCGGCGCCCTCCGGGTACTGGCCGAGACCCACGGGGTCGGTGAACCAAGTGTTGTTGAACGGCCACTCGTCGCCTTGGGGCAGACGGAAGGTCGCGGCCGCTGCGACGCCGCGCGCCTCGGGCCGTACCGGGTAGTCGACGAAGGCCACCGGAGCCCAGCCGACCTTGGCGTCGGGAACCCGGTCGCGGATGACGGAGACGGCGCGGCCGTGGGCCAGGAGACCGTGGTGGATGGCCCGGGAGACGGTGGCCATGTCGAGGCGCAGGCCCGGCGCGTGGACACCACGGACGTGACCCAGGCCGAAAACGCACTGGGGCTCGTTGAAGGTGATCCAATGCTTCACCCGGTCCCCGAGTCGGCCCACGACGGCCTCGGTGTACTCGGCGAAGTGATCGGCGATGGAACGGTCGAGCCACCCGCCGCGGTGATGGAGCCAGAGAGGCAGGTCCCAATGGAAGAGCGTGAGCCAGGGGGCGACCCCGCGCTCGAGGAGCGCGTCGACCAGCCGGTCGTAGAAGGCCAGCCCGCGCTCCTCGATGTGGCCGGGCGCGGTGACGATGCGGGGCCAGGCGGTGGAGAAGCGATAGGCGTCGACCCCCAGGCCGGCGATGAGGTCCACGTCCTCGGCGAGCCGGCCGTAGTGGTCGCAGGCGATGGAGCCATCGTGACCGTCGCGCACCGCACCGGGCACGGTGCAGAAATGGTCCCATACGCTGGGGCAGCGGCCGTCGACGTCCACCGCGCCTTCGATCTGATAAGCCGAGGTGGCGACCCCGAAGGCGAAGTCGTCGGGAAAGGGTAGGCTCACGGACGCCTCCGTTCGTTCGCGGGACCGACTCCGGCTCATTCGGCCGCCAGGGGCGCTTCGGCCAGCATCCCGACGCCCGCGAGGTGGGTCCGGGTGGCCTCGGTCGCCGGGATGGATGGCGCTCCCTGGAAGGCCTCCGGGCGGATGACCTCTTCGATGACCAGATCGGCGAGGTCCACGGGCACCGCTTCCCGTTCGGCGACCTCGGACCCGCGAAGGCCGGCGGCGTAGAGTCGGCATCGGCGCCAGACCTCTTCGCGATCTCGACGCCGCTGCTCGGCGCGATAGTTGGTCTCCTCGGCGACGGTGAGCGAGTCGGGCATCTCGTACTTGGTCATCAGCGGCTCGTTCACGAACCAGTGGACGTAGCCGGCGGCGAGGACCCGGTTGCGCAGCTCGCGGTCCTCCTCGATGGAGGTGAGGTAGCCCCCGAGGGCCTCGAAGACTCGCCGTCGATAGAGACCGGCATTCGGCAGGATCCAGTCCCCGACGCAGCGAGAGGGGAACTGGAGCTGGGGGAAGAAGTCGTCGACCAGCGTGATCCGGCTGTCGACGCGACAGACGGAGCCATCGAGCTTCACCAGATCGTAGGCGCCGTGGACCACGTCGACCTGGAGCGAGTCGCCCGGCGTCTGCCCCGCGGTCTCCCAGTCCATGATCGGATCGGCCCGGAGCCCGGCGATGCTCATCGCGCGGCCCTAGAGCATCGCCTTGTCGACGCTGGGGACGTCGTCGCTGTCGTGGAAGGTGATGGCGTCGTAGCGGCCGAGGTAGAGCCCCACGTTCTTCGCCCGCGCGGTGCCGACGTTGCGGCCCAGCCGGATGGCCGCGAAGCGGTCGTCGCTGGCGTACTGGCGCAAGACGGCGGCGGTCGCGTCGGTGCTTCCGTCGTCGACGACGGTGACCGAGAGGTCGATGTGAGTCTGCGCCAGCGCCCCTTCGATCGCGCGCTGGAGGGGCCCATCGGCCCGGTTGAAGGTGGGGATGGTGACGTTGATGTGCACGGGTCAGGTCCTTTCGACGACGGGGCGGTCGGTGCCCAGGGCGGGCACTCCGGGCCCACGCTCGAGGGCGAGGGCGAGGTGGTGGGAGGCCAGCGGGAGGCCGGCGAGGAAGAGACAGGCGGCGGCAACCAGCGGCTCGCCGCCGGCGCCGTGGAAGCCAGCGAGGCCCACCGCGGCGAGCGCGGCGCCGGCCCGGGCGAGCGACGAACCCCGCCCGCGGCCCGCGCGCTTCGAGGTGCGTTGGAACCCCAGCCGCACCCCGGCGAGCGCTTCCAACCAGGCCACCGCGCCTTCCCACCCGAGGGCCAGGTGAGCCCCGAGCCCCTCGAGGGGTCTCGCGGTCAGCAGCCGCCGGGGGGTCGCGATGAAGAGCACGAGCTCGTGGGCGACATAGAGCAGGAGCGAGACGGCCAGCACGAGCCGCGCGCCGCGGTGCGCGTCGCCGAGGAAGAGCGCGAAGCCCAGGACCGGCAGGGCCCAGGGCTGGAACCACGCGGTGAGCTGGGCAGCCACGGTGGCGCGGAGTCTCCGCGGAAGGCGCGCGACTCGCCGAAGGGACCCGAAGAGCACCTGCGCGTTGCCGTGGACCCAGCGGCGACGCTGCTTGCGGAGCTCGGTGAGCCTATCCGGCATGAAGCCCCGCCCCACGACTCGCGGGAGGTAGGCGCCGCGCCACCCGGCCGCGAGGAGCCGCAGCCCCAGGTCCGCGTCTTCGGTGATGGTAGCGCTGCACCAGCCGCCCACTCCGCGCAGGGCTTCCACGCGAATCAGACTCAGGGTGCCCGTGAGCAGCATGCCCCCGCTGCCGGCGGCGCTCGCGTAGCGCTCGAAGTAGCTGGCGTAGGCCCGGGCCAGACCGACGGCGCCATCGTCCTCATAGGCCTGGGGCGCCTGCACGTGGGAGGTCCGGTGGCCGAGCAGCGGGTGCATCCGGCGCAGCGCGTCGGGTCGCACGCGATAGTCGGCGTCGACCGTGAGCACGAGCTCGGTCCGCGGGTCGCTCATCGCCAGGCAGAGGTTGAGCGCCGCGGCCTTGGCGCCGGGGAGCGCGGCCACGTGGTGGAAGCGGAAGCGCGAGCCGAGGCGCTCGCAGTGCCTCTCCAGCGGGCGCCACGTGGCGGGATCCGGCGTGTTGTTGTCGAGGACGATCACCTCGAAGGCCGGCCAGTCCAGGCGCGCGAGCGCGTCCAGAGTGGCCGCGACGATCTCGGGTGGCTCGTCGCAACAGGGCACGTGGATGGACACGAAGGGCTCCGGGTCGCGCCCGCGCGGCGGGTCGTGGAGTGCATCGCCTCGTCTCGCGGCCGCGCGAGCGGACCACGCCGCGCGGACCCGGAGCGCCGAGAGCGCGACGACCAAGAGCGCCCAGACGATCACCAGGACGGTGGCGACCGACGCGGACCACGCGGCGAGCGCGAGGGCACCGATGGCCCCGGCGCCGATGGCCAACGCGCGCGGAGAGATAGCGATCACGGCCCGCGGCATCAGCACGCATCGTGCCGTTCGCCCGGAAGCGGGACGGTGCTCCGATGCGGGAGACCAGACCGCGAGCGCTTCGCATCGCCGTGCCATCGTGACGCGGCATGAGGTGTCCCGATCGGACCGCGATCCGAGGTGGGGAGATTCCCCTCGGCCCGAGGAGCCGCACCGAACGCGAAACGCGCACGCGCGTTGCAGAAGCGGGACGCATGGAACGCCCCACCTCCGACTCGTTCACCAAGCGCGACGTGACCCGCCGCAGAGCGCCCGCGCCTCGCCCGACCCACGACACCGCGCGCACCCCCACCGCCGTCCTGCAGGAGCGAGGACTCCGCCGCTGACCCAACGATCCGCTGGTTCCTAGCGCTGGCATCGAGCCACCTCTTGCGGCCGGACGCGTCCTACCCTGCTGGCGTTCGGAGTTCCCTTAGACGCCCGCCCGACATTCGAAAAGGACAGCGAGTCGTCGGGCGCTATCCCGAGGTCATGCTGGCGGGTGGGTCCATCGTGGTCTGGGGAGCGGTCTCGGCGCCCGCACGCAAGCACTGGGAAGCCCATGGCCTGCTCCGGTCGGTGGCCTACGTGGAGGGTGAACGCCCCCGCATCGCCCGACTCAACCGCGCCATCGCCGCCGCGCGGGGTACGACGGTGCTGGTCGTGCGAGGCGCGCTCCTCGCGGAAGGGGACCTGAGCGCACTCTTCGACCGAGCCGCGACCCACGGCGGTCTCCTGGCGTTTCCCATCGACGTCGGCGGCGTGCCCCTGCCCCTGGGTCCGCGACCCTTCGACGGCGGCGTGCGGACCATGCGGAACCTGGACCGCTTCCGCATCGAGGCCTTCGCCGTCGACCGCGACCGACACGCATGGGCCGGGGGGCTCGACGAGCGCTTCGAGACACCGTCGGCGATCGTCGGTCGCGACTACGCCGCGCGTCTCCGTCGCACCGGGACCAAGATCGCCTCGTGCGCCGACCTGCGGCTCCACTGCGAAGCGCTTCCGGAGGCTCCGCTGAAGACCCGAGTGCAGCACGCCAACCTCTACGCCGCCGCCCACGGGGCGTTGCCCCATCGTGAACGGTGGATGAGCCTGGCCGCCCGCGGGCTCGTGCGGCTCCGCGGCGAGCGCGTGATCCTCACCCGGGGTTGAGCGGCCGCCGTCAGATCAGCGTGAGCTGGGGCGGCGCCAGGGCTTCCATGACCCGCGCTTCCACCGCGTCGATCCAGCCCTCGCGGTCGGTGGGGTCGAGCCAGAGGGCGGGGATGCCGCGGCGCTCGAGCTCTCGGCGGACGCCGTCCTCGACCGCTTTCTGGAAGCTGGGGTCGGTGGCGCGGAGGCCGTCGGGCGAGGGGCGGTCCACGACGGGGACGAAGACCAGGAGGCCGTAGGTGCGCACCCAGGCGTCCACCAGGGGCTCGAGGGCCGCCTGCCGGCCGGCGGCGATCATCATGTAGACGTAGTTGTCGAGGATGCTGCGGTCGCAGAGGACGACCGGGTAGCGCTCCGCGGCGACGATCTCCGTGGCCACCTGGCTGTGCAGAATCCAGGACTGGGCGGCGACGTTGGTCTCTTCGTTGATCGGCAGAGGGCACAGCCGCGCGACCTCGCGCACCAGCTCGAGGGAGACGTCCCGGGCCTTGAGGCGCGCCGCCAGGGCGTAGCAGAGGGTGGTCTTGCCCACGCCGTGGCTGCCGACGAAGGCGAGCTTGAAGCGCTGCGGTGCGGTCATCGAGCCGAGCATACTCGGGTCGCGCGAGGCGACCATCGCCGGGGCCGGCTCGCGGCGCCAATGCGCCAAGGATGGCACCGGGGTTCCTCGGGAGCGCCCTGGGGGCTACACCGAGGGGATGGCGACGAAGAAGCGAACGGCTGAGACCGGATCCGACGGGCTGCCCATCGTGCGGGTGGAAAACGCGGGCGCGTTTCGGCGCCTGCTCGAACGCGAGCACACGGAGTCGAAGGGCTTCTGGCTGGCCATACCCAAGAAGGGCAGCGGGCTGGACGGGCCCACCTACGCCGAGGCCGTCGACGAGGCCCTCTGCTTCGGCTGGATCGACGGGCAGAAGGCTCGGCTGGACGAGCGCGAGTATCTGCAGCGCTTCACGCCGCGGCGGGCGCGGAGCATCTGGTCCAAGGTGAACCGGAAGAAGATCGAAGCCCTGGTCGCGGCCGGCCGGATGGAGCCGGCGGGGATGGCCGAGGTGGAGCGCGCGAAGCAGGACGGTCGCTGGGACGCCGCCTACGATTCGCCAGCGACCGCGACGGTGCCCGATGACCTCCGCGACGCGCTCGCCGCGTTGCCGGGCGCGCGGGCCTTCTTCGATGGGCTCGACAGCCGCAACCGCTACGCGATCCTGCACCGGGTGGCGACGGCCAAGCGCCAGGCGACGCGCGAGAAGCGCATCGCGCAGTTCGCCCAGCTCTGCGCCGAGGGCAAGACCCTCTACTGAGCGGTCGCGTCGACGGGGCGGTCTGGGCGGACTACACCCGCGCGCGATGGAGTCGAGCGAAGAACGGGACGAGGTCGCCGAGGAGACGACCAGCGAGCCGCTGACCGAAGCGGAGGCGGAGGAGGCCATCGCCTTCCTCGAGCGGATCGTGGACGATCGGCGGCGCTTGGCCGCGCTGGACCGGGCGACCGCGCGGCGGCTGCTCATGGCCGCCGGCCGGGTCTCGCGGCCCACCAAGGGCGAGCAGCGGGAGCTCCAGCGGGCCTATCGGCGCAAGCGTCGCGACGCCCGCCGGGCCAAGGACGACGCCCTGCTCTCCCAGACCGGGATCCGCGAGAAGCGGCGCGAGACGGTCTTCGTCACCCCCGACGCCCACGAGCACCGCGCCGTCGACGACGTGGACTCCTGGCCCAAGCTGGTCGAGCCGCGCTCCTGCTACATCTGCAAGACCGACTTCGACCGGCTGCACAGCTTCTACGACCAGCTCTGCCCGAGCTGCGCGGTCTTCAACTACGAGAAACGTTTCCAGACCGCCGACCTCCACGGGCGCGTGGCGCTCCTCACCGGGGGCCGGGTGAAGATCGGTTTCCAGGCCGGGGTCAGCCTGCTCAAGGCCGGCGCGCACCTCATCGTGACCACCCGCTTTCCCCACGACGCCGCCAAGCGCTACGCCGCCGAGCGCGACGCCGACAGCTGGGCGGGGCGCCTGGAGATCCACGGCCTCGACCTGCGCCACACGCCCAGCGTGGAAGCCTTCGCGCAGCACATCCTGGCCACCCACGAGCGGCTGGACTTCATCGTCCACAACGCCTGCCAGACGGTGCGCCGACCGACCGGCTGGTACAGCCACCTGCTGCCCACCGAGCGCGCCGCGGTGAGCTCGCTGCCGCCGGCCGAGCGCAAGGCGCTCGCCTCCCACGCCCAGCGCCTCGACGGGGCCACTCCCCTCGACGGCGAGCTGGCCCCGGTGGAGCCGCTGGCCTCGTGGGCCGACGCGCCGGCGTTGAGCCAGCTCGCGCTCCTCGAAGAGGATCTCCTCGCCGGCGAGCAGGTCTTCCCCGAAGGCGCCCTCGACCAGGATCTGCAGCAGGTGGACCTGCGGGACTCGAACAGCTGGCGCATGCGGCTGGCCGAGGTGCCCACGGTGGAGCTCCTCGAGGTGCTCCTGGTGAACGCCACCGCGCCCTTCGTGCTCAACGCCCGGCTGCGCTCGCTGATGACCCGCACCGCCAACCGCGACAAGCACATCGTGAACGTGTCGGCGATGGAGGGGCAGTTCTACCGGACGGCGAAGACCGACGCCCATCCGCACACGAACATGGCCAAGGCGGCGTTGAACATGATGACCCGGACGTCGGCGTCGGACTACGCCGAGGACGGGATCCACATGAACAGCGTGGACACCGGTTGGGTCACCGACGAAGACCCGGCGGTCATCGCCGAGCGCAAGCGCCGGGTCCACCGCTTCCACCCGCCGCTGGACATCGTGGACGGCGCGGCGCGGATCCTCGACCCCATCTTCCACGGGCTCAACACCGGCGAGCACCTCAGCGGGCACTTCCTCAAGGACTACGTCCCCACCCGCTGGTGATCCCGGCGGCGCGGTCGAGTCGCTGGGCTCCAGACGCGTCTCGGCCGCGAAGCCGGAGCTCCGCGGCCGATGCGCGTGGGACCCGAGTCAGTCGGGGTCAGTCGGGGTCGATGTGGCTCTGCTCGTTGCCCGAGGCGTCGTAGCAGCGGACCGAGCTGGACCGACGGCACTCGCCGCTGTCGCCGCTGATGCTGCACGAGCCATCGGTCACGTCTTCGCAGACGCTGGTGGCCGCGCGGCGCGCGTCGCCGTCGCTGCCCTCGACGCAGACCTTGATGTCCTTGCCGCGGAAGGCGAAGCAGCGGGCCTCGGCGAGACCAGGCAGGAGGAAGGTGCTGACGGCCAGGGCCAGCGCCGCGATGTGGTTCTTGTTCATGGGACTTTCCTTCTCGGCGCGGGGCTCAGGGGTGACGGCTCTGGAGCTCGGTGATGTAGAGCTTGCCGCGGACGTTGGAGTTCGCCTCGTAGGTGCCGATCCAGATGTCGTACTGGCCGTTGGGCGGGTTGCGGATGTCGACGGTGGGGTTGGTGCCGCCGTGGGAGTCGTCGTTGCAGTGCCAGTTGCCGGCGGCGTCGTTGATCACGAGCGTCGTGTCGCCGGTGGAGGTGGCGTAGAAGCGGAGGAAGTTGGCCGCGTCGCTGTAGTTCAGGATGAAGTCGGGCTTGCGGGTGACGAAGCCGGTGCACCCGGCGCCGAGGCCCATGTTGCTGGCCTGGAGGCTGCCGCCGGCGACCACGCTGACCTCGTGCGGGTCCGGGGTGAAGCCACCGGAGAGGGCCCGGCTGCCGAAGTTGCTCTCGTTGCCGCCGATTGAGAGACGGCTCTGGGCGACCGAGGTGACGGTGAGGCCGAGGGCGGCGGTGAGCGCGAGGAACCCGATCAAGGGCCGAGACTTGAGCTTCATGGGGTGCGAAATCCTTTCGGTCGTTTTTGCGCCGACAAAACACTGTCGGTGCGTCATTTCCAACGGACCTGAAAGTAGCGGATCCGCAGGCGCCCGTGGGGTACCGCGGGGGTACCCCGGTGAGCCGATCAACGGATTCCCCTGGGATGACCGAATTAAGTTTTTGGAATGCCCGTCCCTTCATACGGGACGAATTGTCCCCGCGCGGTCACGCTCCGCCGAAGCGCGCGCTGAAACCGAGGGCCACTTGGAGGTCGGTTGCACCATCCGTGAGACCATGCTGGACGAAGAGGTCCACCTGGTAGACCCGCCGGATCACGTAGGTGGCGCCCCAGTCCACCTGGATGACGACGTCCTCGTCGACCCCGAGGGGAACGAGACCGAAGGTCTCCACGAAGAGGCTCACGCCGCCCAGCGCGGCGGGAGCCCAGCCGACGTTGGCGACGTAGAGGAAGCGCCCGTAGCGGCCGCTGTCGCCCTCGGGGACGTCGATGCCCAGGTTCACGCCCAGGGAGAAGCTCGCCGGCAGTGACCACGAGAGGGCCACCCGGGAGTCGGGGTTCACCGTGTCGGCGGTGAAGGGATCGCGGCCGGACGGGAAGTAGACGTCGCTGACCAGGCCCAGCGCCGGGATCGCGCCGACGTTCTCGAGGAGCTGGATCTTGAGCCCGAGCGAGGTGTCGGTGGGGTTGGCGACGTGGAACCCCGGGGCCGGGTCGGGGTAGAGACCCAAGAGGCTGGAGCCCAGGCGGACCTCGAAGACATCGAGGAGGCCGAAGCGCAGGAGGGTCGGGAACGAGACCTGATGGACGCTGCCGGGATCGGTGTCGGTGTAGGCCCAGTTGACGCTGGTCTCGAGCTGGAAGGCCCACTGAGGCACCGTCGTCGGGGCGTTGCCGGCGCCCGGGCGATCGGTCGCGATGGGCCCGGGGTCGCTGGGATCCGTCGGGTCCGGGACGGGATCCTCGACCGGGTCGTCGATGGGATCCTCGGCGGGGTCCTGGGCCATCGCCGGCGCGGCGAGGAAGAGGGACGCGAAGAGAAGCCACCGAGAAGAACGCATGTCGGAGACCTTCGGGCGATCGCCCCCGGTGACAAGTCCAGGGACGATCGTCGTCATTGTCGTCATTTGCTCCGCATCGCGAGGCCCTTGACGTCGGCCGGCGATGCGCCGCGTTGAAATGACGACAATGACGACGATCGTCCCCGGGTCGAAATGACGACAATGACGACGATCGTCCCTGGGCGTTGGGGGCGGGGGAGGCCATGCTGGGCGGGTGGATCGAGTGGTGTCGCTTTTCGGGCCGCTGCTGCCGGCCGACGTGGTCCTCGAAGAGGGCACGCCGGAGGCCTTCGGCGACGACCTCGCTCAGCTGACGGCGGCCGAGGCCGCGGCCATGGAGCGCGCCGTCTCGAAGCGGCGGCGGGAGTACACCGCAGGGCGCGTGCTCGCGCGGCGGGCAGCCGGCCGCATGGGCTTGGGGTCGGTCGAGATCCTGGCCGGTCCCGATCGGGCCCCCCGGTGGCCCCCGGGCGTCGTCGGGAGCATCACCCACACGCGCGGCCACGTCGCGGTCGCTCTCGCGCGGTCCGACCGGAGGCGCGGCCTGGGGCTCGATGTGGAGCAGGCTGCTGCGCTGAAGCCACGACTCTGGGACGCGATCTGCGCCCCCGAGGACGTCGAGATGCTCGGCGGGTATCCACCTGCTCTCCGCGGCGAGTTGGCCAAGGTCGTCTTCAGCGCCAAAGAGGCCGCCTACAAGGCGCAGTACGCCGTCACGCAGCAGTACCTCGGGTTCGCCGCGATGCACATCGAGCTCTCCCCGACCCCCGAAGGGAACGTGGGCGAGTTCGTCGCCACCTTTCGCCAGACCGCCGGATCCCACTTCCGGATCGGCGACCGGGTCGTCGGGAGGTGGCGTCGCGTCGGCCCCTTGCTGGCCACCGCCGTCGCACTGGACTGATTGCGAACCTCGTTCGCGCTCACCATTTGAGGGAGGCCGCGACACCGGGATCGTACCTCTGGGTTCGGAGTCGCGGGAGCAGCGCCGGTTTTTGCCCCGTACCACCTTTGATCGCGGACTTTTTTCGCTAGGGTCGAAAAGGTGGCGGATTGGGACGACACCGTGGGCTTCGGGTGGTCCGAGCGACAGATCCTCGAAGACATCGTGCAGGGCGCGGAGCTCGAGCACGTGCTCACCGCGGCCATCCGTCTCGTGGAGCGCCAGAGCCCCGAGCTGATGGGCTCGGTCCTTCTCCTCGATTCGCGGACCGGCACCATGCGCTGCGCCGCCGCGCCGACCCTTCCGGTCACATGGGTCGAGCACATCGATGGCTTCGTCGTCGGCGATGGGATTGGCTCGTGCGGCACCGCCGCGTTCCTGGGCGAGACCGTGATCGTCACGGACATCGCGACGCACCCGTTCTGGGCCTCCCACCGCGACGCCGCTCTGGCTCACGACCTGCGCGCGTGTTGGTCGTCGCCCATCAAGAGTCCGGAGGGCGCGGTCCTGGGGACATTCGCCATCTACTACCGGTCTGCCCGCGGCCCCACGGCGACGGAGCGCGAATGGGTGAGCCGAGCCTCGGACCTCTGCGCCCTGGCGCTGATGCGTTCCGAGAGTCTCCGTTCACTGCGAGAGTCGAACGATCGCGCCCGGCAGCTCGCGCGGCTCTACGCCGTCTCGACGAGCGTGAACGAAGCGATCGCACGCGAGCGCCAGCCCGCGAAACTCTACGAGTTGGCTTGCCGGATCCCGGTGGAGCAGGGGTTCGCTCGATTGGCGTGGGTCGGCGAGTACGACCGCCGGAGTCGACGGGTCCGCCCGCTGGCTCGTTTCGGGAAGGCGGCTCGCTATGTCGACGACATCGTCGTCGACCTCGGCGACGAGATGCACCGCGAGGGCCCTGCCGCCCGAGCCCTGGCGGAAGGCGTCCCCGCGGTCTCCAACGATATCTGCAGCGACCCCGGGTTCGAATCCTGGCGCGACCGCGCCCTCGCTCACGGCCTCCGCTCCTGCGCCGCGTTCCCCTTGGAGATCCCCGACCACGCGCCGACCGTCCTGCTCATCTACGGCGGGACGCCGGACTTCTTTCAGGGCGAAGAGGTGCGCGTGCTCGCGGCCCTCAGCGAGGACATCGCTTTCGCGCTGCGATCGGCCGCGGCCGAGAAGGAGCGGCAGGCGCTCCTCGAAGCCCTGAGCCGTCGGGTTCGGGAGCTCTCCTCGGTCCACGGTCTATCCCGGCTCCTGCAAGCCGAGCGTCCGATGGACCGGACCCTCTGGGAAGAAGCGGTAGAGCTCCTGGCGTCCCCGTGGCGGAACCCGGCCCGCTGCGTCGCTCGGATCACCTGGCACGATATCGAGGTCCGGACGCCGGGGTGGCGCGAGACCGATTGGCATCTGGCCGAAGTCTTCGGAGTCCCCGGGAAGGAGGGCTGCATCGAGGTCGGCTACGTCGGCCACACGCGGCTCGACGGAGATCCGTTCACCCGGGAAGACCGAGAGCTGGTCCACTCCTTCGCGGACATCCTGACGTCCCATCTCTCCCGGGTGTATGCGGAGGACGCCAAACGCCAGAACGAGCGACTCCTACAGATCGCTGGCCAGGCAGCCAAGTTGGGCGCGTGGGTCCTGGACCTGAGCACGGGCCGCTTTCAGTACTCCACGGAGGCGCTGGCGCTGTGCGGGTTCGCCCCCGATGCGGAGCCGACCCTCGAGGACAGCATGGTCCGCTTCCACCCGGACGATCGGGAAACACTCCGGGAGGCGGTCGATCGCTGCGCACGAGAGGGAGTCCCCTACGAGGTCGAGCTCGAGCGGCTCTCCGACGGTGATGCACCACCGGTCTGGATTCGTGCGCTCGGCCGCCCCGAACGGGACGCCCATGGAACGATCGTGCGGGTCCAAGGAGCGGTCCAGGACGTGACCGAGCGCCGCAAGTTGGAGGACCAGCTCCGCCAGTCTCAGAAGATGGAGGCGATCGGCAAGCTCGCCGGCGGTGTTGCCCACGACTTCAACAACCTGCTGACCGTTATCGTGAGCTACACGCGGCTGGCCTTGGACGAAGTCCCCGTGAGCGAACCCCTGCACGCGGACCTGCAGGAGATCGACGCCGCGGGTCAGCGGGCCACCGAACTCACCAAGCAGCTCTTGGCCTTCAGCCGCCGACAAGTCCTGGAGCCCCGGGTGGTGAACGTCAGCGACGTGGTCGACGGTCTGCGCAAGATGATGGGCCGAATCGTCGGAGGCGACATCAAACTCGACTGTCTCACCAGCGAGGTGGGCCAAGTGTTCGCCGACCCGGTTCAGCTCGAGCAGATCGTGCTCAACCTCCTGGTCAATGCTCGAGACGCGATGCCCCAGGGCGGAACGGTGACCCTCGAGACGAAGAACCTGGACCTCAGCAAGAAGCGTCCGACGGTGATGCACGACATGCCGGCCGGGCGGTACGTCATGCTGTCCGTGGCCGACGATGGCGTCGGAATGACTCCCGCCACCCGGGACCAGATCTTCGAACCCTTCTTCACCACGAAGGGGCCCCGGGAGGGCACCGGACTCGGGCTCTCCACCGTGTGGGGCATCGTCACTCAGAGCGAGGGGTACATCGCCGTCGAGTCGGAGCCTGACGTGGGGACGACCTTCCGCATCTACTTCCCTCGCGTGGACACCATGCCCACGCCCGCCGCGTCCTCGTCGGCTCCGCCGGCGCGATTGGGTGGGGCGGAGACGATCCTCTTGGTCGAAGACGACGAGCAGGTCCGCAATGTCCTGTCGATCGTCCTTCAGCGCGCGGGATATCAGGTCCTGGCCACGGAGAATGCGGGCGAAGCATTCTTGGTCTGCGAGAGCCACGAGGGGGCCATCGACCTCCTGGTGACCGACCTGGTCATGCCCCGGATGAACGGCCGAGAGCTCGCGGCTCGCCTGCGGAAGCTGCGTCCCGACCTTCGGGTTCTCCTGGTCTCCGGGCTCCCCGACGCGGCCCTGGAGGACGACGATGCGGCGATGGACTTCCTGGCGAAGCCGCTCGTGCCCACGAAACTCTTGCGCAAGCTCCGCGAGCTGCTCGACGCGGAGACGAACTGAGCCTCAGGGCCGCTCTTCGCGACCGTCGGCGTGGATGGCGAAGCGCCCTTCCCCGCGTGCGTGCGCGGGACCGTCGTGGTCCCAGGGCCAGCCGCCGAAGCCGGTGCGCTGGTAGTCCATGAAGGCCTGCTGCAGCTCCGCGCGGGTGTTCATCACGAAGGGCCCATGGTGCGCCACCGGCTCGGCGATGGGCCGGCCCTGGAGCAGGAGGAGCTCCACCTCGTCGTCGCCCCCGTTGCGCAGCGGGATGGCCCGGATGGGATCCACCTCGAGGGCGCAGTGCCGATCGGCCCGCTGGTCGCCGATGTCCACCTGCGCGCCCCGGAAGAAGTACAGAGTGCGCTCGCTGCCCTCCCGGGCCGGCGGCACCTCCCAAGTCGCGCCGGGCTGCAGCGTGATCGCCGCCACGCAGACGTCGCTCTCCGGCCGCGAGGCCCAGGAGCCGGGCGGCGGCGCCGGCGGCGTGTCGAAGCCGTCGAGGAGCCCCGCGTAGAGGACCACCTCGGCGCCGGCGTCCTTCACCCGCGGGATCTGCGGCTGCCACATCATGGTGAAGAAGGGGTCCACCATCTTCGAGTCGGCGGGGAGGTTCAGCCAGATCTGGAAGAGCTCCACCGTGTTCGGCTTCTCGCGCTCGACCAGCGGGAACATCTCCGAGTGCACCACGCCGCTGCCGGCGGTCATCCACTGGAGGTCGCCGTGCCCGAAGCGGGCGGTCGCGCCCAGGGAGTCCGAGTGATCGATGTAGCCCTGGCGCGCGATGGTGATGGTCTCGAAGCCCCGGTGCGGATGCCGCGGGAACCCCGGGATCACGTCGCCGTGGTACATGCGCCAGCCGTCCTTGCCCTCGAAGTCCATGCCGATGCGACGCCCGGCCAGCGATGCCTCGGGACCCATCTGCTCGTTGCCCGCCGGATAGAAGTCCAGGTGGTGCACGCAGAAGAGGAAGGGATCCTTGGTGACCCAAGGGAACCCCAGGGGCCGGGCGGCGCGGACGATGTCACTCATGGCCTCCCCATATGCGTCGGCGATCGACGGCCGCAAAGCGCTGGGCGGAGAGTTGCGAAAATGCGGCGCGGTCTCAGAGCGTGGCGAGGTGGGCTTCGGTCGCCGACCAGAGCCGCTCGGCCAGGTCCATGTCCCGGCCGAGCCGGCTCGACTTGGCCGGGTTGCAGTCCACGAAGTACTCCCCATTGGCGTCGAGGGGGCGAGCCAGCACGTAGCACTGGGTGGCCGCCCCCTGGGCCACGCTCTTCATCGCGAGGACCGAGGCGATGGGGTAGACGATCCGCGCGATCCACGGCAGGTGGCGGCCGAGCTCGGTGTCGATGACCCCCGGGTGCACGGCGTTGGCGATCCGTCCGCGGCCCTCGGCGGCGAAGCGGCGACCGAGCTCGCGGGCGAAGAGGAGGTTGGCCAGCTTGGACTGCCCGTAGGCGGTGCGGGGCGAGTACCCCTGGGAGCAGGCCAGGTCGTCGAGACGGATCCCCTCGGGCGGCGCCCACCCGTGGGCCCCGGAGGAGAGCATCACCACGCGGCCACCGTCCTGGAGGTGGTCGAGCAGGCCGGTCACCAGCATGAAGTGACCGAAGTGGTTCACGAAGAGCTGCTTCTCGACGCCGTGCACCACCTCGCGCTGGGGCAGCATCATCACCCCGGCGTTGGCCAGGATCCCGTCCAGGCTCTCCGTCCGCTCGCGCACGGTCTCCACGCAGGCGCGCACCGACTCGGGATCGGAGAGCTCGCAGGCGACGGGGATGGCGTCTTCGCCCACCGCCGCGCAGGCGGCCCGAGCTTTGTCCAAGGTGCGCGCGGTGCCGACGATGCGCGCGCCGCGGCGCGCGAGGACCTTCGCGCTCTCCGCGCCGAGGCCCGAGTTCACCCCGGTGACGACGTAGGTCTTTCCGTGGAGGTCGAGGTCCGCGGTGACCTCCTCCGCGGTGGAGGCGTAGCCGTAGCCGTTGGGGCCGCCGCGCCCCTTGATCATCGATACCAGCGACATGGACCGAGGGTGCCCCCGGGGACGCGGGACCGCCAGCGCTGGGTGCGGTGACCCGCGGACTCCGGTAACCTGGGCGACCCAATCGACGCGAAGCGGACACGCTCGCGTCGCCATCGCCATGAGCCGTCTTTCCTTCTCCTCGCCGAGCGCGCCCGCCGCGCTCTTCCTCGTGTCGTTCGCCTTCGCCGCCGGCTGTGGCGACGACTCCGCCGCCGTCATGGACCTGGGCCCCCTGCCAGGCGACGCCGGCGAGATCCCGGACATGACGGTCGACGCCTTCGAGCCGCTGCTCGATCGCGACGGCACCGACCGACTCGAGCCCTGTTTCGAGGATCCCTCCCAGTGCACCTCCGTCGGCCCCTGGGAGCGCGCGCGCTGGAGCTTCGACTTCGCCTGCCCCATCACCTCGGTCTGGGAGGTCGACCTCCGCTCCACCGGGCTCACCACGCTGACCGTCGTCGACTCGGTGGGCTCCGTCGGCGACTCCCGGTCGCCGGGGACCGAGCACACGGTGATCTTCACCAGCCTCGACGAGGTCGGCACCTGCACGGCCACCGTCGAGCTCCCCGAGGACGGCGACTTCAACCTGCACATCGTCCAGCTCGAGCCCGCCCTCGACGACCTCCAGTGCGACGAACTCTGCCTCTCGGACTCCCCGGCCGGTGTCGCCCGCGGCTGCGATTGCGCGCGCACCTGCCACAACGCCTGCACCCCGCTGGGCATGGACTGCGGCCTCCCCTGCAACCGCGACGTGCCCGGCTACGCCTGCCCCTTCATGGAGGCGGACGTCGAGGCCAGCGACGACTGCACCTACTACGAATCGGACACCGACTCCTTCGAGCATCGCGGCCGCTGCTATCGCTGCGGTGACGGCAACCAGTGTTGCTACACCGACGGCCACGACAACGGCACCGGGAGCTACGACATCTGCCCACCGCTGGACCCGGGCCCCAACGACCCCGACCCCCACGGCTGCTCCGGTGTCTTCGATCACTGCGACTGCGACGTCACCCCGCTCTGCGGCTGCATGGCGCAGATGGGCGAGCTGGACCTCTGTGACGAGTGCATCGGCACCGAGAACATCGGCCTGAGCTGCAACGGGCCCGGCGACGACGCCACCTTCTGCGCCCGCGCGGCCGCGGCGGCGACCGAAGGCTACGACTGGTGCGGGCAGCTCTTCGACGTCGAGACCTGCTTCGACCTACCGGACGGCTTCTGACTCCAGGGGCGGCAGCGGCTGCCCGTAGAGCTCGGCCCAGAGCGCGGCGGCGGCGTTCGCCAGCGCTTCGCCGGTCCGGCTCCGGAGCTCCTGGTGGAGGGCCCCCAGGGCCTCGCGCTGGACCCCGCCCCGGACCACCAGGTCCTCGTGGGCGATCCCGAGCTGGCGGGCGAGCCCCTCGAAGATGAGCACCGCGCCCGCCGACTCGGCGCTGCCCCAGTCGTGCCGGGCGTAGAGGGTGCGGCCGATGAGCGCCAGGTTCGTCCGGGCCAGGCTCGCCGAGCGGGCGATCTCCGAGAGGTAGGCGCTGAGCTCGGCGCGCCGATGCCACGCGCGCCGATCGCGGCCTCCGTCGGCCCGGGTGGGCGCGCCCAGCCGTTCGTCCAGGCGCGGGGACGGCGCGCGGAGGACGTCGGCCCCGAAGTCGAGCCGGTGCTGCGCCTCGTGTCGTTCGATGGAGTCGGCGAAGGCCCGCTCGAGGAGCCCATAGGCGCGGCGGACCGCTTCGTCTTCCAGGTCGTCCTGGACCCCCAGGAGCTCGCGCCACTCCGCCCCCGGGAGCCGCGCCTCCAGCGCGGCGTAGCTCTCGAGGTCCATGTCGACGCCGCCGGGTCGGCGCATCACCAGGCTCTCCGCGTAGCGCTCCTGCCAGCGGTCGAAGAGGGCTCGGCGGCGCGCCATCAGCTCCCCGAGGACCAGCGCGTCGTCGCCGGCGATGGCCACGGCCAGCTCCCGGGCATCCGTCGCCGCGGCGCGCTCGATGGCCTCCATCGGCGGCGCCGCGTCGTCGAGCAGGGGCATGCGCGCGTCGGCGCCGAGGCTGGGCAGGATGTAGTCGACCATGTGCCGCTCGACGCGCTCCTGGAGCACCAGCGCGTCGCGCACCTGTTCGCGGGTGAAGCCCAACACGCTGCGCCCGACGTTCAGGTCGTCGAGCCGCGTGAGCGTGAGGACCCGGACTCGCTCGGCGCCGCTGCGGTAGAAGCGCACCCGCTCGACCCGGAAGGTCGAGAAGTGCACTCGGTTGCGGCCCTGGCGGTTGGTGAGGACCTCGGCGTCCACGTAGTACCCCCAGCCGCGCTCGGCGATGGCCGCGTTCAACGCGTCGACGGAGCGCACGTGGCTGTCGCTGGCCGGCGCCTGGTCCGCGGCGACGAGGTCCCGGGCCTGGACCAGCACCGCATGCACGAACGACGCGAAGTCGGCGTCCGCCACCGCGGTGGCCTCTCGCACCAAGCGCGCGCTCCCGTCGTCCACCCGGGCCAGCGCTTCGGCGGGCTCCTCCCCGGTGGCGCGCGTGGCGCGGAGGCGGTCGAGGAGGACCACCCACTCGGGCAGCGAACGAGCGAAGAACTCGGTGACCTCCGGCGCCCCCGCGGGCGGACGTCCGCCGGCGGTCCAGGCGTCGTTGCGCTCCACCAGGGTCTCCCGGAGGTCGGGCGGGGGTCGCGTGAGCCACCACCCCGCGGCGCCGAGGCAGAGCAGCGTGCCCAGCGCCGCGACCACCAGGACCGCGGTGGGCGTGCCGTGGCCCGGCTCCGGCGGGGCGGGATGCGCCGCGAAGCGCTCCGCCGAGGTCGCCGGGTCCAGGGTCCCGTCGCCCTCGCCGAGGACCTCCAGGAATGCCAACCGGTGCACGTGGGCCTCGTCGTCCGCGTGGACCGCCGTGAGGAGGACCTCGGCGACGACCCGCTGCACCCGGCGGCGGACCCGGCCGCGGACCAGCGGGTCGAGGCGCGGGTAGACCTCCCGGCGGGCCGCAGGCCGGTCGTCGGCGCGGGCGAGCGCGTGGAGGACCCAGAGGACGCGGGTGCGGATCACCGCGGGAGGGTACCCCGCCGGTCGCTGGACCTCACCGCGCGTGATAGAGAGCCGCATGCACGGGGCGGACGAACACGATCTGGTGGTGGCCGCGGCCACGCCGAGCACGGTGAAGGCCGCCGCGGCCTTCGTGGCCCTGGCGGGGCTCTTCGTGGCGCTCACGGGTCTCCAGGTGATCTCGCTCCGCTGGAGCCAGCCCTGGCGCAACGCGATGCCCCTGGTCTTCCTGGCTCTGGGCGTGGCGATGATCCCCCTGGGCGCGAAGCTCTACCGGGGTCGCGCCTTCGCCGCGATCGGCGGGCTGGCGTGCGCCGGGCTGTGCGCGCTGGGGACCTGCACCTGGTTCGTGGTGACCTGGGGCTCGGTCTTCTCCCTGATGAACATCGCCGCGGTGCCCCTCTGCGTCCTGGGGGCGCTCTTCTCGGCCCTCTCCATCCCGGCCACCCGCCGCATGGACGAGGCGCGCGCGCGCCTCGCCGACCAGGGCCTCGACGTCGGCTTCTGATGGACCGCCGGGTCGAGGTCGTGGTGGAGGTCCCCCGCTTCAGCCCGGTGAAGCGCGGGCCGAGCGGCGCCGTGGAGTTCATCTCCCCCCTACCCGCCCCGTTCAACTACGGCTCCATCCCCGGCACCCTCGCCGAGGACGGCGAGCCCCGCGACGTACTGCTCCTGGGCCCCCGGCTGCCCCGCGGGGCCCGCGGCTCGGGCCTCGTCCTGGGGGTGGTGCGCTTTCTGGACGCCGGCGTCCCCGACCCCAAGGTCATCGCGGGCGAACGCCTCGGCGCCTTCGACCGGGCCCAGCTCGAGGCCTTCTTCCACGTGTACGCCCTGGCCAAGCGCCTCGCCGGCCGCCGGCCCACCCGATACGAGGGGTTCGTGGCCGCGCGGGATTTCGCCCACATCGACGCCCTCCGGTTGTAGGGTTCCCCCGATGAACCGGGGTTTGGAGCTCGCGCTCGCGGTGGCCTGCGCGCTGACGTGGGTCGGCGCGTCCACCGCCTTCGCGCAGGATGCGGACGAGGACACCATCGCCGACGTCGAGGAGGCCGGCGTCGACACCGACATGGACGGGACGCCGGACGACCTGGACACCGACTCCGACGGGGACGGCATCCTGGACCTCCATGAAGCCGGCGACGACGACCTGGAGACCCCAGCCGTCGACACCGACATGGACGGGCTCCCCGACTTCCGGGACCTCGACTCCGACGACGACGGCATCCCCGACGCCGTGGAAGCCGGCGACGACGACCCCGACTCGGCCCCGGTGGACACCGACCTCGACGGCGACCCGGACTTCGTGGACACCGACTCCGACGACGACGGCATCCCCGACGCCGAAGAGGGCGCCGACCCGACCCGCGACACCGACGGCGACGGAGTCCCCGACTACCTCGACGACGACGCCGACGGCGACGGCATCCCCGACTTCGACGAGAGCGCCTTCGACCTCGATGGCGACGGGATCCCCGACTACCTCGATCCGGACAGCGACGGCGACGGCGTGAACGACGGCGAGGACTCCTGCCGCCTCATCTTCACCCGGGAGCAGCGCGACCAGGACGGCGACGGCCAGGGCGACGAGTGCGACGACGACATCGACGGCGACGAGGTCCCCAACGCCGACGACGTCTGCCCCTTCGTGCCCGACCGAGGCCAGGCCGACACCGACGGGGACGGCGTGGGCGACGCCTGCAGCTTCCCCGACGGCAACGAAGACGGCTGGGACGACGGCCTGGGCGTCGCCGGCGGCGTGTGCAGCGCCAGCGGCCGGGACGCCGGCGGCACCGCGCTCGCCCTGCTCTTCGTCTTCTTCCTCCTGGCCCTGCGTCGGCGCCCGGGCGCGGCGGCGCTCGTCGCGCTCTTCTCGGTCGCCGCCGCCAGCCCCGCGGCCGCCCAGGAGCCGGCGGTGGAACGCCAGGACTTCTCGGTGGAGCGCTTCCGCCTGGCCACCGACCGCGGCGGCATCCTCGACGCCGAGTGGGCCGCCGTGCCCGGCCACCTGCGCATCCAGGGCGCCCTCTACTTCGGCTACGCGGACGACCCGCTGACCCTCTACCGCCACGGCGACGAGGGCGAGCACGACCGGGTCGCCCCGCTGGTGGACCACCGCACCACCGCGTCGGCCGTCTTCGCCCTCCCGCTCTTCGACGTGCTCTCGGTGGGCTTCGAGCTCCCCTTGGTGCTCTACCAGTCGCGGCCCGCGCTGGGGGTCACCGACGGGTTGGGCTCCGACCTGGGCGAGCTGGGCACCACCGGCCTCGGCGACCTCCGCCTGGTGGCCAAGGTCCAGCTCCTGAACACCGAGCGCCACGGCCTGGACCTGGCGCTGATGCCGACCTTCCGGGTGCCCCTCGGAGACACCGACAGCTACTTCCGGGACCGCGACTTCGTCTTCGCCCCCGAGCTCCTGGTCTCCCGCGCGTTCGGCGCGTTTCGCCTGACGGCCAACCTCGGCTACGCGGTGAAGGAGGCGACCCAGCTCGTGAACCTCGAGGTCGACGACGAGGTGTCCTTCCGGGTGGGTCTCGCCGGGCGCCTCGCCGAGATCGGCGGTCCGCCCATCGAGATCCAGGCCACCCTGGCCATGGCCTTCTCCGCGTCCCGGGAGGCCTTCGACAACGGGAACCAGACGCCGATGGAGCTCCGCGGCGGCCTCACCTGGGACGCCCACGAGCTGGTGGCGCCCTTCGTCGGCGGCGGCGTGGGCCTGGTCCGCGGGTTCGGCACCCCGGACTGGCGGGTGTTCGGCGGCGTGCGCGTCGGGCTGATCACCGCGGACGACGATCCCTGCGCCGGCGAAGAAGAGGACATCGACGGCTTCGAAGACGACGACGGCTGCCTCGACGCCGACAACGACGAAGACGGCATCGAGGACGTGCGCGACGACTGCCCCGACGAGCCCGAGGACTACGACGGCTTCGAGGACGAGGACGGCTGCCGCGACCTCGATGACGACGGCGACGGCGTCCTCGACGTCGACGATCGCTGCCCGCGGATCCCCGAGCCCCCGGGCGGCAACGGGGACGGTTGCCCGAGCGAGGTCATCGACACGGACCGGGACGGCATCGCCGACGGCGACGACCAGTGCGTCGACCAGCCCGAGGACGTCGACGGCGACCGCGACGAGGACGGCTGCCCGGACATCGACGCCGACGAGGACGGCATCGCCGACACCGTGGACCGCTGCCCCAACGAGGCCGGTCCGGCCGAGAACGGCGGCTGCCCGGATACGGACCGCGACGGTGACGGGGTCATCGACCGGCTCGACAACTGCCCGGACGAGGCGGGCACCGCCGAGCGGCAGGGCTGCCAGGCGGTGCAGCGGGTCCGCATCGAGCGGGACCAGCTCGTCATCACCGACCGGGTCTACTTCGCCACCGACAGCGATCGGATCCAGCGGCGCTCCAACTCGCTCTTGGACAACGTGGCCCAGGTGCTCGAGCGGCATCCGGAGATCGAGCACGTGCGCGTCGAGGGGCACACCGACACCAGCGGGGACCACGACCACAACGTCGACCTCAGCCAGCGGCGCGCCCAGGCGGTGGTGGCCTACCTGGTGAGCAAGGGTCTGGCCGCGGAGCGCCTCGAGGCGCGCGGCTACGGGCCCGACCGACCGGTGGAGTCCAACGACACCCGCGAGGGCCGCGCCGCCAACCGCCGGGTCGAGTTCCACATCGGCGACGGCAGCGCCGCCGAGGAGCCGCAGACCTCCGAGGCCGGCGGCGCCGAGGACCCGCAGACCTCCGAGGCCCCCGGCGGCGAGTGACGCCCTCGACGGGCGCCGATCGCTCGTCGAGGGAACTTTTGCGGCCCCAGGGCGTACGTAGGGAGCGGGCCGGCGCCGCCGTGCCCTCCTCGCCATGCACACCCTCCCCCATTTCTCCGCGTCCGCCGCCTCCGAACCCTGGGAGAGCGAGCGGGCCACCTTCGTCGACCCTCCCGATGTCCCGAGCGACGCGCCCGACGAGGCGGAGGGTCGACTCCTGGGCGGCGCCTACCGCCTGCTGACCTCCATCGGGACCGGCTCCACCGGCGCGGTCTACGCCGCCCGCCACGAGCCCAGCGGGGCCCTGGTGGCGGCGAAGGTCCTCCGCGAGCGCTGGCGCCACTCCAGCGGCCAGCAGCGGCGCTTCGAGCGGGAGATCCGCGCCGGCTCCAAGCTGCGGCACCCCCACATCGTCCGCATGCTCGACGCCGGGGTGGAGACCGATGGGACCGCCTGGCAGATCCTGGAGCTCCTCCAGGGCCGCGAGCTGGCCACCGCCCTCGAGCAGCGTCCCCTGGCCGTCGAGGAGACCCTGAAGCTCGCGCGGCAGCTCCTGCAGGCGCTGGAGGCGGTGCATCTGCGCGGCTACGTCCACCGCGACGTGAAGCCGGAGAACGTCTTCCTGGTCGACACCCCGGACGGGAGCCTCTTCGCCAAGCTCCTCGATTTCGGGATCGCCAAGCCCATCTCGCCGACCCAGACCACGCCGGCGCTCACCTCCGAGGGCGTCATCCTGGGCACGCCGCACTACATGGCGCCGGAGCAGATCACCGGCGACCTGCCGGTGAGCCCCTCGTCGGATCTCTGGGCGCTGGGCGCGCTCCTCTTCACCGCGCTGACCGGCCGGCCGCCCTTCCACGACGAGATGCTGAGCACCCTGCTGGTGAACATCGCCCGCAACCCCGCGCCCTCGGTGGCCACCTACCGCAGCGACGTCCCGCGGCGTCTGGTGGAGATCGTCGCCCGGGCCCTCCGGACCCACCCGGCCCATCGCTACCGCGACGCCGCCGAGATGGCCGAGGCGGTCGACCGCTGCATCGCCGACCTGGGCAGCCTGACCGGTTGGTGAGCCCGCCATTGACGCGACGCGCCGTCGGCGCCACATGACGGGGGTGCGCGTTCGCTTCCTGGAGAGTCTGACCGAGGTCGACCCGGAGTCCTGGAACGCGCTGACCGGCGACGACGATCCCTTCGTCGAGCACGCCTTCCTGAGCACCCTCGAGCGCTCGGGCTCGGTCGGCGGCGACAGCGGCTGGGAGCCGATGCACGTCACCCTCTGGACCGAAGAGGGCACCCTCGAGGCGGCGCTGCCGCTCTACCTCAAGGACCAGAGCTACGGCGAGTACATCTTCGACTGGGGTTGGGCCGACGCCGCGCACCGGGCGGGGATCCCCTACTACCCCAAGCTGGTCTCCATGGTGCCTTTCACCCCGGCCACCGGGCGGCGCTTCCTGACGGCCCCCGAGGGCGACCGGGAGGCCCTCGTGGGCGAGCTCCTGGCCGGCGCCCAGGAGGCCGCCGAGCGCGCCGGGGCCTCGAGCATCCATCTGAACTTCCTCACCGACGAGGAACAGCAGCTCGCCAACGCGAGCGGGTTCCTCTCGCGCCGCACGATGCAGTTCCACTGGCACGCGGCGGGCGACGGCAGCTTCGAGGACTTCCTGGGTCGCTTCCGCTCGTCGATGCGCAAGAAGACCAAGAAGGAGCGCCGGGTGGTGGCCGACGCCGGCCTCGACATCCGGGTCTTCAGCGGCGACGACCTGACCCCCGAGCGCTGGGAGACCATGCGCCGCTTCTACCGCGACACCTGCATGCGCAAGGGCGCGATCCCCTACCTGACCAACGGCTTCTTCGACCAAGCCGCCGACACCCTGAGCGACCGCGCGGTGATCGTGATGGCCTTCCACGAGGACGAGCCCGTCGCCGCCAGCCTGGCCTTCGAGAAGGGCGCGCACCTCTATGGTCGCTACTGGGGCTGCTCCGACGACTACGACATGCTCCACTTCGAGCTCTGCTACTACCAGCTCATCGAGCGGGCGATCGCGCAGGGCATGACCCGCTTCGAGGCGGGCGCGCAGGGCACCCACAAGCTGCGTCGCGGCCTGATGCCGGTGCCCATCCACAGCGCCCATTGGCTGCGGCACCCGGCGCTGGCCGAGGCCGTCGCCGAGTTCCTCCCCCACGAGGCGATGGCCACCGAGCGGCAGATCGCCGCCCTGGAAGAGCACGGGCCCTTCCGCCGCGATTGACGCGCTGAGCGCTCAGCCGAAGAGGGCGTCCAGGTCGATCTGGATTCCGAGCGGTGCGAGGACCAGGACCCCCCCGTGGAGGATGGTCGTCGCGATCGACCCATCGTCGTGGCGGTGGTGATGAATGAGGGCGGGGCGCTCGGTCTTCAGGACCAGATAGTGGGATACGCTCCGCAGCCGGAAGTAGTCCTCCAGCTTCGCCGCCGCGTCGCGGCCGGCGGTCGACGGCGAGAGCACCTCGACGACGATCACCGGATCCGGAACCACGATCGCGTCGGCCGCCACCGCTCCGCAGTGGACCAACGCATCGGGCTCGTAGACGGTCTGCTCGTCGATCTCACGGTGGCACCGTCGGTGAGCGCCTCGCATCCACTGTCGACGGCCGGCAGGGCATCGTCGAGAGCACGCCAGACCCGAGCCTTGAGTCGTACGTGCGCCACGCGCTCGGACGCCATCGCGACCGGCTCGCCGGCGACGAGCTCGTAGCGGCCGGACTGGCCCTGGCTCCACTTCAGGAACTCCGCAGCCCCCATGGGCCCGTCGGCGAGGTCCATGGACTCCACTCTAGCAGGCGACCCGGGCCCGGGCCCGAGGGCGCGCCGAGCGGCCGCGCGCTCGGGCCGGGCGTCGCCGATCAGGCGACCGCGGGGAGGAGCGCCGGCGCGGGGGCGCCGAGGGTCGCGCGCACCGCCGCGGCGACCGGCGTGGCCTCGACCCCGAAGGTCTCGCGGAAGAGCGAGTCGTCCAGGGCGTAGGGCACGGCCCACTGGTAGCTCATCAGGCGGACCTGGCGGATGGTGGGCGAGAAGAGCCCGGCGAGCCGCAGGAGCCATTGGGGGAGGATGGTGACCTCGGGCTCGGCGCCGAGCTCGGCGGCGAAGGCGGCGACGAGCTCCCGGGTGGTCTCGGTGCGCACGACCGGCAGATGCCACACCGGGTGGTCGAAGCCCCGGGGATCGGTCCCCAGGAGCATCAGGCCGCGGGCCACGTCGGGCGTGAAGGAGTAGCTCCGCGGGAGGTCGGGGTCGCCGAGGACCTCGGCGCCCTTGCCGGCGCGGAGCCGCGAGGTGAGTCGGTCGCCGAAGAGCGACTGGGGCGTGTCGGGCCCGAAGAAGTCCGCGGCGCGCCCGAAGGTCACCCGGAGCTCACCCGCGTCGCGGAGGCGCAGGGCGCGACGCACAAGGCGCGCGCGCATCTCGCCCTTCTCCCGGATGGGCCGCATGGGCACCGTCTCGTCGAAGGGCGAGGTCTCGGGGACCCCGACCATGTAGAGACAGTCGAGGCCTACCAGGGGCACCCCGGCGCGGACGGCGGCGTCCTGCACCGCCTCGTGGAGGGGCTCCATCACGCCCTCCCAGCGACCGTAGTCGGCCGGGTTCACGCAGTTGTAGACGGTGGCCGCGCCGGCGCAGGCGCGGTCCGCGAACGCGGGTTCGCGAAGGTCGCCCGAGAGCCACTCGAGACCCGGCCGAGCGGGACCCGCGGGGCCGCGGCGGACCAGGCGCACCGGGTAGCCGGCGGCCAGGAGCAGCTCGGCGAGCTTCGTGCCGACCTGGCCGGCGCCGAGGACGACGTGAGGAGCACCGGGAGCAGGATGAGGAGCACCGGGAGCAGGATGGGGAGCGGACTTCGTTTCGTGGGTCATTCGTGTTGCCTCCGAAGACCATCCTGGGCGCTGCAAACATGCGCGTCATTCTGCGAATTCGGCGATCCGATTTGCGATTTTGCAGCATAGTGGAGTTCATGGCCGGCAAGCTGCGATGGGATGACCTCCACTATCTCCTCGAGGCCCACCGGCAGGGCTCGCTGCTCGGCGCCGCCAAGGCGCTGGGCACCCACCCATCCACCGTGGGCCGGCGCATCGAGGCGCTCGAAGAGGAGCTGGGCGCGGCGCTCTTCGACCGGACCACCACCGGGCTCGCGCCCACCGCGCTGGCCGACGCGCTCCGGCCCGTCGCGGAGACCATGGAACAGCAGGCGGCCGACGCGCTGCGGCTCCTGGAGCAGCGGGAGACCGAGCCCGAGGGACTGGTCCGAATCACCGCGCCCCCGGGCGTGGCCACCTATTTCCTCGCGCCCTTCGTCGCCGAGATCCGCGCGCGGCACCCGCGCATCACCGTCGAGCTCCGTCCCAGCATCGGCTATGCGGATCTCACCCGGCGCGAGGCGGACCTCGCCCTGCGCTCGATGGCTCCGGCCGCCGGGGACCTGGTGACCGTGCGGCTCCTGGAGGAGCCGGCGACCCCCTATGTCAGCGCGGCCCTGGACCAGCGCCTGGGCCGCATCCGCGCGCTGGAGGACGTCGCGTGGATGACCTGGGACGAGAGCCTGGCGCACCTGCCCGACGCCGTCTGGCTGCGCACGCACGCGCCCGAGGCGCCCATCGCGCTCCGCTGTGGGACCTTCGAGCCGCTCGCGGAGGCGGCCCGCGCCGGGCTCGGGGCGATCTTCGTCGGGGATCGCTTCGGCCACCAGCTCGGGCTGGTCCCGCTGCGGATGACCAAGAAGCTCGCCGCGGGGCTGGCGCCCTATCCCAAGGGTGCGCTCCATCTCGTCGGCCACCGCGCGCTCCGCGACGTGCCGCGGGTGGCCGCCGTGTGGCAGCTCTTGGTCGAACGCTTCCGGTGAACCGGTCCGGCTCCGACCGCTCTCCTCGGAGCCCCTCGACCTCGCGCGCGAACGCTCTAGGAACCGGGGGATGATGAAGACCCTCCCCTCCCGGCTCCGCGCTCTTCTCCGTTCGGCGGCGCTCGGTACGCTCCTGGCGACCACGACCTTCGGCTGCGGCGACGACGACGACGACATCGACGACGTCCCGGCCGCGGACATGGCGGCCCCGGATCTGAACACTGCGGCGTGCATCCCCACCGACGAGGTCTGCGACGATCTCGGCGACTGCTGTGACGAGGACACGATGTGCGTACTGATCCCCGACGAGGGCGTCGAGCGCTGCCAGCCGGTCGTCGCGCCCTGACCTCGGCGCCCTGACCTCGGCGCGCGGCGCTGCGCACGCCGACCACGCCGACGTAGAAACGGCGCCGCTCCGAGGGGAGCGACGCCGTATTCAGGTCTTCGACGGTCGTCAGGCCGCGCGCTCGGCCTCGCTCTTCACTTCGTCGACCGTCGCCGGCGCGACGAAGCCGCGCTCGGCGAAGAAGCGCGCCATCTCCGCGGTGTCGCCAGCGGCGAGGAAGGGTACGCCCTGGGCCTCGATGCTCTCGCCGATCTCGCGGACCTCCGCGTCGCGGCGGTCCGGCGTGACGTCACGAACGGCGACGGCGGCGATGCGGCGCGGGTTCCGCTTCACGAGCTCGAGGTAGAGCTCGGGGTCGTGCTGGCCGCTGTCTCCGATGAGCACGAAGGGCAGGTCGCCGGTGCGCTCGAGGATGCGCTCGGCCTTCTCTAGCTTGTGGTCGTGGGCGCCGTTCGGGCTGAAGCCCTGGTGGTCGAGGCCCCAGTCGCGAAGGAGCAGCGGGCCCTCGGGCAACCGGTGCCGGTCGAAGGTCCGGTCGAGGTGCTCGTAGAGGTTCATGGGGCTGCTGGACACGTAGAACATCGGGTTGGAGCCCGAGCCGTCCCGGCCCGCGTGGAGGCCGCGGTAGAGCTCGTCGATGCCGGGAAAGGGCTCCTTGTCCGAGGCGGTGTCGTAGAAGTAGCTCTTCAGGAGGTTCATCGAGCTGGCCACGCCGGTGTCGATGACGGTGTCGTCGATGTCCGAGAGGACGCCGAAGTCGTGTTCGGCGCCGACGACCAGCGCCCGGAGCGTCGCCGTGGTGTCGGGGTAGCGGGCGTCGGCGAGGCGGAGCTGCACGTCGTGCCAGCCGCCCTCGACGCGATCGGGCGCGGGCAGGGTCACGTCGAGGTAGCCCTCCTCGTCGGTGCGCGCCTGCCAGCGGCGGTCCCGCCAGTGGATCTCCACCGGCACCCCCGGGAGCTCCCGGGTGGCCCACCGGCGATAGGCCTTCTGCCAGCGGTTGCCCCCTTCACCGCGGTCTTCGAGGACGCGCGCGAGGATGCGCACGCCCTGCGGCACCCCGAAGCCCCGCATGGGCAGGATGCGCGGCGGCCGGGTGCGGCCGAGGGTGCGGCGCAGGCGTCGGCTGGCGCCATCCAGGGTGTCTTCGATGCGATCGAGGAAACGGAAGGTGTTCATGGCGCCCGGTAGTTGCAGGGCGCGTGCCGACTCTGGCGCCGGAGGGTCGGGGCCTCTTCGTGGCAGCGCGCCACGACGTCCACTTCATGCCACGCCTCAGGCCAGCATGGCGGCCAGGGCGTCACGCACGTCGACGTAGTCGGCTGCCGAGCACTCCACGAAGTCCTCGGCGTCGAACATGCCTCGGAGCACCCCGCGCCCGTCCTCGTGGGCGGTCAATCCACGGAGGGCGCGTTTGAGCGCGACGACCTCCCGCGCGGACGCCCGAGGTCCAGCGACGATCACGTCCGAGGGGATCGGCGCGGAGGCGAGGAGCACCCGGTAGCGCTCCCCGTCCACCTCGAAGGTCTTTCCGTCGGGTCCGGTGGGTCGCGCGAAGGTCGCGCCCGCGTCCACGAAGCCTCGGCCGACGGCGCTGACCACGCCGGCGTGGCTGCTCAAGAAGAGCTCCTCGGCGAAGGCCTCGCCGGGCGCGATCCCCGCGTCGTGCAGGGCGAGGCGCGGGAAGAGATGGCCCGAGCACGAGTCGCGGTCGACCCAGGCGACCCGGGCGCCCCGCAGGTCGCCGAGGGTCGTGCCGCTGTCGGCGCGAGTGAAGAGGATGCTGCGGTAGCTGGCGTCCGGACCGCGCCGGACCCCGCGCACGATGGTCAGCGGCCAGCGCGCCTGGGCGCGCACGAAGGTCGCCGGCGGCATCCAGGCGAAGGCCAGGCGGGCGAGGTCGTCGGTGAGCTCGCCGTAGGAGTCGTAGACCTGCACGCGGGCCGCCCGGCCGGTGGCGCCGGCGAGCAGCCAGCGGAACGCGCGCCGCGCGGCCTGGCGCGAGGGCCCCATGCCCGCTGGACCGAGTCCGAAGACGACCTCTCCCTCGACCTCGGTGCTGGCTTCCCCATCCCCCCCCGGGTGGTTCACGGCGTGGGCACCGGTGGGGATATGAACACCGGCACGGTCTCGGCGCCCCGGAGGATCCGTTCGGTCACCGAGCCCAGGAAGAAGCGGCGGAGCGCGTCCCGGGGCCGCTCACCGCTGTGGGCGGTGACCGCGATGCCCGCGCCGCGACCCCGGGCCTCCTCCAAGAGGACGGTCGCCGGCGTGCCGCTGGCGACGTGGAGCGTCACCGGTACCCCGAGGTTCTCCACGAGCCGCTGCAGCTCCTGCCGCGCGACCGCGTCCATCTCGGCGAGCAGAGTCTGCGCCGCGCTGCTCGAGTCATCGGGGATCCGCGGGAGGATCCGCGTCGGGACCAGCGCGCTGCCGGTCGTCGCCGCCAGGGCGCCGACGTCGTGGAGGAGCTGCGCGACCGCGTGCCCGTGGGGGATGCCCACGACCCAGGGGAGCGCCGAGAACTCGGGAGGCTCGCCGGTACCGGCGACCAGCACCGGGCAGGGCGAATGGACCGCGGCGTTCCGCGAGGTGCTCCCGAGGCCCGCGGCGTGCGGCCCGACGATCAGGAGCGTCGCGCGCCGTTCGGCGGCGTAGTCCACCAGCCGCTCCCAGGGGCGACCGTCCAAGACCACCCGCTCGCAATCCATCCCCAGCGAGGCGGCGAGGTGACCCAGCTCGGTCTCGTGGCGGGTCCGGCGGTCGTCGAGGCGCTCCACCATCGTGGCCGCTGCTTCCCGCACCGCCTCGGGGAAGGACTCCAGCCCCTCGTGCCCCGAACCATCGACGTGCACCAGCACGAGGTCTTGGCCACTGGCTCGCGCGAGGGCGGCCGCCCAACGCGCCGCCGTCTCCCCGCTGGAGCCGAGATCCGTTCCGCAGACGATCATGGCGCGGAGGGTAGCAAAAGCCGGCGCCTCCCGGGGCGCGGACGGCAGCGCCATGGCATCCTGCGGCCGATGACGACGGGGGCCCTACTCCTCGCGCTCCTGGAGAAGGTAGACGCGAAGCGGCTCGAGGTGATGCTCGACTCGCGCGTCCTCCTGCATCTGGTGGATTCCCGCGAAGACTCCGCGGCGCTGGTGGCGCTCCTCGAGCGAGCGGGCGCCGGCGCCGTGGTCCTGCGCATGCTCGAGGACGAGAGCGCCGACGCGCTCTGGGACCGGATTCCGGGCGAGCTCCGGGAGTTCGCCGAGGAGCGCATCGCTACGCGCGCGGAGGACGACCGGAAGCGGGACCTCGTGCGCTCGTGGCCCCTCTGGGTCGGCGCGGTCGGCGCCATCGCGCCGACGATGTTCGCGCTGGGCTGCTTCCCCGAGCTCGGCCGGGGCTTCACCGTGGGCGGCCTGGTCTTCGCGGTGGCCGTCTGCGGGACCACCGGCGCCGTCGCGGGGGAGCGGGACCGGCTCGCCGCCGGCGCGGCCTGGGCCGTGGGCGGCGCGACGGCGGTGGTCACCGGCTCGCTCCTCGAGCCCTGGCTGGGCGTCGTGCCCAAGCTCGGCACCGTCGCCGCCGTGCTCCCGGCGTTGCTCATCGGGGTCCTGGTCTACTGGCTCCTGCACCGCTTCCGGACCCGGGAGCCAGCGAGCTTCTGAGAGGTCAGGGGCAGTTGCCCGAGGTGACCTCGCCGTTCCCCGGGTTGCCGATGTCCTGGTAGCGGTAGCTCACCGTCTGGCAGAAGTGGTTCGTCGAGTGCCCGTCGCAGACGCCGACGTGCAGATGCGGTCCGGTGGACCAACCGGAGGTTCCCGAGCGACCGATCTCTTGCCCCTGGGCGACGCTGTCGCCCACCCGGACCGAGGCGGAGTTCAGGTGCTTGTAGAGCTGGTCTGCCCGTTGGGGTGATGGATGAGGATGCGGTTCGACGCATCGGCGCACTCGGAGCCACCGCCGTCGTAGCAGCGCTCCCCGGGCTCGGTGTTCATCCACACCACCGCCACCGTGCCGGCGCGCATCGCGCGGATGGACGTGCCGAGGCCGCAGCCGAAGTCCCAGGCGTAGCGCGACGTCCCGCCATGGCTGGTGCCGCCCCCGGGCCCCTGGGTGATCAGCTGACTCGTCCCGCAGCGGAAGGGCATGTAGTAACCCACCGGCGTGGTGGTGAGGTCGTCCTCGGTGCAGGCCACGAAGTCCCAGTGGACGAAGCCGTCTCCGGCGGGCGACTCGATCTCGTACCAGCGGTCTTCGCCGGCGACGGTCTCGCCGCGGACCCGATCGACCGCGGCGACCACGTAGCCGCGGGAAAGGGTCCCCACCGGGCTCATCGAGGTCGAGGGCGTCGGCCGGATGTTGAGCACCAGGCTCGCGTCGACGGTCACCTTCAGCCGCGCGCAGAAGGCCGGGCCGGCGTCCATCGGCACGAAGGCGTCGACTTCGGGAACCCCGGCGTCGAGGTCCGGCTCCCCGCCGTCCACCTCGTCCCCCGCATCCATCGCCGACGCATCGACGCCGGGCGTCGCGCCATCGAGCCCGCCGCCCGCGTCGCGACGCCCGCTCTCGAGCGGCTCGTCACCACACGCCGCCAGCCCGAGCACCGCCACGAAAAACCACCGGCCCATCGCCCCATGATGCCCTGGAAGCCGGGGGACTGCCCTGGAAGCCGGGGGACAGGTACACCCGGACTGCCCTGGAAGCCGGGGGACAGGTACACCCTGATTTCGCCCCGTCGAAATAGGGCGATCCCGATCCAACCCGACCAAGATCGATCCGTCCCCATCTAGTGCCCCCCCTTCGAGGACGCCGCGAGGACGGACTGGCGCGCTACTCGCGGACCCAGGCGCGCACGGCCTCGGACTCCTGCACCCAGGCGTCGCCGGTGCGGACCGAGAGGAAGCGCTCGTAGAGCCCGCCGATCATCGCCTCGAGATCCTCCACGAGCTGCATGCGCTCGTAGAACTTCTCGTCGGTGTCCTCGGTGATCTGCGCCGGCACCTTCACGCCACCGATCCCCAGGGTCTCGGCGTCGAAGAGGAAGCTCCAGCTCTGGGTGCCCCGGCTGATGCGCATCTTCGCCTTGGTCGGGAGCTTGCCCTGTCGAAGCGCCTCCTTGGCTTCGGGCGTCGCGCTCGGCGCGCCGGCCTTGAGCTTGCTCTCCGCCTTCTCCATGCCGCCGGCGACCAGCGTGAGCTGCTCCTCGAGCCAGAGCTCGCAGGCTTCGCCGTTGGGCAGGGGCAGCAAGCCCTCGAGGCGCTCGCTCTCGTACCAGAGCCACACCAGGAACTCGCGGCCGAGGAAGCGCGAGCGTTCGATCTTGTCGACGAGGTCCATCTCAGACTCCTTCCGCGTGGAACGCGGTGGGCTCGAGGGTCGGCAGGACGTCGAGGGTCGCCTCGTCGACACCGCGCAGCTCCGCGGCCACGTAGGCGCCGTCGGCCACCAGGTCGAGGTCGAAGGTCTTCTCGAAGAGGTCCATCATCAGCTCGTGCTGCTTGGGGCTCTGTTGGAAGAAGCGCACCACGCCCTCGTCGAGGCTCCAGCTCAGGTCGACCACCTTCATCGCCGGCACCAGCTTGCGCCGGAGGGCCGAGGTCACGACGGCCTCGAGGTCCTTCTTCTGCGCGCGGCTGAGCTTCTCGAGCCCCTGCGAGGCGAGGTACTGGCGCTCGGCGTCGCGGAAGCTCGCCTTGAAGAGCGCGCTGGGGATCCGCCAGGTGTCCACCCGGTAGCCGAGGTTCAGGTAGCCGTTGAAGAAGACCTTCTCCGGAGTCAGGTCGACGTCGAAGGGATGCTCGATGGAGCACCACCCGTCACGGAAGTCGACCTCCTCGCCGGGGTCCAGGTCGCGGAACGCGCGATGCTGGATCGCTTCGACGAAGCGGGTCTTGAAGTCCGCCGGCAGCTCGCCACGGACGTGAAAACGGGTGTAGGTGATCGATCCTCGAAACGCGCCCAAGACAGCCTCCTCCAGGGCGCGCCGGGATACCACCGGCCGGGATCGGGTCAAGGGATCGTCTACGATCCCCCCGCGCGGAGAGCCCGAGCGCTCAGAACCAGCGGCGTCGCATATGGCCGAGGAACTGGCGGTCGAGGGAGAACCCCGCCGCGGACCCCAGGACGGCGTCGATGCCGCAGCGAGGGCACATCGCCGTCTCCCCTCGGTCGACCCACGTGTCGATGGCGGTGGGCGGGAAGGTCGCCAGGCAATGGAAGCAACCGCATAGCGCGCTGGCGAGGATCTCGGCGCGGTGGTCGATCGAGTGACTGTGCGCTCGAACGACTTCGGGCTCGGCGGAGGTCATCGGAGGGGCCTCGGACGGGGACGGAAGAGTCTTGGTCGGGTTGGACCGGAATCGCCCGAAAAAGTCGGGGCGAAAAGAGGGTGTACCTGTCCCCTACTTCTTGGTGGCGATGAAGAGGGTCTCGCGGGTGGGGAGGAGGCGCTCTTCGTGGGGGATGGGCACCAGGTCGGCGGCGCGCATGGCGCGGTGGACGTGGGGGCGGCTGGGGTAGATGGGGGTGGCCGTGGTGGTGCCGCCGCGATCGCGCAGCGCGCGGCGGCCGGTGAGCTGGTAGGCGAGCGTGTTGGCCAGGGCGACCACGTCGTACTTCAGCGTGCCCAGGCGGCGCGCGTGGACGAAGCGTTCGACCGATTCCGCGGCGAAGGGGATCAGGGTGTTGCCGATGACGAGCAGGCGCCCGCCGGGGCGGAGGACCCGGCCCATCTCCGCGATCGCGCGATCGACGTCCATGTACTGGTGGGCCGAGTAGCAGAGCGCGATGTCGAAGGCGCCAGCCGCGAAGGGCAGCGCGGAGCCCCAGCCGGCCACGGTCTCGGGGGCCGCCAACCCGACCATCCGCGCCAGGATGGGGGCCATCTGCCTATACACGGGCATCGGCTCCACGCCGACCACGCGCGCGGGCGGTGGCTCTGCGGTAGCCAAGGTGAGCAGATTGCACCCGCCGCCGCAGCCGACCTCGAGGACCGCCCGGCCCGCGAAGCTCGGAGGACGCAACGCGGGCGAGGTGTCCTGGCTGTGGAGCTTGCGGTCGCGGCGCTCCCAGAAGACGAGCTCGCGGAGCGGGTCCTTGACCAGATTGCCCAGGTCGCTGAAGCCATCGCCATCGAGCCAGCCGAGGGCACGGGCGACGGCCTCGCTCTCCCGGTCCCGGCTCGGCTCGTGGACGGCGCGCGCGAACATGAAGCGCGCGAGCGCGTCGCCGCCGGGGCCGAGGAGGTGCTCCTCGGCGGCGGCGAGCTGCTGCGGGGTCAACGCGGGGAGCGCGTCCACGGTCAGCGCGGCAGCACGCCCCGCGCGGCCCGCCGCAGCGAGTGACCGAGGAGACCGGCCAGGAAGCGGGGCGGATCCTCCTCGGGCTTGCTCTGGAGGCGGCGCCGGAGCTGCCACACCGCGGTACCCACCAGGCGCGCCGAGGTGGCCGCCGCCAGGTAGGCCCGGCCGTGGTTCTTGGCGAAGTAGTGGCTGCGCGAGTCGAACCAATAGTCCGGGACCCGCGACCAGGTCTTCATCCCGGTGGAGGCGCTCCCCACGTGGGCGACCTCGCTCTCCCAGACGTAGACGGTCTCGAAGCCGGCCTCGGCCGCGCGATGGCAGAGGTCGGTCTCCTCGAAGTAGAGGAAGAAGGACTCGTCGAAGAGCCCCACCTTCTCCAGGACCTCCCGGCGGAACATCATGCTGGCGCCGGCGAGCCAATCGACCTTCTGGGTCCGCTCGGGGATGCCCATCGGGACCACGTAGTCCTCGAGCGCCTTGCTCACCACGCCGAGGCGGAGCGCGCCCTCGAGCTCCGATTGGATCGAGGGGAAGCGGAACGCGGTGCAGTGGGGCTCGCCGTCGGTGCCGTAGATGGAGCTCCCCACGATGCCGACGCGCGGATGGGCCTGGAGATGGTCCACGAGGAAGCGCAGGGCCCGCTCCTGCGGGAAGGCGTCGGAGTTCAGGATGTAGAGGAAGTCCGCGCCGCGCTCCAGGCCACGCCGGAGCCCCACGTTGTTGCCGGCGCCGAAGCCGCCGTTGTGCCCCGACTGCAGGACCTCGATGCGGTCGTCGCCGCGCTCGGCGACGGCCTGGCGCAGCGCCTCCTCGCTGCCGTCCTGGGAGTCGTTGTCGACCACCGAGACGGTCCAGGGGCACGCGGTGGCCTCCAGGGAGAGCACCAACGCCTCGAGGGCGTCGAGGGTCATCGGCGCGGTGCGCCAGTTGAGCAGGACGGCGTGGATCGTGGGAGCGCTCATGGGATCGTGGCTCCTACCCGCTCGCTCCCGCTTCGTCGAGCCGGGCGCCCCTGGTCGGCGGCGCCCAGGAGGTCCCGGAGGGTGCTGGCGAGGACCCGGACGTTGGGCTCGAGGACCATGGAGTCGTGGTCTCCGGGCACCACGTGGACGCGCACCTGGTCGCAGAAGCGGCTCCAGCCGTTGTCGTCGTAGACGTACTCCCGGTCGTGGTTGAGGATCCGCCCCGGCCCGAGCACGTAGGCCTCTTCCAGGGGAGGCCGGAAGAGCTCGATGGGCTGGTCCCACTTCCGAATCTCGTAGCGCCCGAGGGCCCGCCGGAACGCGGCCTCGATGGCCTCGTCGTGGAACTCGGTGGTGGGCGCCTCCTCGGGCTCCTCGAAGCGCTTGCGCAGCTTGCCCAGCTCCCACTCGAGCCGATTCTCGGCCCACTCCAGGAAGTACTTGGGTCCCTTCTGCTCGAAGCGCTGGGTCTGGATGCGCAGCCGGTCCTCGAGGCTCAGGTCCTCCGGCACGAGCTGGCCGGGGGTGTCCAGGAGCACCAGGAGGCCGACCTCTTCGCCGGCCTCCTTCAGCTGCCGACCCATCTCCATGGCGATGTAGCCGCCGCCGGAGAAGCCGCCGAGCAAGTAGGGCCCCTCGGGCTGGACCTGACGGATCTCCTTCAGGTAGTCGCGCGCGGCCTCCTCGAAGGTCTCGTGGGGCTCTTGGTCCCCGTAGAGGCCCCGGGCCTGGAGGCCGTAGAAGGGTCGGTCGGTGCCCACCAGGTGGGCCAGGTGCCGCAGGTTCAGGACGTTCCCGAACATGCCGGCGACCAGGAAGAAGGGCTGGCGCTCGCCGCCCTCGCCCGGGTGCATGGGCACCAGGTGCGTGAAGCGGCGCTTGGGCGCGGCCTTCTTCTTGGCCGGGGCCTCGGCCTCGCCCTCCCCCTCCACGCTGACGCCGGCGTCCTGGATGAGCGCGGCGCAGGCCTCGATGGTCGGCGCCTCGAAGAGCACGCTGATGGGGAACTCCACCTGGTAGGCCTTCTTCACCATCGCGAAGAGACGCACGGCGATGAGGGAGTGGCCGCCCAGATCGAAGAAGGAGTCCTGCACGCCGACGCGGTCGACGCCGAGGAGCTCTTCCCAGAACCCGACCAGGGTCCGCTCGATGGCGTTGCGCGGGCCCAGGTAGTCGCTCTCCAGCTCGGGCCGGGCGAACTTCGCCGCTGCGGCCTTGCCCTCGGCCAGGCTCTCGCCGGCCTGCGCGATGAGGCCCTGGAGGTCCAGGCTGGTGGCGAAGACCTCGGGCAGCGGTCGGTCGTCGGCCATCCGCGCCAACACCCGGCGCAGGGCGTCGCCGCCCTCGGCGCGCTCGATGCCGCGCTCGAAGTTCCGCTGCAGTCGCTGCTCCGCGGGCGACAGCGGCCGGTCGGGATCGGCGGCGGCCACCGCGTCGAACTCGACCTCGGCGCGGGTGGGCGCCTTGGCCATCGCGAACCCGGCGTCGGCCTCGAGCTTGCGGATGGCGAAGCGGGTGATCTCGGCGAGCACGCGACCGGTGGGATCGGTGAGGGTCACGTCGAAGAAGGCGAACTCGTCGGTGCCGCGGTTGGTCCCCGCGCTGCGGGCCCAGGAGTGGATCTCGCGGGTCAGCGGGGCGTGCACGGTGAGGCTCTCGTAGCTCACCGGGACCCACACGTGGCTGGGGGTGTAGCCCTCGATGAGACCCATCGCGAAGCCGGTAGCCAGGTCGAGCACGGCGGGGTGGAGGATCCACCCTTCGTCGTGATCGGCGGCGTAGGCATCCGGGAGCGCGAGGCGCCCGTAGGCCTCGCGCTCGCCGTAGCGCTCCTCCCGGAGTACCCGCCAGCGCGGCCCGAAGTCGAGGTGCTTCTCCTGGGGCGAGCGCAGGCCGCTCTCGTCGTGGCGCACGTTCTCGGTGCAGCGCGCCCGGAGCGCGTCGAGGTCGACGCTTGCGGGCGTGGGCACGTCGCCGAGGGCGACCTCGGCCTGGGCGTGGAGCTGCCACGCGGGGCGCCCCTCGACGGTGCAGCGAGAGCGGAGCTGGACCTGGTAGCCGGCGTCGCTGCGGCGGGCGCCGAGGCGCACCTCGCGGGTGTCGCCGTCGTCCACCTGCAGCGGTCGCAGGAAGTAGAGGTCGCGAAGGGTCATCGGCCGGGCGCGTTCGCCCTCGAGCTCGCGCATGCCCTGGGTGATGATCTCCACCACGCCGGTGCCGGGCACCAGCGCCGGGCCCCGCGCCGCGCCGCCGATGGGCAGCGTGCGGTGCTCGTCGAGGAGCCACTGGGACTCGGGCGCGATGGTGGCGACCAGGTGCGTGAGGCCGCGCGCGTCCCGGACGCGCCCCTGGAAGAAGGGCCCCTCGGTGGGCGGGAGCTCGTCGGGACCCGCGCTCAGGTCGGTGCGGTCGAAGGCCTCGGCGGCCATGCCCACGTCGCGCCAGATGCCCCAGTGGAGCGAGGTGACCCGGGGGCCTTCGGCCCACTCGCTCGCGCGCTGCTCGGCGTAGGCGTCGAGGAAGGCGTTGGCCGCCACGTAGTCCACCTGACCGGTGGGCGCGATGGCAGTGGAGGTCGACGAGTAGAGGAGCACGAAGTCGCACTCCTTCGCGTGCGGCGCGCCCTCGCGGACCACGAGCTCGTCGAGCACCAGGGTCCCGTGCACCTTGGGCGCGAAGACCTCCTCGATGGTGCTCAGCCCCTTCATCTGGAGCAGCTCGTCGCGGACCACGCCGGCGGTGTGCACCACCCCGCGCACCGGCCCGTGAGCCTCGCGCACCTGCTCGAGGAGCGCGCGCATCTGGGCGACGTTGGTCACGTCGGCCTGGGCGGGGATGACCGTGGCCCCCTGCGCCTCCAGCTCGCGCACGCGAGCGATCTTGAGAGCGGTGGGGTCGGTGTCGCCCCGTTCGGCGGCGTAGGCGTCCCAGCCATCGCGGTCGGGCAGGCCGCGCCGTCCCAGGAGCACCAGGGTGGGCGACTTCGCCGCGCGGGCGATCTCCTCGGCCGCGACCAGACCCAGCCCACCGAGGCCGCCGGTGATCACGTAGACCCCGCCGTCACGCAGGCGGGGAACCTCCGCCGCGGGCTCGAGGGGGCGGCGCCGGAAGGTGCGCTCGAAGCGCTTGCCCTCGCGCAGGGCAGCCACCGAGGAGCCGGGGTCCGCGAGGGCCTCTTCGAGCACCGTGTCGGCCAGCGCGTCGAGGCCGGCGGTCACCTGCTTCCGGCCGGCGAAGGGGTCGACCAGCGCCATGGCCAGCTTGCCGCCGAAGAGCCGCTTCTGGACCGCCGGGAGGCGCACGTCGAGGGTGCGCACGTGGACCCCGGAGAGCTCCCGCGGCGTGACCAGGGCAGGCCCCAGGGTCAGCGCCTTCTCGGGGTGCGGCAGCGCCTCGCCGGCCACGCGCTGGGCGTCGCTGGTGATCACCGTCAGCGCCAGGGGCCGCGGCAGGTTCTCGTCGGCGATGGCCTGGGCGAGGAAGAGCAAGGAGTAGAAGCCGCGCTCCTGGTTCCGATGGAAGAAGCTGGAGCCCGGGCGATGGCTTTCGTCCTGGGTGGTGAGCCAGAGGTGGAGGACGCGGCTGGGGACCGTGCCCGCTTTGACCAGGTCCTGGACCATGAGGTCGTAGCCCTCGCGACCGCGCTCCGGCGAGATCACGTAGGAGCCGTCGCTCATCTTGGCGAAGGTGTCGCCGGGGCGGACCAGGGTGACGCCGTGGCCCGCCTGGCGCAGCCGGCTCACCACGCGCTCGCCGAGGCCGGCGTCATCGAGGAAGACCAGCCAGGACTCGGGGTCGCGCTCGCTCAGCTCGTCGAGGGAGTCCAGGAAGGGCGCCGCCGCCGGGCGCCACACCGGGGTCCAGCCCCAGTCGCGCACGTCCTCTTCCTTCTCCAGGCCGGGGGCCTCGGTCCGGCGCTCGCCGGGCTCGATGAAGTAGTGCTGCCGCTGGAAGGCGTAGGTGGGCAGCGAGACGCGCAGGCGCCGCTCGCCCTCCCAGAGCTGGCCCAGATCGATGGGCGCGCCGAGCGCCCAGAGGCGCCCGACGAGCTCGAGGAGGTAGTCGTCGTCGCGGACCGCCTCGTCCTGGTGGCGGAAGCTCGAGACCACCGCCTGGGAGTCGACCTTCGGGTGCTGCTTGGCAAAGGAGCTAAGCGCCTTGCCCGGACCCACCTCGACGAAGACGCGGTCCTCGGCCTCGGCCAGGGTGCCGATGGCGTCGGCGAAGCGGACCGGCTGCCGGATGTGGTCGGTCCAGTAGTCGGGATCGGTCGCCTCCTGGGGCGTGATCCAGGTGCCGGTCTTGCTGGACACGAAGGGCCGGTCCGGCGCGCGGAGGGCCATCTTGGCCACGTACTCGCGGAAGGGCGCCAGGATGGGATCGAAGAGCCGGGAGTGCGCCGCGCGCGCGATGTCCACGCGGCGGGCCTCGATCTCCTCGGCCTTCAGCTTCGCCTCGAACGCGTCGACGGCGCTCGGGCTGCCGCTCACCACGGTGAGCTGCGGCGCGTTGATCCCCGCGAGGTCCAGGTCACCGCCCATGCGGGCGCGGGTCTCGGCTTCGGAGAGCGGCACCGCGAGCATCGCGCCCTCGGCGGTGGAGTCCATCAGCCGCCCGCGGAGGAGCACCAGGCCCAGGGCCTCCTCGAAGTCGAAGACGCCGGTGAGACATGCGGCGACGTACTCGCCCATCGAGTGGCCACCGAACGCGTCGGCGCGGACGCCCTCCAGACCCGCGGGGCCCGCCTCGAGCACCCGCGCCATGGCGTAGGAGCAGAGGAAGGTCGCCGGGAGCTGCCGCTCGAGCGGTCGCAGCGCGGTCTCGGCTTCGTCCGAGGGGTCGGCGAAGAGGAGCGCCTTCAGATCGAAGTCCACCTCGCGCTCGCTCAGGTAGGCGAAGCCGCGGTCGAGGATCTCGCGGAAGAGGGGCTCGGTCTCGTAGAGCTCCATCCCCATGCCCACGTACTGGGCGCCGCCCCCGGGAAAGAGGAAGGCCAGGGAGGGCTTCTCGAGCGCCGAGTGGGTGTGGACCCGGAAGCGGTCCTTGGCGTCCAGGAGCTCCTGGGCTTCCTCGGCGGTGGCGGCGACGACCACCCGGCGACGTTCGAAGGCCCGGCGGCCGGCATGGAGCGTGTAGGCCACGTCGGCCAGGTTCTCGTCGGGGTGATCCGCGAGGTGCTCCGCCAGCCGCTCGGTGTTGCCCTCGAGGGCGCCCTTGGTCCGGCCGCTGATCGTGACCAGCTGCACCTCGCGGCGACTCTCGGCGGACGGCTCGCGCAGGGGCGCCTCCTCGAGGACCACGTGGGCGTTGGTGCCGCCCACGCCCAGGCTCTGGACCCCCACCCGGCGGGGCTCGTCGCCGCGCTTCCACTCGGTGAGTTCCGCGTTGACCAGGAAGGGGCTGGCCTCGAAGTCGATGGTGGGGTTGGGCTTCTCGAAGCCCAGGGACGGCGGGATCTGCTCCCGCTCCAGGATCAGCGAACTCTTGATGAGGCTGGCGACTCCCGCGGCGGTGTCCAGGTGACCGATGTTGGTCTTCACCGACCCGATGCGGCAGAACTGCTTGGCGTCGGTGGTCTGGCGGAAGGCGTCGGTGAGCGCGCTGATCTCGATGGGGTCGCCCAGGTAGGTCCCGGTGCCGTGGCACTCCACGTAGCCGATGGAGTCGGCGTCGACGTCGGCCATGGTGTGGGCTTCGACGATGCACGCCGCCTGCCCGGAGACGCTGGGCGCGAGGTAGCCCGCCTTGCGGCCGCCGTCGTTGTTGATCGCGGTGCTCTTGATGACCGCGTGGATCCGGTCGCCGTCGCGCACCGCGTCCTCCAGGCGCCGCAGGGCGACCACGCCGGCGCCGGACCCGAAGACCGTGCCCTGGGCGCGATGATCGAAGGCGTGGCAGTGGCCGTCCGGCGAGAGGATCTCGCCTTCCTCGAAGACGTAGCCGCGCCGGTGGGGCAGCTCGATGGTCACGCCGCCCGCGAGTGCCAGATCGCACTCCTGGTTGAGGAGCGACTGGGCCGCGAAGTGCACCGCCACGAGCGACGTGGAGCACGCCGTCTGCACGTTCACACTGGGGCCTTCGAGATCGAAGACGTGGGAGACCCGGGTGACCAGGAAGTCCTTGTCGTTGCCGGTGTGGCGCAGGAGGAACATGCCCACCGAGTCGACCAGCTCGGGGTTGGAGCAGAGGTTGAAGTAGAAGTAGCTGCCCATGCCGCAGCCGCCGAACACCCCGATGGGGCCGTCGAAGGTGTCGGGCACGTGGCCGGCGTCCTCGAGCGCCTCCCAGGCGCACTCCAGGAAGTGCCGATGCTGGGGGTCGAGGATGGCCGCTTCCTTGGGGCTGAAACCGAAGAACTCGGCGTCGAAGAGCTCCATGTCGGGCACCGGCGCCGACGCCTTCACGTAGCGCGGGTGCCGGACGCGAGCGGGCGACTCGCCCTCGGCCAGGAGCTCCTCGTCGGTCCAGAAGCGGATCGATTCGGTCCCGGAGGTCAGGTTGGCCCAGAACTCCTCGGTGTTCCGAGCTCCGGGCAAGTGGGCCGCCATGCCGACGATGGCGATGGCGTTGGGGTCGAGATCGAGGTCGTCTACGTCGCTCACGCGCTGGCTCCCTCCCGGTCCGCGCTCCGGCATCGGTGCAGGCTTCCGGGCCGGGTGCGTATAGCACCTACACCCCCAAAACCCAGCCCTCCCCTTGGAAAACCGGGGGACACGTACACCCCGATCTCGCCCCGAAGAAATAGGGCGATTCCGATCCAACCCGCCCAAGATCCACTCGTCCATGGATGAGGACCCGCGTTCGGAGGCTGCCCCCCGGGCACGTTGGCGAATCGAACGACGAGTACTCCGCAGCGAGGACCCGCGCGCGGATCGCTGTATGGACCGGAGAGCCGTCCCGTGTTCTCCGGGGTCGCCGAGGGACGCTTCGCGATCACGCTCAACGCCGTGCTCAGCGGGGAGACCCCCGAGCTCGCGCGCTCGGTGACGATGCTGCTCCGCGAGGTCTTCGAGGAAGCCCAGACCTACGACGAAGCGGTCACGCGCCTGAGCGAAGGCACGATCGCCTGCGACTGCCTCTTGCTCGTGAGCGGCGTGCGCGAAGGCGAGATGTGCGTGGTCGAGCGCACGAGCCGGCGCGCCGCGATTCGCTCGCCGGCCGATGGCTTGGTGGTGGTCACCAACGACTACCGAGCGATGGACGTGGCGACCGTCGAACGGAGCGAGCTCCAGGCCACGGCGTGCGCGCGCTACGACCGCGCGTTGGCCCAGGCGCTGCGGACGGTACCCAGCGACGCCGAGGCGGCGTTCGCGATCCTCACCGACGAGCGGGTGAAGATGGCGATCACCGTGCAGCACATGGTCATGCGCGCCGCGACCGGCGAACTCCACGTCCGGCTGCCCTGATCCGTCCCGGCGCCGCGGCGGTCGCTCAGTCCTCGCCGAGGGCGTCGGCGAGCTCGGTGCGGCTGTTGATCTCCAGCCGGGCGAAGATGTTGCGGAGGTGCGTCCGCACGGTCTCGGGGCTGACCCCGAGGACCTCGGCGATCTCGCGGTCGCTCTTTCCAGCGATCGCCAGATCGGCGACCTCCAGTTGGCGCTCGCTGAGCAGCGTTTCACGCGAACTCACCGGACACCGACCCCGAATCGCTCTGTCTCACCCATCCGTGGGGATCCATAGCGCGGAGTCCCCAAACGGGCACTTACCGCGTGTGCACGAAGACACGCTCCCAGCGGGATCTTACCGCCTCAGGGGGTGTTCGTATGGGCGGCCCGAAGGGTGTCTCGGGCCTCGGTGAATTCCCGTATGTTTTTCTCGAACGATGACCGGTCGTTGCTGGTGAACGCGGAGAGAAGTCCGATGGTCTCCCGGGCGGACTCGGGGCGGTCCCCGGGGACTCGCGCGCAGAGCCGGTGGACGATGTCGGCGAAGCCCTCCGGCAGATCGTCGCGCAGCGTCTCGAGTCGGGGGATCGCGCCCTTCCCGGCCTGGACCAGGATCTCCAGGGTGCTCAGGCCGTCGAAGGGGCGCTGCATGGCCAGGGCCTCCCAGAGCGTGAGGCCCAGCGAGTAGAGGTCGGTCGCCGCCGACGCGCGCTGTCCCGCCTGGAGCTCCGGCGCCATGTAGGGGAGCTTGCCCTTGAGCACGCCGGGGTTGGTCAGCGTGGCGCGGTCGCCGGCGCGGGCCAGACCGAAGTCCACCAGCTTGGCGATGCCCTGGGTGGACAGGAGGATGTTGGTGGGGGTGACGTCCCGGTGGAAGACCGGGGCCGCGGGACGCTCGTGCGCCGCGGCCAGGGCCCGCGCCACGTGGAGGCCCACCCGGGCCACGTGCTCCCACTCGGTGCGCGCGCCGCTGCGCGCGTGGAGTCCCCGCCAGGTCCCCATGTCCACGCCCTCGACCCACTCCATCACGATGCAGAGGCGCTCGTCCTCGTCGACCGCCAGGTCGAGCACCGACACGATGTTCGGGTGCGAGAGCACCGAGACCACCCGCGCCTCCTCCACGAAGAGGCGCGCGAACTCGGGGTCGTCGCCGAGCGCGGGCAGCATGCGCTTGATGGCCACCGGGCGGCTGAAGCCCTTGGAGCCCCGCAGCTCGCCCCGGAACACCCGGGCCATCCCGCCTTGGGCCCACTCCTCGCCGAGCACGTAGCGCCCGGCCATGAGCTCCTGGGGACGTCCCCGCGAGAGCCCGGGGATCCGCGGAGGCTTTCTGGAGTCGTCGCCGGTCATACGAGCATCTGGATCCGCTTGCGCTCGGGTTCGTCGCGGGGGGGCCGCCGTGCGCCACGCTCGGCCTGCCGCAGGAGCCGCATGATCTCCGGACCCAGGACGTCGATCTCGGTGGAGACGTACTGCTCGCCCCCGAAGCGCTCGACGTTGCGGGTCTGCTTGCGGAGAGCGTCGGCGTCCTGCCCCAGGACCTTGAGGGCCAGGGGCTTGAGCACGTTCCCGATGGTCTTGGTGGGCACGAAGCGGCTGCTCACCACCGGGAGCCGGAACTCGACGGCGCCGAAGAGGCGGGTGCGGTAGTCGGTGATGGGCGTGAGCGCGGTCGTCGCGATCACGTGGGCCTCGCCGAGCTGGTACTCCACCTGCGCGATGCACGGGAGGATGAAGCGGTCCACGTGCCGCACCTCGCCGCCCTGGGGCGCGAGCACCTTGCCCAGGACGCCTTCCGGGCGGGACTCGCCGAAGTACTCCGCTTCGACGCGGTCTTGCCAGCGCCGCACTTCCACGTCGATCTGCTGGCGGTCGCCGTCCTGGCGAAAGAGGCCGCGATGGAGGAACGCCGTATGGGGCACGTCGAGGGCGTTCTCGGCGGTCGCGTGGAGCGATCCCTCCATGTCGAGGGCCTGGGTCACCGTGGTGTAGCGGTCGTCGTCGTGGAGCGGGTGGCGATAGGGCTCGCGCTCGGGGTCGGCGTCCGGCGTACCGTAGACCCATACCCAGCCATCGAGCTCCCGGGTGGCGAACGCGGGCACGTTGCGGCCCGCCTTGTCCACCTCGCCGCAGAGCCCGGGGATCGCCTGGCAGCGACCGGCGCCGTCGAACTGCCACCCGTGGTAGCCGCACTCGAGGCGTTCGCCACGCACGCGCCCCATGGAGAGGGGCACGTTGCGGTGCGGGCAGCGGTCGAGGACCGCGGCGGGCTCACCGCTGGCCCGGCGGAAGACCGCGATGGGCGTCCCCAGGAACGTGATCGCCAGGGGCTCCTTGCCGAGCGCCTTGCTCTCACAGGCCACGTACCAATCGTCCAGCACCCGCGCTGCGGAGCTCACCGGCTTGGTCGAAGGGGGAGCGAAGCGAGGCTCGAGGGACATCGGCGCGCATCATAGCGCACCGTCGTCGGGGGCGAGGGTCGTTCGGGGGCGATTGGTCGTTCGGGGGCGATTGGTCATTCGGGGGCGATTGGTCGTTCGGGGCGACGGCCGGGCGCTCGGGGCGTGGGTGGTACTCCCAGCCCCTTGCTCGCACCTCGGGCGGGACCAACAGACTGAGGCATGACGACCGACGACCGCTGGCGAGTGACGGACCGCTGCATCGACTGCATGGCCTCGCGCACCATGGCGCCCACGTTCATCGGGAGGGCCGATGGGACCTCCGTCTTCGAGCGGCAGCCGGAGAGCGAGCGGGAACTCCTCGACGCCTGGCGCGCCCTCGAGGTCTGCCCGACCGCGGCGGTGCGCGCTCCCAAGGGGCTCGTGCGACCCCGCGGGCTCTTCCCCCAGGACGTCGGTCACGGCACGTTCCGGCTCGGCTTCAACGCGCGCGCTTCGTACGGGGCCCACTCGTACTTCGCCACGGCGGCGGGCGCGGGCCTGATGATCGACGCGCCTCGCTGGTCGCCGCACGTCGTCCGCTTCCTGGAAGAGCGCGGCGGCCTGGAACACGTCTTGTTGACCCACCGGGACGACATCGCGGACGCCCGACGGTACGCCGAGCACTTCGGCGCGCGCGTCTGGATTCACGAGCGCGACGCCGACGCCGCGCCCTTCGCCTCCGACGTGATGCGCGGCGAGACGCCGACGGGTCCAGCGGACGTCGAAGTGATCTTCGTGCCCGGGCACACCCGCGGCAGCGTGATGTATCTGGTGGGCACGACGCTCTTCACCGGGGACTCGCTGGCCTGGAACCCGCTCACCGAGGAGCTCGAAGCGTACCCCGAGGTCGCCTGGTACGACTGGGACCTGCAGGTGCGCTCGCTGGGTGCGCTACGGGGCCGCGGGTTCGAGCGGGTCTTCGCGGGTCACGGCGGGAGCGGCGAGCGGAGCGCGGACGAGATGCAGCGGGCGCTCGCGGGGCTGCTGGAGCGGGCGGGCAGCAAATGACGACATGACGACGATCGTCCCTGCTTTACCTCGGTGGGGGCGGCGTCTATATCGGGCGCTCGAAAGAGAAAGAGAGCTCCCCGAATGACCAAGACCCTCACCTTCACCCTCGACACCGGCAACGGCACCGGCGACGTCGTGATCGCGCTCCGGGACGACCTCGCGCCGGGCCACGTGCAGCGCATCACCGAGCTGGCCCAGGCGGGCTTCTACGATGGCGTCGTCTTCCACCGCGTGATCGCGGGCTTCATGGCCCAGGGCGGCGACCCCACCGGCACCGGCAGCGGCGGCAGCGACAAGCCCGACCTCAAGGCCGAGTTCAGCGCCGAGCCCCACGTCCGCGGCACCTGCTCCATGGCGCGCACCAGCGCCCCGAACAGCGCCAACAGCCAGTTCTTCATCTGCTTCGACGACGCCCGCTTCCTCGACAAGCAGTACACCGTCTGGGGCCAGGTCCAGAGCGGCATGGAGTTCGTCGACGCGCTCCCCAAGGGCGAGCCCCCGGCGAAGCCCGGCAAGATCGTCAAGGCCACCGTCGCCTGAGCGCCGAGGCGCCGCCCCGAACCGTTCGGGGCGGCGTGTCGCGCTACCTCCGCTCGGCCCCGGGGCGCATCAGTGCTGCCCCCACGAGCGGATGTAGTTGTTGAAGGTGCTGAGCTCGAGCTGGATGAGCCCGCCGACCACGGTCACTCCGTAGACGATGTCGGAGTCCAAGGGGTCGACCACGACCCCGCCGAACTGCGTGTGGTTGTTGTTCGAGGTCGCGCCGCCCCCCGTGTTGGCCGCGCTCCCTCCACCGGGATAGACCGAGTCGAGGATGGCCATGCCGGGGTAGTCCTGGCGGCCGGTGTCCGACACGATGCGCTCTTTCTGGCCGGTCACCGGGTCCACGATGACGTTGCCGAAGATCGCCGCCGAGGCGCCCGCGGTCCAGATCACCTCTCGCTCTGGATCCCATTGCATGGCCGTGTACCCAGCGGGGTAGGGAAGGTCCGAGTCGTCGACCCGAGTGCGCGCGCCCGACGCCAACTCCAGCGCGACGAGGTCCCCGCTGGCGACGAAGTACAGGCGACCGGCGTGCACCAGCATCCCCTGCACCGGAGTCGTGATCGGGTTGGGGAGGTAGCCGGTGCCGACGTCGGCCGGCGGCGGCACGCTGTCCACCGGATCCGGCGCGGAGTCCCCCTGCCCGTTCCAGCGCGCGATGACCTCGCAGGTCCCGCCGTCGGGGGCGACGCGGAGGACGCCACTCCCGCCGCGGACGTCACGGAACCCGCGATAGAAAGCGAGATCGGGCCCCACCGCGAACGATGCGCTCTCGAGTTGGAGACCGTCCGCCACGCCGAGATGACTGGGCCGGAGGCACTGCCCGTAGGTCGCGGAGATCTCCCCCGTCACCGACTCTTCCTGCCGGCGCCATACGAGCTCTCGAGTGCCGCTCGAGGGGTCGACGCGCAGGATCTCGTGCCGGCTCGCAGCGTAGAGGTTCCCGTCGGGTCCCAGGCGGATGGCGTCCACGCCGGTGAGCGGCTGGGTGTCGCCGCCCGCGTCCACCAGGAAGGCGGTGGGGCTCTCGTAGCCGGCGCCGAACGCCTGCACCCCCGAGACGGAGTCGGGCAGCAGTCCACTCACGACCCGGCGGTCCTTCGTGTCCACGTTCCAGGCGACGATGGACGAGATGTCCGTGTGCTCCGGGTCGTTCCAGTTCACGACCGCGTAGAGTTCGCGGGCCGCCGGGTCGAACTCGGCGCCGTACCAGGTGGACGCTCCGTCGTTGTAGTCCGAGAACACCGGCCCCGATCCGTAGGCGACCGGCCAGGGTCGCGAATCCACGCGCCCCGGCTGGGCGCAGTTCATGATCGGGCCCTTGGGGTTACCGGCCTCGGGATCCTGGGTGGTGGGGTCGACGGGGATGGATGCGCTCCCCGCGTTGGCGGCGGAACCGGAGACCGAGGTGATCCGGCAGCGGCAGTCGATCTCCAGCGTCGTGGGGTAGCGCATGTACTCGTCGAAGGCGGGATCGCAGCCGTGGTCGACATAGGCGGAGTCGTCGTCGGAGAGGCTCCGCGCGCAGAAGGCCTGACCGCCGTTGCGCGGCACGTGGCCTTCGCCCTCGTAGTCGTCGACGTAGCAGACCGTGCCGAAGCCACAGGTCTCGACGAGGTCCGCGGGGTCGATCTCGCCCCGGCTGCTCGCGCAGGCGCGCTCTCGCACGACGTAGGTGTCGTCGTAGAGGCTGTTGGCGAACGACCCGTCGGACGCGCGGCAGGTGAGGTTGCCGGTGAGCGCGCACCTGCAAGCGGCCTGCCCGTCAGCGTCCTCCTCGCAGACCTTGGGGTCGAAGCAACGGGTGTCGCGCTCCAGGAGGTTCCCGCAGGCGTCGACGGTGTAGAGGTACTCGAGGTCATCGGGGTTGCACACCAGCCGCCCTGGCACCGCCTCACCGCAGGTCGCGCCATCCGCGAGCGCCCCGTCCCGAACGGTCGCGTCGGCGGGGCCCCCGTCGGGTCCCGGCTCGGAGCCCGCCGGGTCGCCGCAGGCCGCCACCAGAAAGCCCAGAGCCCACGTCGCCAGTCGCCCGTTCCATGCCATGCCTCACTCCTCGGATCTCCCGCGGCCGCGGCATCCCGAGACCGAGATGCCCGCGATGCGGGACTCTCTTCATGGCAGACGAGACCGGCTGCGACAGGGTCGAGAACCCCTCCGGTACCCCTCGACGGAGCGCGGGAGGTCGCCCCGCGGGTCGACGGGGTCGACTCAGGAGAAGCGAGACAGGTTCAGCTCGCCGCCGCGCGCGATGGCGGCCTGGTAACCCGGGCGCGCGCGGAGGCGCGCCATATAGGCCATGATGTTCGGGTAGCGCGCCTCGCCGAGGCCCGCCCGCACGGTGGCGCCCTCGAGGGGAAAGCTGGCCTGGATGTCGGCCGCGCTGAACACGTCGCCGCAGAGGAAAGGTCGCTCGGCGAGCTCGTTCTCCAGGAAGTCGAAGTGCAGGGCGATCTCGGGGTCGGTGAACTGGGCGTCGACGGTCTTGGCCACCGCGCGGGTCAGCGGGCGAGCGAGGAAGGGAATGTTCTTGCCGCGCAGGACGCCCATCAGGAGCTTCACGAGGAGCGGCGGCATCAGCGAGCCCTCCGCGTAGTGGAGGAAAAAGCGGTAGCGCCGGTGCTCCTCGGTTTTCGGCGCGGGACGCAGCGAGGACTCCGGGTCGAAGCGGTCCAAGAGGCTCTCGAGGATGGCGCCGGACTCGGCGAAGACCTCGCCGTCCACCACGACGATCGGCGCTTTGCCCAGGGGGTGGACCGCGCGGAGCTCCTTGCCCGAACGGTTGGTCTTCGGGTGCCGTCGATGCATCTCGATGTCGTACTCGAGCCCCAGCTCCTCCAGGAGCCACAGGATGCGGTGGGAGCGGGAGTCCTCGAGGTGATGCACGACGATGGTGGCCATGGACCGAGGGGTACCATTCCAGGGGGAACTTCGTCCCGTCCCTGACGTAGACTCCGCGCGGAGGTCCCATGGACGCGGCTCAGCACATCGAAGACGAGCTCTCCCACGCCGATCAGATCGAGCTCCGCGCACGGCTCCAGGTCGACGGCGATCCCTGGTGGTTTCGGCTATGGCTCGCGGAGCCGCACGTCCGCCAGTGGAACGCGGGCCCGGTGAGACCCACGGGCCCCGAGTTCACCACCCGGGCCGGCCACTTTCGCAACGAGTCCCTGACGGAGATCCTGGCCCAGGTCCGCGAAGACCTCGCGCCCACGCTGGAGCCGGGCACCGTCGAGGTGAGCGTGAAGAACGGGCGGTCGACCGGCACCAAGCTCCGCGGGGTGGCCCTGGAGGCGCTCTGCACCGCGTGGGGATCACCCACGCCCGATGCGGCGACCCTGAAGGCGAGCCGGGCCCAGTTCCGGGAGACCAAGAAGGCCGAGAAGGCGGCGCGGGCGATGGCCAAGGCCAAGGCCGCCGCCGAGACCGCGAAGGTGAAGCAACGGCTCCAGAAGGCGTCGCGCCCCGACGAGAAGGTCACCGACCTCCCCAGCTTCCTGAAGGGCGTCGAGAGCCGCGCCGATCGGAGCAAGCTGAAGAAGGCGCTGAAGATGCTCAAGGCCGACCGCTTCGAGCTCTTCGACGACGTGAAGGAGACCGAGGTCCTCGGCGTGGTGAAGAGCCAGAACGACCCCTCGCTCCGCTACGCCTGCCGGCTGACCGCGGGCGGCGTCTACTCCTGCTGCACCCAGAACCTCAACGTCTGCGGGGGGCTCCGGGGGTCGATGTGCAAGCACCTCCTGGTGCTCGTCATCGGCCTGGTGAAGGCCGGCCAGCTCGACCCGGTGAAGGCCGACCAGTGGATCGAGAAGACCATCGCGATCAAGCCCGAGCTGGACAAGGACGTGATGAGCGAGGTCTTCCTCCGCTACCAGGGCGCCGAGGCCGGCGAGGTCGATTGGCGGCCCACGGAGACCGTGCCGGAGGACTTCTACGCCTTCTGATGCCCGCCCGGCGGAGAGCAGGCGCATGAGCGCCGAGGCCATGGAGATCGTCGAAGTGCTGGGTCGGCTCGAAGCCGCCCTGGACACCCTCGTGACCCGGGGTCTGAGCGCCGCCGGACCGGACGACCGGACGGCGTTGGCGTCCTACGCCGCCCAGGTCCGCGGGATGGGCGCGGCGCACCTGGCGGACGCCCTGGACGAGCTGCTCCGCGCGCTCGTCGAGGGAGACCGCCAGGGGAGCGTGGTCCTGCTGCGCACCCAGGTCCGGCTGCGCCTGCTGGAGCGTCTGCTGACCACTCGGCTCGTCACGGCGAGGTTGCGCGCGGTGGGAGTCGAGCCCCGGCCCGGCGAGGCGCCGCACCTCCCCGAGCCGCCACCCCTCCCCGCCGACGACGGCGCTTTCCTGGGTAGGCTCGCGGGGGCCGTCGAGAGCCTCTTGCAGTCGGGACTGAGCGCCGCCTCGGAGGCGACCGTCGACGCCCTGAAGGTGAGCTTCGAGGAGGCCAGTAGACGCCGCCTGCTCCGGCTGGGTTCCACGCTGCGCATCGCCAGCGAGGAGATCGCGCGCTTCACCCGGCAGGACGAGACCTTCGCGCCCGAACGGCTGAGCTTCTTCCTGGGTCGCGCCTGGGTCCTGGCCCGGGGCATGGAGGACGCGCTCGCCCGGAGCGACGCCGCGGCCTGGGCGAGGCTGACCACCGGCGGCGCGGTGACGCCGCTGAAGGAGGTCTCCCTGGTGGTGCTGGGGGTCTTCAAGCGCCACGTCCCCGGCGCCTTCGCGGCGTTCGAGCTCCGCTGTCGCCTCACCCGGGACGCCGGCCCCTACGCGCGCGGCGACCGGCTGGCGTGGTCCTTCGTCTTCCCCCTACGCGCCGACGGCAAGGTCCCGCCCGAGGCCATGCTCATGCTCGAGCAGAAGCAGAAGTTCCGCCCGGCCGCGCTCCTCGAGGGCCAAGAGATCACCGTGACCCAGGTGGCCGTCGCCGAGGGCGAACCCCGGCGGCTCATGCTGGGCCCGCAGGCCCGGGTCACCGTGGGCGAGCCCTTCGACGAGTGGGTCCCGCTGGCCTCGTGGGATCCGCGGGTGACCGCCACGAAGGTCGCGCAGCACGAGCCCGACCCGCTCTCGCTGCCCATCGAGCTCCAAGACGAGGTCCTCCTCCTGCGCTGGACCCTGGGGCCCCTGGAAGACGGCGAGACACACGCGACCGCCTCGCTCGAGTGCCAGCTCGACGACGCCGAGGAACCGCTCCTCTTCGAGGTGCGGGCGCCCACGGGGCCGACGGGCGCGCCGCTGCGCGCGGCGCTGGAGAAGGCGCGGCACGAGGACCCGCGCCGGCCGCTCTTCGGCTTCGTCCACCTGGACCGGGGCCAGCTCGTGCTGGAGCCCCTCGCGCTCCTGGGTCCCGGGCGCCCGACGATGATCGCCCTCGACCCGAAGAACGTGGACAAGGCCGCGCTGGTGCGCGCGATGTCCTTCGACTGACCGCCGACCGCAACGGAGACCCCAGTGGCGACACGCAAGAAGAAGAAGCCGAGCCCGACCGAGACCCCCGACGCCGTCCTGCGCGCGCCGGCCGAGGTGGAGTACGCCAAGCAGCTCGAGGCGCTCTTCCAGGCCGAGCGGGACCAGGCGCCGGCGAGCTGGAAGCTGAGCCCGCGCTCGGTGCTCCAGTACATCGTCGGCGGCGAGCCCCTCCCGCTGAAGGTCGGCAAGGCCACCGAAGAGGTGCCCATCACCCGGAAGTTCTTCGGCGACGACGCGCTGGTGGAGCGCGCGATCGTGACCCTGGCCTCGGAGCGCGCCCTGCTCCTGGTGGGCGAGCCGGGCACCGGCAAGAGCTGGCTGAGCGAGCACCTGGCGGCGGCCGTCGCCGGGGACAGCACGCTGGTGATCCAGGGCACGGCGGGGACCACCGAGGACCAGATCAAGTACTCGTGGAACGTCGCCCGGGTCATCGCCGAGGGCCCCACCCCGGACAACCTGATCCCCTCGCCCACCCTGGTCGCGATGCAACGCGGCGGGCTCCTGCGTTTCGAGGAGATCACCCGCTGCGTCCCCGACGTGCAGGACGCGCTGGTCTCCATCCTGAGCGACAAGGCCATCGCCATCCCCGAGCTCCCGGGGGCCAACCGGCGCGAGGCCAAGGCGGGCTTCAACGTCATCGCCACCGCCAACAGCCGGGACCAGGGCGTCAACGATCTGAGCGCCGCGCTGAAGCGCCGCTTCAACTACGTCCACATCCCCATCGTCGCCGACAAGAAGACCGAGATGGCCATCGTGGAGCAGCGCTCCAAAGAGCTCCTCGCGCGCTACGCCATCCCGGCTACGGTGGAGCGCCCGGTCATCGAACTCTTGACCACGGTCTTCCGCGAGATCCGCAGCGGCAAGACGGCCCAGGGCGTCTCCATCAAGTCGCCGTCGACCACACTGTCCACCGCCGAAGCCATCGGCGTCGCCCTCGACGCCGCGCTCCACGCGCGCTTCTTCGGGGACGGCGAGGTGGGACCCGCCGCGATCGCGCGGCAGCTCGTGGGCTCGGTGGTCAAAGAGGATCTCGGCGACCTGAAGGTGTTGAAGGAGTACGTCTCGCTGGTCGCCCAGAAGCGGGGCAAGGAAGACCCCGAGTGGAAGGCCTTCGCCGACGAGGCCCAGCGAGCCCTCCGGTGAGCGCCACCGATGACACCGTCGCGCGCGCGCTCCCCGACGACGCCGACGCGATCCGCGCCCAAGTGGACGCCGTGCTCGGCGGCGACCTCCACTGGTTCCCGGTGCGCCACCACTCGCCCACCGTGGCCCACGCCGTGGAGACGACCCTACGCGCGCGACGACCGAAGGTCGTCTTCCTGGAGGCGCCCCACGAGGCCCAGCACCTGGTGCCGGCGTTGGGCGCCGCGGACACCCGGCCGCCGGTGGCCCTCTACTCCAGCTTCCGAGACGACGACGACGTGCTGGGCCTGCGGGATCCCGACGCCGAGGCGCCCCCGGCGCGGCTCCCCTCGTGGTACCCGATGACCGCCTACTCGCCGGAGCTGGTCGCCATCCGCACCGCGGCCGCGGTCGGCGCCGAGGTGGTCTTCATGGACCTCCCGCACTGGGCGACCTACGGCAACCGCGGCGACGCGAGCGACCCACCGGAGGGCAAGGCACCCCGCGCCGTCCCCGGCCGGCCGGGGCTCCACGAGCTCGTGGGCAGCCGCGAGCTCACCGAACGCCTCGCCGGCGCCGCCGGTCACCGGACCTGGGACGAGACCTGGGACACCCTCTTCGAGCGGCACCGACCTCGCGACGCCGAGGAGCTCGAGGCCTATCGGCGATCGCTGGCGACCTTCTGCGCGGCGATCCGCGCGTGCACACCGAGAGAGTCGCTGGAGCGCGACGGGACCCTGGCCCGGGAGCGCTTCATGGCCGCGACCATCGATCGGACGCTCGCGGCGCGCGGTCTCGAGGAGCGCGACGCGGTGGTGATCTGCGGGGGCTTCCATCTCTTCCTGGACCGGGACGACACGGACGCGCCGCCCATCCCCGCGGGGACGGCGCACACCACCCTGGTACCCCACTCCTACCCGCGCATCTCCGAGCTCTCGGGCTACGCCGCCGGCAACCGCGCGCCGGCCTGGTACCAGCGGGTGCACGAGGAAGAGGACGCCGAGCAGCGCCTCCTGGGTCACGTGGTGGCCATCCTCGGTCGGGCCCGCCGCAAAGGGATGCGACTGGCGGCGGCGGACACCCTGAGCGTGGTCCACCACGCGCACCTGTTGGCGCAGCTCCGCGGTCGCCCCCAGCCGGTCCTGGACGACATCCACGACGCGATCGTCACCTGCTGCTGCAAGGGGGACCCGGCGGTCGAGGGCGCCCGACTCTTCGAGGCGATGCACTACGTGGGCACGGGGACCCGTGTGGGGCGGGTGACCGCCGCGGTGGGGCTCCTGCCGCTGGTCCGCGACTTCCGCGAGCGCCTCGCCGCCACCGGCATGGAGGACCTGGTCGATCACGACGAGGTCCTGAAGGTCGACCTCGACATCCGGGAGCCCGCCGACGCCGCACGCTCCGTGCTCCTGCACCGGGTGGTCGCCCTGGGGGCTCCGGTGGGGCATCTCCGGGACGCGGCCGCGGGCTTCGGGCAGACCCTCTTCCGGGAGAAGTGGCGTCTCCGCTGGACCCCCGAGCTGGAGGCGGCGCTGGTGGAGAAGAGCCTCCTGGGCGACACCGTCGAGGCCGCGGCCACCGCGCTGGTCCGCGAGCGGCTGGGCGCCCTGGGAGCCGAGGCCGGCCAGGTGGCCCGGGAGCTCTTGGGCGCCGTGCGGATGGAGCTGCCCGCGCTGAGCCGCGAGGCCGAAGAGCACCTGGGTCACGCCATCGACCACGACGAGCGCTTCGGATCCCTGGTGCAGGCCTTCGTGGCCTTGGGGCAGCTCCTCCGTCGCGCGACGTATGCGGGGACCGACGAGTCGGCGCTCCGGGCGCTCCGCGAGCGGGCCTTCGCCCGGGCGAGCTTCGCCGTCGCCGGGACCCGGGAGCTCCCCGACGAGGAGCACCCGCACGTCATCGAGGGGCTCCGCGCGTTGGCCGACGCGACCCTCCAGGACGAGGGCCTGGACGCCGAGCTCTACGTCTCCCACGTGCGCACCGCGGCCGAGGAGACGCCGGTGCCCTATCTCCGGGGCGCCTACCTGGGCATCCTCGCCGAAGTGCGGCGGATCCCCGTCGAGGAGGTGGCCGACGCGCTGGCGGCCCACGCCCGCGGCGCGGTGGAGGTGCAGCTCGACGCCGGAGCGTTCCTCGGCGGGGTCCTCGCGGTCTCGCGGGCCACCCTGCGCCTGGGCGCGCGGCCCCTGGTCGCGGCAGTGGACGAGGTGCTCGCCGCGGCCGCGACCGAGACCTTCCTGACCATGGCGCCGCGGATGCGCGCGGCCCTCGAGGAGCTCCGGGAGCCCCAAAAGAACCTCCTCGCTGACGAGGTCGCCCGCCTCTACGGGGAAGCCAGCGAGACGGTGCGCGCCGAGCTCACCGTCAGCGCCGAGGCGGCCGCGCTCCTCGCCGAGCTCGATGGCGAGGCGGCGCGCATCATGGACCGATGGCACCTGGGGAGGCCCGCGTGAGTCGCGACCCGGAAAACCTGGCGCGCTGGCGCGTGCTCCTCGGGCGCCGACCGCAGCTCGAGGGCGACACCGAAGAGGACGCACGCTTCGCGGCGGCCACCCGCCTCCTCGACGAGCTCTACGGCACCGGCGCCGCCGACGGCGAGGACCCCACCCAAGATCGCAGCGGCGGCCTCGGCGAGGGGCACGCGATGAACGTGCCCCGCTGGGTCGACGAGGTGGGCGAGCTCTTCCCCCGCGCCGCCAAGGAGGTCCTCGAGCGGGAGCTGGTGCGAAAGCGAGGGATCGCCGAGCTGCTGGAGCGGCCGGACATCCTGGAGCGGGTCGAGCCGAGCCTGGAGCTGGTGAAGACCCTGCTCACCCACCGCGACCTGATGAACGAGAAGACCCGCGGGATCGCGCGGAAGATCATCGACCAGGTGGTCCGGGAGCTGAAGGAGAAGCTCACGATCGCGGTCGAGCCGGCCATCACCGGGGCCATCCGACGCGACCGGCACTCGCCGCGCAAGGTGCCCCGGAACCTGGACCTGAAGACCACCCTGCGGCGGAACCTGCACCACTGGGATCGCAAGCACGAGCGCCTCCTCGTGGACCGGCTCTTCTTCTACGCCGCCGAGCGCAACAAGCGGCCCTGGCACATCATCGTGGCGGTGGACCAGTCGGGCTCGATGCTCGGCTCGGCGATCTTCAGCGCGGTGATGGCCTCGATCTTCGCCGAGCTCCCCGCGGTGAAGACCAGCCTCTTCCTCTTCGACACCGAGATCGCCGACCTGAGCGACCAGGTCGGCCAGCCCGTCGACGTGCTCCTCCAGGTGCAGCTCGGGGGCGGGACGCACATCGCCAAGGCGGTCCGCTACGCCGGCCAGCTGGTGCGCGAACCGGCGAAGACCATCGTGGTGCTCATCACCGACTTCTACGAAGGCGGCCCGGAGGCGGACCTGATCCGCGAGGTGAAGTTCCTGGCCGAGAGCGGGGTGCGCATGGTCGGCCTGGGAGCCCTCGGCTACGACGCGCGGCCCGAGTACCACAAGGCCACCGCGAGCAAGTGCCGGAAGGTCGGCATGGACGTCCTCGTGTGCACCCCGGAGAAGCTCGCCGAGTCCATGGCGACGATCATCCGCGGCTGAGCCCGCTGGGTCCCGTCGCCGCGAGCGGCCGCGTCGATGGTTTACAAAGTGTACCTTGACGGGTTCTCTCGATGAACCAGACTTCTCGAGAGGAACCATGCCCTTCGCGCCCCCGGCCTCGCTGACGACCGCGTTCGTCGCCCTGACCCTCGCGGTCGCCCTCGCCAATCTCTGGCTGCTTCGTCGCGCCGCCCCCGCCGGGCGAGAGCGCGCGTGGACCACCCGGGGCGCGGTGGTGATCGCGCTGTGGATGACCGCGCACGCGACACTCGCTCACAGCGGTGTGCTCGAAGGCGGCGTGCCCCCCCGGGTCCTCTTCTACCTCCCGGTCACCCTGATCACCGCGGTCGCCCTCGGGCTCTCGCCCGTGGGTCGGCGGCTCGCCACCCTTCCCCTCGGGCTCCTGGTCGGGCTCATGGCGTTCCGGCTCCCCCTCGAGATGGTCCTCCATGGGCTCTTCGAGAGCGGCGACCTGCCCATCCAGATGACCTGGAGTGGCTACAACCTGGACGTCCTCACCGGCGCCTCGGCCCTCGCCCTCGGACTCCTCGCCTCGCGGCGTCCGCTCCCTCCCGCGCTCGTCTTCGCGTGGAACCTGATGGGCAGCGCCCTGCTGGTGATCGTCGTGGCCATCGCGGTCACCAGCGCGCCGACGCCGTTGCGGCGCTTCATGGCGGGCCCGCCGGTGGTGCTGCCCTTCCACGCGCCCTTCAACTGGATCGTGAACGTCCACGTCTTCACCGCGCTGGTGGGACACATCGTGGTCTTCCGCGCGCTCGCCGCACGTCGAGCGGCGATACCCGCCCATGCCCTCGCGTAGCTACGGGCAGTACTGCGCGCTCGCCCGAGCGCTCGACGCGGTCGGAGACCGCTGGTCCCTGCTCGTCGTGCGCAATCTCCTCCTGGGGCCGCTGCGGTGGTCGGAGCTTCGCGCCGGTCTGCCCGGCGTCGCCAAGAACCTCCTCTCGGCGCGGCTGAGCGAGCTCGCCGACGTGGGCATCGTCGCCAAGGAGGGCGACTCGTATGGGCTCACCGCGCGAGGCGCGGAGCTCGAGCCGGTCCTCTTCGCCCTCGCCGACTGGGGCGAGCGGCACGTCTTCGGGCCACCGCGGGAGGGCGAGGCGCTCCGGCTGCGGTACCTGATGACCTCGGTGCGGCGCCGGCTGCGGCCCACCCGTCGACGCGGCTGGGTGCAGCTCCACGTGGACGACGAGAGCTACTCGGTGCGCCTCGGCCCCGACCCCACGGTGGTCCAAGGGGCCGAGCCCACGCGCCACGCGGTCCACACCGATCTCGAAGGACTCCGGGCCCTGCTCTTCCAGCGGGTCCCCGCGGCCGAGCTCGTGAAGCTGGGCGCCCTCGGCGTGCGGGGCGACGTCACCCTCGTCCAGAGCTTCGTCGACGCGCTGCCCCCGCCGCCATGAGAAAGAGGCGTCGGCCTTGTGCCCCGCGGCGCCGGCCGACGAGACTGCGTCCGTGAGCCCGACCCCTTCGCCAGCCGCGCGCTCCGGCGCACGGCCACCGCTCGGCCTCGTGCTCGCGGTGGCCGTCGCGATCCTGGGGGTCCCCTGGCTCTCGCCGGCCGGGGTCGGGTCCTGGTCGATGTTTGCCGCCCCCGTCGAGTACCGTCTGGACGTCGCCGCCTGGGACGCCGGTCCGGTGCCCCGCCGGGTGCCGCTGCGCAGCCTCCGCCCCCACCTGGGCTTCGACGCCCGCCGGGTGATCACCCCGGCCGACGAGTACGTCGTCGGCGAGACCAACGCCGCGCTCCTGGCCGGCGGCCTGGACGACCTGGCCTCCCTGGTGTGCGCGCTCTCCGCCGACACACGCCAGGTCCGCGTGGTGCTCCGCCGACGACACCTGGATCACACGGCCCCGACCGTGCGCGACGAGACCCATGCTTGCCCGCGTTAACCGACTGGCGCTTCGTCTCCTCGGCGGAGAGACCTCGGCCTGGCCCTACGCGCTGATCCGGGTCGGGCTGGCCACGCTGGTCCTGCTCCGGACCCACGTGGTGGACCTCTTGCCGATGGACCACCACGCCTGGGTCCCCGGCTGGCTCGAGTACCACCCGAGCCGCGACCGGTCCGCGGCGCCCGCGCTCCACTCGCCCCTGGGCTTCTTCCCGGCCCTCTCGCCCACGCTCACGGCGGCGCTGACCTGGGCCCGCACCGGGCTGGCGGCGCTGCTGCTGGTCGGGGTACGCCCCCGGGTCGTCGCCGGGCTCCTGGCGCTGGTCGGGTATTCGCTGATGGCCGCGGACCGCTACCGCTACCTCCACCACCTCCATCTGCTCTGGACCAGCGTCGCTCTCCTGGCGCTCTGCCCCGCGGACGGGCGCCTCGCGCTGCGCTCGCCCCGCCGCGAGCTCGTCGCGCGCTGGCCGCGGCAGCTCCTGCGGCTCCACGCGTTGGCGGCCTGGGGCTACGCCGGTCTCGCCAAGCTGAACGGCCCGTGGCTCCGCGGCGAGACGCTCCGTGACCTGCACGGGGCCGGGCTGGTCGACGGACCGATGGTCGACGCGGCGGCCGCGGCCCTCGGCTGGTCGGGGCTGGCCTGGGGTGTCGCGCTCGTCGAGCTCGGACTCCCCGTCGTACTCGCCATCCCACGGACGCGCCTCATCGGGGTCGCCCTGGCCGTACTCTTTCATCTGGGAATCGAGACCTCGGTCATGGTCTCCACCTTCGGCGCGACGATGCTCGTTCTCACCGTCTCCTTTCTCCCCTTCGGAAGTTCGGCGTGGGACTCGCCAGAAACCGAGGGCGATTTCACCCCACGATTGGAAAACGGCCCCCGAGCCGACGACGGGCCGATGGAGGACCCGACTCGAAGCGCGGATTGAAGCGGAGTCGAGTCGCTCGAAAGAGCCCGCCACCACTGCTAGGTTTCGGACCGAGAAACTCGGGGGAGAGTCACATGGGAACGACACGATGGATGACCGCGGCGGGGCTCGCGCTCACGCTGGCCTGTGGCAGCGAGACGCCGGCAGG
>DCLA01000039.1:109187-129853 GCA_002320815.1 Myxococcales bacterium UBA1660
CCGGCAGGCGGCGACGAGCCGCCGCCGACGCCGCCGACCCCGGTCCCCGTCGCCGACGCCGGGCTCCCGCCGGCCCCGCCGGCGCCCACGCCCTACGAAGAGGCGCCGGAGCACCTCATCGGTGACCCGGCCGCGCTCATCGGGGGATCGCTCCTGGCCACCCGCGGTGGTCTCCTGGTCGCCGCCGACCCGGCCCGGGATCACCTCTACGTCACGGACCCGGTCGGTCAGACCGTCGTCGCGTCCATTCGCCTGGACGCCGGCGCCGAACCCGGTCGCCTCGTCGAAGACGGCGCGGGCCGAGTCCACGTGGCCCTGCGGCAGACTGGTGAGTTGGTCACCCTGACCGCAGCCCTCGACGGCATCGGGGCGCGACGGTCCGTGTGTCCGGCGCCTCGGGGGCTCGCGTACGACGCATCCACCGACTCGATCCTGGTCGCCTGCACCGGCGGCGAGCTGGTGACCCTGCCCAGCGCCGGCGGCGAGCCCACCCAGCGGGTCCACGTGATGGACGACCTGCGCGACATCGTCCTCACCGAGACCCATCGCTACGTGACCCGCTTCCGGAGCGCCGAGCTCCTTACCCTCGACGCCGAGGGCCAGGTCATCGAGCGGCGCTCGCCCCTGAGCGCGACCGTCGCCGCCGGTGGCGAGGGCGTGGATCTGGTGCCCAACGTCGCCATCCGCACCGTCGCGCTCGCGGACGGCTCCCTGGTGATGCTGCATCAGCGTTCCTTCTCGACCGCGGTCGAGGTGGACGACGACGAAGGCCGCAGCCGAGGCGGCTACGGTGGCGGCGCCGTCGCGCCCCCCGAGTGCCAGACCGGCATCGTGCAGACCTCGATGACCCACTTCCCCGCCGAGGGCACCACCGGCCTCCGACCCGGGCCCATCCTCTCGCGTATCGCCGTGCCCCTCGACCTGGCGGTCGACGGCGAGCGGCTCACCGTGGCCGGTGGCGGCACCGAGGGGACCGGCGTCGTGGCGCGCTACGCCGTCTCGTCCCTCGACGCACGGAGCCCCACCGACTGCATCGAGCCCCTCGAGGAGACCGGGGGCGGCGTCGGCGTGGTCGATGGCGGGGGCACCGTCTACATCCAGCGCCTCGAGCCGGCCGCGGTGGTCCGCATGGGTGCGACCGGTGGTGACGAGACCTGGACCTGGCTCGACCCGACCCGACAGATCGCGTCGCCGGGCTTCGACATCTTCAACCGGGTCACGGGCACCGTCATGGCCTGCGCGAGCTGCCACCCCGAAGGCGGCGAGGACGGTCACACCTGGACCATCGGCTCCGTGCCGCCCCGCCGGACCCAGACCCTGCGCGGCGGGATCATGGACACCCAGCCCTTCCACTGGGGCGGGGACCAACCCGATCTGGCGACGATCATGACCACCACCTTCACCGGCCGGATGGGCGGCGAGGTGTTGGGCGCGATCGACGTCGCCGCCGTCGGCGACTGGATCGACGGCCTGCCTAGCTTCCCCGCGCCCGAGACGGACCGCTCGCTCGCGGAGGAAGGCCACGAGGCCTTCACCACCGCGGGCTGCGACTCGTGCCACTCCGGGGCCAAGCTGACCGACAACGCGAGCGTGGCCTTCGGTGACGCGGAGGCCATCCAGGTCCCCATGCTCATCGGCGTGGCCCATCGCGCGCCCTTCTTCTCCGACGGCTGCGCGCAGGAGCTCGGCGAGACCTTCGACGGCTCCTGCGTCCCCGAGCACGTCCCCGCGACTCCTCTCTCGGACGCCGAGACCGTCGCGCTCCAGGCGTACCTCCGGTCGCTCTGAGACACCGCTCACCGAACCGGCGCGCCCGAGCGTCCGCGATCGCGGAGACCTCGTGCGCGCTCTTCGCGCTCGCAGTCCTCGGTGCCTGCGGCGAAGCGGCGGGCGGTGCATCCATCGACGCCGGTCGGGCGCTCGCCGATGATGCGTTCCCCGGATGCCAAGACACCGATGGCGACGGGATCGCGGACGGCTTCGAGCGTGGAGACGCCGACGGGGACGGTCTCGCCGACGCGCTCGAGCTCGACTCGGACGACGACGGCATCCCGGACGCCGAAGAGCGCGGCGACGGCCCGGCGTGCACGGGGCCCGTGGACACCGACGACGACGGCTTCCCGGACCCCGCGGACCGGGACTCCGATGGCGACGGGGTCCTCGACGCCGAGGAAGTCGCGCTGGGTCTCGATCGACGACGCCGTGACTCGGACGGTGACGGCTGCGAGGACGCGCCCGAGGTCGCGCTCGATGGGTGTAGCGACCCCAGCCAGTTGGCGCTCTTGCGGAGCTGCGGCGTGGCCGAGGGCCTGGTGAGCTTCACCTGGGAAGGGCCGGGCTCCCTCTCTGCGGCCTCCCTGCGAGCCACCTTCGACCATGACCACATCCCGCGCATGCAGTCGCAGGCGGTCTCGGTGGTGCCCGCAGGCGGCGCCGGGTTCGCCCGGGACCATTTCGTCGACGTTCAGTCCGGCGCCACCCTGACCTTCCTCGTCACCATGCCCGTCTTCATCGAGCCAGCCGCGGGGCGGGTCGGGTCCTTGGTGCTCGAGGACGGCACCGGGTCCTTCGTGGATCGCGGCGAGATCTTCGTATTCGGCGAACCGGTGTGCCCCGTGCCGCACCCGTGAGGCATCCCCCAGCGGGGACCCTCGACCGCCGCGACGGACGCCGGCATGCTGCCCCCATGGGGCGGTATTCGATCCACGTGCTGATCGCGTTGGCGATGCTCGGGTGCGGCGAGAGCGATGGAGCCGAAGGGGCCGAAGTAGCCGACGCGGCGCTCGACGGGCCCGACGCCGCCGACCAGGGCGACCCCTGCCACGACACCGACGGCGACGGCATCGCCGACAGCCTGGAGCGAAACCTCGAGTTCCAGTTCCACCCGGACGACGGCGACGACGTACCGGCGGAGAGCGACCTCGACTCCGATGGGGATGGGTACTCCGACGCCGAGGAGCGGGGCGACGTCCCCGATGCCTGCTTCCCGCCCGCGGACATCGATGGCGACTTCGTCCCCGACTTCCTGGACCAGGACTCGGACGGCGACGGGATCCCCGACGCCGAAGAAGCCGAGCACGGCTTCGACCGCACGAGCCCCGACACCGACCGCGACGGTTGCCCCGACCCCGCCGAGCTCGAGCTCGATGGCTGCAGCGACCCCACGCAGATGGTCCTCTTCCGCAACTGCGTCCAGACCGTCGGGCACGCCACCTTCACCTGGGATGGCCCGGGGGCCCTCTCCGAAGCCTGGCTGGAGATCGACTACGAGGTTCCGGTGGTCCCGCTGGAGATCCGCGCCGCCGCGGTCGTCCCGGCGGGCAACGCCGAGGTCGGTGGCGACCGCTTCCTCGACGTGCAGCCGGGGACCGCGATCACCTTCAGCGCCATGCCGGTCGAGTTCGAGGCACCGCCCCCGGGGCGTCTCGGAGATCTTCGACTCCTGAGCGGGGACGGCGAGGTCTTGGACACCGGCGCGGTCTACGTCTACGGCGACGCGGTCTGCGACGTCATCCTCATCTGACCGGCGCCGCTCAGTACGCGTAGAAGTCTTCGGGGGTGGTCTCCGTGGGGCGCCAGTCCAGCTCGCCGGCTTCCGCCGAGCGGTAGCGGAGGATGGTGTCCGACGCCTCCTGGCGCTCGTCCGACGGTCGCTTCCGCGCCGCCTTCGCCAGCCAGGAGTCGAGGGTCGCGACGTCGATCTCGCCGGCCTGCACGGCGCCGAGGGCGAGCACCAGGAGATGCTTGCAGATGCGCCCCTGCAGACCCATGCACGTCTCGAGGTCGTGGCGGCAACATCCGTAGTCGCCGCTCGCGTGGAGCCGGGTGGAGTAGAAGCTCGACGCGCCGGTCTGGCTCTTCACGATCCCCACCAGGTGCTCGTCGGTGACGTCCATGAAGAGCTGGTAGCGGTCGGCCTTGAGCATCTTCAGCGCGCGCTGGAGGCGGCCGGCGTCGGTGATCGCGCGGAGCCGCAGGAGGAGCTCGCCCACCCGGAGGCTCTGGGCGCGGTGGCTTGGGCGCTCATCATGTCCAGGAAGCCCTCTTCGTCGAGGACCCGGAAGCGCGACCCGCCCTTCTGGAGTCGATGGAGCTCCCGCATGGCTGCGGTGCGCCCCTTCTTCCGGCGGGGTCCGACCACCACGTAGTCGACGTCGGGTCCCAGCGGGACCGAGAGCCCGCCGCCGACCTGGGCGAGGTGCTCGGGCGAGCTGGCGAGCACTCCATCGACCGCGCTGGCGAAGCCGCCGACGAACGCGAAGGTGGCTCCCTTCAGATCCGGGCGCAGCAGATGGATCAGCTCCCGGTGGTCCAGGAGCGTGAGCTTCCCTTCCGCCGCCAGCGCCTCCGCGCGACGCAGGGCTTCGGCACGTCCTCGGAGACGACCGGCGAAGACCACCGCGTAGTCCGCCGCAGCGCTCACCTCCTCCAGGACCGACGCACCCCGGGAGATCAAGGTCTCGGTGGGGTTCCAGGGAAGATACGAAGGCCAACCGACCACCGAACCCACCAACACGAAACACTTTCCGCGCAGGTCCTCGGCATACTTCATCGCGCCATCCTACGCGGGCCTCGTCGGGATGGCTCCCCGCGAGCGCGAGCGATGTCCCTCGGCGCTCGAATCGCCCGAAATTGACGCACTGCGCCGTTCGAACGCTGCGCGAGTGAACGCATTGGCCGATCTCGATTCGGTGCACCGCGCGTGTTATCCGGCTCCCGATGCCCAGCCTCTTCGAGCCGTCCGACGAACACCGCCAGCTCCGCGACATGGTCCGCTCCTTCGCCGAGTCCAAGGTGGAACCCCAGGCCGCGGAGCACGATCGCAACGAGACGTTCAACGTCGATCTCTTCCGGCAGCTGGGCGAGCTGGGCCTCCTCGGGATCACCGTCGACGAGGAGTACGGCGGCACCGGCATGGGCCCCCTGGAGACCTGCATCGCCCACGAGGAGCTCTCCGCGGTGGACCCCGGGTTCACCCTGGCCTTCCTCGCGCACGCTCTGCTCTGCGCCAACAACCTGAACCAGAACGGCAGCCACGAGCAGAAGCAGAAGTACCTGCCCGGTCTCTGCGACGGCAGCCTCATCGGCGGCATGTGCATGAGCGAGCCCGGCGCCGGCACCGACGTGCTGGGGATGCGCACCACCGCGCGGCGCGACGGCGACCACTACGTGCTCGACGGCGCCAAGATGTGGATCACCAACGGCGCCATCTCCGACACCGAGCTCGGCGACGTCTTCCTGGTCTACGCCCGCATGCAGGGCGCGGGTCGCAACGAGCTGACGATGTTCATCGTGGAGAAGGGCTTCGAGGGCTTCCAGCTCGGCCAGAAGATCCACGACAAGCTGGGCATGCGCGCGTCCACCACCGCCGAGCTCGTCTTCGACGGCTGCCGGGTCCCCGCCGAGAACCTCGTCGGCGAAGAGGGCACCGCGATGATGCACATGATGCGCAACCTCGAGATCGAGCGCCTGGGCCTCGCCGCGATGTCCCTGGGCATCGCGCGGCGCTGCGTGGAGATCATGAACGAGTACGCCAAGGACCGGAAGAGCTTCGGCGAGCCCCTGAACCGGTACGGGCAGATCCAGCGGCACATCGCGGAGAGCTACGCCGAGTGGATGGCCGGCCGCGCCTACACCTACGAGTACGCCAGCCGCATGAGCCTGGACGAGCCCGGCACCCGCCTCGACTCCGATGGCGTGAAGCTCTTCTGTTCGACGATGGGCAAGAACGTGGCGGACCGAGCCATCCAGGTGCTCGGTGGCTACGGCTACGTGGGCGAGTACCGGGTCGAGCGGCTCTGGCGCGACGCCAAGCTCCTCGAGATCGGCGGCGGCACCATCGAGGCGCATCAGAAGAACATGACGCGCGACCTGAGCCGCATGACGAAGCTGCGCTGACGCGCCCCCGCCGGGCGACCTCCGCGTTCGCGGACGCGTAGAGCATCCTTGCGGAGCGCCGCGACGCTCGGGGTATCCTCGGGTCCCGCTCGGATGGTCACCTACGTCGAGATCCGCTGTCCCCGATGCGGCGCCCCGCTGCCGCCGATGGCCCCCAGCGGCGTGATGCACTGCAGCTATTGCGCGGCGCCCCTCGTCCCCAGCCCAGGCGGCGTGCGCCTGCAGCGGACCCTGGACCACGACCTCCCGGATCCCGATCGCCCGCGGCTCTGGCTCGGCGGCCGTCGCTACGTCCTGCTCGGCCGCCTCGGCCGCGGCGAGGGCGCGGACGTCTTCTTTGGGCGGAGCGATCAGCGACTCAGCGAGCAGGTGGTGGTGGAGGTCCTGCGCGCCCGCGCCGAGGTCGAGCGGATGGCCCACCAACACGCGGTGCTGAGCGCCCTCCAGCGGTCGACCCACCAGGGCGCCGAACACTTCACCCGGCTCCTGCCCCAGCCCGTGGCCCACGGCGAAGCCCGGGTCGGGATCCACGGCGACGAAGGAACCCGCACGGCGTCCGTGCTCACGCACGCGCCGGGGTTCGTGCACAACTTCGCCGAGGTCCACGCGGCCTACCCGCAGGGCATCGACGGCGCGGCGGCGACCTGGCTCTGGAAGCGCATCCTGGAGACCCTCTCGTGGGTCCACCAGAGCGGCTGGGTCCACGGCGCGCTCTTGCCGGCGCACCTCCTGGTGCACGCCCGCGACCACGGCGTGCGGCTCCTCGGCTGGGGCCGGGCCGTCCCGAGGGGGCGCCCCCTCCCGGCCTTCACCGCCGGCGCCGAGGCCTTCTACCCGGCGCCCGTCTGGGAGGGAGCCCCAGCGACGCCGGCCACCGATCTCACGATGAGCGCGCGTTCGATCCTCTGGCTGATCGGCGGCGGGACCATCGCGCGCTCGAGCGCAGCGGTCCCGGACGGGATCCTGGCGCTCCTCCTGCGCGCCGCCCAGGACGACGCCGGCGGCGCGACCGACGCCTGGGCGCTTCGCGACGCGCTCTCGCACGCAGCCCACGCGGCCTTCGGGCCGCCGAAATACGTCCCCTTCCCGATGCCCGGCTGGCGCCTCGGGGGGGCCTGAGAGAGGGAACGAGACATGGGTTACGGCTCCTACAGCTACGAAGCGCACCAGGCGATCACCAAGGGCCGCCAGGGGAAGAGCGCCGCGGCGGTCTTCACCAGCAACGTGGTCGACCCGGCGATGGATCCCAAGGGCGTGAAGTACCGCGAGTCCCGGGACAGCGCGGACAACCCGAGCTCGCTCGGCATCGTGTTCTCCCTCGACATCAGCGGCTCGATGGCGAACATCCCGGTGCAGATCGCCTGCGAGCAGCTCCCGGGTTTCATGAAGCTCCTGACCGACACCGGCGTCTCCGACCCGCAGGTCCTCTTCATGGCCAACACCGACGTCTCCCGGGACGGGCGACCCCTGCAGGTCGGACAGTTCGAGACCACCGCCGAGCTGATGGACCAGTGGCTCACCCGCTGCAGCCTGAAGGGCGGGGGCAACGAGCTCTACGAGCTGGCCTTCCACTTCTGCGCCCGCCACACCGCCATGGACTGTTGGGAGAAGCGCCAGAAGAAGGGCTACCTCTTCATGACCGGCGACGAACCCGCAAACGCCACGCTCCCCGCCGCCACGGTGAAGCACTGGCTGGGCACCGACGTGCAGGACATGAGCCTCGAGGCGGTCATCGAAGACGTCTCGCGGACCTTCCACCCGTTCTTCCTCATCCCCGACGCGCGCCGCGCGGGCCAGGTCGGCGAGTACTGGCGGAAGTACCTGGGCCCCAACGCCATCGCGCTGGTCGATCCCATCGACACCTGCGCCGCGTCGGCCGCCCTGGTCGCCCTGGGCGAAGGCACCGTGAGCGGGTTGGGCGACCTCGAAGCGAAGCTGACCGCCAGCGGGAGCGAACGCGCGGCCGCCGTCGTGGAAGCGGCCCGCCCCTGGGCGGAAGCGAACGGCAAGGCCTGACGTGGGCTACGGGTCCTACAGCTACGACGCGCACGAAGCGATGAGCCGCGCGCGGGCGTCCCTGCCCCGGCAGACCGTCTTCGCGCAGCGCTCGTGCCATCCGCTGATGGACCCCCACGGGGTCGCGCTCCGGGAGAGCCGCGACAGCCCCACCCACCCCGAGTCGCTGGCCATCGCCTTCGCCCTCGACGTCACCGGATCGATGGGCGCCATCCCCGAGCGCCTGGCCAAGGAAGAGCTGCCGCGCTTCATGCGCCTCCTGGGCGAGCTCGGCGTGGCCCATCCCCAGGTGCTCTTCATGGCCGTGGGTGACGCCTACGGGGACCGGGCGCCGCTCCAGGTGGGTCAGTTCGAGTCCACCGCGGAGCTGATGGACCAGTGGCTCACCTCGACCTGGATCGAAGGCGGCGGCGGGGCCGGCGATCAGGAGAGCTACGAGCTGGCCCTCTACTTCGCGGCCCGGCACGTGGACATGGATTGCCACCGCAAGCGGGGCCGGCGCGGCTACCTCTTCCTCACCGGCGACGAGAAGCCCTACCCGCACGTCGCCCGGAAGGTCGTCCGCGACGTCCTCGGCCACGAGGTCGAGGGCGACGTGCCCACGGCGGCCATCGTCGAAGAGCTGCAGCACTCCTTCGAGCCCTTCTTCCTGATCCCCGACCTGAGCCGGCGGACCCACTGCGAGCGGGCGTGGCGCGACCTCCTCGGCGACCACGTGGTCTGTCTCGAGGACCCCGACGATACCTGCGTGGTCGCCGCCAGCCTGCTGGCCCTCGCCGAGGGGCTGCGCGACCTCGACGGCGTGATGGCGCACCTCCGCGACTCCGGCTTCGACCAGCGGCGCGTGGGTCGCGTGGCCCGCGCGCTCATGCCCTTCGCCGCCGCGGTGGGCCGCGACGGAGCCCCCACGCCGACCCTCGACACCGAGGCTCCGCTCCCGGGTCCCGAAGGGGGCCCCAGCGGCTACCGTCGCCCCTGAGCCGCGGCGCGCTTCTGCCATACGTGCTTCGGCCAGGCGCGCTTCTGCCATGCGCGCTTCTGCCATGCACGCTTCTGACATAGTGCGCCCATGCCCCTCGACGCCCTCCCGCCCCTCGCCCGCTCCTGGGTCCGCGCCGCGCTGGACCCGGCGGTGGTCCCCACCGAGCGCCGGGCGGACTGCAGCGCGTGCCCCATGGTCGACGACGCGGAGACCGCCTTCCTGCGGGACGTGCGCTGCTGCACCTACGAGCCCGTCCTGGCGAACTTCCAGGTGGGCGCGTTCTTCCGCGACGCGGACCCGGCCCTCGAGCCCGGTCGACGCCGCCTGGCCGCCCGGATCCGCGCGCGCTCGGGGGTCACTCCGCTGGGCATCGACCGGCCGCCGGAGTACCCCCTCTGGCGCGCCGCCGACGAAGGGAACTTCGGCCGCGACGCCGAGCTGGCCTGCGGCTACCTCGACGCCAGCGACGACGCGCGCCGCTGCACCGTCCACCGAGCGCGCAACGCCGTGTGCGCCACGTGGTTCTGCAAGCACGAGCGGGCGGCGATCGGCGGCCGCTTCTGGCTCGCCGTCCGCGCCTACCTGAGCGCCATCGAGAGCGCGCTGGCGCACCACTGCCTCCACGCGCTGGCCATCGACGACACGGCGCTGCTCGCGCTCACCGTCGAGCAGGACCGGCCCTTCCAGGAGCCCACCCCGGCCCTCTACGCCGCCCTCTGGGGCGACCGCCGCTTCCACGAGCAGCGCTTCTTCGCCGCCTGCCACGAGCTCGTGGAGGCGCTCCCCGCCGCCGAGGTGCTCGCCCTGGGCGGACCGGCGGTGGAACGCCATCGGCGGGCCTTGCGCGCGGCGGCCGCCGCGCTGAGCGACGAGCACGTGCCGGAGCGGGTACGCCTCGGGAGCGACGTCGACGAGAGCCGCCGGGGCGACCTCGTCGCGCTCCGGACCTACCGCGAGTCGGATGCCGTCGTCGTGCCCGTCGCCGAGCTGGAGGCCATCGCCGGCTGCGACGGCCGGAGCGGCGACGAGGCCGAACGCGCGCTGGGCCGACGGCAGCTGCGGGTCCTCTTGGATCACGAAGTCCTGGTGCCCGGCTGAGCGGGGCCCGTGGATGGGGGCCGGGTGGATGTGGCCCCCCGGCGCCGGTGATACGCTGGGCCGATGGACCTGACGCGCATGCTCGACAAGTGCCGGCGGCTCCAGTGGGACGCCGACCGAGACCTCGACTGGAGCGTGGCGCCCAAGGCGATGAGCCGCGCCGACGAGGAGGCGATCGTCCAGTACTTCACGGACATGGCCGGCATCGAGCGCCTGGCCGCCCAGCTCTTCCGGGTCCAGCGGGACCTGGTGGACGACCCGACGCTCCAGGCCATCTTCGAGACCTTCGTCGTGGACGAGGAGCGCCACGCCGCGGTCGCCCGCCGCCTCGCCCGGCACTACGATGTCCACCACTACCGGCGCTACGTCCTCAACCCACACCTCCGGGCCTTCGCGCCGGCGTTCCGCGCGGTCCTGCACCACGTCTCGCCCGAGGTCGCCAACGCCTACATCACCAGCGGCGAGATCCTCCTGGACATCGCTCTGCTGCGGTCCCTGAACGACTTCGTCGACGACCCGATGAGCCACCAGGCGATGCGCCTCATCAACCGCGACGAGTCGCGCCACATCGCCATCGACCATTTCATGGTCGAGTACTACGCCTCGCCGGCCTACGCCGCGTGGACCGCCGCCCAGCCCGCCAAGGGTCCGGCGGAGCTGCTTCGCGCCGCGGTGACCTTCGCGGTCTTCACCTGGCGCGCGGGCCCCTTCCTCCGCGACGTCTTCTTCCGGCCCATGGACCTCACCGATCCCAGCGGGAAGCGCCTGATGGACGCCTTCAAGCGCATCCAGCTCATCGGCCTGAAGGAGGAGGTTCGCCACCGCCCCTTCAATCGCTTCCTGCACACCATGCAGGATGGCTTCAACCATCCCGTGGTCGGGCGCGTCGCCGGGCCGGCGATCGCGCGCATCCTGGGCCTGGAGCCCCGGGTCCTCGCGCGGCTCTACACCCCCGCCGACGAAGCGGCCATACAGCGGAAGACCTTCGGCGAGCTGGCCGAGGAGACCCTGGCGATGAAGGACGTGGCCTGAGCAGTCAGCTCTCGGTCAGCTCGAGGAACGCGGTCAGCTTCTCGAGCAGCGTGTCCATCGTGTAGGGCTTCGACAGGTAGTCCAGGCGGTCGTCGTTGCCGACCAGGTCGCCGATGGTCTCCGGCGGATAGCCACTGGACAGGATCACGGGCAGCTTCGGTCGGGAGGCTCGAATGCGCTGAAAGACCTCCATGCCCTTCATCCCCGGCATGGTCAGGTCGAGTACGACCACCCCCACGTCGCCGCCACGCGCGTCGAGGAAAGCAAGGGCCGCGGCACCATCGGCCGCCGTCACGACATCGAAGCCCTCGTCCTCGAGCACCATGCGGGTGAGGGTCCGCAGCGAAGCTTCATCGTCTACGAAGAGGATCCGCCCCCGGGCCGTCGACGGGGTCGACTCCGGGCTCACGTCGGCCCGCACCGGTTCGTCCGCGCACGGGAACGCCAGCGTGAAGGTCGTGCCCTCGCCTTCGAGTGAGTCCACGCGGAGGATCCCCGCGTGCGCCCGAACGACTCCCAAGGTCGCCGAGAGCCCGAGGCCGTGACCCTGTTCCTTGGTGGAGAAAAAGGGGTCGAACATCCGCTCCCGGATCTTCTCGCTCATACCGACGCCGTCGTCCCGCACCTCGAGCATCACGTAGTGGCCGTCGGTCGCGCCATCGCGAATGCTGTCGACCGGCAGCCGGTCGAGGTCCACCCACTGGCGCCACACTCGGAGGGACACGGTGCCGTTTTCGCCGAGCGCCTGGACCGCATTGGTGGCCAGATTGAGCAGCACCTGCTGCAACTGAGTCGTGTCGGCGCGCACCATCGTGGGCCCGTCGGCGACTTTCACTTCGATGGTCGCATCGGGGGCCAGAGCCTCGAGCATGGGCTTCATCCCGGCAACCATCTTGGAGAGGTCGACCGACTCGGTGGACCCCGTGGGTCGCCCGGCGTAAGCCAGGAGCTGCTGACAGAGCCCGGTGGCCCGCTGGGTGGCGTCCACCACCATGGCCAGCGCCTCCTGGGCCCCGGAGTCCCCGACCCGCTTCTGCGCGTGCTCCGCCCCGCGCAGGATGGTCATCAGGAGATTGTTGAAGTCATGGGCAATGCCGCCGGCGAGGAGGCCCAGGGACTCCTCCTTCTGCATCTGGAGCAGCTCCGACTCCATGCGGCGGCGGTCGGTGATGTCGAGCACCAGCCCGGTGATCCGTCGACCCCCTCCCGGAAGTTGGTCGATGAAACAATGGTCCCGCAGCCAGACCACCCGGCCGTCGGGCCACACGCTGCGATACTCCTGGATCAACCGCTCCAGGTTCTGCGTCATCACCGCGTCGGCGGCGTCGGCGATCCGCGGGCGGTCCTCCGGATGCACGGTGGCGAGCCAACGACTCGGCCCACCCTCCTCGAAGTAGAGCGGCGGGTAGCCGGTGAGCTGTTCGGCCCCCGACGAGTAGTAGCGGTAGTTGAAGGACCCGTCGGGAGAGATGTCGGCGCTCCACACGTACGCGCCCAGGGCGCTGGCCAGCCGAACCATCTCGACGTCGCGCCCCATGCGTCGACCGACGATGGCGTCGTCGTCGCGCACGACGCAGACGACCCTCTCGTCGACCCGGCGCGCGGTGACGTGATGGAGGTGGATGCCATCGGTGGTGTCGAGCTCGGCGTCGAAGGTGACCACTTCGCCGGAATGGCGAGCCCGGACGACCGCCCCCATGAGGTCGTCGCGCACGACCCGCGGAAGCGGCACTCGGCCGAGCGCAGCCCCCTCGTGAACCCGCGCGAACGCCCGCGCGGTCGGCGGCCGATGGAGCCGCTCGATGAAGCCATCGGCATCGATCATCAGGACCACGTCGGCGCTGGTCCCGATGAAGTCCCCCTCCCCGGGGTTCATCTCGGATGGCTCCCTTTCCGCCACCTCAGGAGTCTAGTCGCAATATCGGCGGAAGAAAACCGCCCGACCCGATCAATTGCGCGAAGGACCGAGAAGCGCGTTCACCTCTTTGCTGAGGTTCTTCATCATCTCGCCGCCATCCGCGCCGAACTGTCCCTGCCCTTTGACCAGCGCGCCTCCGACCACCTGGCCCAGGGCCACCGGCGCGACCCCCGCCTGACCCAGGAGGAAGCTGCCGCCGAAGCCCACCTGGGCGATGGTGATCCCCCCGGCGGCGAGCTGCCCGGTCCCGAGCAGGAGGCCGACTCCGTAGAACGTGAACGCCACCAGGCCGAACCCGCCGATCCCGACCACCACCACGCCCTCGCCGGCGCCCAAGGTGAGCCAGCACGGCTCCGAGGCGTCCTCGGTGCCCAGGCAGACGACGGGCATCCCCAGGACCTCCTCCGCGCTCTTTCCGTCGTTCGGCGTCGGGAAGAGGAAGAACCCCAAGAAGGTGACGATGAGCACTCCGCAGAGCATGAGGAAGCGAGACATCCGCGAGAAGCGTATCATCGGCCGGTGAGTGGTGGCACCAGCACCCCCGGCGCCGAGCGTCTCCTCGTTCGCCGTCGCTTCGAGGAGCGCTTCCAGCGGGACGGCTTGGGCTTCTCTGCGCGGCGCGTCGTCCACGGCCCGCAAGGGGTGACCCGCTCGGCCGAGATGGAGCGGAGCTGGTTCGTCGAACGCAGCGGCGAGGTACTCCGCAAGGTGAAGGGGGGCTTGGGGTTTTGGATTCGGCTCCTCGGCCGAGGCCTGCTCTTCGCGCCGCTCGCGTGGCTCATGGAGCTCGTCGCCAGCTGGGTGGGCGTGGGTCGCGGCTGGGCCATCGTGACCCTGGTCGTGCTCACCTGCGTATTCTTCGGCTTCCTGAACCTCTACGTCTGGGCGTCGCTCCTGGAGTGGTTCCGACAGCGGCGGATGAAGGTCGAGCGACCCTTCGATGGCGAGGGCGACGATCGCCTGGGGTTGCTCCCCGCCCCCAGCGGCGCGGTCGTCGGCACGATCGCCGGGCTCGGCCCCGCCCACGGCGAGGACCTCTGGGTGGAGGGCTGGCTCGAGGCCGGGCCGGTGACGCGCCGCATGTGCGGAGGCGATCACTTCGCCGTCGTCCCCGACGACGGCAGCCCGCCCCTCGTCTGCCGCATCGACGCGGCGCCGCTGATCGTGGGCGCCAGTGAGACGCTGCCGTTGTCGACCCTCCGCGCGCTCTTCCCGGACACGATCGACGAGGGCCCGGTCGACGCCGTCGTCCTCCGCGTGGGCGACGCGGTCGCCCTGCACGCCGAGGAGCTCCAAGAGATCCGTCGTGTAGACCACGTGGAGCTCGATGGGTCGATCCGGGGCTACCGGCCGGAGCGCGGCGACGACGCCCCCTACCGCGGCGGCGGAGCCCAACCGGGGCAGCTCGCCGTATCCTCCGCGACGCGCCCGCTGCGGATCCGCAAGCTCCGCTGACGTCGACCGGTCGACCTACTCCAGGTCGCCGATCCAGCGCGGGCTCCCGTCCGCGCCCACGTGGAGCAGGGCCCGGTGGGAACGAACGAACGACCGCCAGAGCACCTCGAGGAAAGGAACCGCCGTCAGTCGCAGCTCCGCGTCGATGGCCCGGGCACGCCGGTCCGCAGCGAACTCACGCGCGAGCCGGAGCGCCTGGCCGTATGCGAATCCATGGAAGTCGGTCTCCGCCGTCGGTGCGTCCCGGTAGGGTCCCCGATTCGCCCGCGCCTCGAGGGGGAGACTCAGGGCTTCGGCCGGTGCCTCCTGGTGGACCGCCATCCGCAGCGCCCAGACATGGCCGCCGGCGGCGGCGAGGGGCACGTCGATCCGGTCGACGCGTTCGGTCGTGTAGGCGCCATGGGTCACCCGCGCGAGGAGCACCTGGGCTTCGCCCTCGCAGATGGAACAGCGGACGAGCCCGACGTTCTCGCACGCGGAGCAGCCGAACTCGCTCGTGCCTCCGCAAACGCAGAGTTGCCAGCCGGGCGTGTCCGGCGCGCACCACGAGCACCGGCGAGGGCTGGGATCCAACACCTCGCGCACGAAGCCGTAGGAGAGTTCCGCGCCGAGCTCGGGAGGCGCCGGCCGCGCGCCCAGCTCGGCGCGACCGACGGGCACCTCGGCGTCCCCGTGCTGCTCCGAACGGAGCTGCACGGAGCCGGTCACTCGGACCGCGCAGAAGGCGCGCACCCGGTCCGGTTCCCGGCGGGCCAGCTCGACCCGCCAGAAGCGACCCGCGCCCGCAGGCGCCAGCGGGAGGGCCGCGACCAGGTCCGGGAGGAGCCGCGCCACCGGAGGAGGAGGAGCCATGGCGAACGGGTACCACGGCGACCGGGTGGCGGCGATGGCCGGACGCCGGTGTCCCTTCGGGAGGACCGAGAACCTCCGGGTCGTTGTGTGCTATGCGGGCGCGTGGCGTTCCGAGCCCTGGTGGTGACCCTCTTCTTGATCGGCCTGGCCGTCCGCGTGGCTCCGCTGCTGGAGGGCGGGGACGTGGCGATCCCCGAGGGCCGCCTGCTCTCCCAGTGGCCCACCGAAGACGGCTACTTCATGTTGGCCATGGGCCGAAACGTGGCCCTCGGCCATGGCCTGAGCGTCAGCGGGGGCGAGATGCCCACCAACGGCACCCAGCCCCTGACCACCTTCGTCTGGGCGCTCGGCTTCTCCCTGGTCGGGGGCGACCGCCTCCTCGGAGTGCTCCTGGCGCAAGTGCTCCAGATCCTGGCCGCGCTGGGCACGGCGTGGCTGATGGTGAAGCTCGCCGAGCGGGCCCTGGGCGAACGCGAGGGGGCCCGCGAGACGGGGCTGCTGGCCGCGGGGTTCTGGTTCGCCAGCCCGGTGGCGATCCCGCACACGATGAACTGCCTGGAGACCGGCTTCTACGCCCTGCTCGCCGTGGGGGTCGCCGTGGCCTTCCTGGCCCGGCCGCGGGCCGAGCTCTGGTCCTGGCGGCGCACCCTGGGATTCGGGGTGCTCCTGGGCGCCTGCTTCTGGGTCCGCAACGACGGCGCCTTTCTCATCGCCGCCGCGTGCCTGACCTACTTGGCCCCGGCCCTCGACGACCGCGCGTCGTTCCGGCCGCGCCTGGCGCGGGTGCTCGCCTTCGGGGCCACCAGCGTGCTGGTCGCCTCGCCCTGGCTGATCTTCAACGTGGTGGAGTTCGGTCACCTGATGCCGGTGAGCGGCCGGGCCGAGGCGTTGACCGGCGAGTTCGGCGGGAACCTGGTGGGCATCCCCATCGTCCTCGCCGAGTACCTGATGACGGTGCTGCCGATCCCCCACGCGCTCTCCGGCGCCTGGTGGATGATCGCGATGGCCACCCTCGTGGTGGTGCTGGCGGTCGGGGTGCTCATCGCCCGGCGCGAGCACTGGACGCCGCGCGAGAAGCAGCTCCTGCTCCTGGTGGGTCTCTACGTGCTCGCGCTGGTGGCTTTCTACGGGCTCTACTTCGGCGCGGCGTGGTTCCTCCCCCGCTACTTCCTCCCGGCGTCGCCCTTCCTGGCGCTCTTCTTCGCCGTCGGGGTGCGCTGGGCGCACGGCTTCGTGCAGGAGCGGGGCGCTCTGGGTCACCTGGTCCCCGTCGCCGCAGCCGCCGCGGTGGCCGTGATGGGCTTCCTGCACCTCCGCCAGTACCGAAACGGCGCCGACCACATGCACTTCCAGGTGGTCCGCTGGGTGAACGAGAACGTGCCCGCGGAGACCTGGGTGGGCGCCATCCAGACGGGCACCCTGGGCTTCTTCCACGACCGCACCATCAACCTCGACGGCAAGGTGAACATCGCCGCCTACGAGGCCCTCCTGGCCGACCGCCAGGCGGTCTACGTCGCCGACGAGACGCCCATCGTCTACCTCGCCGACTGGGTGGGCATGCGCGATTGGCTCACCATGCCGCTCATCGCCGAGCGCTTCGAGCTCATCGTCGAGGACGAAGACGCCAACCTCGGCGTGCTCCGCCGCCGGGGCCCTCCGCCGCGGAGTGGCCTGCGTTGATCAATCGGGTTTGGCGCCGAGCGCCGCGACGAGGGCATCGCCGAGCTGGGTCACCATGTCCGCCTTCAGCACGACGTGGGCGACCCCCATCCCGCGGAGTTCGAGTTCGAGCTCTGCGGAGAGGTGCCCGGTGGTCAAGACCACCGGGAGATTCGGGTAGAGTTCCCGTACCTGGCGGATCAAGTCGATGCCGGTGAGCTGCGGCATCGAGAGGTCCGTAACCAACACATCGGGGGCACCGCGCTTGACTGCGCGGATGGCATCCAGGGGGTGCGTGAAAGTCCGCACGACGTAGCCCTCCCGGGCAAGAACCTTCTCCGCCACCCTGACGATGGACGGCTCGTCGTCGACGTAGATCACGGAGGCCCCGCGCACCGAGGAGTGCTCCCCGCTCTCGGCCTCGACCACCGCCTCGGCCTCAGCGACTCCGGCAAGCGGCAAGTACACGTGGAAGCGGGACCCTTTCCCCTTCGCAGAGTAAGCGGTGATCGCGCCCCCCCTCGAGGTCAGCAAGCCATGCACCACCGAGAGACCGAGTCCCGTGCCGCTCTCGTCGCCCTTGGTCGTGTAGTAGGGATCGAAGATGTGCTCCAGCACGTCCGCACTCATTCCGGGCCCGTCGTCCCGGACCATCAGCCGTACGTACTGGCCCATCTGGAGGTCCGCGTACATGTCGGCCTGGTCGGCGGAGACGTAGACTTCATCGAGGCTCAAGCTGATCGAGCCCACCCGCGACCCGATGGCCTGAATCGCGTTCGTGACGAGATTCACCACGACCTGATGGAGCTCCGCCCCGGGGATCCCCACCGGGTGGAGGATCTTACCCTCCGTGAGACTCACGTCGATCATCGCCGGCGCCGACGCCCGCAGGAGCTGAATGGCCTCGCGGACGACCGACCGTGCCCGTACCGACTCCTCGGTCGGCTGTTGGGGCCGGCTGAACGCCAGGATGCGTCTCACCAGCTCCGACGCGCGCGCCGAGCCCCGCCGTATCTCCTCCAAAAACTCCGCTGCAGGGTGTTCCGGAGGAAGCTCCGAGAGCGCCATGGCGGTGTTGCCGCTCAACGCGAAGAGAATGTTGTTGAAATCGTGCGCGATACCGCCGGCCAAGGTCCCGATGGACTCCAAACGTTGGGAGCGCGCCCGCGAGTGCTCCATTTTGCGCCGCTCGGTGACGTTCTGGACCACCCCCTCGAACAGGTGTTGGCCCTCTTCCGTCTCTCGGTAGCGTCCCGCGAACTGGAGCCAGTGGCGCTGTCCATCGGGAAACCGCATCTCCCGCTCACGGACCACGACGGACTCGGAGCTTGGGGGGGCCTCCACCGTGGCCTGCGCCGTGAGTGCATCGTCCGGTGAGAGGCAGGCGAAGTAGGCTTCGCCCGTGCGCGGCAACATCTCGTCGGGAACGCCGAGCACCTCCGCCGCCCGCGGCCCCCACTCGAAGACGCCCCCTTCGACGTGCGCGGCGAAGGTACACATGCCGCCGGCCGAGAGCGCGGTCTCCAATCGCCCGCTCGCGAGGACCATCTCGTCCTCGACTCGCTTGGCCTCGGTCACGTCGACCAGGAAGCCGTACCAGGTGAGACTCCCGTCGGCCCGATGACGCGGGGTCGCGCGCCCTTCGACCCAGATGCGGCCCCGCCGGGGATGGTCGATGGGGTACCGCGTGGCCCAATCCTCCCCTGTCGCCGCCGACCGATCGAAGGCCTGCTGTATGCCCTCCAGATAGTCCGTATCGATGAGCCCCCATCCCTCCCCGGTGCGGTGCTCCGGCTCGCCGAAGAGCGCACGAAAGCGGGGACTCTCGAACACGAGTTCGTCCTCGCCGTCAGACGAGCGACTCATGACGAAGAAGGCTCCGGGCGCGACCTCGAGCAAAGCCTCCAGCCGTTCGGCTTGGCTCTCGCGCTGCAGGCGGTGCAAGCGCCGCTCCTCGGCGTCGTTGAAGGTGACCACCGAAGCCGCCGCGTTTTCGGAGGTTCGCTGCCGGTCGAGCCAAACCTCGTGCCAGCGGTAGCTCCCGGCGGCCGTGAGTAGCCGTACCTCGGTGTATCGCCGCCCGCCACCAGCTCCTTCCCAAGCCAGCCGCAAGGTCTCCCGGTCATCGGGATGGACGACCCGCAACACCTCGCCTACTCGCTCGCAGCGTTGGGCGGTGCGCTCCACCCATGACTGACTCACGAAAGTGAGCTCCCCGGAGGCCTCGTCGGCGCACAGGACCAGCTGGGGCAACCCATCCAAGATCTGCTGGGTCTGGGTCCGAGCACGAGAGAGTTCGGCGGCGGCTTCCACCTGGGGCCGGAGGTCGGTGAAGAGGAGCAGCCGTAGATCCCCTTCGGCGGAGTCCAGGCTCGACGACGTGACCGTGTGCGGAAACGGCTCATGGGCCGTGAAGAGGGGCGTCGGGCAACCCGTGTCCAGCCACTCGGCGAGAGAGCCGGCCCCCATTCGCGCCAGCGAGTCCCCGTCATGTCCTGGGAAGAGCTGGTGGAAGGCCCGGTTTCGGCTGACGACGCCCCCCCCCGAACCGACGAGGAGCGCCGGCGCCGGCAGGTGTTCGACGAGATAGACGAAGTGGTGGGTTCGCCCGAGGAACGACACGTCTCGGGCCACGACGTCGAGTTGATCCCCGTCCAACGAGGCCGAGGCGATCAGCAACTCGCCACGACCCGGCTCGGCATTGCCCACGCGCTCGCCATGGAGGAGGGAGGGCGATGCCGCAGATGCGAGTTGGCGACAGGCGTCGCTCGCGAACACGCCCGCGAGCGGCACGGGGAACGTGGGCCGACGGCCATCCCACGCCCACTCGATCATCTGGGGCGACGCACCGAGAATCTGGCCGGTCCCGCGGTCCACTCGAAAACGGACGTCGCTGCGGCCTTCCACCAGGCTGGCCAAGCGCTCCCGAGACCGCATGAGCGAGGTGACGTTCGTGTGGGCACCGAGCATGCGGTGGGGGCGCCCCTCGTCGTCTCGCAGTACGATGCCACGACAGCGAATCCAGACCGTGGAGCCGTCCCGGTGTCGGTACCGGATGACCTGGTCGTATGGATACGATGGGTCCGCGAGGTGACGCTCGAAGTTGGAGAACACCGCCGGCAGGTCCTCCTCGAAGATGTGCTGCTGCCACCACTCCGCACGGTGAGGCACCTCGTCGTCGCGATACCCGAACACCTCCTTGAAGCGCGCGCTCATCCACTCGTGCTCGCGGTTTTCGAGATCCCAGTACCACAGACCGTCGAGGGATCCCGCCTGTAGGAAGTCGAAGATCACTGGGTCCGTGCGGACCCGCTCGTAGAGTTCTTCTTCGAGGTAGTGACGTTCCGTCCGCCCCTTGTCGCCCATCTCACCCCTCCCGCCGCAAGGCGTCGGCCAGGGCTCGGCCGAGCTGCGTGCGCATGTCTGCCTTCTCGATCACCACGACGTCCTCGAGGCTGGCCATCAGGGCCTCGTCCTCGAGCGTCAAACCCGTGGATACGATAACCGGAATGTCCGGCCGATGGCCGCGAATCCGAGCCATCAGCGTGAGCCCTCCCATACGGGGCATGTCCAGGTCGGTGACCACGGCGTCGAAGTCGTCTGGCGCTCGTTCGAAGTCGAGCACCGCTTCGGTGGGGTCCACGTAGCACGAGGGCTCGTACCCCAGGCTCTGGAGCACTCGGGCCGCGACGTGGCTGATCGCAGGCTCGTCGTCGACATAGAGGACTCGCTGGCCTCCCCCGCGAGCCACGGCTC
>DCLA01000039.1:130165-201754 GCA_002320815.1 Myxococcales bacterium UBA1660
CCCCCGCGAGCCACGGCTCGCGGAGCCTCCTGCACCCGAGGCGCGCGCCGGAGGACCGGCAAGCAGAGGCGGAAGGTCGTGCCCTTCCCCAGCTCGCTGAAGAGCTCGATGGTCCCGCCGTGGTTCTCGATGATGCTGGCCACCACGGCGAGACCCAGCCCGGTTCCCCGCTCGGGTTGCTTGGTCGTGAAGTACGGCTCGAAGATCCGTCGCTGGGTCTCGACGCTCATGCCCGAACCATCGTCGGCGACATCGATCCACACCGCGCTCCGGCCATCGGGCAAGCACGTCTCGGAGCCGTCGGGATCCCGGGCACCGATGGAGACTCGAATGCGCCCCTGCTGGTCCCCGATTGCGTGCGACGCGTTGGTGATGAGGTTCACCAGCACCTGATGGAGCTGACCCGAGAACGCGCCGACGGGAGGTACCCCGCTGGCCACCTCGAGCTCGAGCTCGATCAACTTGGGCACCGTCGCGCGGGTCAGCTTGATGGCCTCCGCCGCCAGCGCCGCGACCGCGGTCGGTCGGAGCTCCTCTGCCTCGGGACGACTGAAAGCGAAGATTCGACGCACCAGATCGGTCGCGCGGTCGGCGGCGGCCTGCATCTCGTCGAAAATCTGGTCGACTACTCGGTGGCCCGTCAGCTCGTGCCGGGCGAGCGCGATGTTCCCGGTGATGGCAAAGATGAGGTTGTTGAAGTCGTGGGCGATGCCCCCCGCCAGGGAGCCGAGGGCCTCCAACTTCTGGGCGTGGATCCGCCGTTCCTCCTCCTCGGACCGTCGGCTGATGTCGACGAAGACCCCCGTGAGGCTGACCGAACCAGGGGACCGGCTGCCGCGAACGACGACACGGCGCAGCTCCTCCGAAGGCAGCCGCACTCGCAGCTCCCTGCGAAAGGCTCCGGTACCGGCGTTGGCGGTCCGCAAAGCGTCCCTCAGAACGGACGCCGCATCCTCCCCCAAGAGGTCCCAGAGACTCGTTCCGGGGGATACATCGTCGCCCCACGAACTCGGCGGCGTCCAATCGAGCTGCTCCGTCGCCGGCTCGAAGCGCCAGACACCGAGGTCGCTGGCCTCCAGCGCCTCATGTAGCTGATGCTGCTTCACGCGCAGGTCGCTCTCGGCGTGGAGCAGCGGGGAGAGATCGACGAGGGTGAAGAAGGCCCGCGGTCCGCTGCTCCCCTCGACCGACGTCCGGGTGACCTGGAGCACCCGCTCGGTGTCGAAGACGAAGAGTTCCTCCATCGCTCCCGGCGCGATGGCCAGCGCCCCTGGGAGGACCTCCTCCAGGCTTCCGCCGCGTTCCGCCAGAGGAATCATCGAGCGCGCCACACGATTGATGGCGATCACTGCCCCCGAGTCGTCGACGACGATGGCTCCCGACGAGAGACTCTCCAACAAAGGCTCGAGCTCGGGCGCCTCCGCCCGGCTCTCCCGCAACCAGCCGCGCACCAAGGGTGCGCCCTCTCCTTCCGGCTCCACCCGCAGCGCCGATACGACATAGGCGCCCTTCCGATGGCGCAGCGGGAGGCGGAGCTCTTGCAACCGACCGCGAACCCGCACCGCCGCGAGGGCAGCCTCCACTTCGTCCGCTGCTCGCGCGTCGAAGAGCTCGGAGAATCGCTCCCCGACCAGACTCTCGGTGGGCCGGCCTACCAGCGCACCGAGCTCCGGCTCCAAATAGACCAGCGACCCCGATGCATCGACGGCGAACGCGAGGTCGGCCGGGGCACTGGCGATACGGTGAAACTTCTTGGCGACGCCGGCCGCGAGCTGGCGCTGCACCGACGACGCTCGGCGAAGCCGCTTGGGATGGACCACCAGCTGCTCTTGGACTCCGACGATGGCCCCGACAGCGTCGAGCCGCGGGGACAACCCGACCGTGACCCGGTGGCGACGCCCCCGCTTCGTGAGCCTACTGCTCTCGAAGGGAGGCACGAGCTCGCCCGCGACCACTCGCGCCCGCAACGGTGCTTCCCGGGCTTCGGTCCCCGGGGGCGCCAACCGCTCGGGCGCTTCACGGACTTCTCGAGCCGAGAACCCGAAGACCTCCTCGGCCGCCACGCTCCAGTGGTGGATCGCTCCGTCGACACCGCGCACCAAGACGACGCGTGTTCCCGCGGACTCCCGCCGTCCCCCGTCGCCCCCGCGATCCATAGACAGCCAAATACTAGGCTCTCTCACGCGCATTTCAAGCCACTCGGTGCGTCACCACATCACTGGAATGGGTTGACTCCACTGGCTGCCAGATACGACCAAGCCGTCGCAGCGAGGGTCGGGATGGAGCGGTAGGGCGAGTCCGGCGAGACCGTTGCCTCGGCCACCGCGCCCGGCACGCCGGGCACGGTCAGGCGCTCCATCTCCAGCCGGAGCGACGCAGACGACTCCGAGCCGCAGTGGCTCGCAGTTCCCGTGAGGGCGCTGAAGCGGTCCAAGGCGAGGGCCATCCCCGTCGTCCCTTCGACCCAGGCGAAGCGGCCGTGCGGGTGGGTGTCCCACACCACGTCGAAGTCGTAGAGTCCGAGAATGCCCGATTCTCGGACATGGACCCCCGCCGAATCGGTGAATCGACCGCAGGCATCCGTCAGAGCCGCCCCGTGAGTACGAGCAGAGTCCGCTCCGAGTGCCAGCAGACCCCACGTCTGCGGATCCAGATAGATCTCTACCCAGTTCTCGCCGTTGTCCAGATGAAATCCAGGTCGGAAATATGTCCCTGACCAGCGACTGAGGAGCACCTGCTCGAGCAACGCGGCCTGACCGCTCGTATCCAGGTCGGGAGCCATACGGAACGCGGCCAGGGCGTCGGCGTTGTGTTCGAAGGCGACGACCCGGGTCTCGTCCCACGACGTGTGCGCCAGGTCGCTGGGATTGAACCGGAGCCCCTCCTTCCCGGGGTCCGTCTCGGTCATCCCCCGCAGGTAATCGAAGACCGCCGAGAGGGTCGCGTCGTAGCGGCTGGTACCGAACTGTCGCCGGTGCCTCGCGAACGCCAGCGCCGCCCACGCGACCGCTCCCGAGTAGCGGAAGTCGCCCTCGCCCGGGAAGGGGCTCGAGCCGTCCTCCCAGTAGGCGAAGTACCACGAACCGTCCGGAAGCTGGAGCGACATGAGGGCGTCGAGGATCTGCTCCGCGCGGGCTCGGTCCCCGGCTTCCCCCAACGCGATGGCGGCCACCGCCTGTCCGTAGAGGAAGCAGAGGTCACTCTCCCAGCTACTTCGGACGAGCGCTCCGGTGACGCCGATGGCCTCGTCACTCATCAGGTCGATCAGAGCATCCACGTGGGGGTCCGGGTGGTCGCCGGGGTGGTCGATGTACGCCGTGCCGAATGCGAAGGCGTCGTCCCCGTCGGGAACCACCGGGACGTGGTGACCGCTGAGTTCCTCGATGGCTCCTCGGCACCAGGACGAGGAACACCGGGGCATGGAGCCGAGCCCGCGGGCTGCCAGCAACTCGACGACGAAGCGGTCGACGGAAGTCAGGGCGAACGCCTCGAAGGCGAACCGTCCGGCCTCGTCGATGACCGCGGATGCACCGTCGAGGTAGTGGACGTCGCTGTGCTTGAAGAGCCGGAGGGTGGTCCCCGGCGGCGCGTGCGCGACGTTCCCTTCGATGCGGTAGACCGCGCCGTTGGAGTAGGGATGGACCACGGCTACCGTGTCCACTTCGACTCGCGGTCGTGGCGGCTCCAGCGGGATGCTCTCGGTTCGGCAGTCGGTCGTCGCCCCCACCGCGCACAGCCGTACCACAAGGTTCGCGCCCACGCTTCCGGTGTGCACGTTGACCCGGGGTCCCGCGCCCACGATGGCGCTGGTCGCAGGGACCGACCATTCGAAGCGGGTGCCCTCCGGAAAGCACCCCTCGGCCTCCAGCGTCCCGATGTCGTCTCGCGCGAGGCTCGATCCGAAGGTCTCCACACGGATCCCCGTCACTTCGCCGGAGCAGGACGGGCCCGCGAGGGAGCTCGCGGTCGACAGCGTGCGGTCCGCCTCGCTCGCGGACAGAGTGCGAGCCTCGGCGCTCGCCGATCGCGTGCGCGGGCCGCGCTCGCGGCGCCGCCGCCGGCGCTGCGCGGCCCGGGACCGGCCGCCGCGCAGCTCATGGTCCAGCCGTCGGACCGCGGCCCCGGTGGACCAGTCGCTTTCCCCGCCGGCCCACTGGGCGTGGCCGGAGCCGCTTCCGATCGCGACGGCCGCCAAGGCCCCGAGGGCCAACCTCCGTGTCTGAATGATGCCCATGCTCAACCTACCTTTCCCGTCTTGACGGTCTTGTCCCAAGTCTTGTCTGCGCCTTGCCACTCCTTGACGTACGCACCGAAAGTCACCGCGCAGAGAAAGGGCCCGTAGCCCGCCAGATACAGGAGGACGGTGGCCAGGCGGTGGTGGCCATGGTCCTCGGCCAACATGGCGAAGTAGCTCACGGGCATGGAGAGGGCGGTCCAGAGGTATAGGAAGAGCACCACGCCGCCCTCGACCCATCGAGGGAACGGGACCAAGCCCAGCCAGCTATCGAAGAGAGGCGGCACCAGCGCGTAGGCGATGACCACGAGCGAGATCAGGCCAGGGAAGACGATCCCCTCGACCCAGCTCTTCTGCGCGGACTCCCAGTCGATCACGTACGACGAGAACGTCACCAAGAGGTAGACCAGGCTCGCGACGATCCAGTACCCCCGGAACACGGTCCAAGCCCAAGGCGGGTCCAGGGAGTAGAGACCGAGGAGCCCGACCGCGGTGCCGATCTGGAAGACCGGCATCAGGAAGATGCTGAACCAGAGCACGGCCATGCCCAGGCTCCCGAGCGACTCGTGGCGCGCTCCGTTGAACCAGAGGTTCGCGAAGACCTGGGTGATCTGCACGTTTCCCCGAGCCCATCGGAGCCGCTGCTTCCACAGCATCCGAAGCGTGTCGGGCTCTTCGGCGTAGACCAAGGCGTTCGGCTCGAAGATCGCCTTGCGCCCCTCGAGCTGGGTGTTGAACGTCGTGAACGTGTCTTCGGCCAGGGTGTCGTCGAAGATCTGTCCCCCGATGGCCAGGAGGTTCTCGCGGGAGTGGAGCTGGGCGCCGCCGCTCAAGCACGCGAGGAAGCCCATCACGTTCTGTGCGCGGCGAGAGGCCCCGGTCGCGGTGATGTACTCGAACGTGATGAAGCGCTGAACCAACGAGGGAGCGCGGCTTCCTTCCTTGATGTAGGCGGTGACGGCACCGATCGCGGGGTCCACCAGATGGCGGGCCATCCGCCGGAGCGAAGGCGGCGTGTAGATCACGTCGGCGTCCATGATGAGAACCGCCTCCGTCCATTCGTCCCGCCAGAGCTGGGTGAGGCCGTAGTTGAGCGTGTGCGCCTTCCCCTCGCCGCCGGCGACGCGCCTCACGTGAAAGACGTTCTTGGGCCAGCGCTTGTTGCGCCGGATGACCTCTTCGGGGGTCTCGTCCGTCGAGGCGTCATCGATGACGAAGATCCGCAAGCGCTCCGGCGGATACTCGAGAGTCATCAGTCGATCGATCGTCGCTCCGATGACCATTCCCTCGTTCCAAGCCGGGATGAGGATCGCCACGCGAGGCAGGTGGATACGAGCCTTCTCGAGATGAGTCGCGAAGACCGAAAGCGCGAGGACGAGGAACTGATAGGCGCCCGCGAGAACGGGGATGGTGCCGACCATCACGAGGGTGGTGAGCAAAGCTTCGACGACGGTCCCCACCCGCAGCCCTCAGTCGCGCTCGGGCCGGAGATGAAAGCCCTCGATCACGTGGTCCTGCCACGTGCGCACCATGGCCACCTCCCGATGCTGCATGGGATCGGGCAGCCGCCCGTAGAGCGCGTGCTCCACCCAGGCCCCCGGGAGGTCGGCGCCCGCGGCGATGGTGATGGACATCGTGCCCGGGAAACGTGCGTTGATTTCCATCAGCCGGGGCACGCCGTCCGCGCCACGCCGTAGCTGGACGTTCGCCACACCGTCGAGGCCGATGGCTTCGGCCGCGAATCGTGCCGCCTCCTGGACGTCGCGATCCCGAACCGTGCGGGCGGCGACCGCGACACCGGAGTCGACCTTCAATCGTTCGCGCGGCACCGAGGCCAGCACCCGGCGGTCGAGCCGAAGCACGTCCACCGAGTACTCCGTCCCTGGAAGAAACTCCTGGACCATGTCATTGGGTCGCGTCTCCAGCAGGCGCATCGCCGAGAGATCCCGAACCACTCGGATCCCCCGGCCACCGGCCCCGTCGCGGGGCTTGACGAGCACCGGATAGTCCCAGTCGCCAGGGATCATCGCGTCGATGGGCACCGTTCGGGGAGCGATCGGGTCGAGCCGCGCGCAGAGCCGCACCTTGTCCAGGCAGAGCTTCAGCGTCTCTGGGCGAGCGACGAGGACCTTGGTCCCATGAGCCTCGAACTGCGGCACCGCCTGGCTGACGTCGAGGAGCTCGCTGTCCACCGTGGGTATCAGCAGGTCGATGCGATGGGTCTTGCAGAGGCGGAGGAGCGCCGGCACCAGGCGACCCGAGTCGCCTCGGGGAACCAGGTGCCGACGCCCCTCCTCGACCCGATACAATCCGGCCGCGAGAGGGTCGATGTCTGCGGCGTGAAGCTCGGCTCGGCCGTCGAGGTGATGGAGGAGCACCACGGCAGCTGCGCCGCCCGCACCGGTGATTAGAATCCGCGGATGGTTCGGGGTCATGCTCCCCTACGAAGCAAAGGGCGTGCCGCCCAGGACGCCGACGCGGAGGCGGGCGGAGCTTCCGAGGGTTCCGGTTCGGGACTCCGTCGTCCCGAGGGGGAACGTCACCCTTCGGTGACCACCTCGATCCGCGCCAGGTAGGAGGCGAGACGCTCGATGAGTGCCGCGGTCAGCTCGGCGTCGCCGGCGTTGGCGGAGTTCTCGATCCGCCGCGCGCGGTTGCTCAGTTCCTCGAGGCCGTACGCTCCCCCCGTCCCCTTCAGATCGTGGGCGACCCGAGCGACTCGGGCGAGCTCACCATCATCCACGAGCTGCCGGGCGGCCTCCAGCTCGCGGCGTGCGCGGTCCAAGTAGGGTGGCACCAGGTCCGCCAGGAGAGGGTCGGGCCGGAGCGGAACCAGCGACTCCGCCGAGCCCGTCCCCGCCGAGTCCATGGTCGGCACCATCCCCCCTCCCCCCAGAGCGGCGGCGAGGGCATCACGAGTCACCGGCTCCCGGAGAAGGCCCGCACACCCCAGGGCCGCCGCCCGACGCTCGACCGCGCCGGATTCTTCAGCCGTCGACACGTACAGATCGACGTCAGCGGCAGCCACTTCCCGCAAAATCGGGAGAAGCCTCCAGACGCGGTCGGCGCCTAGGTCCAGGTTGACGAAGATCTCTCGCGGACGCTCGCGACGCGCGAGGTGAAGCCCTTCTTCGTCCGACGTGGCTTCGACGACGTGACGGCCGAAGACACGCTCGAGGTGGCGGGTCAGGACCATCCGAGGCTCGGTGCTGCGCCCGACGACGAGCGCGGCGCGCCCATCCCCGCACCAGCGAGCCAGCGCGCCTCGGAGCTGGATGGCCGTGACGGGCTTGGGGAGGAAGGCGTCAAACCCGACCGCCTGAGCATCGCTCCGATGGCTGGTCCCCGTATGACCGCTGATCGCGACGAGGGGGATCGTCGCCGCGGCCGGGTTTCGTCGGAGGCGCCGCCCCAGCTCCAGCCCGTCGATGACCGGCATGTGGAGGTCCGACAGGATGAGGTCCGGCGGCGCGGCTTGCTCGGCGAGAAGCGCAAGGGCCGCCGCCCCGTGCTCCGCAGTCCACACGGTATGCCCGTCGCGCTCCAAGAGCGCCCGAAGATAGTGCCGGTTGTCGGTATCGTCCTCGACCACGAGCACTCGTCGAGCGGGCCCGCGACCGACGGTTGGTAGGCGGGTCGCCGCCGGGACCGCGCCGGGCGCGACTCGGTGAAGAGCATCGCGGAGTGCCTTCGTGCTGGAAAGCGCGCCGAAGAGCCTCGTCACCGCCGGTGCGCCGTTGGGCCCACCGGTGCGAGGACCGAACACGATGACGGGCCGCGCGACGCCGCCATCGAGGGTCGTCTCGCCGACGATGGTGACGTCCGTGTCCGCCGCACCGGGACCGAGTCCATTCCCGACCCGAACGCGATCGATACCCAGGCGACGCAACGCGCCCACCAGCGCTTCGCGCACCGGGCCGGAGCGTTCGACGACCCGAACTCGAAGGCCCAGAGGTGAAACCGCCCGAGTTGGCGGGGGATCCGGCTGAGCGAAAGCCACCCGGAAGATGCTGCCACGCCCCTTACCGGACTGAAGCTCGATACGCCCCTCGAGAGCGTCGACCAACGTCTTGGTGATCGTGAGTCCCAGACCCGCTCCCTGGTAGACGTGCATGTCGGGCTGGCCCCGGGCGAAACGGTCGAAGATCGTGTCCTGGAGCTCGACGGGAACCCCGGTACCGGTGTCGCGCACCTCCAGGAACACCTCCCGGGTGGGCCCCCGCTCGGTGGCTCCGACCACGACGTTGACATGTCCCTCCTCGGTGAACTGAATCGCATTGGCGATGAGGTTGGACATCACCTGTCGGAGGCGGGCGATGTCGGTCTGGAGGGGGGGCAAGGTCACCGGCGCCGTGACGAAGAGCTCCAAACCCTTGGCGGAAGCGGCGGGAAACCAACCGTCGACGACTTCTTCGGCCAGGTCGACCAAGGAGACGGGCTCATGCTCCAGCGACACCGTGCCTTGCTCGATCTGGGCCATGTCGATGACGTCACCCAGCAGGGAGAGCAGGCCGTTCGCGTTGCTCCGTAGTGAGGCCAGGTACTGGCGCGCCTCGGGTTCCATGTCGCACTCGGCGAGGAGGTCCGTCATCCCGACCACCACGTTCAGCGGGTTGCGAATCTCGTGACTCATCGACGCCACGAAGAGCGACTTGGAGAGGCTGCGCCCTTCGGCTCGTTCCTTCGCCTCGCGCAGCGCGCCCTCCAAGCGGCGGGCATCCTCGACCGCTCGCCGCTGGGTCTCGACGATCAGGATGGTCTCCGCTACCGCCTCGTGCGGTGCAAAGTCCGCCAGAGACAGGCCCTGGGCGGCCAGCTCGTCCGGCCCGGTCACCCAGGGTCGACCGACGAAGAGACGCCGTCCGCCATCGCTCACCACCTGCCCTCGAAGTCCGAGAGCCGGCCGCTCGACGGGCCGAAGCTGAACCACGTGACCGCTCATCACGGCGAGGAGACCTCGGCCGGGAACGACCTTCGGCCGAACGATCTCGAAGCACTCGTCGAAGGGACGCCCGACCATCTCCGGGAGCTGGCGCGCGAGCGCTGGTCCCACACCGTCCACCCGGCCGCGAGGGTCGACCCCGAAGTAGAAGGGACTGATCTGGGCGAGCAGTTCGTCCTTTCCGAGCGTCAGCGCCATCGGCCTCCTGCACTTCCACGTACGATGACGATCGGCACCGCCCCGTCCAGGCGGCGGCGCTCGACGACCACGTCGACCGTGAGTTCGAAGAGCCGAGCGCTTCCTTCGAGGATCCCGACCGCCAGGGGCGTGAGCGAACCGCGGATCGACCGGTAGAGAAGCGTGCACCGCGCCTCATCGGCGCTCTCGAGCGAGAAGCTGGGCATCTGGACGCCTGGAAACGAGACCGAGAGGCCAGCGTGCATGGCGTCGAGCTGTCCGAGGAACGCCGTGTAGCTGGGACCCATCGCGGCGAGAACGCTTCCGTAGCCGCGGCCGCGAACCAATTCGGGAAAGCGAGAGCCGAAGTCCCGGAGCACCTCGACCTCCGATGAGCCGACGAGCTCGGCGATCCGAGCGACCCGCGCGATGGTCGACGCATCGGGGTGCTGCTCGAACATCGCGTCCTCGGGTAGATCGACGCCCCGGACGGAAGCGTAGTCCGACAAGAGAGTATGGATCAGCCCGTTCACGAGGCGATCACCAGGTCGCGTGGGGTCGCGAAGACAGGGCGTCCCAGCGCGAACCCCTGGAGGAGGTGGCATCCCAGACGAATCACCGTCCGATGGACCGCACGCGACTCGATCCCTTCCGCCACGACTTGAGCCCCTTCGAGGCTGCAGAGCTCCACGAGGGTCCGCACGATCCGCTGGAGCCGAGGAGACTCGTCGACCCGCGCAGTGAGCGACCGGTCGAGCTTGACCACGTCGGGCTCGAGCTGCGCGAGGCGAGCGAGTGCGGAGAACCCAGCGCCCAAGTCGTCCAGCGCGACCCGAAACCCGAGGCGACGGAAGAGCGCGAGGCGCTGCCGTAGCCGACGAACGTTTCGAATGCTCCCGGCTTCGGTTACCTCGAGGATCACGCGCGACGCGATGTCGGCGAGAGGAGAGTCCTCGACCAGCCCCTCTTCGAGGAGATCCCCCGGAAGCACGTTCACGTAGAGGTCACCGGTCACCCGAGCGGCATCGCTGGCGACGCAGCGGAACACCGTGGAGGCGACGTCGTTCTCCCGGCCCAGCTGGGTAGCCAAGTCCAGCACCTCTGGAGGCCGCTGAAAGGTCGCGGGTCGCATCAACGCCTCGTGACCCACCAACCTGCCACGACGGTCGAAGATGGGCTGGTAGGCGACGCGCAAGCCATCCAGCGCGGCGTCCAAGTGGCGCTGACGGGTCTCGACCTCCTGGCGTAGACGAAGCTCCATTCTGGAGGCCGCGCTCGCGGCGATGCGCCGTTCCTCGTTACAGCGACGCAACGCGCGCTCCACCGCCGAGCGCAGGCGGGCCGGAGCGAGGGGCTTCGAGACGTAGGCCGAGGCATCCAACTCGAGGGCGGCGATGGCCGAATCCACTGCGGGTTCGGCGGTCACCAGGACGACCCCGAGCTCGGGCTGCAGCAGCCGGGCGGCGCGCAGCAGATCCAGCCCATTCGGGGCCACCAATCCGTCGCTGCCGGGCAGCCAGAGGTCACACACGACCACGTCGAAACAGCGAGCCTCCAGGATGCATCGAGCCTCTTCGGCTCCGAGGACCACCGCGCACTCGTACCCTTCGGTCTCGAGGTGGGCCACCGCCAGGCGCGCGAAACTCGGATCGTCGTCCACGATCAGGACACTGGTACGGGGATTGGGGCTCTCACTGCTCGTCATTCCGTCGTTCCTCCGCGACCGAACGATGCAGTAACCGGGCCAGCGTCGGCCGCGGCTCGAGCGGACCGAACGCCTTCACTTCCTGGGATTCGTCCCGATCCGGTACGCCCGGGGGGCGGCGAGGGCGGGGAACACCGAGTCCGCCACACGGAACGACGGGCGCGTCGAGGCGGCCGGGGTGCCCGGGGGAGCTGGATTGCGCCCGCCAGCGCCCAGCCGAGGTCCCCTCCCCGCGTCTGTCGTGCATACCCAACACCCTGCCTGAAGCCTCGCCGCGGAAGCTCCTGCGGTTGCTCTTCGACGATCGCGCTTCTCCGCTCCCGCCCTTGGGCTGGGCCATGTCCCGGCGCCGTACCCTCATCGGCAAGAGTGTGACCGGGAGCGCTCGTTCATCGATCCCCCGGAGGAAACGCGGGGCGCCCGAGAAGATACCCTTGCAGGTGCGTGCAACCGAGCTCGACCAAGACCGTCCTTTCGGCCTCCGACTCGATTCCCTCTGCAACGATCGCCGCGCCCTCGGCCGAGCAGAGCTCGACGAGCGAGCGCACGATGCGCTGGAGCTTCGGGGATCCGTCGATGTCGCGGACGAGCGACATGTCCAGCTTCACGATGTCCGGTTCGAGGAGCGCCAACCGCGACAGAGCGGAGAAACCGGCGCCGAGGTCGTCGAGCGCGATTCGAAACCCTCGGGATCGGAGCTCGGTCAGCCGGCGTTGGAGGGCGCCCGTGTCCCGAATGGTCGCCGCTTCCGTCACTTCGATGACCACGCGGTACGCCAGGGAGGCAAGCCTCCCGAAGAGATCGTCGGGCCCAGGGTCGAACAGGTCCTGAGGATGGATGTTGATGAACAGGTCTCCTCGCAAGCGCTGAGCGTCCAGCGCGACCCGACCCATGACCCTCCGGCTCACCTCGCCGAGCCTCCCCAGCGACAGCGCACGATCGATGACTGCTCCCGGATGCGGCAGCGCCGAGGTCGCTACGCGCATCAGCGCCTCGTGACCGACGGGCTCACCGTCCCGGTCGGTGATCGGCTGATAGGCCATTCGTAGAGTCGCGAGTGCGCGGTCGAGCTCGGTCGCCTGCTCGCGCAGGAGCAGGCGCTGTTCCGCGGCCTGCTGGGAGAGCTGTCGTTCGTGGGACGTGCGCTTCCCGGCTCGCTCGATGGCCGCCACGAGCGTCTCGGGCGGGTCCCCCTTGAAGACGTAGCCCGACGCTTCCAGCTCCATCGCCCGCGTAGCCGACGACAGTTCCGGCTCTGCGGTCATGAGCACGACCCCCACGTCCGGGTAGGCATCCCGAATCGCTCCCAGGAGCTCGAGTCCCGCTCGCCCCTCGGCACCAGTGGGGCCCGGCATCCACAGGTCCGAGACGATCACATCCACTTTCGAGGCATGGTAGGCCGCCCAGGCCTCCTCCAAGGAGTGGGCCAGCTCGCAGCGAATGCCGACGCGGAAGAGTCGCCGAGCGGTGAGACGAGCGAAGTCGACGTCGTCGTCCACGACCAGGACCCTCGGTCGGTCGGACGCGAAGAGCTCCGGGGGGCTCCAACCCGCAGTTCCGTTCGCGCCCTCCCCGCCCGACGTCCCATCGACTCCATCGGCGTGCATCTGTTCCATGGTCAGCTCCTACGAATGTGAGATGCGGATTGCATCGTTCCGAGGCACCCGGTTGCAGAGACCGGTCCAACCCGCTCCCTGGGTATCTGCTTGGGGCCGTGCGTCGATGCGGGACCCCTCGTTCCAGATCGGAACCACGGCACCGCGCTCTCCGAAGTCGGCGCTGGCACACGCTGTGCTGATACTCGCGGATCGATGAACGACACCCGACTCAGTGCCAGCGTCGCCTTCTTCTCCGCGGAGACCTCTGCCGATGACGTGGCTGGGGACGCATTGACGAAGCTCCGCGCGGACCTCGGGGGAGACCCCCACCTACTGCTGGTGTACGCCGCCGGCGCAGTGGACGTCGCGCCCGTACTGCGCTCTCTACGGCGTCGAACCGACGCCAAGATCGCCGGCGGGACCAGCGCTCGGGGTCTCCTCGGAAGTCGGGCCATCGACGGCCCCATCGTGGGGCTCTTTGCCATCCGCGACGTCGACGGAGCCTTCGGGGTGGGCACCGAGTCTCTCGCCACCGGAGGAGCACGCCTGGCGGGCGCGACGGCGGCACGACGCTCGGCAGCGGACGCCGGGCGAACCGGCGAGCTCCCCGCGCTGGTCTGGATTTGCTCCGCGCCCGGAGACGAGGAGCACGTGCTCGTCGGCGTGGGCGAAGTCTACGGACCGCACGCACCCATCGTCGGAGGGAGCAGCGCGGACGACTTCGTCCAAGGACATTGGCGACAGTTGGCTCGGGACCAGGTGTTCGACGACCACGTGGTCGTCGTCACCATGCATACGACAGCGCGGGTGGAGACGGCCCTCCAGTGCGGGTACGAGCCGACCGAGAAGAGTTGGTTGGCCACGCGGGTCGAGGGCCGGTCCCTTTTGGCGTTGGACGGCGAGCCCGCGTTCGAGAGCTGGCGCAGAGCCGCAGCGGTGGACGAGGCGGACTCCACGAGCCTGCTGGCCGCCTCCACCTTTCATCCCCTGGGACGTCCGTACACGTCGTCGGAAGGCACCCGGCACTTCATCTTGGTACACCCCGCAGCCCAGGTGGCGGGCGGTGGAATGAGTCTCTTCGCGCGCGCCGAAGAGGGTCAGGAGCTGGTGCTCATGCGCGGGACTCCGGACAGCCTGGTCGGTAGAGCCGCCAGGGTAGCGGAGGAGGTCAAAGAGATGACCGAAGTGACGCCGGACAGGATCCGCGGAGCTCTGGTCGTCTTCTGTGCCGGCTGCCGATTCGCGATCGAGGACCGGATGGAGGAGGTCGCCGCGAGCCTTGCACGAGTGCTTCCCGGGGTCCCGCTCCTCGGCGTGTTCACCTTCGGCGAACAAGGCTGTCCCTCGCCGGGCGGCGCCCAGCACGCCAACCTGATGGTGAGCGTGACACTCTTCGCGGACTCCGATCCGCAGTGGCGAAGCGCGTGAGCGAGACCACGACCGAAGCCCTTTCCCGCCTCGAGCGGTCGCTCGCGCGGGAGCGAGCATTCCGGCGGGAGGCCGAGGCGCTCCTCGAAGGGCTCGCCCTGGTCTCCGGGTGGACCGGCTCGCCCCTAGCTCTGTTCTCGGAGCTGGCGGAGCGGCTGCGGGAGTTCGTGGGGTACGACCAGGCGGCCCTCCTGCTGGAGACCCGAACCCGCGGGCTGGTTCGGTTGGCCGCGACCGATGACCGGCTTCCGCGCATCTGGCATGCGGGGGCGACGTTTCGACGGGTTCTCCGGGGCGCCGTCGTGATCGCTTACGACACGGGCATCCTCCCCGAGTGGGCGGAAAGCGACACGGCGGGATCCGCCCTGCTGCTCCCCTTCGCGGTGGCGGGCCGAAGGGGGATCGTTCTGCTCGCGAGCGGCCAGCGGGCCTTCTTTCACCGGTCGCACGAGCGGCTCGCCGCTCGCTTCACCCCACTGGTCGAGCGCGCACTCTTGCAGCTCGAGCTGCGACGGTCGCAGCGAGCCCAAGCGCGCTTGGCAGAGCTGGGGGCCGACCTCACCGCCCGGGTGGGTTCCCTCGAGCGGGCAACGTCTCGACTCGGTGTCGGCGTGCTGGTGTTCAGGGGGCCGACCCTCGTCCACGCCAGTGCGACGGCCGAGAAGCTACTCGCTCCGGCAGGGGGCGCGCGGCGCGTGGCGCGCTCTCTGAGGAGCGCACTGGACGCCAACGAGATGAGTGGTCGCGTGACCTTCGAGGGGGACGCCGGCCCCCTCATCTACGACTTGGAAGGTCTCGAGGACGAAGCCACGACGCTCGTCCTGGTACGAGACGTGAGCGCGAAAGCTCGGGACCGGCGGGAACGGACCGCGCTGCGGGAGCGGCTCCATGTCCTCATCCAGAGTCTCGACTCCGCAGTGCTGGTCGAAACGGAGGGGCGCGAAGTCGCTCTCACGAACCGTGCGTTCTGCGACTTCTTCGGACTCGAGTCGACCCCAGAGGGGCTAACAGGGGCGAACTCGGAAGCCACTCTCCGCGGCCTCGCCCCGCTGTTCTGCAACGCATCGACCTTCGAGGCTCGGGTTCGGCAGCTCGTCGACCAGAGGGAACGAGTGACCGGAGAGCCGCTCCACCTCTGGGACGGACGAACGTTCGAGAGGGACTTCGTTCCGATCATCGCCGATGGCAACTACCTCGGCCACTTGTGGCAGTTCCGCGACATCAGCGCCCGTGAACGCGCCCGCGGCGATCTGCAACGAGCTCGGGAGGCCGCTCTGGCAGCGAGCGATGCCAAGAGCCGCTTTCTGGCCATGATGAGTCACGACATGCGCACTCCGTTGAACGCGATCCTCGGCGTCGCCGAGCTCGTGCGGGACGACGTCGACGAAGCCATCGGCAGCCAAGTCGACATCATTCGCCGCAACGGGGTCACGCTGCTGGGCCTCATCGAGGACCTGCTCGACTTGACACGGGTGGAGGCAGGCGTCCTTCGGCTCGACCCCGAGCCCACCGACGTCCTCGGAACCATCCGCTATGCGGCTCTTCTACATGCCGAGGCAGCTCGGAGAAAGGGCATCCGGTTGACGCTCGAACTGCCGGACGTCCTGCCGACCATGCTCCTCGACGAAAAGCGCTTGCAGCAGGTCGTCACGAACCTCGTGGGCAACGCCGTCAAGTTCACGGAGGAGGGCCAAGTGTCGGTCCACCTCGGGGCGCGGCCAGCGGGGGGATCGGAGTGGACCCTCGAGCTGGCGGTAGTCGACCAAGGGATCGGCATGAGCCCAGAGGTCCTCGCGCGCATCTTCGAGCCATTTCGCCAAGCCAGCGACGAAACTCGCCGGCGGTACGGCGGTGCGGGGCTCGGCTTGGCCATCACCGACGCGCTGGTCCATGCGATGCAAGGCTCCATCGACGTGGCCAGCTCGCTCGGAGAGGGAACCCGATTCCTGGTCCGAGTGCCGACCCGGGCCGTGAAGCGTAGGACGGAGCGCCCAGTTCCAGAGGTGCTACGACTGGACCCCAGTCTCAGCGTTCTCATCGTCGAGGACGACCCGGACAGCCGACACTACGCTCTCTCGGTGCTGAGTCGCGCCGGAGCGCAAGTCGCGAGCGTGTCCGACGGAAGCGAGGTCGAACCCGCCGTGGCCGCCCGAGCGTTCGACGTGATCCTGATGGATCTGGATATGAAGCAGATGGGAGGCATCGAGGCGGCCCGAAGGCTTCGCGAGCGACAGCTCGAGAGAGGAGAGGTGCCCACACCGATCATCGCCCTCAGCGCCAGCGCCGACGCCGGGTCTCGCGAACGCTGCTTGGCCGTGGGTATGGAAGCGTTCGCGGCGAAGCCTATCGAAGCCCGCGAACTCGTGAGCCTGGTCTGCCATCATACGCGGCCCCCGGTGGTTCTCGTCGACGACGACGAGGACCTCAGGACCGTGGTTCATCGCTTTCTTTCCCGCGCTGGATATCGGACGGAGGTGCACGCTTCCGCCCGGGAGTTCACCGCCTCGACGCTCAGTCCCCGTTCGCTGGTCCTGGTCGACATGCAGCTCGGAGCGCGGAACGGCCTCGAGCTCGTAGCAGCGCTCCGTGCGGCCGACCATCGTGGTCCCATCGTCGTGCTGACGGGAGAAGACCCTGGGGAGGCTCGCCCCCTCGCCCTCGGCGCGGGGGCGATGGACCTCTGGCAGAAGCCCTTGAGTCGCCAGGAGCTACTGAGTCGAGTCGCGACCATCACCGCCGGCCGCTGCGCCCAAGGCTCCCGATCGACGCCCGAACGCTGCATCCTGCGGGGAAGTCTCAGCGCAGGCCGAACTTCTTGAGCTTGCGATACACGGTCGTTCGCCCGATACCCAGCTCGCGCACCACTTCGGCCACGTTGCCGTCGTGCCGGCGAAGTGCATCCCGTAGGGCGGCACGCTCGAGGTCCTCCATCGTAGCCCCGTCCGAGGCCGCGGGTGGCGGGGTGGCGGCGACCGGCGAGGCCGACGTGCTTGCGCGAATGCGTCGAGGGAAGTCGCCGACCTCGATCCGACCGTTCCGCGCCACGACCCGCGCGCGCTGAAGTGCGTTCTCGAGCTCCCGCACGTTCCCAGGCCAGTCATGGGTGCGCACCAGACCCCGGGCGGCTTCGCTGAGCTCCAGGCACGTATCTCGTAAGAAGAAGCTCGCAAGGAGCAGCGCGTCGTCTCCCCGACTCCGGAGCGGCGGTACGTCCAGCTCGAACACCGCGACGCGGAAGAACAGGTCCTCCCGGAAGGACCCTTGCGCGACGCACTCCATCAGGTTGTGATGGCTCGCTGCGACCAGACGGAAGTCGCTTCGAAGCTCCCGCTCTCCTCCGACTCGGTGAAAGGACCGCTGCTGAAGCACTCGCAGCAGCTTCGCCTGTGCCGGTAAGGCCAGTTCGGCGATCTCGTCCAAGAAGAGCGTACCCCCATCGGCTTGCTCGAAGCGTCCTTTGCGCCGGTCGGTCGCACCAGTGAATGCGCCTCGCTCGTGCCCGAAGAGTTCGCTCTCCTGGAGCGCCTCGGGGATCGCGGCGCAGTTCAGCGCGATGAACGGGCCGCCCGAACGCGCGCCCTCGTCGTGGAGGGCCCGGGCCACGAGCTCTTTGCCCGTACCGCTCTCTCCGTGAATCAGCACGGTGACGTCCGTCGCCGCGACTCGCTCGATCTCGCGGAAGAGGGCCCGCATGGAGGCGTCTCGACCGATCATCCCGCCGTAGCGGTCCAGGCTTCCCCGTTCGAGCTCCTGGATGCGGCGACTCATGCGCGCCTTCTCCAAGGCGCGCTCGACCGCCGTGCACAACGCCAGCTTGTCGAGGGGCTTCGTGAGGAAGTCGTAGGCCCCCGTCTGCATCGCGTCGACGACCACCTTCACGTCCGTTTCGGCGGTCACGATGATCACGGGGAGGTGAGGGTGCGTAGAGGCCAAGCGCGCGAGAGCCTCCATTCCGCTGAGACCCGGCAACTCGAGATCCAGACAGACGCAGTCCGGTATCGACGTGGCCAGAATGTCGATGAGAGCCTCGGCGCTCTCGACCGGCTCGACGTCGTGGCCGGCGCCTTCCAGCCACCGCGCGACGACCGCCCGCTGATCGGGGTCATCCTCCACCAGTACGATGGTTTCTCCGCCCATGGACGAAAGGTATCAGCTTTCGTCGAACTTGATGGTAAAGGCCAGACCCCCACTGCCGTCCGCTCGGGGCTGGTACTTGAATTCGATGCGGTCCGGACGGTGCTTCCAGCTGTCCAACTCGAAGCAGTGAGACCACAGGCCGTGGTAGTTCACGAGCTCGAGAAAGTATCGCTCGCCCTCCTCGGGGTGCACGACGGTCTCCATTCGAAGCTCGACCGATTCACGGGTGAGCACGAACGTGTGGCCGGTGATCGTGGAAGCGTCGTCGTAGTGCGCGCAAAGGCGCTCCACGGCGTAGCCCTTTCCGCCCATGGCGTCGACGGTCTCCTCCATGTAGCCGAGGCTCATCTCCATCGTGGGACCTCCCCGCCCATCAGGGCGCTCCTTGACTCAGACCGATGAGCATCCATTGCCGAAGCAGGGCCAACAGGGCCAAGGCGGCGACCACCAACGCCACCCGCCACAGGACCCCCCGTTCGGTCTCGACATCGATGGCGACCTCCAGCTCGAAATCCATGTCGCTGCTATCCGAAGCGGGGCGCTCGGCGGCAGGCGGCGGGTTGTCCGGTTCCGGGGGCGTTGGGTGGGGTGCTGGGACACGGGCCTGCGCAGGCGAAGGGTCGGCAGCCGACGCGCCTTCTCCACGACGGGTGACCGGTGAGCTCGGCGTCGCGTCGACGAGGTGGGCCTCCGCGCCCACCATGATCCGGCGCAGGCGTCCACCCGCCACGAGTCTGGCCAGAGCTTTGGTCAACGCTTCGCTCTCGGGAAGCCCCGGGACCAGGATCACGAGGAGCTCCGGGTCGGCCGGCAAGAGCCCCTGGGCCAGGTGCGGCTTCAGGCTCTCGTAGACCAGGTCCGGAGGGTCGCCAGAGACGAGCTTCAAATGGTTCATGACTTCAGCGCGCGAAAGCTTCCAGGGCGTAGTGACCGAGCAACGACGCTCCGAGGAGGAGGTCGACACCCACCAATAAGAGAGTCCAACGGCGGACCGCTCGGACCCGCCGTTTCAGCAACAAGAGATGCTTCTGCCGCTCCACCCTCAGCCTCCCCCTCGTTCGGATGCCACTCCATCATGCCTCGACTCCCGGCGTCTGCGCCAGGACCCGAGGGCAACCGCCGCCAGAATCAAGCAGCCCAGCAGCGAGAAGACGATGTCGACCCAGCGCACTCGAGTCCGCTCGAGCGGTTCTCGAGCCGGCTCCAGATCCTCCGCGCCCGACACTCGGCGAGTCACCACGGGATCATCCTCTACCGCCAGGATGTCCCACGTCCCATCGTGGAAGAGGGCCAGCTCGCCGAGGAGACCGACCCAGCGCGGTGAGGTGAGCTCCTCCGGCACGCCCAGCACGGTCACCCGCAGAGAGTCCTCCCCCACCCGTTCCAGCAAGAGCGTGTCCTCGGCCGGTAGGAGGGGAATGCCGAGTTCCCCGGAGTCGTCGCGCCATCGCCGACCCCCGGCTCGCCCGACCAACGCGAGGCGGGAGCCGCTCTCCCACCAACGACCGGTCGCGAGATGGATGCACGCGCTCCGGCAGCGACGTCGGGGCGGCAACCACGTCCATCCATCCGGCGTGGCCAGCGGTGAAAGCACGGAGGCGAGAGCCCCGAGCCCATCGGCATCGAGGTGCTCGCTCCACACCAGGGGGGCGCCTCGGAAGTGGTCCGCCGCCGAGGCCAGTCCACGAAAGGTGAGCTCCTCCCGCGGAACGTGCAGAGCGCTCGCGCCGTCGACGTGCACCCACAAGTCGTCGTCTTCGTCGTGGCATCCCTCGTCGTCGCTCGAGCGAAGGGTGACGACCAAGGTCACGTCCCAGCGCCCGTCGTTCCACACGGCCCGCGGAACCCTCCCGCGCCATCGTGCCTCCCCCCGCGCGAGCTCCCAGCTGGCCAGGGGAACGTCGTTGATCGCGAGCGTCGCTCGCGATCGCTCGTGGTCGATGCCGGCGTCTGGAATGCGCGCCGCGATCTCCACCCGGGGCCATTCGGTCGGGCGCCAGTCCGCCGGTCGGTCCCAACCGAAACGGAGCACGTGCCTCCCCTCCCCCTGGGCCCGCCACCCTCGAGCGAAGCCGAGCTCGTCCAACCGCACCACGCGGTCTCCGCTCGGCTCGGGAGGCGCCTCGTCGGCCACGTCGAGGGCCGAGAGCTCGCAGCCTCTGGTCGGGCAACGCCTCAGCACACCGTCGGCCCGCATCGCCCGGAGTCCTGCTGCGAGGGGCAGCGGGCCCCCGGCGGTCACCACGAGCCCGCGCCGATCTTCCTCGACGTGGGCGACCCCGTGCTCGGCTCGACCAATCCGCAGTGCGATGCGTGTTTCGGCCGTCGGGGACGGGGCAAGCCCCCGCTGCCAAGCCAGCCCGTGGGCGTCGAGGATCGCACTCGCCCAGTCGGGGTCGAGCTCCTCGCGCACCGACTCCGGGACATCGACCCAAACGTCGTCCCCGAGCCGTTCCGCGAACCAGTCGAGTAGGGTGTCGCCCGCCTCCGGCGGATCGACGCCGCGGAGGTGCGCAGAGTCCAGCCGGATCCACGCATCGTCCGCGTGTCGCTCCAGGCACGGGTCGTCGGCGACCTGAACGCGCGACCGGATCGACAGGCGGTGGAAGCCTTCATCCAGCTCCCCCAACGGCACCACCATGCGACCGAGGGGACGCAGGGGCCGCGTGATGCGCGGCACCCCGTCTACCTCTACCGTCAGGACCGACTGCGAAGAGAGCAGTTCGGACGCCTCGTAGCGGAGGTCCACCCGAGGCGATCCAGCCCCAGCGAACACTCCCTCCCATGAAGCCGTCGGACCGCGGAGAGTCTCCGGGCGTTCCAGGAGCTCGTCGGCGCGGACCGCCCCCGGCGAGGCGAGGCCCCAGACCAGGAACGTGATCAGCGAGGTCGTCCGGGTCACAGTCGCCCCCGGTACCCGATGGAGAAGAGATGGCGACTTCCCAGCGTGAAATGGTCGAACCCGAGGACGAGATCATGCCGAGAGGAGAGAGAGACCCGGACCTGAGCTCCGAGCGTGGCGTAGCTCTGCTCCGCGAGTGCGCCCGCGACTCCCACTCGCACTCCGACACGCCCGAAGTCCAAGTCGCCGGCGAGCGCAGCCACCGTCTCGTGGAGGTCTGCTCGATCCCCCCGGAAAACCTGAAGGGTCCACCGCAAGATCCCAACGCGATGCTCGCTTCCGACCATCGACAGGTGTTCGGCGCGGCCATCCTCCCTGACCCCGGGACGCGTAGAGGCCATGAGGGTCCAGGTCTCACTGACGCGGACCGCGAGCCCCAGAGGCAACCGATGCGTACGAAGTTCCTCGGCCACCTGGATCTCGTAGCCGGCTCGAAGAGTGAGCCGCGAGCCTACCCGTCCGACCAGGGACACCCCGCCGGTCTGGGCCATGGCCAGGTCGTTGCGCTGGAGATCCTGTCGAAAGTCGGCCACCAGACCGAGCTCGGGAGTCAGATGCGCGGTGAGCCCCAGGCCCCCGCGACCCGAGAACCCCGCCGCCGACGTCGCGAGTCCGAGGTCTACTCGAACCTCCGCTCGAGTGGCGTCCGGGACCTTCGACAGCCCCTCCCGCGCAGGCCCGAACGAAGGGTCCGCGCGCAGTGCGCGCTCGTACAGGGAGCGCGCACGCCTCCGACGCAGCCGGGCCCGGTGGACGTCGGCGAGTCCCACGAGCGCCTCGAGGTTCTCGCCGTCGCGCTCCAGGACCGCTTCGAAGGCGGCGATGGAGCGCTCGTGCTCGCCCAGCCAGAAGAGCATCCGAGCCCGGCCGACCGCAGCGGCGCGATCGGTCGGGTCTCGCCGCAGGACCTCGTCGTAGGCTGCGAGAGCCTCGCGCGTCCGCCCCTCCCACGAAAGGGTGACGGCGAGCTCGAGGCGCAAGGCGCGGTGGGTCGGTGATACCTCCAACCCACGCAGAAACGCGCGTTCCGCCTGAGAGAGCTCGCCACGCTCTCGTTCGATGCTCCCCCGGAAGAGGTACGCTTCCGGAAAGGGAGCCCGTTCGTCCGTGAGGCGTACGAGGTGAGGGTACGCGCCTGCGCGGTCGCCCTCCGCCATCAGTTGCGCGGCCAACTCGAACTGGGCTCCGGCACCGTCGATGTCCTGGGCACCGACCGGACCGGATACCAGTCCGCCGGCAATGAGGAGCATCGGCAGCAGGAGGCGTTCAGGCCGCATGACGGCTCGGCGCGTCGATGACCCGAGGGTCGGTTAGCCGGGCGAGGGCGACCGTGCGAAAGACCTCGTGGACGTAGCGGTAGCGTCCAATGGTCTCCCGCCGATGGCTGTCGGAGGACGCTCGAACGGGCACCCCGCGCGCGGCGAAGCGCGCCACGACTCGAGGCGACGGGCACCGCCACCGCTCGTCGACCTCGATCTCGGCCCCCGTCTCGGCTGCCGCGCACGCGAGCTCGTCCACGAGGTCCAGCGGGACGTCGTCCTCGCTGATGCCCACTTTGGGCAAGACGCTGAACAGGTGCGCGAGCACGACCCGCTCGTAGCGCCTCATCGCGTTGCGAGTCCCGAGCGTCAGAAGCTCCAGGACATCGGCGCGGTCCAGACGTCCGAGCTGCAGCGACCGGCGCACGTCCTGGGGACGCAGGGTTCCCTCCCGCCAAGGAACCTGATGGTCGGCAGCGTAGATGCGCTCCACGCCGCGGAGGTCCGCGGGCACGTCCAGACGACCGCGCGCGTCGAGGATCTTGGCCTCGACGCCCACCTCGAGGGTCACGGGCGTGCGACGATCGACGGCCCGCACGTGACGAACGAAGTCTGGCAACCACGTGGTGTCGCGACGGACGTGGTCGACGCACCCGAGCCGCTGCAGCCCGCGCTGCGCGGCCGTTGCGGTGTTCTCCTCCACGGTGTGGCGGCCATCGGAAAAGGTGGAGTGAACGTGCATGTCTTCGCGCATGCCGGATGTCCAAAGCACGGGGTGTACCAGCCGCCGAGGTCGCGTGGTCCCCAGCGCTCCTCCGACACTCGTCCCGGATCGGACCGAGGGCCGTCCCGTTCTGGGCATCCAGCGGGAGGCCTCCTCGCCGCAGAGGTTTCGAGGCTGGCCCGCCAGTTGCAGAGACCCCTTGGAGAAGGAGGTCTCCCATGTGTGGCATCGTAGGCATGATCAATGGACACCCGGTGGCGGGTGATCTGGTGTCCGGCATTCAACGGCTCGAGTATCGCGGGTACGACTCGGCTGGAGTCGCAACGGTCGAGGAAGGGCGCATCAGTCGGCGTCGGGCGGTGGGGCCGGTGTCGGCCCTCCGAGAGCTGATCGAGGTGGTCCCGCTGAGCGGCCATGCCGGCATCGCCCACACCCGCTGGGCGACTCACGGCTCGCCCAGTGAAGCGAATGCTCACCCCCACGTGGTCGGTGAGGTAGCGGTCGTCCACAACGGCATCATCGAGAATCACGACGAGCTCCGGGAGGAGCTCCTGCGACTCGGTCGCGAGTTCGCGAGCGAGACGGACACCGAGGTGGTCGCACATCTCCTGGACATGGCCCTCGCCGAAGGCCTCGACCCCATGACCGCGCTGGACGTCGTGAGTCGACGTCTACGCGGTAGCTACGCCATCGGAATGATCACGTCTCGGGACGAAGATGCGCTCTATGCGACCTGCCACAACGGTCCACTGGTGGTCGCCGAGCATCCCGGCGCAGCATTCCTGGCATCCGACGGGGCAGCCATCGCCCCCTACGTGTCGGAGATCTGCGTCCTCGAGTGCGGAGACCGGGTCGAGCTTCGACGGGGCTCCCTCCGCATCGTTGACTCCTCGAATCAGACCGTCGACCGCCCCCGTCGTCAGGTCGAAAGCCGCGAGGACGAGCACAGCACCGAAGGCTACGGCAGCTTCATGCTGAAGGAAATTCACCAGCAGCCCGCCGTCCTCGAGCGGCAGTTGGCGGCTTTCGCAGACCCGCTGACGCACGAGCTGCGGCTACCTCAGGTGGCCACCATCGCGAAGCAAGACCAGCTGGTCCTCAGCGCATGCGGTACCTCTTTCTACGCATGCCAGCTCGCGAAGTACTGGTTCGAGAGCCTCGCGGGACTCCCCTGCCGAGTGGAACTCGCCAGCGAGCTCCGATACCGCAGCCCGGTACTCGGGGCCGGGCATGGGGCCATCTTCGTGTCTCAGTCCGGGGAGACCGCCGACACCCTCGCCGCCCTGCGTATGGTCCGGGAACGTGGAGTGCCGAGTCTCGTGGTGGTGAACGTGGAGACCAGCGCCATGGCGCGCGAAGCGACCGACGTGATCGGGACGCTCGCGGGCCCGGAGCATGGCGTCGCCTCCACGAAGGCATTCACGGCCCAGCTGTTCACCTTGCTCGCGGCCGCCATCGCCGTTGGCGAAGCGCGAGGACACTCCACTCGTCAGCAGACCGCCGACCTCGTCCGCACCACGCTCGGCTCGATACCCCAGGCGGTCGAGCTCGTGCTCGCATCGTCCGCTCGTATCCACGCCTATGCCGCAACGCTCGCCGATGCCCCTCGAGCGATCTACGTCGGTCGGGGTCCCAGCTTCCCCCTCGCGATGGAGGGAGCTCTCAAGCTCAAGGAGATCGCATATGTCCACGCGGAGGGGTTCGCCGCAGGCGAGCTGAAGCATGGGCCGCTGGCTCTCGTCGAAGAGGGTACTCCGCTGATCGCCGTGTGCCCCCACGACTCTCTCTTCGACAAGACCCTGTCCAATGTCCAGGAGGCTGCCGCCCGAGGCGCCCAACCCTTCGTACTCACCGATGCGGACGGGCTCGGGAGAGCGTTGAAGCTCGGTGATGCCCTCGCGCTTCCCACCCTCCCGCGCCTCGCGCAGCCGTTCGTCCACGCGGTCGCCTTGCAGCTCATCGCTCATCACGCTGCCGCGGCAGGTGGAAAGAACGTCGATCGCCCGCGGAATCTGGCGAAGAGCGTCACGGTCGAGTGACTCTTGCGCTCTTCTCTCACAGCAGTACAGCCTGTACGGGAACGAGTCATGACCCCTGCAGACGACGGCGTCGACACCGACTTTCTCGTAGCCATGAGTCACGAGATGCGGACCCCGCTCAACGCCATCATTGGCATGACGGAGTTGGTGCTCGACAGCTCTCTGTCGTACGAGCAACGGGCCATGCTCAAGCGAGTGGTGCGTGCCAGCGAGCACCTCCTCGGGCTCGTGGAAGACCTGCTCGAGGTCTCCCGCATCGACTCCGGCCGGCTAGCGCTCCGCTACGAACCCTTCGACCCAGCCACGATGGTCGAAGACGTGGCCGACAGTCTCTTCTCGCAGGCAGCGGACAAGAACATCGCGCTGGTGGTGGACGTGGGAGCGATCCGCCACCACTTCGTGGGCGACTCTCACCGGTTTGCCCAGATCGTGATGAACCTCGCTCGCAATGCAGTTCAGTACACGTCGAGCGGCCACGTCGTGCTCCGGCTCCTGGACGAACGAGGCCTCCTCGTGCTGGAGGTCGAGGACACCGGCCCCGGTATGCCCGACATGGTCCGCGAGCGTGCGTTCGAGCGCTTCTTCCGAGGCGACGACACGCTCCCCGGGAGCGGCTTGGGTCTACCGATCGCTCGTGCGCTGACCGAGAGCATGGATGGCACAGTCGAGCTCGACTCTCGGCCCGGGGGCGGCACCACGGCTCGAGTGGCGTTGCCGCTCGAGCGCGGAGAGAGCCTTCCGCGAATCGAGCACGGCAAACCGTTACGGGTCGGCATCTGCGAGACGCTGCCAGCCCAGGCGACCGCGCTGGCGCGGCTTCTCGCCTCCGTGGGTGCCCGGGTCGAGCACTTCGAGTCCCCGTGTGCCGACATCCCTTGCGACCTCCTCATCGTCTGCGAGGATGCGATCCGGGACGCCGACATCGAGTGCGCGCTCCATGACCGCGCCTTCGTCCTGGTGGGTCGGTCACCCTCGGGTCTCGGTCGATTGGGCTCTCTGCTCGGAGCCAAAGCGACCCTGAGCGCTCCCGTTCGAAGGAGCGACCTCTTCACGGCGCTCGCGGCTTGTAACCCGACCGTCACCACTCGCGAGCAGGGCACGTTGATCCCGACGCGGAACGCCCGCCGTGTCCTCGTCGCGGAAGACGACCCCGACAACCGAGGAGTGATCCTCCGCGCGCTCCAGCAGGATGGCTACATCGTCGACGTCGCCCCCGACGGGCCTCGGGCCCTCGAACGAGTCAAGGCACGCGAGTACGACTTGATCGTGACCGACGTGGAGATGCCAGGGCTCTCCGGGATCGAGCTGACACGCGCCCTTCGAGCGATCGAAAAGCGGGAGAAGCGCGACCGGGCTCCCGTCCTCGTCCTGACCGCGCATGCGCTCCCTTTCGTTCGGCAAGAGGCTCTCGAGGCGGGAGCCGACCACTTCATGTCCAAGCCGTTCCGTTCGACCGCGCTGAAGGAGAAGCTCGCCAAGCTTCTCGATCACCGTCTGGTCGTGATGGTGGTCGACGATGATCGAGCGAGCCGCGAGATCACGGCACGCCTCATGGAGCACGAGGGAATGCGGGTGGTCCGCGTGGAGTCCGGCGAACGAGCGGAGGAGATCTTTGCGAGTCGCCGAGTCGACCTCGTATTGAGTGATCTCGAGATGCCGGGACTCGGTGGGCTGGCCCTCGCTCGCTCCCTGAGGTCCAAGGATGCGGGTGTCTCCCTGGTCGCAGTCACCGGGCACGATGCGTCCGAGGTTCGGGACCGGTGTCTCGCGCACGGCTTCGACGACGTGATCACCAAGCCCTTCGGTCGGGACCTCATCCCCCAACTGGTCGACAGCGTCCGGGATGACCGGTCCGTTCCCCCGCTGCCTGCACGAGCCCGCGCGGAGTCGGGATCCCTGAAAGCAATTCCGCGATCACTGGCCCCTTCCGAGGCCCTGGATCTCGAGTCGATCAACCGGATCATCGTTCCCGCACTCGTCGACGTCGAGGACTTGCTCCCGGAGTTCCTCGGGCGGCGGTTCCAGGAGCTCGACGAGCTTCGGGCCGCGCTCACCCGGGGCGATCGCACATCGATCCGGTCCATCGCTCACCGGGTGCGCGGGTCGGGCGGGGCGTACGGATTCATGCAGCTCACGGAGCTCGCAACTGCGTTGGGTGACGCCGCCCGGCAGGAGCCGTTCGACGGCCGGTCGATGGAATCTCTCATCGCGCGCCTCGATCGATACCTTTCGATCCTGCAGATCGAGGGCTCCGACGGGTCGGTGACGAGCGCCCGAGAGCTCGCCAGTTCCGCTACGGAACGGTGAGCGTCCCGATTCGGGCTCACGGACGTGGACTCCACGTCGTGCTCCGGGCGCTCGGTAGGCACGTGCTTTGCTGAACCAGGGGCATGGACCCCGCCATTCTCCGCTGCTGCCTGGTCGCGCTCACCCTCGCGCAGGCTCCGGTAGCGTTCGCCGCCGGTGACGCCGCGACCGAGTTTCACCTGTTCGTCCCGCCGAACAACGACGCCACCGGTCGCGACGTACTCCTCATGGTGACGGCGGTGAGTGAGGACACCTCGGTAGAGATTCGGGACGACGCTGCCGACGGAGACGACGATGACTCGGTGACCACCTCGCTGTCTCGAGGTCAGACGTATGTCGTCCGGCTGGCCGATGGCGGTGTGAACGACGATGCTGGGGGCAAGTGGGACGGAGACCTCTTCCACATCTTCTCCTCGGCACCGGTCGTCGTGCAGATTGCCACGCGTTCGAACTGGCAACACGATTGGGCGGCCAGCGAGGACCACGACGGACGCGGGACCAGCTTCTTCCTCTACGCGCCGGGCACCAGCGGCGCCGACAACGATATCGACGTGTTCGCCTACGAAGACGACACCCAGGTCTCGATCGTCGATATCAGCGCGAGCACGCACGATGGGACGAGCGGCGCGACGGCCATCGACCTCGAAGAAGCCACTCTGGTGCTCGAGGCGACGCTCCAGCTCGGCGAAGACCTCAATGTCCGTCGCGGGCTGGGCATCGACATCCTCGATCCGGGGCGAACCTACTGGGTGCGGGCGACGAAGCCGGTCACGGTCCAGTACGGGCACCTCGACCAGGTCACCGGTGGCAACCAGGCCCGGGACGGGGGCGGCTTCGTGCCCTCGGTCAACGGCTCTGCCACCGGCCCGCTCTTCTTCTTCACGATTCCGACCAACCCGGGTCTCCAGCACGAGAAGGAACTCCGGGTCGTCTGCTATCAGGACGGGACTACGGTCACACTCCGGGGAGCCAACCGCCATGACGCCGACTGGACCCTCGTCGACCAGTCGATCGTGAACGCTGGCGGCCATCTGGACTTCGTCGGGGCGACCGATCCGGCGTTCGCTGCTCTCGACCTCTACCGGCTGGAAGTCACGCCGGCGCACCATCGCTGCACGGTATTCGAAGCGAACTGGCTGGAGACCGGAGCGATGGGGACATCGGACATCGCCTCCGCCATGTCGAGCGCCAACGGGCGGCCCGTGGGTCGATGGTTCGTCCCCTATATCGGGCCCCCTGGGTACCAGCATAACGCGAGCGGCGTCGGCGGTACGTACTCCCACCTCTACGTCGCGACTCGCCACCCGGGGACCGAGATCACGGTGACCGATCTCGATGGCGCGGGCGCGGTCGTGAACGACGTCCATGCGGTGCCCGAGGACGGCTATGTCGACGTCCGGATCGACTCGACGACCTACGGGGAGCTCACCGCTCATGGCCGGCGACCGTACCTGGAGGTCCGCAGCAACAACCCGGTGTCCATTCTCTCGGGGAACTTCAACGACAACTTCATGGCCTTCGTACATTCGACGGTGGAGCCAGAACCCGTGCTGGAAGCCTCGATCGGCTCGGCCGACCTCGAGTGCGGCCAGAGCACGACCCTGTCTTACGATTGCACCACCAACCTGTCCGCGGGCTTGGCCGACTTCTTCGTCGAGGTAGAAGTCCCCTCTACGGTGACGATTCTGTCCGCCACCCCGACCGGAGGCTCAGGAACTCCCCATCGCTGGGACCAGGGCAACATCGGCGCCGGCTCGGGACAGAGCGGCACGGTAGAACTCCGCGTGGACTGCGGCCCCGGTTGTCCGGACGACCTCGCGGCGGCGGTCACCGTGCGGTGCGGTGGCACCCACGATGGGGTCGATCTCTTCGATACGGTGACCCTGCCGCTCTCCCTTCGAGGCGCCGGAGTCGCCGCCCTCGACTCGTTCACCGCCGTCGACGATGAGACCGGTGGGGGTCCCGTCGCGCTCTCCTGGGAGCTCGTTGGAGGCTCCGGACCGACGACGGTGACGCTGTCGCGGGCCAGCGGGCCGGACACCACCGGAACGGTTCTCGACACTTCGGTGCGCTCGCCGGGGGTCACTCCGGATGCCGATGGCTTCAACGACGCGACCGTGGTCGGAGGCCAGACGTACTACTACCGGCTCACGACGACGGAGAGCGGATGCAGCGAGACCCACGGCCCGCTAGCGGTCTTCGTCGGGTCCGGGGCCTCCTCGGGCCTCACCGGCGGCCTCGAGTCCGATGGTCGCTTGGCCAGTCATCTGGCTCGTCGCGCGGTCGCTCGCCACCCCACTGATTGGCTGACTCCCGAGGCGTACGAGTCCCTGCGGGTGCAGGACGGTGTCCAGCGGCGCGCCATCAGTATGTTCACCGATCTCGGAGAGATCCTGCCCGAGCGCGGACCTTTCGACGCCGCTCCTTTGCTGGTGACCCCGGCCGACCTTCCGGCGGTCACGAACGCGAGGAACGTCTTCGGCGTGGACTATGTAGACGCGCAAGGGAACCGCGTGGGGTCGCTTCTGCTCCTGGAGACGTACGGCGCTCCCTACGACCACTCCAAAGCGCTCTGTGACCGTGCTGGAGGAGCGACCCTGACGGCGATCGACGCACTCCCCTCCGCGTCCGGGACCGTCCTACGACCTTCCCTCGACCATGGCCAGGCGACGGACCACGCCGTCGAGCTACGGTTCGTGGAAGACCCCGCGGGACACGTCGTCGCGCACGACGTGTGGCTCGCGGAAGACATGCCGACCCTCACGCCTGACCAACGGGTGATCACCGTGCAGGCGTGGTCGGCCCGTCCGGGGGTCGAGCTCTCCCTGGCCGAGGCCGTGGCCGAGCGACTCGGCGCGACGTGGGCTGCGCCGGGTGCCGCACCGCCCGCGTACTTCAACTACGTGTCGACCTTGGGCGGTCGCCTGGACTTCGCACTCACGGGGGATCTCACGGGGCTGACGCTCCACGCCCAAGGACGCCACACCGATGGCACCCTTTTTGACCGACAGGCGAACCCTGACCTCGACCTCGGGCCGCTGCCCGAGTTCCTCGACATCACCCTTCTGCTCCGAGACCCCGACGGTCGCACCGTCGACCGTGTGTGGACGGCGGATGGTGCATGGACTGGCTACGATGACAGCCTGTGGGGGGGGGACTCGGTAGTCCTGGACTTCGATGATCGGTGCGACCGAGCACGCCCCCGGCAAGGGGACCTGCGACTCGCGGGCTGCGCGTCGATCCGCGTCGACGTGGCGGAGCGCGCGGGGGTCGCGCGACACCTCGGTGGCGGAGCGGCGCCCCTCGACCTCACCCAGATGACCCAGATGCGCTTCGACCTCCTCTCCGACGCGCCGGTGGAGGTGTGCATGCACGGCGCCCAGGGTCGTCAACGCTGCGCACCGGCCACCGGCACCGCGGTCGAGGCTTCTGCGTTCCGCGGACGAGCTGGCTCTTGCGGAGGTCTCTCGGACGTCGAGCTCATCACTTTCACCACCACTCGGCCTGGCGACGCGCAGATCGTCGTTCGTGACCTCGCATTCGACTTGGGGTCCCCGGTCTCGGACTGTGCCGCGCTCGTTCCCGCTACCGCGTCGCTCGTCACCGGCCTGGCACGCCCCGCTCCCGCCGGCTGTTCGGTAGGTGGGCGGCCGTCTCCGGCTCCACTCCTTCTCGTATCGTTGGTCCTGTCGTTCGTCGCGCGTCGCCGAAAGGAAGTCTGAGCATGTCGTCGCAAGGAAGCCCCGGCGCCTATCACTGTTCCTCGAAGCGAGGCGCGTTCCCTCGGGATGAACGCCCGACCCTCAAGCTGAAGCGGCTGTCGCGCGAGAGCCTCGACCGAGCCGGCGGCTCCGCGCGCACCAGTATGGCAGCCGATGCCGCCGCAGAAGACACTGTGGGCTCCGGGCGGCGGGCGCGTGCCATCGCCGAGCCGACGTTCGCTCCGGTGTCCGGCAACGGGCTGCACGTGGACGCCGAGGCCAGCGGAACGGAGGTCGCCTCTTCGGAGTTCGGGATGGCGGTCGGACTCCCGAGCGTTCCGCCCTCGTCGCCGCGCATCCTGCTGGTCGAAGATGATCTCGACCAGGCGACCCTGTTGGGTCGCTGGCTTCGCAGCCACGGCTACCAGGTGACCGTCGCCGACTCGCGGTGGAGAGGTCTGGAGCAGGTCAAGGACCCCAGCTACGACCTGGTCATCTGCGACCTGGAGCTCCCCGACGGGTGCGGGTTGGACATCGCCCGCGAGAGCAAGAAGCACTCTCCCCGACGGCCTTGCGCCATCGCCACCGCCAAGGGTGACATGGACAAGGCCGTCGAGGCTTTGCGCAGCGGCGTCGACGAGTTCCTGGTCAAGCCGCTGACCAAGGGCCCGCTCCTCGAGCGCGTGGACGGTCTGCTCGAGGAGCGGGCGGAGCCCTCCCAATCGATCCTCGCCATCGGGGCTCACCCCGACGACGTGGAGATCGGCGTGGGGGGGATCCTGGAACGCCATCGGCGGGAAGGGCACCGAATCACGGTGCTGACCGTGACCGGCGGCGCTCACGGCGGTGCGTCCCACCAGCGCGCGGACGAGGCCCGGGCCGCAGCGCGGCGGCTGCGGGCGAAGCTCCAGATGGGAAGCTTGCCGGACACCGCGGTGAGCGACGGGAAGGAGACCATCGGCCTCATCGAGCGGGCCATCGCCGCCTGCAAGGCGACGATCGTCTACACCCACAGCCTACACGACATGCATCAGGACCATCGCGCCGTGCATCGGGCGACCCTGGTCGCCGCGCGCTCGGTCGCCAACGTCTTCTGCTACCAGAGCCCATCCACCACGACGGAATTCCGGCCCACCCACTTCGTCGACGTGGCCGCGACCCTTCCGGCCAAGCTCGAGCTCATCGCCTGCCACGAGAGCCAGCGCGAACGGGCGTACCTGCAACCCGACCTGATCCGCTCGACGGCGCGCTATTGGGGCCGCTTCGCGGGATACGTGGACGCCGAGCCCCTCGAAGTCATCCGCGCCCGGGGCTGAGCCGGGCTCTGGCGCTTGTCACCTGGGGCACCGAGCCCCATGAGCCTGCCATGACTCGGGAGGACACGCGTGGCCGGTGATTCGAAGAAGGTCGTCTACGCGGCCATGGTGGGCAACGGGCTCATCGCGGCCAGCAAGCTCGCCGCGGGCCTCTTCACGGGCAGCGGCGCCATGATCTCCGAGGCGGTGCACAGCGCCGCGGACACCTCGAACCAGGGGCTGCTCCTCTTCGGGATGAAGCGCGCGGAGCGGCGGCCGACCTCGCTGCACCCCCTGGGCTTCGCGCCGGAGAGCTACTTCTGGCCCTTCATGGTCTCCATCGTGATCTTCCTCCTGGGCGGCGTGTTCGCCCTCTACGAGGGGATCCACGCCTTCATGGCGCCCCCCGAAGAGGGCGCCGAACACGGGAGCTTCCTGGCGAACTACATCGTCCTCGGGGTGGCCATCGTCTTCGAGGCGGTGGTCTTCGCCGTGGCCATCAAGGAGTTCAACAAGGTCCGCGGCGAACGCCCCGCCGTCAAAGTCTTCCTCGAGGCCAAGGACCCCACGATCCCCGTGGTGCTCATGGAGGACTTCGCGGCCCTCTTGGGGCTCGTCTTCGCGCTGATCGCCGTCGCGATGACCGACCTGACCGGCTGGTACGGCTACGACGCCATCGGCTCGATCGCCATCGGCGTGCTCCTCTGCGGCGTGGCGTTCCTCCTGGCCCGGGAGACCCACAGCCTCCTCCTCGGCGAGTCGGCCTCCCTCGAGACCCGCGAGCAGGTGGTCCGGTTGGTGGAAGCCGATCCCGCGGTGACCGAGGTCACGCAGCTCCTCTCGATGCACCGGGGCCCCGAAGACGTGGTGCTCGCCCTCAAGGTGCACTTCGACGGGTCCCTCGCCCTGGACGCCGTGGAGGGGGCCATCGACCGCATCGAAGAAGCGATTCGCGCAGATCTCCCGGAGATGAAGCGCATCTTCATCGAGCCCGACTCGGACTACGACGCCGCCCAGGATCCCCTGGTGGACCCGGTGGCTCGTGCCGCCACGACCTGAGGGGTCGGATTGACAGGTCGGACCGGGTCGCCCTAACACTGGCCATCGAGATGAAGCGCCTCCTCCTCCCCTTCCTCCTCCTCGCCCTCGCGTCCGGCTGCGACAGCTGCAACGACACCGAAGGCGACGAGGCCGCCGAGAGCACCGAGACCGAGCCCACGCCGCCGCCGGTGGAGCCCATCGAGGCCCCCGAGGTGAACATGGACAAGGTGTACCTGGGCCGCCGCCTCTACCATGACCCGATCCTCTCGGGCGATGGCACCGTGTCCTGCGCGACCTGCCACACCCTGGACCACGGCGGCGCCGAGGACCGGCGCACGTCGAACGGCATCGGAGACCAGGTCGGGCCCATCAACTCGCCCACCGTCCTCAACGCGCACTTCAACTTCGTGCAGTTCTGGGATGGCCGCGCCGAGAACCTGCAGGAGCAGGCCGCCGGCCCCATCGAGAACCCCATCGAGATGGGCGGCGCCTTCGGTGACGTCGTCGGCGCGGTCGCGGGCGACGAGTGGTACGCCGAGCGCTTCGCCTCGATCTACGGCGAGGACGACCCGGTCACCAAGGACAACATCACCGACGCCCTGGCCGAGTACGAGCGCTACCTGATCACCCCGGCGCCCTTCGACGACTTCCTCCGCGGCGACGAGAGCGCGCTGAACGAGCAGGAGCAGCGCGGCTGGGCCGCCTTCCAGGAGGTCGGCTGCATCAGCTGTCACCAGGGCGTGAACCTGGGCGGCACCATGTTCCAGAAGATGGGCGTGGTGGAGAACTACTTCGAGATGCGCGGCGGTGAGCTCACCGAAGCCGACCACGGTCGCTTCAACGTGACCGAGGACGAGGCCGACCGGCACAAGTTCAAGGTGCCCACCCTCCGGAACATCACCCTGACCCCGCCCTACTTCCACGACGGAAGCCAGACCGACCTCCGCGAGGTCGTGCGCATCATGGCGCGGATCCAGCTCGGCAAGCAGCTCGAGGACGGCCAGGTCGACGACATCGTCGCGTTCCTCGGGGCCCTCGAGGGCGAGCTCCCGGCGGAGGCGCGCCTCCCCGAGGACCAGGCCCCGCCCGACCGCCGGGCGACCGGCGGCGAAGGCCTCGAGCACCCGGAGACCGGGGAAGAGGCCGAAGAGGTCCTCGAGACCGCCGACGGCGAGTAAACCCGCGCGTGGGGGCCAAGCACGAGCTGCGACACATCCTGGGGGCCATCCCCAACGCCTTCCGGAAGTCGAAGCACCTGCCCGCGGGGGAGCGAGCACGCCAGCTCAGCGGCGTGCCGCTCCACTTCGTCGATCTCGTGGCCCTCGGCGCCCTCCGCGTCTTCCCCTTCGACGACGGCGGCGCCGGCCCACGGGTGCTCCTGCTCCACGGGTACGCGGGACACCCGCGTAGTCACGGCTTCCTCCGCCGGCATCTGCGCGACGCCGGGTTCGCGACCGCGAGCCTGGACCTCCGCGACCACGGCTCGGTCCAGGCGATGGGCGACGCGCTGCGCGATTGGCTGCGCGACCACGTCGACCCCGACGATCCCATCGCCGTCGTCGCCCACAGTCTGGGCGGCGTGGTCACGCGCTTCGCCATCCACGCCGAGGACGTCCGGTCACGTGTCCGGCGCATCGTGACCCTCGGGAGCCCCCACGAGGGCACCCGCATCGCCGAGATCGTCGAGTCGGAGAAGGCTTCCCAGATGGAGCGCGACGCCGAGCTCACCGCGGCCCTCGAAGAGCAGGAACCGTGGCACGACGACCTCCCGCCCCTGGTCTGCCTCTGGTCCCGGGCCGACCTGCTCATGGTCCCTCCCGAGGCCGCCATCGCCGACGGCGCGGCGGCTAGGGAGCTCCCTCGGGTCACCCACCCCGGCTACATGCTGCGCCCGCGGGTGTGGCGGGCCGTCGTCGACGCGCTCCGCGACGGCTGAGCCCCCGGCGCGGGATTTCACGGTATGCTTCCCCCGCCGCCTCGCCGCGGCCTCGGGGGACCCCATGTGTCGACTCTACGGCTTCCGCGCCACGCACCCGACCACGCCGAGCTGCGAGCTCATCGATGCGCAGAACTCGCTGCTGCGCCAGGCCGCGAGCGACGAGCGCGGATGGGCCAATCGACACGGATGGGGCATCGTCGAGCGGACCGCCCGGGGCGCCCTCGACTGGGACCGGGAACCAAAGGCGGCGGACCAGAGCGAGGAGTACCGCCGCGAGGTCACCGACACGCCCTCGGTGCTGACCATCGCCCACATCCGCCGGGCGACGGTGGGCGAGCCCCAGCTCGAGAACTGTCACCCCTTCGTCGCCGAGGACGCCGCGCTGGCGCACAACGGGACGGTGGGCGCCTTCGATCAGCTCCAGGAGCGCCTCGTCGACGCGATGGGCCCCGAGTGGGCCGGGCGGGTCCAGGGCTCCACCGACAGCGAGCACGTCTTCGCGCTGCTCATGGCCCGGCTCCGGGACCGGAGTCGGAAGTCGATGGTGGAGACCCTCTCGACCACGATCCGCGACCTCGACGAGTGGACCGGAGAGATCGGCGCCGACCTGGGGCTGAACCTACTGTGGATGGTCGACGACCACCTCGTCGGGTGCCGCTGGCACCGCTCGCTCCATGCCTCGGTGCGGGACCACGCCTACCGGTGCCCGGTGTGCGGCGACTTCCATGGACCCGAGGGCGTCGAGTCCTACCGGGCGGTGGTGGTCGCCTCAGAGCCCATCACGGCCAACGAGGACTGGAGCGAGGTCCCCGACGAGACCCTGTGGTGGGTCGGCGACGACTGGTCGCTGCAGACCGGCCGCGTGTTCTGAAAGGCGCTCGAAGGAGCGGTCGCCGGGAGGCGTCTCGCGACGCCTCCCGCGCGGACTACCCGATGCCCGGGCAGTTCTCCATGGCCACCGCGCCGTTGTCGTCCTCGACGCACTCGGCCGCCGCGTCTTCACCATCGACCCGGACCTCGAACGTGAGGTCGGTATCCGTGGGGACGCTGCTGGCGGTGACCGTGATCCGCTCGCTCTGGCCGGGCAGGAGCGGACCGGTGGTCGCGCCGTCGAGGATGGTCACCTCGGGCCCCGGGACCGTCTGGACGATCTGAACCGGCACGCCGGCGGGTACACCGCGGCTGCCCATGTTCGTCACCACCGCCGAGAGCACGATCTCGCGGCGCGCGCAGGCAGCGGTGGCGTCGAGGGTCACCACCAGGTTCGGCGCGTTGAAGACGCCGGCGCCCTGGACGTTCTGCCGGTAGTTGTTGAGGCCGGCGACGGACCAGTTGTCGGGCTCGCTCATGGGGACGTCGCCGCGGTCGGTCACGTTGGTGACGTGGTAGGCGTACTGGTTCCAGATGGGCCGCGTCCGGACCCAGCGGTCACCGGGATCGCCGAACGCATAGACGCCCCGGGTCCCGATGGCGAACTCCGCCGGCAGTTCGCCCTCGGGGACTCCGAAGGCAGCCGCGTAGGCCGCCGGGCAGTTGTCCCGGCGAACCGCCTGGTCCCGGTTGGCGGGGACCACGATCTCCGAGTTCCCGTCGCGATCCACGTCCACCACCAGCGGGTACTCGAGACCCGTCCGCGAGGAGTTCGGCCGGGGCGCCGAGAGCACCTCGGAGCCATCGCGACCGTCGTAGATGTGCAGGAAGCACTCGTCGTTGTAGACGACCTCGGCCACGCCATCGCCCTGGAAGTCGAAGACCGAGGACCCGGTCACCGACGAGCTCAGGTCCTGGGTGGGCGCCTGCCAGCGCAGCATGTCCGTGGTGCCCGGCGCGCAGTCGCCGCCGGCTCGCGGGGGCGTCGCCAGGCAGTCCGGATCGTAGACCGCGTAGGCGCCCTGGCCGGCGGCGCTGATCTCGGGGAGTCCGTCGCCGTCGAAGTCGGCGATGGTCGGCGCTCCGCCGCTACCCCCGCCGGGGATGAGCAGCTCGTCATACCAGGCACCGCCGGGGCCCACGAGCACCGCACCGCTGGCGCCGGCGAGGACGCCGACCCGACCGCTGCGGACGGTGACGACCTCGGGGGATCCGTCCACGTCGAGGTCGGCGATGGCGACCAGCGAGTGGTTCCCGTCGACGCTACCCCAGAGGATCGTCCCATCGACCTCGATGGCGATGCCGCCGGTGGTGACCTCCGGCGCGCCGTCGCCGTCGAGGTCGGCGACCGCGGAGTTGAGGAAGGTCTGCGCGTTCAGGCGGCAGAGGCCGAGGTCGAAGAAGTCCATGGCCGCGTCCCCGATGGCAAGACCGTTCATCGCGTGGCAGCCGAGTATCACGTCGGGCGTCCCGTCGCCGTTCAAGTCGGCGATGGTGGGCGCGGCGCGGCCGCCTCCGCCGGCGTCGGCGCGGACGGCGAGCTCGGTGGTCCCGTCGCCATCGACCAGACGGAGACCGTCGGTCTCGAGCCAGTAGAGCACCTCGAGGGCGTCGTCGCTGGGGTCGAAGTTGGCGACCGCCGGGGAACTGATCCAGTCGGCGTCGTCGGCGGTACCCGGCCCGATGCGCCAGTGGGGCACCCCGGTGCGCCCGTCGAGGGCGACCATGATGGTGTCGTTGGTCGCGGCGTAGGCCGTGGCGATGACATCGGGCACGCCGTCGCCGCTCACGTCCCCGACGACCGGGGTCATGGTGACGTCGTCGTACTCGATGCCCCCGATGGTCTCGCCCTCCCAATGCCACTCCTCGTCGAGCTCGATGGAGTCGAACTCGGGCAAGAGCTCGCAGGCCGGGTCCCGGTCGGGGATCGGGAGACAGCGCCCGACCACCGTCTCGCAGTACTCCCCCTCGGTCAGGCAGTCGTAGTCATCGCCGCACTCCATGCCCGGGGTCGCACAGGCGTCGTCCAGGCAGACGTCCCCGGCCGCACAGCAGATCTCGTTGTCGGCGCCGCAGAGGGTCTCTTCGGCGCCGCAGTCGGCGGCGCAGACCACGCCATCGAGGCAGATCTCACCCGCGTCGCAGCAGACCGAGCCGTTGTCCCCGCAGCGGGTGTTCTCGCAGACCGCGAAGCAGAAGAAGTCGTCGATGCACTCCTCGCCTTCGGCGCAGCAGGTTGCCCCACCCCGGCACTGTCGCGCGGGCTCGTCGACGCAGGCCGAGGGGTCCGACATGTCGGGCATCGACCCGTCGGGTAGCTCCCGGAGCTGGCAGACGCCTTCGATGCAGAGAGCCTCGCCCTCGCAGTCGGCGGCCGTGACGCAGGTGTCGTCGTCGCCGGGATCGTCGCCGCAATCGCAAGCGGTGACCAGGAGGAGGGCCCAGAAGGGGAAGCGCTTCATTCGTCCACACCATGACCGATCGCAGACGGTCCGGCGAGAAACGCCTTCGCAAAACGCGCCAAGAGCAAGCGCGTGGCATGCTCCGCCCATGAATCGCTTCGCTCCGCTGCTGCTCCTGGGCGCCCTCGCCTGCGGCGACTCCTCGCCTTCCACCCCCCTGGATGGGAGTGTTCGGGTGGACATCGAGGAGACGAGGCCCGGCGCGCCGCCCATCGGCCCAGCGACCGAGTGCGTGGTGCGCACCTGGAGCGAACCCGCCCGAGCCCAGGATCACCGCGCGGTCTGCAGCGCCATCGACTATGCCAGCCTGCCGCCGGCCTCGGGCCCGCACTTCTCGGTGTGGGCCGACTTCGCCACCTACGGGGACGAGGTCCCCTGGGGCTACCTGGTGCACTCCCTGGAGCACGGCGCCATCTTCCTCGGCTACGACTGCCCCGAGGGGTGCCCGGAGGTCCTCGATGCGTTCGCCGCCGTCATCGAGGCCCACGGCGACGATCCGCTCTGCGCGACGCACCCCAGCGCGGACGCGCGCTTCATCGTCGCGCCGGTGAGCGGTCTCGACGCGCCGGTCGTCGCCCTGGCGTGGGAGTACGCCTACACCGCGACCTGCGTCGACGACGCGTCGCTGAGCGCCTTCGTCGAAGACCACTACGGGCTCGCGCCCGAGGATCTGTGCAACCCGGGCGCCGCGGTCACCGAGGGCGACTGGTGCCCGTGAGCGAGCGCGGGCTCAGCTCGCCAGGCGGGCCTGGTGGGCGACGGCCTCGTTGAGGCTCTCGATGCCTTCGGCGCCCAGGTCCTGGGGCGTGCTGCGCGGATCCGGGATCCACTCCTCGTCGGGACCGTCGACGGGCGGCATGTAGGGCTGGCCGTCGTAGGTCTCGCGCTTGCCCAGGATGAAGGCGCGCCAGATGTAGGCGAGCAGCGACTTCTGGTCGAGGTTGGGATGGATGTGGGGCGCGATCTTCTCTGCGTGCGCCTCGGGCGTCAGGCTCCAGTGGAGGCCGGGCTTCTCGTGGTGGATCGTGTGGAAGCCGTTGTTGTAGGTCCACCAGTTCACGGCCTTGCCCACGAAGTTGCGGGAGTGGTCGTACTCGCTCTCCGCGTCGCAGCCGTCGTGCTGGAGCACGTTCATCGTGACGATGCCCCACTGCGCGTAGAGGTGCGGGACGAGCCAGAGCGCGAGGGCCTTCTGCCAATCGAGCACGAAGAGGGCCACGGTCACCACGGCCAGGGTGGCTCCCTCGAAGGCGAGCTGCCGGAACCACTTGGGGTGCTTCTTGCGCATCGACTTCGAGTACGCCGCGTCCGCGCGCATGATCGAGGGCACGCAGCGCAGGAAGAAGAAGAGGACGTTGAGCAGGTTGTAGCGGAAGCGGAGCTTCGTGGTCCGCATCACGTCCCGGCGCGACTGGGTGTGCTTGTGGTGGCTCAGGTTGTGCCCGGGCACGTAGCTGGAGACCGGGTGCCCATAGGTCAGGCTGAGGATCACCTGCCAGACCTTGTTCAGGCCGCGGCTCTTGAAGATGGGGCAGTGCACCGCGTTGTGGGTGCTGACCGCGCCCATGAACGACGTCACGCAGATCGCGACGAAGAGCGGGATCACCCAGGCCCACTGGATCTGGGAACGGTCGCTCCAGAGGTCGTCGGGGAGCAGGACCCAGAGGGCCGCGGTCATCCCGAAGTAGAGCGCGACGAAGAAGATCGTCCGGAGATCGGCTCGATAGCGCAACATCGTGGGCTCAGTGCTACCCGGCGGGGGGAGGCGCCGCAAGTCCGTGGCGTGCGCGGACGCCCGGGCGATCGGCCGGTTTTCGCGAGGCGCGAGACGCGGTAGAGCGAAGCGTGAGGTCGATCTTCTTCGTCGTGTTCGGATGGGTCACGGGCTGCGCCCACACGATGAACCTGCCGCCTCCGAGCGAAGCCGAGGCCATCGTGGTCCTCGGAAACCGGCCCCCGGTGGACGAGAGCGGCCAGGTCCGGCCCGAGCTGCGGGCGCGGGTCGAGGCCGGTGTCCAGGCGTATCGGCGGGGCCTGGCGCCGCTGATGGTGATGACCGGTGGACCCGCCCCGAGCGGTCACGTCGAGGCCGAGGTGATGAAGGCGCTCGCCGTGGAGCTGGGGGTCCCGGCGTCGGCCATCCGGGTCGAGGGTCGGTCCCGGGACACCATCGAGAACGCGCGCTTCACCGTGGAGCTCCTCTGCGACGGCCGCCCGGAGCCCTGTCGTCCCTCGGTGATCGTGGTCAGCACCCGGCACCATCTCGAGCGGGCCCAGCGCCTCTTCGAGTGTGCCGGCGCGCACGTGCAGCTCGTTCCCTCGGCGCTCGAGGTCACCGGGGCCCACCGGATGCGGGAAGGATTCGTGCGCCTGTACTACGGCTTCGTGGACTCGTGTGAGCGCGCGCGGACCGCCCATTCCCCCGAGCCCACCCCGTGACGAAACGCAGATGGGAAGCCGAAGTCCCCACCCGCGCGATTTCCCACTATTCTTCGCGGCGATGACGCTTCGCCTTCGCACGTGGCTCCCCGCCATCGCGCTCTTGGTCGCCTGTGAGACCGGCGGCTTGCCCGAGGGGTGGCGGGCCACTCCGGCCGGGGACGGCCCGCGGGTGACCTGGGACCTCGACCACGAGCCGCTCCCGGACCTGCCGCTCCCCAACGACTTCGCGACCTACCCGGACCCGAGCACGCCCACGGGGCGCCGCTTGAACGTGTCCGAGGTCGCCGCCACGGCCTTCGAGGCGCACACCCGGCGAGGCTTCGACACCCTGGACGGCTGGGGTACCTACGCGCCGATCTCCGTGCCCTTCGAGGAGCCGATCGACACCCGCGACCTCGTGGCGCGCCAGGGCGGCGACTCGTCCGTCTTCTCCACCGAGAGCTTCCAGCAGCACGCCATCTACCTGATCGACCTGGAGACCGGCGAGCCGATGCCGCTGGACGTCAACTCCGGGAACTTCCCCTACGTCGTCGATAACCCGAACGCCTACTTCCGCAACGACCCGCGGGCCGGCGAGTCCAACCTCTTCCTGGAGACCGTCGACGAAGACCTCGACGGCGACGGCGAGATGGATCCCTTCGAGGACACCGACTTCGACGGCGTCCTCGACGAACCGGCCACCTTCGATGGCACCGCCGACGATCCTCTGGACACCGTCGACGAGATGACCTGGTTCTATGAGCGGGAGACCAACACGCTGGTGCTCCGCCCCATCCTGCCCCTCCGCCCGGCGCGGACCTACGCCGTGGTCCTCACGGACCGGCTCGTGGGCACCGACGGGCAGCCGGTGCGCTCGCCCTTCCCCGACGTGCACCACATCGGCCAGAAGGACGCCCTCGAGCCGCTCGAGGCGCACCTGGCGGACCACCCGGAGATCTACGGCGACCTCGCGACCCGCGGCTGGGATGGCGTCGCCTTCGCGTTCACCTTCACCACGCAGAGCGTGTACCGGGACATCGACGCGCTGCGAGCCGGCCTCTACGGCGAGGGCTCGCTGGGCTGGATGGCCGACGACTTCCCCATCTCCTACGCGCCCGTCGCCATGCGCGGTCCGGCGGGCTGCACCGACGGCATCGAGAACATCTACATCGCGCCCCAGGAGGAGTTCGTCGCGGCCCTCCGGCCGGTCGTCGGGACGATTCTGGGGACCACCGACGAGGCGAAGGTCGAGCGACTCCTGGCGACCTACGAGAGCCTCAGCCACGTCGCCGTCATCGTCTTCGACTCGCCCTTCCTCATGGGCGATCCCTCGACCACCGGCCTCGAGGACCAGTTCCACGTGGACGTCGGCGCCGGTGAGGCCGAGGTGAGCCGGGAGACGCTCACCATGACCCTCTTCATCCCGAAGGAGACCGAGACCGCGCGCCAGCCCTTCGACCTCGCGTTCTACGTGCACGGCTACGGCAGCGCGAGCGCCGAGCCTCTGCCCTTCGTCGGCTACATGCTCCAGCACGGCGTCGCCGCGGCGACCCTGAACGCCGAAGGCCACGGCGTCCCGCTGAACGACAGCCTCTTCGACATCGTCGAGACCCTCTTCAGCGGCGAGTGCCTCCGGCCCGCTGCGCGCGCGATCCTGGCGGGCCGGGCGGAGGACCTCAACGGCGACGGGACGCCCGACAGCGGCGGAGACTTCTGGACCTCGTACGTGTTCCACACCCGGGACTCCGTGCGGCAGACCGCCGTGGACCACATGCGCGCGATTCAGATCCTGCGCTCCTTCACCGGTCGCGCCGCCGGTCCGGCGGTCTTCCCCAACAGCCCCATCGTCTTCGACGGGGACACCGGGGACCGCTCGGTCGCCTACGACGGGGGCGCCATCAGTGGCGCCGACGACATTGCGGGCGACCTCGACGGCAATGGGGTGCCCGACCTCGGCGGCGACACCGCGGAGATCTTCTTCGCGGGTGGATCCCTGGGCGGGATCGTCACCGGCATCGTCGGTGGCGCCGAGCCCGAGATCCGAGTGGCTGCGCCCATCGTGGGCGCGGGTGGGTTGACCGACGTCGCCGCGCGCACCGAGCTCGGGTCCGTCCTCCGCGCCATGCACCTGCGCGCCATGGGACCGATGATCATGGCCGAGCCGGCCGCGGCGCGGGGCGACTCCACCCAGTGCGACGGGGGGCAGGTGAGCGTCTACATCCTGTCGACCGACGTCACCTCGCGCTCCGAGATCGAGATCGCGTGCGTCGACGGCGAGCTCCTGGATGGCGATGACGTCCTGACCGTCTTCAACGCAAAGAATGGAGAGCTCCGCTGCGGCGGCGCCGTCGGGGGCGAGGCGGGCCGCTATCGGGTTCCTTTCCCGGCCGACGCGGACGACCGGCTCTACGTCGAGATCTACCAGGACGCCGGAGGCGACATCGACTACGGGGATTGCCGCTTCGGGAGCGAGCGGACCCCGGTCCGGTTGATCGACGCCTTCGAGATCGAGGGGGCCTCGTTCCAGGAGACCGAGTGGGCGGTGGGCGATCCCCTCGTGAGCCCGACCATGGGCCTGGGCCACGACCGGCAGACCCCGGAGCTACGGCGGACCCTCGCGCTGGCCCAGGCGGGTCTCGATGCGGGTGACCCGATCAACTACGCGCGGCGCGTCTTCCTGGAGCCCATCGACCGGCCCGTGAACCTGCTCGTCGCCAACGCCGTCGGCGATCAGTGGGTGCCGCTGAGCGCGGGGAACGCCTTCGCTCGCGCCGCCGGTGTGCTCGCCTTCTTGCCGGCCGACGCGCCGGACTCGCTTGCCGATTGGCGGGCGCCGGCGGACTTCGGCGAGCGCTACCCCGGCTTCGCGTCACCGAACGACCTGCTCATCGGATGGCACGTATTGGAGGGCGTCGACCGCCTCGAGCGTCACCCCGCCGAGGGCCTGCCGCCACATTTCCTGGTGGACCTCGACGACCTCGCCGAGGGCGCGTACCGGTTCCAGCCCAGTGGCGCGCACCAGAGCATCGAGGCCGACGCCGTGGGGTACTACCGCCCGCTGGGCGACGACCCCCTACGCTGGGTCCGCCGCAGTCGCGCCATGCCGCCGGGCGGCGACCCCGACGTCTGGGACCCGCGGGCGGGAGAGGACATCTCGGGTCTGATCAACCACTTCGTCGTCCCGAACGGAGTCCATGGCTTCGACGAGGTCGTCTACGACGGCGACCTGCCGTGGGACCCGGTGCAGTACCTGATCAACCTGGTGGCCCGGTATGGCGCCACGCGCGGTCAGGACCTCTACTACCACTCCCACCCCGACGACCACACCTGCCTCGAAGACAGCAGCTGCGCCTTCTTCGACCAGGCCCCCAACCCCGACTGACCCCCGCCGCCCCGTCCCGGGCAATCCGTTTTCTGTTGAGCAATCGTTCACAGACGCTTGCGGCGAGAAGATTCCCCCGGAGAGTTCCTGGCTCGAGGGGGTGGCGGCCGCCGGCGGATCGGCCACCATTCCGCCACCCTTCTCGACTCGGCCCGGGATAAAACCCAATGTTTCCGGGACGAATTGCTGACAACGGACCCGGTATGGATCTTGGACTCCGCGTGGCCGTGCCCCGGCCCCGGCCAATCGTCCAAGGCGCGACCGTCTCGGTGTGTCGCCGCACCGCCTTTCGGAAGGCGTTCTTCGCGCCATGGCACCCCATGGTCCGTGAACTCTGGCTCTACTCGCTAGCCGATGCGGCACGCGTCACCGGCGCCGCGGTGCACATGGCGACGTTGATGCCCACCCACCTGCATACGGACGTCACCCCACGCGAGGCCAACCTCCCCAAGTTCACCAACGCGCTCCACTCATCCCTCGGAAAGGGGATCAGGAAGCTGCTCGAGCTCGACGGCTTCGACGTCCCGCGTGACATCTTCGACGGTCGCCAGCCCCATCACCTGTATCTTCTCGATGCAGGCGCGCAGATCAGCCAGTTCATCTACGACTACGTCAATCCGACTGCTGCGGGGCTCGTCACTCACCCGAGCCATATGCCTGGCCAGGTCATCGACTTCGGTCTCTGGGGATCGGAAGGACTCGTCATCCCAAGACCTTCGATCCTCGATCGTCGGCGCCCGAGCGAGTTGTGTCTGCGGCTGGAGCCTTCGCCCCGAGTCATGGAGGCCTTCGACGGAGATATCGAGACGGCCGTCTTTCATCATCGCAAGCTCGCCCGAGTCGCGATACGCGAGGTCCGCGCGGTGCATGGTCGGCCTGCTCTCGGCGCGGAGAAGCTGAAGCGGCTCAACCCCTATGACGAGCCGAGAAGCTCGCCCGAACCTCGCGGTGGCCGGGTGCCCACCTATCGACTCGGCGCCAGTGGGATGGTGCGTCGGAAGGTGGCCGAGACCGTACGCCTCGAGTTGCAGGGCTTCGCCGAAGGACATGAGAAGAGCAGGCGAGCACGTCGAGCCGGCGACCTCTCGGCCCCGTTCCCATACGGCACCTACGCGATGCGCGTGTCCCATGACGCACCGCTGGACGCGCCTCTGGACGGGGCGATCCTCATCAAGCCGGGTCCCCTGTTCGGTTATCCGAGCGATCTCTCCAGCGACGAGGAGAGAGAGCGACTGCGGGTGCAGTTGCTCAGCGAGGTCAGCGACGCATTCGGAGCGGAAGCCTCCGAAATCGCCGAAGACGAGCAGATGCACTTCGCCTCGCCTCGGGACCGGCAGCGCCCAACGGACGAGGACGAGCAGCGGCCCGACCCCGTGGTCCAGAACCTGAGCCAGCCTCGAGGCTATGCAAAGGTCCAACCGCGCCGCGTGGTGACCCGGCGTCGGCGGCGCCGCCGGCGCCGCCGACGCCGGCGAAACTCGGACCCACCTCGGGACTGACAGCCGCGGAGCGACCAGCGAACATCGGACGGCCCGGTGACCGCACACCTGCGCCAACATACAGAACGCCGCCGCCGCCATTCTGCCGACAGCAGAAGATCACCGCGTGGCTTCATGTCGCCTCGACGGCGGTGAGCGCCACGAACCTGGGATGCGCCCCAGGAACGAGTCAGCCGCCGCAGCGACGCCTCGAAGGCGCACAGTGCCCCGCACTGGGAAAGTCAGGGGGTGGTCAGGACGTCTTCGATGTCGCGGGTTCGTAGGCCCACGAGGAATAGGATGCGGTCGAGCCCCCCCTTGTCGACGCTGGTGTCGGCGGCTTCCTTGAGCTTTGCTTTGGCGTGGAAAGCGATGCCCAGGCCCGCTCGCTCCAGCATGCCCATGTCGTTCGCACCATCGCCTACGGCGATGGTCTGCTCGAGGTCGATGCCTTCGCGCTGGGCAATGGCATCGAGGAGGTCCGCCTTGCGCTGCGGGGTGACGATGGGCTCCTTGACGCGGCCCGTGAGCTTGCCGTCCTCCACTTCGAGGACGTTGGCATACGCGTAGTCGAGGCCCAGCTGCTCCTTGAGGGCGTTGGCCGCGAAGGTGAAACCCCCGCTCAAGACGGCGGTCTTGTAGCCGAGCTTCTTGAGCACCCGGAGCATCCGCGGCACGCCCTCGGTGATGGGCAGGTTCGCGGCGAGCTGGAGCACGTCCGCGTAGGGCATGCCCTCCAAGAGCTTCACGCGCTCTTTGAGGCTGGCCTCGTAGTCGAGCTCGCCGGCCATGGCTCGGGCCGTGATCTCGGAGACGCGGTCGACGACGCCATGAACGCGGGCGAGCTCGTCGATGACCTCCATCCGGATGAGCGTCGAGTCCATGTCGAACACGACCATCCGCTTCGCGCGCCGGGTGAGGCCCTCGCGCTGGACGGCGACGTCGATGTCGCGACCCTTGGTGGCTTCGATCAGGGCGCGACGGAGCGCCCGCCCGTCCTGCTCCGGGTCCTCGCCGACCGGCAGCGAGAGCACGACCTCGAGGCTGCTCAGCTCTCCGCTGCTCAACCGCTGGATGGTCTCGATGTTCGCCTCGGCCTTCGCCAGGACGTCAGCCAGCCGGCACACCCCGGCGGCGTCGAGGCCATCGCCGATGGCGGTCACGGCGAAACGCGCGCTCGCGGCGGGAGGGATCTGGGTGACGCCCTCGCGGTTCTCCAGCACCCGGAAGCTGAGGTCGAGCCCCATTCGCTTCGCGGTGAAGAGGAGGTCCTTGAGCGCGGACTCGCCCTTGGACACGCCGGGCTCGAAGCCGACGAGCAGGCACAGGGTCAGCTGTCCCTGGAGGACGACCTGTTCGATGTCGAGGAGCTTGGCCTCCCTCTCCGCGAGCACCCCCGCCATGGCGGCGGTGATTCCGGGGTGGTCGGGACCGGTCACGGTCACGAGCACGCGCTGCGGGTGGGTGGCGAGATCCTCGAGGTCGACCATCGGCCGGTCATAGCACCCGGCCCCGTGAATCGCACCCCCGACCTACGAGGCGTACTCGCGGTCGAACCAGGCGACGGCCTCGCGATAGCAGCGCTTTCGGTCCCCCCGCCCCATGCCGGCTCGGAAGCCGAAGTCCCTCGCGGTGGCCTTCTCGAGCTCGCGCACGGCCATGGCGCGCAGCTCTTCGTCCCGATGGATCAGGCCCTCGATCAGCCATCGGACTCGCCGCTGGGCCCCGTGCTTGCGCACCCACGCGGCCCACTTCCGGCGGGAGCTCCCGAGGTCCTCGGCGGTCAGGAGCCGTAGCGCCTTCCGCGCAGCGTCTCGCACGTGCTCCGACGGGTCGTCGAGCCGCTCCACGAAGGCACCGAGCGCGTGCACCGAACGCAGCACGCCGAGGACCCGAACGGCGAACAGACGATCCGCCGGGGGCGCCGCCAGGTCGGCCATCTGGATGACGAAGTTGCCGACCATGGGCCGGATGGCGTCGTCCTCGCGATAGGCCATGAGGACGTGGACGGCGCAATCGGACACCGACTGGTCCACGTCGCGGAGCCGCCGTCCCAGACTCTCGAGGAGCGCGGCGCGGTTGTTCTCCCGGCATCGCGGCAGCACGTCGCCCGCGACGAGCACGGCGTAGAAGCGCTGGTCGATGTCGCCGTTCTCGAGGATGCGCCGTAGCAAGGGGACGCTGTCCTCGCCGAAGGCGACGATGGCCCGAGCCAAGGAGCCCACGTCCCGCCCTCGCGGGAGCCGCTTGTGCGCGACGCGTCGGTGGAACCAGAGGAGCCCCGGGAACTCGCGCTCCATGGGTTCCAGCGCCACGGGACCCAACTTCTTCAGCGCAGCGACGGCCGGGCCCTCGTCATCGGGACCGCAGCTTCGGAGGGTCTCGATGATGCGCTGCGCGCGAGCGCGGGCGTCGGCGTCGCTGACCCGCGGTGCCGCATCGGGCCGGGCGCTCGCGAGGGCATCGATCTCGCTTGGGCGCACCCGCTCCTCGCGCACGAGATCGCCAACGGGCGGGGTCCGCCGGTCCCGCCCCGCAGGCGGGCGCGATGACGGGGGCCGGAACCCGACCGAGGGAGTCGGTCGGTCCCCCCGCGGGCGCGGAATGCCCAGCGGCGGGGTATCGACCACCGGGACGCCCATGGGCGGAGTCAGCGGCTCCAGCTCCAAGCCGAGCGGCGGGGTGTCCCGGTCGGCGGGGACGAAGGACCGCGGCGCGGGTCGATCGATGCCCACCGGTGGCGTGGGGCGACCCATCCCGAGGGGAGGCGTGCGCCGGTCCAGCTGCACGCCCAGGGGCGGCGTGTGCGGCGCGCGGGCCATCGGTACGTGCGGACGGGCGCCGCGAGGCAGGATGCCCGAGTCGTCGTCGAAGTCGTCCACGACGGGCGGCGCGCTCGACGCCACGCGGACCGGCTGGGTCTCGTCCGCGCGCCCGGGCGGGATCGCCTGTCGCTCGGGTTCGCGCCGCGCCATGGCCGGTCCTCCGGCGGTGGGCGGCGTGGACGAGTTACCGACGATCCCTGCCCCGCCGAAGCTCGGAAGCCGGCGGGTGTCGTCGGGGCCCGCTGCGGGCAGGCTCGAGGGTCGCGGAGCCGGAGGCGGCGCCGAAGCGACGACCCCGGCGCCTCCGAAACTCGGCAGCCGACGGGTGTCCAGGGTCGGTCGCGGGGCGACGGACTCTCGCGCGACGGGAGGCGGGGGGGAAGCAGGAGCCGGCGCGGGATCGGCGGGCGGAGCCGGAGGAGAAGCCTCCGGCTCCGCGGCACGGATCCGCGCCATGGTCTTGGGATCGAGCTGGAGGCGGGGCGTCGGGCGGCGCACGATCCGGCGACGTCCGAAGACCTCGACGTCCCGCGCGGTGCCGCCCTTGACCGAGTACCCCCCGGGTCGGTCGTCGTCGTCGCCCTGGCCCATCGTCAGAGGAGGACGACTCCGCCCTCCGGGGGAACGACGATGTACACGTTGCGGGAATCGAGGTCCGCGACCCCGTTGCCCACGACGATGATCCGGGCGCGGTGGATCTCGGCGGTCTCCGGCGTGGGACGCACGTCGTTCCAGAAGTCGATGGTGAAGTCGACGTCGGTGCCGGGAATCACCCCGTAGAACGTGGTGGTGTCCTTGCTGGCGTAGCCGACGCCGGCCGCGCCGCCCATGTAGCCCTCGAGGGGAACGATGGCCTTGATGAACCGGGTGGCGTCGAACTCGTCCGGGTTGCCCGCGACGTTCTCGGTCCGGGTGCTCACGTCCTGCGGAGTACCGCCCACCAAGTCGCTGACGGCGTTGACGACCGCGGTACCCAAGCCGGAGCCGTCGGGGCTGATGTCGAAGACCAGCGGGTTTCCGGAGGAGTCCACCGTGCCGGTGTCCCGCGCGACGGCCTCGTAGTCGTCCCGGCCGCTGAGCATCGACCACACCGGGAGCACGCGGGCGCCGATGGCGGTGAGCGCTGCGACGGTGTCCGCGTAGGAGGGCGCCCCGAAGCTGTAGGTGTCGTTGTTCCCGTAGTCGTTGTGCCAGGAGGCGTCACCGAAGAGCAGGATGATCGGCAGGGCACCCGGGCGGAAGCAGGGGTAGCCCCGTCGCTCGCCCATCTCGTCGAGGACCGGGGGACAGGTCTGCCCGGGGATGCTCCCCGAGGGCCAGCTCAGGCCCATACCCGTAGCGGTGGCGTAGAGCGCCGGCCCGTAGGACTCGGCGATGTCCGAGCCGCCGTGGCACGGGAGCCCCTCGACGGCCTCGAGGATGTCCGGACGCCCATTGGGTCCAGGCGTGAGGGAGCCGATGGCGGTGCCGCAGCTCGTCGCGCTGGTCGAGACGCTCCAGGAGCCGGTGTCCCGGTCGGGCGGGGCGATCTCCTGCAGCAGGTAGAAGGGCAGATCGTTGCCCGCGCCGTAGCTGGCGTAGGGGTAGTCGTCCATGCCGCCCGCGCCGAACTGCACGTTGGGGATGGCCGCCTGGATGCCGGGGATGATCGTGTCGACCAGCCCGGTGATCAGGTTGGTGCGCTCCTGGCCCATCGACCCGGTCATGTCGACGAGGAAGAAGACATCGGCGACGCTGATGTTGGTGTCGAAGCGGAGGGTCCGCTCCTCGCGGTCCCCGTTGTACGGGAGGATCACGAAGAAGTCGTCGGGCGCGATCGTGCTCGCGGGGTCCAGCGGGTCGGTGCCGGTGCCCTCGACTTCGCCGAGGTCGGTCACGCCGTCGTCGTCGGAGTCGCGGTCCCGCGGGTCGGTGCCGACCTCGACTTCGCGAGCATCCGGCAGGCCATCGTTGTCGCTGTCGAGGTCCAGGAAGTCGGGCGTCCCGTCGGCGTCGCTGTCGGCCGGGATGCACGGATCGATGCCGGCCTCGTCGACGTCGAGGATCCCGTCCCCGTCGGAGTCCGGATCCTGGTCGTTGGGGATCCCGTCCCCGTCGCTGTCCTCGCTGGTCTCCCAGTCGTCCGCGATGCCGTCGCCGTCGGAGTCGGTGCCGTCACACGAGGGGCCCACGTCGGAGCCGACTCGGGTGCCACCGTCGCCTCGACGCGTGGGGGACGCGGTCCCGGGTTCACAACCGAGCCCGAGGCCCAGGATCAAGACTAGTGAAGTGAAGCGCATGCGACTTTGCCCTTGTATCAGATTCGTGGCGGGGGGATGAGTTCGGCGCGCCGGACCTGGCGCCGGACCGCTCGAGACCCCGGCGGGCGGGGCTGCGCAACGATCGCACAGCAACCTCGCAAGAACTGGTCCACAGGACCATTCCTCAATGATTCCATGGCGAACGAGCTTCACGCGTCCAGCCAGAGCGGGGTCTGACGACCCCTCACCCGTGCGAATCAGTCACGATCCCGTCACGTGGGGTGTGACGGGAGGTCCGGTGGGCGAGCGATCGTCCCCTTGGAGGCGCCGGGTGAGGTCGCGCGCGATGGTCTCGACGGCCGGACGCTCGAGGATCCCGGTGTGCGTCCCGGGCACGTCCACCACCTCCACCTCGCGGGCGAACGGAGCCCAGCCCAGGGCGGCCTCTCGGTAGGCCCGGCCGTAGTAGACCTCTCGGGTCGCCCGGTAGAGCACGACGGGGACGTCGACCGACTCGATGGTGTAGGCCATCGCTGCTTCGTGGTTCCGGCGCATCACGAGCTGCACCCGGTCGTGGTGATCGAGCTCCCGCCCCATCCACTTCCCGGTCGACGCCCAGAGCTCCTCGAAGCGGTCCCGCACCAGGTCGGCGCGCCGGCGCAGGCGGGATCGCACGTGGTCCAGACCGTGCCGACGTAGCTCCTCGATGTGGGCCTGCACCCGCTCCAAGGTCCCTGGACTCGCTTCCGGGCCGAGGCAGTCGAAGAAGACGAGTCGCACGTCGGCTCCCCGGAGCCGCAGTAGCCGCGCCATCTCCCAGGCGACCACGCCCGCGAGGGAGACCGCGGCGAGGTAGTAGGGACCCTGCGGGCGCGACCGGAGGAGCTCGTCGAGGTAGAGGTTCGCGAGCTCGTCGACCTGGGTAGGGTGGTCGTCCTCGGCGCCCGGGAGGACCGGCGACGCCAGCCCCAGCACGGGCCGTTCGGGTCCCATCGACTCGGACAGGGGCCGGTAGAAGCAAAGCCCTTCTCCGAGCACGTGGACGCCGTAGAGCGGGACCCGACCCGCCGCGCCGGAACACACCGGGATCACGCGACCGCTCGGCGCCGGGGGCCAGCTGCGGCGCTCGAGGCTCGCCGCGAGGGCGCTCACCGTGCGAAGCCGATAGACGTCCACCACGCGGGTGGTCGCCCCCATCTCCTCCTGCAGGCGCCGCACGACGCGCATGGCCACCAGCGAGCTGCCGCCGAGGTCGAAGAAGTCGTCGGTCGCGCCCACCGTGGGGAGGCCGACCTCGTCGGCGAGGATGCGCGCCACCTCGCGCTCGAGGGGAGTCCGCGGCGGGACCCCCTCCCCGGTGGGCATCTCGATGTCCGGGAGCGCCGCGCGATCGACCTTTCCGGCCGGCGTCGAGGGCAACATCGACACTCGAGCGACGGCGGCGGGGACGGCGTGAGGGGGCAAGCACGCCGCCAGCGTTCGCCGGAGCTCCGCGAGGTCGATCGAGGCGCCCACTCGAGGGACGACGTGGGCCACGAGCTCCACCGACCCGTGCCGCACCCGGGGGCTCACCACCGCTCGCCCGATCCCCTCGAGGCTCTCCAGGACGGCCTCGACCTCACCGAGCTCCACCCGGTGGCCGCGGACCTGGACCTGCGAGTCCAGGCGCCCATGGATGGTCAGCAGGCCGTCCCGGCGCAGTCGAACGCGGTCTCCCGTTCGGTAGAAGCGGCGCCCCTCCCGCTCGACGAAACGTTCCCGCTCCAGCGCCGGCCGATCGAGGTAGCCCGCCGCGACCATGGGGCCGCCGACCCACAGCTCCCCGGCGATGCCCACCGGCAGCGGCATCCCTCGGTCGTCGACGATGCGCGCCTCGACGCCGGCCGCGGGCCGGCCGATGGGGACCGTCGCGTCGGGGTCGCGCTCGACGCGGTGGGTGGTGGCGAAGATGGTGGTCTCCGTCGGCCCATACTCGTTGACGAGCGCGACACCGGGGAGGAGCCGGCGGTGCTCCCGGGCCACGCTGGGCGGCAGGGACTCGCCCCCCACGATCACCACCCGCGCGGCGACCGCGTCGTGGAGCTCCCGCGCGAGGAGCTCGCCGTGGGTGCTCGGCGGTAGGTCGACGTGCGTCGGGGCCCAGGCGCGCATCCGCTCCGCGACCGCCGCGGGGTCGCGCCGCACGGTGCCGGGCGCGAGCTCGACCGCCGCGCCGTGGGCGAGGCCCCACCAGAGCCCCGCCGCCGCCGAATCGAAGGCCAGCGAGTGGACCACGAAGACCCGCTCCGGTGGCTCCGGGTAGGCGGAGGCACGCGCGACCAGCTGGGCGGCGAGGTTCCCGTCGGAGACCCGGACGCCCTTGGGGCGCCCGGTCGAGCCGGAGGTGAAGACGATGTAGAAGATGTCCTCGGGCCGGCGATCGAGCGGGGGCGCCACGCCGTCGAGCTCGTCGAGGGCGACTCCGCCGGTCCCGAGCACCAGGGGAGCCCCGACGTCTTCGAGGATCTCGTCCACGCGAGAGGCCGGCAGCTCGCCGTCGACCGGGACGTAGGCGGCCCCGGCGCGGAGGACGGCGAGCGCGCCGACCACCAACGCGTCGGGCGCGTCGATGCGGAGCGGGACCCGGTGACCTCGAGCCACCCCCCGAGCACGCAGCCCGCCGGCGATGCGCCCCGCGCGTTCCCAGAGATCCGCGTACGAGACCGAGCTCCCCTGGAGCGCGATCGCATCCGGTCGTTCACGCACCCGCTGGGCGACGAGGTCCAGCACCGGCGGCGCAGCCTCGATGGCTTCGCCCCGGCACTCCGCGATCAGCGCGCGGTCGCGCTCCGGGACCAGGTCGAGCGTGGCGATCGGCTGGTCGATGTCCCGCGCCATCCGTTGCGCGAAGACCTCCAGGTGATGGGCGATGGTCTCCAGGGCGTGCTCGTCGCAACCCCCGTCGCTCTCGAGGAAGGGCTCGCCGGTGACGTCGAGCACCAGCGGTGCCGCGCCTCCGCCGGGCGCCGCGCGAACCACCACGCCCATCGGTACCAGACCCCCGGGGCGCCCCGTGGCCCGGCGGAGCGCGTCGAGGGCCAGACTCCCTCGAGCCTCGACCCGCGCGAGCTCCCGGTCGAGCCACTCCGCCCACTCGGCGACGCTGGCGTCGAGGTTCGGCCCGCCGAGCGGGACCCAGGGCGCGTACGCGCGACCGTCGGCCGCCGCCTGCCCGGGTCCGCGAAAGGCCACCGTCGACGGGTCCGGACCGACCGCGAGCCGGCGCGCGTGGGCCATGACGACCAACGTCGCCGCGTGCACCGCTCCCCGACCCAGGCGATCGGCGAGGGCCTGCAGCGCCGTCGCCATCGCGGGCGACCGATGGCGGCGAGCCCGGCCGGACCGGCCATCGGCCATCGGATGGCGGAAGCCGCCGCGGGCCCAGCGCCGTAGCCAGAACGCCTCGTGGGGACCGCTCCGGCGATCGAGGTCCACGAGCTCCGGCGCAGGTCCGGTGGCGATGGCGCCGGCGAGAGGACGTACCGGGAGCCCGTCCATGCCCTCGAGCGCGACCAAGGTGAGAGGCCCGGTGGCCGTCTCCAGCACCGGGCCGGTCCCGCGCCCGATGGCGGCCGCGCGGACGACGAGCACCTCTCCGTCCACGATCGCCCGGGCAGCCCCGAGGGCGTTGGGCGAAGGACCGAGGTCGAGGGCCCGCACGGTCCGCTCCAGGTCCTCGGCGCTCATGGCCGAGTCGAGGAAGCCTCCGGCGGGCGGCCGGTCCCGCCGACCCCGGTAGGTCCCACCCGGGGGCTGGGGCCGCGACCCGAGCTCCCCATCGGCGCAGGCGGCGACGAGCTCCTCGAACGCGAGGAGCCCGGTCTCGAAGCACTTGGCGCTGAGGGTGCTGCCCCGTTCGTCGGCCTCCACCGGGACCTCGCGCTGGAGGAGGATGGCGCCGGTGTCGATGCCTTCGTCGATCGCGTGGAAGGTGATCCCGTGCCGAGTCCGGCCCTCGAGGATGGACCAGCTGCAGGCGTTCAACCCTGCGAGGTCCGGGAGCAGCGAGTCGTGATAGTTCACCGCCCGCTCGCGCACGCCTCGGAGGACGTCGCTCCGAAGCAGGAAGGGGTTGTCGACGCTGAAGAGGAAGTCGACCGGCGTCTCCGCCAGGAGCGCCGCCAAATCCCGCGGCGCCGCCACGTGGGGAAGCCCGCGCGCAGCGGCGAATGCGGCCAGGGAACCGTCGGGGGAACAGAGCACCGTCGGCCGGAGACGCTCGCTGGCGAGCTCCGCGCAGCGAAGCGCGAAGCCACCGCGACCGACGACGGCGCAGGTCTTCCCCATCCGCCCATTGTGGACGAAGTGCCCCCACCGGCGCCTCCCCCAAATGGGCGATGCGTCAGAGTATCGGAGCGCCCCGAAATGCGGGTATCACCACGTAGACGGCGCGGGTGTCCAGGACCGGGCCACCATCCCCTCGGACGTCGACGAAGGCGATGAAGACCTGAGCCCGCCGCTCGCTCGGTCGCACGTCGTTGGCGAAGGTGATCCGGAAGGTCACCTCGGTGCCGGGGAGCACGTCGAGGAATCGCTCGGCGTCGAGCCCGCCGACCGCGTCCATGGCCGCGCCGGACCAGCAGGGGTCGGTCGGCGGCGCGGCCAGACAGGCGGGCGTTCGCCCGACCACGAAGGCCCGCGCGTCCACCGCGTCCGCGGGGTCGTCCCGGACGGCGGTGGACACGTCGAGCGGGACCCGCTCGAGCACCGCGCCGATGGCCTCGACGACGGTGGACGCGAAGACCTCGTCGTCGGCCCCGCCGTCGGCGAGGTCGTAGACCAGCGGGTCCCCGGCGATGTCCACGGCCCCGGTCGCGCGCGCGGTCTCCTGCATGAAGAAGCAGGGGGTGCGACCTCCGGATCCCTCGCGGCCTTCGCACCGGGTCATGTCGGTGTTGATGCCCACGTACTTCGCCCCGCGCTCGTTCATGGTGGCGACCACGTCGCTCCAGGCGAGGGTCCCCGGCGCGATCCCGGTGTAGTCCGGACAGCTCGTTCGGTCCTCGCCCGGTGGGCCCTGGTGCGAGCAGAAGTCGGTGAAGTGGAGGATCACCGCCAGGGCGTCGTCCCGGAAACAGGGCGCGCCCCATCCCTCGCTGCACGCGCTGGCCAGGCGCGGCAGCGAGTGGGTGCCGCCGTCCACGTGGGTCCAGCTCCCGCCCTCCCCGCTGACCACCTGGAAGAGCGCCTCCGTCGCGGCCTCCGGTCCGTCGCCGCCGTCGTGGAGCGCCATGGCGTCGAAGGCGGCGCGGACGTCGTCGGCTCGGCCCGCGGGCAGCAGCGCCGTCCCCAGTCGGAACACGGCGTCGCTCGGCGCGCCGTAGCCACCGAAGGGGAAGTCCTCGTGCTGACCGGCGCCGAAGCGCACGTCGGCCAGGGTCTCGGTGCTGCGCGCGACGAGGCCGGTCTCGGGCGTCGCCACCGTGGCCCGGATGCGCCCGAGCTCGGCGCCCATGCTCGAGGTGGTGTCCATCAGGAAGAAGAGGTCCGCCGAGCGCACGGTGGTGGTGAACGCCAGGTCCTCCTGCACGGGGTCGCCTTCGAAGGGCAGGACGACGTAGAAGTCCTCGTCGGGGATCCCGCAGGCGGGATCCGTCGCGCAGCTGCAGGCCTCCGGGACCGGCGGGCTCGAGACCTCCGGCGGACACTCGAGCCGCTCCCGAGCGATCTCCACCAGGTCCGGGTAGCCGTCCGAGTCGGTGTCTTCGAGGGTGGAGTTGGTCCCGTGGATGGCCTCGTCCATGTCCGACGCTCCGTCGTCGTCGCTGTCGAGATCCCGGTAGGCCGGCACCCCGTCCCGGTCGACGTCGCTGGTGCCCTCGAGGGCGTCCGGGACCTCGTCGTCGTCGCTGTCCAGGTCGAGGAAGTCGGGCGTCCCGTCGCCGTCGGTGTCGATGGGCGGCGTGGTGCAGTCGATGTCGCCCGCCTCGACCTGGTCGAGGATCCCGTCGCCGTCGGAGTCCGGGTCCATGGAGTTGGGGATCCCGTCGCCGTCGGGGTCCCCGTCGCCCTCGTCTTCGTCCGAGATGCGATCGCCGTCGGCGTCCGGCGCACAGGTCACGGGACGTTCGGCGTCGGCGCCCCCGTCGGCCATCCGCGCGGGCGGCGGTCCGCAATCGCACGCCCCCAGCACGACGAACAGGGCCCAGAAGCGCAGGGTCGAGGTTTGGATCATCGCCGCTCGCGCGCGGTCAGCGCGGCTTCTGCGTGTGGTCCGTTCCGTCGAAGCGGAGCGCCGTGGGCTTCTTCTCCACGATGGTGTGGAGCTCGACGGGACGCCGCCAGAGCCGAACGATCGCTCGCATCACCTCACGGGCCCAGTCGATGCGGAGATCGATGCCCTGGTGCTCGTGCTCCAGCAGGAGCTCGCCACGGTTGTTGTGGTTCGCGTCCAGGACCCGGATGAAGGGGTTGCCCGCGTTGGTGAGCTGGAAGAGGAGCTTCTTCTTCACCTCTTCGAACTGACGCGTCTCGATCTCCCAGCGATCGTTCCGCGGGTTGTAGCCGAAGGCGTACATCTTGTGGTCGCGCACGAAGTCCGGCGTGAGGAACTCGTCGATGAAGGTCACGTCGGTGTAGAGCTTCCGGACCTGGAAGATCTTCTCGCGGCCCATGCCGGTGCGGCGGTCCCAGAGCTGGCGCTCCTCGTAGGAGTCGCAGTCGTCCCAGTCCTTGCCGAACTGGCCCTTGTTCCACCGCTCTTCGACGTAGCGGTAGAGCTCGACGCCGAGCTTGTAGGGGTTCAGCCGCCCTCCCGCGGTGGACATGACGCCAGCGTTCCGCTCCGCGTAGTCGATGATCTCCGAGGCGTCGGCCACGCGCTCGGTCATGAGCCGGGAGTGCCAGTAGCTGGCCCAGCCCTCGTTCATGATCTTCGTCTGCATCTGCGGGAGGAAGTAGTAGGACTCCCGGCGGATGACGTTGAGGATGTCCCGCTCCCAGCGGTCGAGGGGCGCGTTGCGGACCAGGAAGCCCAGCACGTCGCGGTCCGGTTCCTCCGGGAAACGCTTGGCCTTCTCCTTCTCCTTCTCGATCTTGTCCCGCTGGGCCTGGACGAACTCGTCGGGGTTGATGAAGGACTCCATGTAGTCCCGCTCGACCCGGAGCAGCCGCAGCGGCTCCGCCTGCTCCTCGGCCTCTTCGAGCTGCGCGAGGGGCCCGCTCCGCTCTTCCGGCGGCGCGAAGGGCTTCTGCGGATCGATCAGGTTCTCGAGGCTCAAGCAGGTATCGACGAGCTCCTCGACTCGCTCGATGCCCACACGGTTGGCCCAGCGTCGGACGATCGACCCATGGTTGGCCATGGTGTCGATCCACTTGCGCACCGGGGTCCCGTCGCGTGGGTCGCGCCCCTGGTCGGTCACGCCGAAGGCAAAGTTGTTCTTGAAGAAGTCGACGTGACCCAGCACGTGGGCCATCACCAACTTCTGGTCGACCATGCTGTTGCCCTCGAGGAGGTACGCGATGGCCGGGTTGTTGTTGATGACCAGCTCGTAGATCTTCGAGAGCCCGTACTCGCTGGACTTGGAGAGCTGCTCGAACTCCATGCCGAAGCGCCAGTGCGGGTAGCGGGTGGGGAAGCCGCCGTAGGCCGCGATCTCGTTGATGCGGTCGTAGCTGAGCACCTCGAAGATGACGGGGAAGAAGTCGAGGCCCATCTCCCGGGCGAAGCCCTCGACCCGCTGCTGTTCGTCCCGCAGGTAGCCCGGCAGCCGGGTCTTCATCGCGAACCCCATCAGAGGCCTTCCCTTCGCTTCATGGGCGCAGCATATCAGGGAGCTGGCGCCCCCGCTCCGACCGAGGTCCCATACGGCGTATGACGGGAAGCCGGCGCGGCCGAGCCAACCTCGGTATCCCTGGGTCCATGTGTGCGCCTCCCCATCCGCGCTGCCGTCCCCCCGAGGGTCGCTACCGCCTGGCCGCCTCGATGGTGGCCAGCCTCGCCGCCTGGGCCGGTTGCGGAGATCCGGCATCCGGCTCCGCCCCGCCCGGCCTCGACGCCGGGACTGCGCCGTCGGACGCTTCGGCCGATGCCAGCGACGGTCGCGAGGACGCAGCGGCCCCCCTGGACTCGGGGCCCTCGGGTCGCCCGGATGGCGGACCGGGAGCCGACTCGGACCTGGGCTTCGACGACCCGGACCTAGGATCGCCCGGCGACCCCGACCTCGGCTGGGCGGCGGACGCGGGGCTCGCGTCGGATGGCGGGTCGCCGCCGCGGGACCTCGGCGATCGCTGCTCGGCCACGACCTGCGATGCGCCCCCCGGCGACTGCTACGCCGCTGCGGGCACGTGCGATCCGGCCACCGGCACCTGCGACTATGCCTTCGCCGCCGACGGGACCCGCTGCGACGACACCGACCCGACGACCATCGATGATCGTTGCCGCGCGGGAACGTGCGCAGGTGCTGCGCCCGCGACCGGATGGGACGAGCTGGCGCTGGGCTTCGGCCGAACCTGCGGAATCCGCGCGAGCGGTCGGGTCGACTGCTGGGGCCGCAACGGCGGAGGCCAGCTGGGGAACGGTACGACGTCGCACCACGAGCTCGCCCCGGTCGTCGTCACTGGGCTCATCGACGCCGTCGAAGTCAGCGTGGGACAGCACCATTCGTGTGCCCGGCGAGCGACCGGGCAGGTGGTCTGCTGGGGTGTCAACACCGGCGGGCAGTTGGGCGACGGAACGGCGTTCAGGAGGCTCACGCCCGTCCCGGTCGTCGGGATCAGCGACGCCGTCGAGCTCGCCTCGGGCGCCGAGCACTCCTGCGCGCGACATGCCGGAGGGACGATCTCGTGCTGGGGGAGCAACCGAGAAGGGTCCCTCGGAGATGGTACCGAGACCTGGAGCCTCACGCCGACGCAGGTGCTCGGCGAGTCGGCCTCGCGAGGGATCGGCGCGGGCAACTTCCACACCTGCTCCCTTCACGGCGACGGCACGGCCGCATGCTGGGGCGCCAACCGGCACGGCACCCTCGGCAACCACGGGCGGGTCGCCTCGACCACCCCGATGGCGGTAGCCGATCTCACGGACGCCACCGCCATCGCCATCGGCGACGAGCAGAGCTGCGCCCTGCGAGCGACGGGCGCCGTGACCTGTTGGGGTCTCGTGGGTCGAGACAGCGACGGGAGGGCCGTGACCCATACCGCTCCGACAGCGGTCCCGGGCCTCGTCGACGCCACGCACGTGGTCGCGGGTATCAGCGCTTGCGCCCTGCGGCCCCCCCCGGGTGGGCTGGTGTGCTGGGGGACCAACGACCGAGGGACCTTGGGCGATGGGACGACCACCGACTCCCTGATCCCGGTCTCGGTCGCCCTCCGGGACATCGCTTCGGTCTACGCGGGGCCGACTCACGCGTGCGCAATCCATACGTCGAACGCCGTGAGCTGCTGGGGAAGCAATGGCTACGGAGAGCTCGGGGACGGGTCCCGGGTGGACCAGCCGAGGCCCGTAACGGTCATCCCCTGACCCGCCCTGCGGTCGATGGGGGCCCGACTCGGCCCCTGCGGCGCGCCCGACTCGGCTACCATCGCCGGGACATGTCCTTGCTCCGCGCGCTCACGGTCGCCTCGCTGGTCACTGGTTGCTCGATGTGCGACGCCGAACCCGATCCGGACCGAGTGTCGACGGCCCCGCCCTCGGCCCTCCCGGCGCCGGAGCCCCCGCCCGACCCCTGCCCCGGCGCCGACGAAGCGCTCGCGGCGTTCGCCGAAGCGAGCCCCATCGCCCTCGACGCCCTGCCCACCGGCCGCGGTGGCGGAGCGCTCGACGAGGACGCCGTCGCGCTGGTCGTCGCCGACGAGGTGACCCTCGGCGAGACCTCGCTGGGAACCGACCGCGCCGCCGCCGTGAGCGCGCTCCAGGGAGCCGAGGTCCCGGAAGGACCCATCGCTCTCTACCTCCGCGCCGACGAGCCCCTGACCGACATCGCGCCGCTGATCCGCGCGCTCCCGGAGGGCCGGGATCTCGAGCTGGTCCTGGTGGAGACCGACCACGAACACACCGAGTGCCGCTTCGCGCGGCAGATCGAGTTCGGCCTGCGCCACGGCGACGAACACGGGTGGGTGGTCTTCCCCTCCCACCGACCGGTGCGCGACCTGGTGGTCGCGCTGGGCGGCGCCGACGTGCCCCGCCGGGTCCAGCTCGGGGACTGAGGTTCAGCCCTCGAGCGGGACCTCCGCGCGCACGGTCTCCAGCCCATGCTTCCGGATGAGGAAGCGCTCCCGGTACATCATCTCGGCCATCTCCATCACCTGGCCGACGAACCAGCGGTTGAACCCACCGCCGATGAAGGCGCCCAGGAGCGGCACCCCCTGCGCGGCCTTGCCGCGGGCCATCCGCGAGACGATCGAGGTCGCGATACGCTCCACCGCCTGGATGCCCAGCACGGTCTCCGCCTCGGCCATCCGACCGGTCGCCGCGCCGTCGCCCCACTCGCTGAGCCCGGCCATGCTCTTCTGGCGGAGCTCGTGGGTCGGCGACGAGGCCGCCGACACCAGATCCAGCACGTAGGCCTTCTCCGCTTCCTCGAAGGGATAGAAGCCGTAGTAGGCCGCGAACTCGGTGGTCCCCCGCAGCGCGAGGCCGAGCACCAGGGGGATGTCGACCAGGAACCCGGCCGCTCCGACGGCGCCGACGGCGGTCCCCTCGGCGAGCGCGAGCACGCGGTACTTCCGCGCGAGGTGCCCGATGACGTCCTCCACCTCCTCGAGCCCGCGGTTGGCGATGTCCCCGAAGTCCTTCACCGGCAGGTCGGCCTCCCGGAAGTCCTTCAGGATGGCGTCCTCGCGAACGGTCCAGGTCGCCGCATCGTGGAGCTTCTCCATGACCTTGCTCAGGGCCTCGTCGACCTTCGCCCCCGCCGCGGTGTCGAAGGCCGCTTCGGCCGCCTTGTCCACCGGTCGATGGATCGCGTCGGCGGCTTTGCTGAGGAGGCCGCGTTCCGGGTTCCGAAACTCGGCGATCTCGTGGAGGGCTTCGCGTTCGTAGGCGGTCAAGGTGCTCATGCGCAGTGCATGGAGCCGAGCGGCCGATTGGCCAGCCATTCCCATGCGCGCAGACGCGGCGTCTCCCTGGACGCCCTCCTCGGGAGACCGGCTACTTCCCCTTGCCGAGGAAGTCGCGGATGGAGCCGATGATCGCGTCGCGGTCGCGGATCTCGCTGGTGACCAGCCGCTCGTCGGCGCCGAAGTGTTCCTTCAGGTCCTTGATGAACTGGCCCGAGCCGTAGGGGCTCTCGACCTGGCCGTAGCAGAACATGTTGGACGCAGGGAGGATCTGCTTCTTGAGCAGCTCCACGCAGAGCAGCGTGTCGTCGACGCTCCAGTTGTCGCCGTCGCTGAAGTGGAAGGGATAGACGTTCCACTCGGTCGGCGGGTAGTGGTCTTCGATGAGCTTCCCGGCGAGCTTGTAGGCGCTGGAGATCATGGTGCCGCCCGACTCCCGGGTGCGGAAGAAGGTGTCCCGGTCGACCTCCCGCGCCACGGCGTCGTGGATGATGAAGCGCGTCTCGAGGCCTTGGTACTGACGGCGGAGCCAGGTGTCGATCCAGAAGGACTCGATGCGGACGATCTCCTTCTGCTCGTCGCCCATCGAGCCCGAAACGTCCATCATGTAGATGATGACCGCGTTGGCGACCGGCTCCTCTTCGGTCTTCCAGCTCTTGAAGCGCATGTCGTCCCGGGTGGGGATGACCATCGGGCGCTTGGGGTCGTATTTGCCCAGCGCGATCTGGCGCTTGAGCGCGGACTTGAAGGTCCGCTTGAAGTGCCGCAGCGAATTGGGCCCGACGTTGCGGATGCCGACGTAGCGATCCTTCTGATCGACGATGGCGCTCTTGCCCTTGTCCTCGATGTCCGGGAGCGCGAGCTCCTCGCCGAGGATGTCGGCCAGCTCGTCCAGGGTGACGTCGACCTCCAGGACGTGCTCGCCGGCGTCGCTGCCCGCCTCGCCCTGCCCATCGCCGTCGCCGTCGGACCCGGAGAGCGGATCGCCGGGCTGCCCGTCGCCCTGGCCGACGCCGCCTTGCTGCTTGTCCGCGAAGCGGAAGCGAGGGATGTCGATCTGCGGGATGGGGATCGAGACCGTCTCCTTGCCCTGCTTGCCCATCAGCTCGCCCTGGGAGACGTAGCGGCGCAGGTTCTCTCGGATCTTGCCGCGAACGATGGCCCGGAAGCGTGAGTGGTCCTGGTCGATCTTCAGCGACACCCCGGCAGCATATCAGACCGGGGAATCGGGTGCCCTCCGTCCCCATCGCCGAGATGCCGGCGACCGCGTGGCGGTCCATGGTGCGGGGGTGAGCGACGTCGAGCACGAGGACCTGGGCCAGGGCGCCCGCGTCGAGCTCCACCGCGAGCTGCCGGTGGCCGGCGCCATGGACCGCCTGCTCGCCGAGCTCCCGCTGGCCGAAGAGAGCTACCGGATGGGCGGCTGGACGGTGAAGGCCCCGCGCTTGGTCGCGTTCCACGGCGATCCCGGCACCGGCTACGTCTACTCCGGTCTCCACCACGAGCCGTCCCCGTGGACGCCCACCCTCGGCGAGCTCCGCGAGCGGGTCCAAGAGACCACCGGGCTCACCTTCAACGCGGTGCTGGCGAACCTCTACCGCCAGGGGAGCGACTCCATGGGCTGGCACGCCGACGCCGAGCCGGAGATCGGGCCGGCCCCCGCCGACCGCTGGGTCGCCTCCTTGAGCCTGGGCGCCGCGCGCCGCTTCGTGCTCAAGCACCGGAAGACCGGCGAGCGGCGGGTCTACGAGCTCGGCGAGGGCGACCTACTGGTGATGCGCGGGACCACCCAGACCCACTGGCGCCATGCGCTGCCGAAGACGAAGAAGCCGGTGGGTCCGCGCTTGAACCTCACCTTCCGCCACATCGTTCAGTTGCCCAGGTAGGGCACCCCGGCGAGGTGCTGGTGGAGCTCCCGGCGGACGATGAGGTTCGAGAGGGCGCCCAGGTGATCGAAGCCCTCCATGGGGACCAGCCGACAACGCTCTCCGCAGGCGCGGGCGATGGCTTCGCCGTGGGCGAAGGGGACGATGTCGTCGTCGCGGCTGTAGAGCAGCAGGACGTCCGCGTGCGTCGCGGTGATGTGCTGCTCGGGGGAGGCGTCGGTGGGATCGAAGCCGCCCTCGTAGCCGGCCACCATGACCACGCCGTCGATGGCGAGCGGGGGCAGCTCGAGGAGCGCGTGGTTGATGGCGGGGAACGAGCGGAAGCCGGCGACGGCCACCACCCGCTCGATGCGGGGGTCGGTCCCGGCGAGCTGCAGCGCGACCGCGCCGCCGTAGCTGGGACCGTAGACCCCCAGGGACCCGAGCTCGATGCCTTCGGTCTCGAACCAGTCGAGGAGCGCGCTCAGGTCCTGCCGCTCCTCGACGCCGTAGGTGAGCTCGGTATCCGTGGAGCGACCGTGGCCCCGGAGGTCCACCATGACCACCCGCACGCCGGCGCGGGCGAAGCGGCGACCCAGGCCGATCATCGAGCGCTTGCGGTCCGCCTTGCCGTGGAGGACCAGCGCGGTGTCCACGGCGCCTTCCGGGCGGGGCGCGTCGGGCTCGAGGACCCACACGTCCAGGACGATCCCGGGGCGCACCTCGGGGCGGTAGGTCGCGTCGACGTCGTCGGGGACACCGTCTTCGGGGTCCCCGGCGCGCGAGTGGATCATCTCCCAGGCCACGGCCTTCGCCGCGCCGTAGCCGACGACCGCGAGGACCCCGGCCGCCACGAGGAGGAGCGAGAACGCCCATCGGAGGCCACGTCGGGATGCCGCCATGGGGCGGCGGCATAGCAGACGAGGCGCCGGGGGCACGGGGTGTGGTATCCGCGTGGGATGAAGCCCTGGGCGGTGATGGTGATCGGGTGTGGACTCTGGCTCGCCGGATGCGGCGACGACGACGCGCCCGGAGAGGACGCCGCGATCGCGGCAGACGCGAGTGACGAGGTCGACGGCGGCGAGCGCGACGGCGGCGACGACCCGGATCTGGGTCCGGCGGTCGAGACCGTCGCCGTGGCCTGGCCACGGGAGCTCCGCGGCGTCTGGCTCGCCACCGTCTTCAACATCAACTGGCCCAGCTCCCAGCGCCTCGACGCCGCCGCCCAGCAGGCGGAGCTCACGGAGCTCCTCGACGTGGCGGTGGCCACCGGCCTGAACACCGTCTTCTTCCAGGTGCGGCCCGAGGCCGACGCCTTCTACGCCAGCGAGCTCGAGCCGTGGTCCCGCTACCTCGGCGGCACCCAGGGCGAGGATCCCGGCTGGGACCCGCTGAGCTTCGCCGTCCGCGAGGCCCACGCGCGGGGTCTCGAGCTCCACGCCTGGATGAACCCCTACCGCGCCAAGGGCTCGGCGAGCTCCACCGCGGCGCCGAACCACATCTCGCGCACGCTCTCCGAGTACGCCTACCCCTACGGCTCCACGGTGTGGATGGACCCCGGCGCCGAGCCGGTCCAAGACCACACGCTGGCGGTCGTACGCGACGTGCTCGAGCGCTACGACGTCGACGGGCTCCACTTCGACGACTACTTCTACCCCTACCCCGACGGCCCCTTCCCCGACGACGCGACCTACGCCGCATACACGGCGGGCGGCGGGACCTTGGACCGCGACGACTGGCGCCGGGACAACGTGAACCGCCTGGTCCGCGCCATCCACGGGATCGTCCAGGAGGTCCGCCCCGACGTCCGCTTCGGGATCAGCCCCTTCGGCATCTACCGGCCGGGCATGCCCGAAGGCATTCGGGGCCTCGACCAGTACGCCTCCATCTTCGCCGACCCGGTCCTCTGGATGGCCGAGGGCTGGGTGGACTACCTCGCGCCCCAGCTCTACTGGCCCACCACCCAGACCGCGCAGGCCTACGAGCCGCTGGCCGAGTGGTGGGGCGCGCTCGCCCACGACGGCCACCTGGTGATGCCCGGAAACTACCTGTCCAAGCTGGGGACCGACTCCGACTGGACCCTCGACGAGCTCCGGGCCCAGATGGACATCACCCGGGCGACCCCGGGGACCGCGGGCAACATCTTCTTCCAAATCGAGCCCTTCGCCGAGAACCTCCAGGGTGTCCGCGACGTCTTCCGCGACGAGTACTACGCGACCCCCGCCCTCACCCCGCCGCTGGCCACCGCCGTCGACGCGACCCTCGCCGCGCCGTCGGTCACTCCCACCGACGACGGCGCCCTCGTGGCCGTCGACGCCTCGCTCCGAGCCGTCACCGTGTACCGCGAGGACGGCGACGCGTTCGTGCCGAGCACGCTCGCCCCCGTCGTCACCGCCGCGACCGCCATCACGTTGCCCTTGGAGCCTGGTCGCTGGGCCGTCGCGGTGGTCGACCGTCGCGGCGTGGAGAGCCCCGCCGTGGTCCTCGACCGCTGACCGCCGAGCGCTGACCGCCGAGCGCGAGACGGCCGATCGATGCTATGGGAAGCCATGCGCACTTCCCTTCGTGTTCTGGCCTCCCTCGTGCTCCTGACCGCTTGCGGTGACGACGACGACGACGGCACGGCGAGCGACGACGCCGGCGTGGTGGTCGAGGACGACGGCGGCACGGCCCCGGACACCGGGGTCGTCGACGCCGGGAGCCGCCCGCCGACCACCATCGGCGGCGAGCGCCCGGCCACGGTGCGCATCCCCACCGACTACGACGCGAGCGGCTCGTACCCCTTGGTGGTCCTGCTCCATGGCTACGGCGCCTCGGGCTCGGTCCAGGAGCTCTACTTCGGTCTCCGCTCCCTGGTGAGCAGCCGCGGCTTCGTCGCGGTCATCCCCGACGGCACCGAGAACTCCGGCGGCGACCGCTTCTGGAACGCCACCGCGGCGTGTTGTGACTTCGAGAGCACCGGCGTCGACGACGTGGCTTACATCAGCGGCCTCATCGACGAGGCGGTCGAGACCTACGCGGTCGACCCCGATCGGGTCTACCTGCTCGGGCACTCCAACGGGGGCTTCATGTCCTACCGCATGGCCTGCGACGCCTCGGAGAAGATCACCGCCATCGCCTCCTTGGCGGGCGCGGCCCATCCGTCGGAGTCCGACTGCGGCACGCCGACCGAGCCGACCAGCGTGCTCCAGATCCACGGGACCGAGGACGGGACGATCCAGTACGAGGGCGCCGTCGGCTACCCCTCGGCCCCGGTCAGCGTCGAGCGCTTCGCCACCCGCGCCGGCTGCGGCGAGACGATGACGACCCTCGACCCGCTGGACTTCGACTCCTCCATCGACGGCGCGGAGACCGAGCGCGTGGAGACCTCCGAGGGCTGCGCCGACGGGACCGTCTACGCCCTCTGGACCATCGAGGCCGGCGGCCACATCCCCACGCTGGCCGACGGCGCCATCGGCGCGGCCGTGGATTGGCTCCTGGCCCACTGATGCTGAGCTGCCCGAGCTGTTCGGGGACCATCCCCGAGTCCGAGATCCGAGCCGCCCGCCAGGTCGCCCGCTGCCCCGCCTGCGACGCCACGGTGCGCCTCGGCCGGGACGGCGACCATTGGATAGCCCAGTCGGTGGTCGAGGCCGCGCCGCCCGAAGGGCTCCGTATCCACGCCGACGAGCCCCCGTCCCGCAACGAAGCCGGCTATCGGGAGGCCGTGCGCACCGGCGGCACCTTCCACGCCTCACGCCGTTGGTGGACGCCCGTGGTGATCTTCCTGACCTTCTTCACCCTCTTCTGGGATGGCTTCCTGGTGCTCTGGTACGGGATCGCCCTCAGCGGCGGCGCGAGCGGCGGCACGGCCATCATGCTCTGCTTCCCGCTCATCCACGTGGCCGTCGGCGTCGGGCTCACCTGGTTCGTCGTGGCGAGCTGGTTCAACCGCACCGACGTGCGGGTCGCGGACGGACGCCTCACCTGCACCCACGGGCCGATCCCGGTCCCCTTCGACAAGGCCAAGCCGGTGGCCCTCGACGACGTCGACCTCTTCGAGGTGGAAGCGACCCGCGTCCGTCAACGCAGCGGGCGGAACGCCCAGTCGCGCTGGACGGTGATGGCCCGGATGCGCGACGGCCGGAAGGTCCCGGTGGTCACCCGCATCGGCGCCGAGGAGCACGCGCGCTTCCTCCAGCGGCGCCTCGAGCGCCAGCTCGCCTGACCGCTCAGTGGGGATGGTCGGCGGGGAGCACGTCCGCGATCTCCAGCTCGGTGTCCGCGGGGAGCTCCTCGAGCGCCGTCGCCGTCAGGCGGTCGCCGCCACTCCAGCGGACCTCGAAGGTGAGCGCGACGGGATCGCCGTCTTCGAGACCGGTGACGTCGACCCCGTCGGCCAGAACGAAGTCCATGGTCATCGAGCGCATCCCCACCTGCTCTCCGTCGGCGCCCACGAACTCGTCGATGGCCTCGTGGTGCACGGCCACGCGTTGCTCGCCCAGGTGCTCGATGCGACCCCGCACCTGGTAGGTCGCGTCCGCGGGCGGCGGCGGCGCGGGGGTCTCGTCGCAGGCGACGAAGCCCAGCGCGAGCAGGAGGGCGGCGGCGGTCCGCTCAATCGGCGAGGCGAGCGAGCTCTTGGTCGAGGCGTTCATCGTAGGGATCCTGAGGGTCATCCGGGGTCGAGGGGGAGGTGGGCCGCCGCCGGACGAAGCGGCGCGCGGCACCGAGGAGCACCAGGGATGCCAGGGCGAAGGCGCCCACCGGGACGCCGTCGAGGGCCTCCGGCTCCCGATGGCGGTCGAGGTCGAAGCCGGGCACCCGCGCCTGGAGCCGAGCGCGGATGGTGGCCTCGCCGACCCCCTCGGCGGCCCAGCGATGGACGTCCACCCGCCACTCGGCCGCCTGGGCGCTGGGGCACTCGGCGAGCACCTTGCCCGGGCAGAAGGGGCTCATCACGTGATGCACCACGTCTTCGGCGAGGCGCGCGTCCTGCGCGCCGGCGAGCGCGGGCGCGAGCACGAAGGCGAGGGCGACGAGGCGGGCGAGCACGGGTCCACCCTGGCTCGGCACGCGCGCGTGTCCATCGATTCCCGGCCCCTGCGACGATTCACCGCAGCCGGGCGTCAGCGACGATCCGGCCGCTTGCCGAGCTTCCGCTGCAGGGAGCGCCGATGGATCCCGAGGAGCTTCGCCGCCTGGGTGATGTTGCCGTCGCACTGGGTGAGCACCCGGTCGATGTGCTCCCACTCGATGCGGCCCAGGCTGGGCACCACGGTGGGCGGGGGCTCGGCGTCGGGCGTCCCGTCGTGGTCGAAGGCGGCCACGATCGTGTCCAGGTCGGCCGGCTTGGTCAGGTAGTGCACCGCGCCCGAGCGCACCGCGTCGAGGGCGGTGGCGATGCTCCCGTAGCCGGTGAGCACCACGATGCGCGTGTGCGGGTCCAGGGCATGGAGACCGCGGACCGCGTGGAGCCCGGACTTCCCCGGCATCCGCAGATCGACCACGGCGCACTCCGGGCTCTCGCGCTCGGCGAGCTCCAGGGCCTCGTCGGCCGACGCGGCGCCGCGCACCTCGAAGCCCCGGCTCTCCAGAGCGCGCATCAGGCGCTTCCGGAAGACCTCCTCGTCGTCGACCACCAGGACCGAGCGCTGCAGGGTCTCGCTCACGACGCTCTCCCGGTGCGCACGTCCCGACGGACCGTCAAGCGCGCGGTGGTGCCACCGCCCGGTCGGGGCTCGATGGCGAAGATGCCGCCGGTACGCTCGGCGTAGGAGCGCGCCAGATAGATCCCCAACCCGAGCCCCTCGGCCTTGGTGCTCACGAAGGGCGCGCCGAGGCGCTCGGCGATCGACGGGTCGAGCCCGGTGCCGCGATCGTCGACGCGGAAGACCACCGTGTCGCCCTCGGCGCAGGCGGCGAGATGGACCGGGGCGTCGCCCTCGGTGGCGTCGAGCGCGTTGCGGAGCAGGTTGTGGAGCATCTGCGCGAGGGTGGAGACCGGCGCCGTCAGGGTGACGTCCGCGAGGTCGAGCACCACCCGCTCCCGAAACACCGGCGCCAGGGCTTCCAGGGCCCGCTCGACCAGCGCGCTCGCGGTGGTGGCGACGGGCATCTCGCCCATGGATTCGCCGGCGCGGGACGAGAGGTCGGTGAGGATGGCCCGGCAGCGGGCGACCTCGGTCACCACCAGCTCGGCGTCTTCGCGAGCGGCGGGATCGGTCACCGTGTCCACCAGGGCGCCGGCCGCGAGGGCGATGGTCCCCAGCGGCGAGCCGAGCTCGTGGGCCGCGTTGGCGCTGAAGACCGAGAGCGTGGCGAGCCGCTCGTTCTGGGCGGCGAGCTGCGCGAGGTCGACCAGGCGCCGGTCGCGCTCCTTGAGCGCGGTGGTGACCCGGCCGATGAAGTAGGCCACGAAGGTCGCCGCGAGCGCGAAGGCGACCCACATCCCCCAGAGGTGGCCGCTGAAGCTGCTCCCATGGACGTGCATCGCGTGGTTGCCGCCGGGCAGCGCGAAGAGCGCGCCGAAGGCGGCCACGGTGAGGACGACCATCGCCCAGGCGTAGGCCGGGCGGAGCAGGACCGACGCCAGGGCGACGTGGACCAGGAAGAAGACGCTGAAGGGATTGGAAGCTCCCCCGCTGACCGCGAGCATGGCGGTGAGGAGCCCGACGTCGAGGACCAGCACCGCGGGCAGGAGCCGGCCGCCGGCGCGGAAGCGAGCGCGGGTGAACGCGAGGTTGGACAGCGCGGTGCAGGCCACGAGCGCCAGGAGGATCCCGAAATGCCGGAGACCGCCGAGCACCCACTCGCCGGCGAGGACCAGGCCGAGCTGACCGGCCGCGGCGCCCCAGCGGAGCTTCCACAGCCAGGGGAGGCCCACCTGGGCGTCGCTGAGCCCCTCGCCCGGCGCGCCCGGGGGGCTGATGGTCGGAGCCATGCCGGACGATGCCACGGATGGCCCCGGGCGCCGCTGGGAGCGACGATTTGCCGCGGCGCGCCAGGGAGCGTCAGCTGGCGTCGAAGCAGATCTCGACCCGGTTCACCACCAGGTGGTTCGAGGGTCCCTCGGGCCGGATGCGCAACAGGATCCCGCCGTTGCCCGGCGTGAACGCCGCGGTCGCGTCGGCGCGGTACCACTGGTAGGGCGCCGAGTTGGCCATCGAGCCGTAGGGCGAAGCCCCGGTGCCATCGAAGGTCTGCCAGCTGAAGCTCCCGCTGGACCCGGTGGAGTAGCTCCGGCCGTAGACCGCGATGGTCACGTTGCGGATCGAGCTCAGGCCCTGCGTGCTCAGCTCCACGTCCATGAAGACCGTGCCCCCCATGTCCAGGCCGCCCTCGCCGAGGAAGGGGTCGCCCCAGACGGGTCGATAGGAGAAGTTCGAGGAGTAGGCCCCGGCGCGCCAGCGCGAAGTGTCCGGGAGGGTGTTGGTCTCGTAGGAGATCCAGGCCGTGGACCCGGAGCTGGTTCCGTTCCACCGGAAGCGGGCGGCGTGGGTCCCCAGGGCGCCGGAGATGCAGCCACCGGCCGGCGGGCCGAGATCGGGAGGGCCCAGGTCGGGCGGGCCGAGATCCGGAGGGCCCAGGTCGGGCGGGCCGAGA
>DCLA01000104.1 GCA_002320815.1 Myxococcales bacterium UBA1660
CGACGACGACTCGGACGAAGACGAAGAAGACGAAGAAGACGAGCACTGACGCTCGTCGTCGGCTGCCTGCTCATGCGTACAGTGTGGGCTGGCGGCCGGTCGTGCCCTGTCTTATGCACCCCTCCTCGCCCCCCGAGCCCAGCTCCGGGGGAGGGGGGTGTGGAGCTTGGCATGATGCGTTTTCAACTCTGCGTTCTGATGGCGTCCCTCGGCGTGGCTTCCCTCGTCGAGGCGCAGGACGAACTCTCTCCGGCGGCCGACGAGCGGTCGCTCGAAGAGCGTGAGGCGGAGGCCGCGACGGCCGTCGCCCTCGCTCGGGCCCTCGATGAACGGCTGACGGTATGGCAGGCGGGAGACCGCCGGGTCTACGTCCGCCACTGCCGTTCGTCCCGGGTCGACTGCCGATCCCGGCTGGTCGCCTTCGCGCGGCTGCTCACCTCCGCCGGCTACCGACACGGGGTCGACCCCTTCCTGCTCGCGGCCATGGCGCTGCGCGAGAGCGGGTTGAACCCCTTCGCCGAGGGGTCCGCCGGCGAGCGCGGCATCGTCCAGCTCCACCCGCGCGGAGTGGGGAGCCGGGTTCGCTTCGTGCGAAGCGAGGCCTACCGACGGCGCTGCGAGAATCAGGCGGACGCCTGTCAGGGCGAGGTCATCGATGAGGGCGCCGCCCACGTGGCTTCGGCGATCGCGCGCTGCGGGACGGTCGAAGCCGGGCTGGGCGCCTACAACAGCGGCGTCTGCCAGGTGACCTCCTACTCGCAGCGCGTGCTGGAGTCTCGCGTGGAGCTCCTCCAGCTCGCCAAGGCGGACATCCGCCCCGAGCGCGCCCTCCTGGACTGACGCTCAGGAGCGCTTCGAGCGCTCGATCAGACGCTCGAAGGCTCGGCCGGCCGCGAGGACGAGCTCCTCGACCCGTCGCCGCCCGAGGGCGTCGTGGCGCACGCCCTCCGCGCAGAGGAGCCCGAGGGCCTTGCCGCCCACGCGGACCGGGTGGATGGAGACGCGGCCGCCGCGAGAGCCCGTGGCGGCGCGGAAGATGTCGTCGGCGGAGGAGGTCCCGAAGGAACCCTCGTAGGGCTCGCCTCGCTCCAGGGTGCGCTGGAACATCGAGGGGCTGGTCGCCGGGATCCAGAGGTTCCGGATGGCGTCGGCGCTGACGTGCGGTCCGCGGGCCTCCCAGCCCCGGAGCACGCCGCGACGCAAGGCGAGGAAGACGACGGTCTTTGCGAACTGGCCCACGCCCTCGCAGGTGAGCCGGACGATGGCGTCCCGGTCCTTGGCCCGCCGGAGCGCGGCGAGCAGCGGGCCGATGGGGGGGAGGGCCTCCCGGCGCGGTGTGGGATCCGGCGGGGGACTCGGGGCGAGGTCGCCCCAGGACGACTCGCTGGCCGAGAGGATGGTCCGCGGCCTCGGGTCGGCCGTCGGCGCGCTCCCACCCGCGGCGGGCTCCGTGGGGGCGAAGCGCTCCGGAGCCAAAGGGGGCGCGGGCTGCGCGTCGAAGGGCGCCGTGCTGCGCGATACGCCGGCGGTCGGCGTGACCATCGGCTGAGTTCGACGCCGGACGCCGTGGGCGTCGGCGGGCCGTCGCCTCCGAACCAGCGCCAGCGGCGTCTCCCGGGGGACGGGCTGAACGTCGCCGGGGTAGGCCAGACCGAGCGCCTCCCGGAGCGCGGTCGGGTGGGCCAGGAGGGGGCGGACGGTCCGACCGATGCCGAAGCGGAGCTCGCGGAGCGCGTGGCCATCGGTGGGATCCATCATCGCGACCCGCACCTCGTGGCCCAGATCCTCGACCGGGAGCGCGTGGAGCATGTGGGCCATCCGGCCGTGGAGCAGGCGACTGACCGGGCCCGCCCCGGCCTCGAGGTCGGCCGGGCTGGCCAGCGGGTGGCCCTCTTCGCGCAGGAGGGCGAAGAGCGCGTCGGCCCCCAGCCCATGGCGCAGGAGCGCGGCCGCGAGGACGCCGCCGGTGGCGCCATCGGCCAAGGCGTCGGCGAGCTGGTCGCGCGACACCAGGCCTTCACGGAGCACTCGAGCGCCGAGATCCTCGACCATCAGGTCGTCCCTATCAGGCCCGGAGAGCGCCAACAAGTCGGGAGGCGGGCGGCGGGGTAGTCAGCGGTCGTACCAGGGGCGCTCACCTCCGTCGGAGGTCGAATTCTCGGGTTCGGCCGGGTCGGTCGGACCGTCCGAATCGGCGGGTTCGTCCGCTCGAGGCCAGGCCTCGTCGGAGGCCTCGGGGGCTGCGTCCGGGGCCGGGGCGTCGACTTCCGGTTCGGCGGGCGCCGGGGCGGAGACCGCGTCGACCTGCCAGCGCATGCCGATGCCGACGATGTCCGCCTCCATGTCGTAGTCGCCGTTGCCGATGTAGACCGCGCCGCCGGAGCTGGCGGGCACGTCGGGGGAGCGGGGCGGGCGGATGGGGTTGTTCTGCGGGACCGCGCTGTTCCGCACCGAAGGATCGGCCATGAAGACGTGGCCGTAGCTCACGTCGACGAAGACGGTGTCGGTCACTCGGACCGAGGCGCCCAGGGCGACCACGACCTTGCGGGCGTCGAGGGTCAGCGGGGTGAGGTAGGCGTCGTCGAAGCTGCTGTTCTCGTAGTTGACGCCCGCCGAGACCTCGAGCCGGTCGGGGATGACCTCGGCGGTGCCGCCGAGCCGGAGGCTCCAGACGTCGTTCATGTTCCGGGGGATCTCGATGGGGCCCACCTGGTAGTCGCCGATGGCCACGGCGTCGCGGATCCAGACGTCGTCCGGGGTGATCTTCGCGGCCTTCTGGGTGGACCAGTGTTCCCAGACCAGCGCCGCCTCCACGCGGAACCGGGGCGTGGGCCGGACCTCGACGCCGGCGCGGAGGATGAGCGGGAGGTCGAGCTCGAGCTGGGCCTTGTCACCCTCGACCCGCGCCCCGTTGAAGAGGGGCGCGCTCGGGAGGCGCACGTTGAGGTCGGCCTCGCCGCTGATCGCGCCCGGCCACCAGACCATCGAGGCGCCGATGCGGACCACGTCGGCGTCGTAGGTGGCGCCGATGGTGAAGCCGGGGTGCACGATGGGGTTCAGGTCGAACTGCGCCACGCCGTCCCACTCGGGGTTCTCCGGTTGGGTGCAGAGGAAGCCGTCGCACGCGCTGATCGCGGTCTCGCCGACGAAGCGGCCGACGAGGAGGTGGAGCCCCACGCCGAGCGAGAGCTCGGGGATGGGTCGGTAGGCGACCGCCGGGGTCAGGTTCACGAAGGCGCTGCCCTCCAGCGAGTAGAGGCTGTAGCGCTGGGGCGCGGCCTCGCAGTCCGCCGAGGGGTCGGAGGTCGCGTCGCAGGTCCCGCCCTGAGCGCTGACGCCCCGGGGCCAGCGCAGGAGCGAGGCGTTGGGGGCGTGGATGCCGAAGGCCAGCACCAGGTCCTCTCGCACGGGGTGCGAGTAGGCGATCATCGGGATCGGCAGCTTGGCGGCGTCGACGTCGACCGTGGGAAGCACGTTGCCGCCCGAGTCGATGCGGGTGAAGTCGGCCCGGAGGAAGGTGAGGGTGGCGTCGAAGAGGAACTGCTGGCCCGAGTACGCCAGGCCAGCCGGGTTGTACCAGAGCGCCTGGGGGTCGTCGGCGCCGGCCACGAAGGCGAAGCCGCGGGAGAGGGGGCGGACGCCCCGGTCGGTGAGGAAGAGGCCGCCGGCCTCGGCGCGCTGGGGGAGCGCGGCGAAGACGGACGACACGACCAGGGCCAGGCCCAGGAGATGGCGGAGGGTCATTCGACGTCCAGGGTCCGGTGCTGCACCACGTCGAAGATGCGCTCGAGGCCGCGGTACTCGTCGCTAAGGTACTCGTGGGTGCTCTGGAGCACCGCTTCGTGGTCGTCGGCGAGCATGGGGGTGCCGTCGCCGGGCCGGGCGCGGTTCACCTCGGCCACGACGTCGACCAGCACCTCGAGCGGGGTCTCGCCGCCGGTCTCCGGCGGGAGCGAGACCAGATTGCGGAGGATCACCGGCATGGTCTCCCGGTCGTCCAGGTCGGCCACGTCCTGGAGCAGCGTGATCACCGCGTCGAGGGCGCTGCCCTCGCCGGAGAGGTCGGAGCCATCGACGGCGCCGCCGGCCTCGATGAGGGCGCGGGCGTCGGGGCTGACGCCGGCGCTGAGCGCGTGGAGGAGCGGGTCGAGGTTGGTGTCGTCCTCGAGGAGCTGCAGCAGGTCCGCGGTGGCCAACATGGTGTTGTCGAAGGCGTCGGCGTCGGCGTCCTCGTCCATGAGGTAGCGGGTGATGCCGCTGAGCTCGTCGATGGCGGCGTCGTCCTGGCGCATGGCGTCCAGCAGGCGGAGCAGGGCGGCGCCCGTCGCGGAGCCGATGGTGGTCTCCACGCGATCCACCAGGCCCCGAGACCACTCTTCGAGGTCGCCGGCGTCCCGATGGTCGGCGATGCGGGCCCGCAGGAAGGGCACCAGGACCTCGATGAAGGGCGGGAGCCGCCGGCGCGCGAAGCGCAGGTCGTCACCGGAGCCCTCGAGGGCCAGCATCACGTCGACCATCTGGCTGCGGCCTTCGAGGTGCAGCGCGTGGCGCTCGGGCGCGGCGGCCCAGGCGTCGTCGATGGCGGAGAGGGAGTCCAGGAGCGCCAGGAGCGGCGTCATGGGGACCTCGCGGCTGCCGCCATTGGTCATCGTGGTCGTGCGCCCCTGGCGGTCGGCGAGGCCTGGGTTGCGCTCGGAGTCGATGAGCGCCTCGCCCGCGGCGGCCAGGGCGTCGATGCCGTCGACCCCGGCGCGGACCTCGACGTCGTCCATCACCACCAGGAAGTCGTGGAGCCGGTCGATGAGCCGCCCGGCTTCCCGGGGGTCACAGCTGCCGACCCCGGCCACCGCGCCGTGGCAGTCCGCGAAGAGGCGCCCGAGGATGGGCTCGTAGCTCCGACCATCGTCCGGGTGGGCGAAGAAGGGCGCCGCGGGATCGGTGCCCTGGGTCTGCGGGTCGTTCGGCGAAGCCCAGTGGGTGTGGAGCGCGGTGATGAGCTGCGCGAAGAGGAAGCGGCCCTCGGTGCGCCGATCGTAGGTGTCGAAGGCCCGGAGCAGGGGGGCCATCGCTTCGTAGAAGGTGACCTCCTCGGCGTCGCTACAGGGCGTGTCCGGGGTAACCAGGGAGTCGCCGCAGAAGCGGAAGCTGCGCTCCCAGGCGAAGGTGATCGGCTGATGCCGGTCTCGCAGCACGGTGCCGTCGCGGGTGACCGGCGGGTCCATCAGGTCGGACAGGAAGGTGTTCCACTCGGAGTAGACCAGGCGGTTCAGCGCCTCGGGGGTCGGGTGCGTGGTGAGGCCCTCGATGCCGCTCTCGTCCTCCAGGATCCGGTCGGCGGTCAGGCCCACGGCGCCGCCGATGTCCAAGAGCCCTCGCAGGAAGGCGGGCTTGATCTCGATCTCGGCGCGCCCGACGATCGACTGGGCGTACATCTCGGCCACGTTGTCGATCTCGAGGAGCTCGCACTCGTCGTAGGTCCCGGGGACCCGGATGTAGATCCCGGCGATGTGCATCCCCAGCCGGGCGCCGTCCTTGTTGCACAGGCGGACGCCGTCGAGGTCGTGGATGATGGAGATGGACTGCTGGAAGAGGCTGGTGTTGGTCGCCGACTCCGGCCGGGAGTGGTCGACCTCGCGGCTCCACACCTGGTCCCGCATCGGGCGGTTGAGGTCCGAGGGGTCGAACCCGGTCTCGTCCGAGTAGCGCATCATCTCGCCGTAGACCGAGCCGAGGCGCTTGCTGGGCTCCTCGGCGAGGGCCCGGAGGAGCGCCTCGAGGAGGCCCGGCTCTCGCGCCGACCACTCGACCACCCGGATCACGTCGTCCCAGAGCTCGCTGCCGTCGGCGAGCGCGGCGTCGGGGTGGGCGTCGCCGAGGGCGTCGCCGGTGAGGCCCGCGTCGACGAGCCCCGCCAGGACGTTCTCGTGGTCCCGGGCCACGGTCTCCAGGGCCGCCAAGACGTCGTCGGTCTCGCTGCGGCCGAGCAGGGCCGCGCCGGCGTCGACCATGTCGAGCATCGGGCTCGCGGCGGTGTCGTAGCCCGGGTAGGTGAAGTCCACGGTGCCGATGCGCTCGGTCCGCATGGTCTCCGCCCCCATGAGGCCGGGGAGACCCGCGGCCATGTTCAGCGCCGCCGGTGCGTCCGGATCGAAGAGGGGGGCGCCGTCGCGGGCCAGGCCGGCGAGGGCGGTGCGGCTGACGTCGAAGGCGGCGAAGTAGGGGGTGTCGTCGGCGCGCAGGGCCCGACCGTTGGGATCGCGGCGGACGGTGGCCTCGCCCACGATGGGGAAGGGCGAGGGCACGTTCAGGACCCCACCGTCGGAGCCCACGAAGCGGCCCAGGGCGTCGACGTCGGCGAAGCCGTCGGAGTCGCGATCGACGAAGGGCGCGGGCACCGACCCGTCGGCCGACTGGGGCAGGGCGAGGCCGCGCAGATCCCGGCGGGTGAGAAGCCGGCTCGGCCCGCGGCCGAACTCGTCGCGCTGGGTGAAGAGGAGCTGCCGGGTGAGCTCGAGGGTGCTCGGCCCCGTCGTGGCGGCGGGCTCGTCGGTGCCGGCGCCAGCGAGCTCGAGGGCGAGGGCGTCGAGCAGCTCCTGCCAGGGCTCTTCGGCCACGCCGCCGGGCCCGATGGCGTTCAGGGTCGAGTCGGTCAGGTCGACGATGTCGGGATAGGAGAGCGCCGGTCGGGCGACGCCGAGGGCCAAACGCAGGGGCCGGTAGCCGCCCCGCTGCGAGAGTCGCTCCAGCGCGCCGAGCGCCTCCGGGTCCTCGAGCACCGCCTCCAGGAGATCGGCGGTGGCCCGGGTGACCTGGGGGAGGCGCTCCGCCGGGGGGTCGTAGAGCGGGATCAGCTGGAGCATGAAGTGGTCGAGGTCGTCGTAGCTCTCCTCGGGGAGGGTCGCGTCGAGAGCCACGATCAACCGATCGCGCTGTTCGGCGAGGACCCGAAGGCGCTCGGTCGGCGCTTCCTCGGGGCCCACGTCACCGGAGCAGAGCGCCCGGGTCTCGCGACCCGAGACGTCCGTGGGCAGCTCCGACGAGGCGAGGCGCTGGCAGAAGACCTCGTAGATCTCCGCCCCGAGCGACCCCTCGTCGACACCCACGCGCTCTTCGTCGAACTCCGAGGCGCAGGCCGCCAGGCTGGCGACGAGCATCATCCGCAGAGTCCAACCGGCGATGCCGCGCGGCGCGCGTGATCCCCTCTGGTCGTCCATTCGAACCCATCCTCCGGGCGCACCCACGCCCGTTCTACGACATCGAGGTCGCTCCCGGCGCGACCCCGGGGCGTCCGCACATGTCGCACGGACGCCTACCCACAGCCTAGCGGTCCCCAGGGTAGCCGTGCAACGTGGACGAGGCCGTCTCCGGCGGGCCACGGCGCCGTGGAACACGAGCCGCGAGGCCGGCCGATCCTGGGGCCGAAAGCGGGAGGAATCGAGGTCCGAAACGGCGGCCCGGCCCTTGCTCCGGACCGCCCCATGAGCCGTCGCGCCCGCCTCTTCATCGTGCTCCTCTCCTTCACCCTCTTCGGGGCGGCGTTGGCCGTCTGGTGGCTCACCCGACGACCGCTCACCTACGCGGCGCGGGTGAACCACGCCGCGCCGGCCGCGGTCGCCGATCCGGTCCGGGAACTCGTCGTGCGGTCGGAATCGGCCGACGAAGACGCCGAGCTCGACGGCCCGGTCGACGGCGACGACTCCGCCGCTGCCGCAGCGATCGCGGACGAGGTCGCCGACCCGCTGCCGAGCGACGCCCCCCGGGTGGAGCGAGCCGCCACCCCGGCCCTGGCCGACGCGGAGTCCTACCTCCTGATCGGAGTGGACCACACCCGGGGCCGCTGGGGCCGCGCGGACTCCATCGTGGTCGCCTTCTTCGACGACGAGAGCGGGCACGTGGGGGTGGTCTCCATCCCACGGGATCTCCACGTCGACGTGCCCGGCCACGGGATGGCGCGGGTCAACGCGACCTTTCGGATCGCGATGCGGGCCGGCGACGATCCCCTGGAGGCGATGCGGACGGTGGTCGGTGGCGTCCTGGACGCGCCCATCGATCACGTCGTCGTCGCCGACCTCGAGGCCTTCGAGACCACCGTGGATGGTCTGGGCGGGGTGGACGTCCACGTCCCTTGCGCCATCGAGGACGACTTCGTCGATCCCCGGACCGAGTCCGGTCGCCGGCCGCTGAGCCTGGCCGCCGGCACCCACCACATGGCCGGAGCGACGGCGGCGATGTACGTGCGGAGCCGCCACGGGCGCTCGGACTGGGACCGGAGTCGCCGACAGCAGGCCGTGCTCGCCGGGGTCCGCAGCCGGCTGCGCGAGCTGGGTCCCGCGGGGTGGGTCCCGCTGGTGGGGGAAGCGCTGGAAACGGGGGTGTTCACCGACATGAGCCGGCTCGAGCTGCTGGGCCTGGCCCGCCGGGTCTCGCGACTCGACGCGGCGAAGACCCACGGAGCCCTCATCGGGACCCGTCAGACCACGGCCACCCGCACCGCCCAGGGGCGCTATGTCCTCGAGCCCGACTACGAGGCCATCGACCAGCAGCTCCAGGGCCTCTTCTCCGCGCCGGCACCGGGCGAGCGGCCCGAGCGCAAGCGATGTCCGCCGGCCGACGTGGCGCTCCGGCCGCGCGCGACCCGTTGACCACGCCTCCGGCGTGCAGTAGCCCGCCGCCGTGAGCTGGACGATTCGCCGCATTCTCGATTGGATCCGGGAGGACCTCGGCGGTCGTGGAGTGGACAGCGCGCGGGTCGACAGCGAGCTCCTGGTCGCCGACGGCCTCGGCGTGAAGCGCATCCAGCTCTATCTGGACCTGGACCGACCGCTGGCTCCCGAGGAGCTGGAGGTCATCCGGGACCGGGTGAAGCGCCGCCGGGCCCGGGAGCCCATCGCGTACATCCTGGGCGAGCGCGACTTCTACGGTCGACCCTTCGCCGTCTCCTCCGCGGTCCTCGTGCCCCGACCGGACACCGAGACCCTGGTGGACCGGGCTCTGGCCTTTCTGCGCGACGCGGGGCGTCCGGTGGGTGAGTCGTCCCTGGAGGCCGCGCCGCAGGCCCTGGTCGCGCGCGCGTCGGTCGATGGCGAAGCCCACCTCGAGCCGATCGAGGACGAGGAGCAGCGGGAGGCCGCCGAAGGTGAGCTCGCGACCTCGGTCGGCGAGCCGGCCGCCGCCCTGGACGAGCCGCCCGCGCCCGCCCGGCTGGCCCACGCTCGGGTCGCCGACCTCTGTACGGGCAGCGGCTGCATCGCCATCACCCTGGCCAAAGAGCACCCGGGGGGGCGCTTCGTCGCCACCGACCTGTCCGCCGATGCGCTGGCGGTGGCGACGGCCAACGCCGAAGCCCTCGGCGCCTCGGTCGAGTTCCGCCAGGGCGACCTCTTCGCGCCGCTGCGCGGGGAGCGCTTCGACCTCCTCACGATCAACCCGCCATACCTGGCGGCGGCCGAGTTGGACGAGTGCGAACCCGAGGTGGCTCGTCACGAGCCCCGAATGGCCTTGGTCGCGGGTCCCCGGGGAGACGAGATGCTCGAGCGTATCGCCATCGATGCGCCCGCTCACCTGGAGCCAGGGGGCGCGATCCTGGTCGAGGTCGGGCATCGACAGGCGGCCGCGTTCGCGGAGCGCCTGCGATCCAGCGGTGCCTGGGCCGACGTCCGAATCCACCGTGATCTCGGCGGCGTCGAGCGCGTCGTCGAGGCGCGTCGGCCCGGCTGAAGCGGGCCCGCGGCCCCGATGCTTACTGGACGTCCGCCCGGCCGGTAGGGCAGTGTGGGCATGGACGCACGCCTTTCGCTTCGGCGAACGGCGCCGTCTTGCGGCGGAATAGGTATCGATTGTGAGTCCCCAGGGGCTCGAGGCAGGTGAAGCGAATGCGATTGGCGGCGGTGGTGATGGTGGCCCTCCTGGTGGGCATCGTGGCGTTCCCGGGGGCTCCCAGAGCGGACGAGCCCCAACGGAGCGCGCGCGGCGCGACACGCCAGCAACCGACCCGCTCTTCGGATCCGTTGGTCGACCCGGTCTCCCCGGCTGGGCAGCGCGCGACCGGCGTGTACCTCCCCGGGCCCTACTTCCGTCAGCTCAGCGTCGACGCGGCGCTCGCCCTGCTGGAGCGGACCCACACCGACGCGGTGGTCATCGACCTCAAGGATGGCTCCGGGCGGGTCACCTATGAGACGGACATCGAGATCCTGAAGCCCCAGGTGGTGAACTACCTCGGGGACGGAGCCGAGGTCGTCCGGCGGTTCAAGGAGCGCGGGGTCTACACCATCGCCCGCGTCACCTGCTTCGCCGACCCCAAGCTGCCCGAGCGGATGCCGGAGCGCTCGATCAAGCACTTCCGTCGCGACGAGCCCTGGACCTCCTGGGGCACCGGCGGCACTTGGCTCGATCCCTACAACCGCGAGAACCACGCGATGATCGAGCAGCTCACCCGCGAAGCCCAGGTGATGGGCTTCGACGAGGTCCAGCTCGACTACGTCCGCTTCCCGGTCGACGACGGGACCCAGTACGCGCGCTACCCGGCCGAGGACGGCACGCCGCGCCCGCAGCTCCTCATCGAGCTCCTGGAGCGCATCGACCGCGCCTTGACGATCCCCGTCGGCGTGGACGTCTTCGGGCTCAGCGCCTACCGCGACGGCGATCCCTCCGGCCTCGGCCAGGACCTCGAGGCCTGGAAGGGCCACGTGGAGGTCTACTCGCCGATGCTCTACATCAACTCGATGCGGAGCTGGCACCTCGACGTCGAGGACCGCTCGCGCTTCCTCGTGGAGTCGGGCGTGGCTCGGCTCCGGGAGCGTCTCGGTCCCGAGCCCGTCATCCGCCCCTTCCTCCAGTCCTTCGCGCGCGGCGCGGGGCCCGAGGGCTTCAACCCGCTCTTCATCGCCCGACAGATCCAGGGCGCCAAGCGCGGCGGCGGCGACGGCTTCCTCATGTGGCATCCCGGCGCTCGCTACTCGATGTTCCGGCGCGCCATGCAGGGGCCCGCGCGTAGCCTGAGCCCGTTCCCCATCTCCGAAGAGACTGCGGCGGCCCGCCGCCGCTGAGCGCTCCTCAGGTCCGGCGCCGGGCGCGCAGGGCGCCCTCGCCGAGCACCACCAAGCCGAAGAGCAGGTAGAGCCAGACCCCGAAGGGCGCGCGATGGGAGGCCCCCCGGCCCCCTTCGCGCTCACCGGCCTCCGGAACGGAGCCCGCGGAGAGGTCGCTCTCCGCGGCGGGCGGCGCGATGACGAAGCGGCCGACCACGGCGTCGGATTCGTCGAGGATTCGGTAGACCCCGGGCTGGGTGGTGCGGCCGAAGGTCTCCGCGGCCCAGCGCTCGCCGGCCGGGTCCTCGACCCGGGTCCCGGGCGGGAGACTCAGGGAGTCGCCGGGCGCGACCGCGGACGGACCGTGGGCGTGGCCCGAGAGCTCCCGGGCCAGTCGGTGGGTGAGCGCCACGAAGCCCGGATGGAGGGGGACGTCGCTCCAGGCCTCGTCGAAGGTGCTGGTCCAGAGCGCGACCCGCTCGCCGACCACCAGCGCGGGCGAGCCATCGCTCCAGCGCGCGAGGATCTCGGACCCGGCCACCGGATCTGCCGAGAGGATGCGGCTGGCGTGGACCGCGGTCAGGCCGTCCACCGCGCCGACCCCGGTCCGCTCGGGCGCGAGGTCCCGGGGACCGGCGAGCTCGCCGCCGAGGCTGGCGGGGAGGAGATCCCCGAGGCGGGCGCGCCAAGCACGCGAGTCGACGCGGTCTCCGACGCTGAGGACCAGTCCTCCACCGGCGGCGTGATGGTCGCGGAGCGCGCGCGCGGCGATGGCGGAAGGGGCGCCGACATTGGCCACGAAGACCACGTCCACGTCTTCGAGGGTTCCCGCGTCCAGGGCATCGGCGTCCACCGTGCGAACTCGAAGCGGGCCTCCCTCCGCGGGGCGGACCTCCAGGGCGCGCGAGAGGTAGGCGACTTCGCCACGACCGGCGGCGCCGGCGGCGTCGCCGTCGACCAGAAGGACGGTGGGCCCGCCGGCTGCGTCGAGCAGTACGGGGCGCGCGTCGTCGCCGGGGTGGGCGTCGTCACCGTCGAGGCGCACCAGGAGCGCGTCGGCGTCGCTGGGCGCCACGACCTCGGTGGTGAGGGTGGCGCGGCCGTCCGCGGGCTCGACCTCGGTCTCGGCGAGGACCCGGCCCGCGAGCGTCTCGACGCGGACGGCGATCGGGTCCCCGCTCTGGACGTCGGCGCGAATGGAGACGCGACCGGTGGCGGGATCGGGGGCGGCGACGGCCGCCGTCACGGCCCGGTTCGGCTCCGCCTCGCCGAGCTGCTCGAAGGCCCGCTCCACTTCGGGCCAGTCGACCGCATCGGCCCGGGCGTGGGCGGCGAAGTCCGAGAGCACCAGCACGCGGCCGTGATGCCGGGCCCCCGCGAGCGCACGGGTCGCGAGCCGCGCGGCGCCGTCCAGGTCGGTGCCTCGGGCACCGGTGCGCAGCGCCCGCAGGGCCCGCCGGATCCGGCCCGGGTCCTCGGTGCGCGCGACGGCCAGGCGCGCTGGCGCGCCGGCCAGAACCAAGCTCAGCTCGCTGCCCTCGCCGGTCCCGGCGAGGGCCTCCTCGGCGCGCGCCACCGCCGCGTCCAGCCCGTCCTCGCCGACGGAGAACGAATCGTCGATCACGATCACCAGGGAGGCCAGGCGACCATCGGCGAAGACGCTCTCGCGCCACACGAAGGGCGCCGCCGCGGCCAGCGCCAGGAGGAGCACCGTGAGGACTCGGAGGGCCAGCAGCGCCCGGTCGCGGATCCGGAACCGTCGGCGGCTCTCGGCGTTGGCGCGCATCAGGAGCGCCAGGGTAGGCAGCGGGCGGACCGGGAGGTCCTTCTGGCGCATGAGGTGCGCGGCGATGGGACCGGCGACGGCGAGCAGCGCGATCAGGGCGAGGGGCGCGGCGAAGCCCATCAGCGGCCTCCCCGGGAGCCGAGCGCTCGCGCCAGCACGTGCTCCGGCGCTTCGTCCACGGGCGCGAGGCAGTAGGACGCTCCCGCGGCGGTGCACCGCCGGCGGCAAGACTCCAGGAAGGCACCCAGCTCCCGCTGGTAGCCGGCGCGCACACTCTCCACCTCGGTCTCCAGGCGACGCCCCGACTCGGGATCGACGAAGCGCGCGGCGCCGACGTCGGGAAGATGGAGCTCGTCGGGGTGGAGCACGTGGAGGACCAGCACGTCGTGCCCCCGGGCCGTGAGCGCGGTCAGGCTGCGGAGGACCGGCGGGCCGTCCTCGTGCGCGGGGCCGATGCGCTCGTCCAACAGGTCGCTGGCGACGACGACCACGCCCCGGCGCTTCGTCCGGTGGGCGGCCTCGCGCAGGCAATCGTCCAGGGCGGTGGCTTCCTCGTCGGCGGGGGCTCGAGCGAGGAGCTGGAGGACGCCTTCCAGGTGGCTCGGGCGGGTTCCGTGGCCGAGGGCGTCGGTGTGGATCGTGGCCCCGAAGCCCATCGCGGCGACGGCGTCTCCCTGGCGATGCAGGACGTAGGCGAGCGCGCCCAGGAGGGTCGCCGCGTGGTCGTGCTTCGAGGGCCCGGTGTCGGCGAAGCCGCGCCAGGCCATCGACGCCGAGCGGTCCAGGAGCAGGGACGCGCGGAGCTGGGTCTCCTGCTCGAAGCGCTTGACCGCGTGCCGGTCGGTCCGCGCGAAGGCCCGCCAGTCCAAGAGCCGAAGGTCGTCACCGGGGCGGTAGGCGCGGTGCTCCACGAAGACCACGCTGGCCCCCCGGTGCGGGCTGCGGTGCATCCCGCCCAGGAGCCCCTGGACCGCCTGGGTGGTCCGGACCTTGAGCGCGGCGACGCGCCGCGCCGTCTCGGCGGTCCGGGCCGCGAAGCCGAGGCTCTCGGGCTCCTTCACCACCGACCGGGCCTAGGGCGCGATCTCGTCGAGGAGCGCGCGGGCCACGCTGTCCGCGTCGATGCCCTCGGCTTCGGCGCGGAAACTGGGCACGAGCCGGTGCCGGAGCACTGGGATGGCCAGGGCCCGCACGTCTTCGACCTCGGCGGCGAAGCGCCCTTGGAGCGCGGCCCGGGCCTTGGCACCGAGGATGAGGGATTGGCTCGCGCGGGGGCCGGCGCCGAAGGCGAGGTACTCGCGCGCCAGCTTCGCGGCGCCTTCGCCGGGGCGGCTGGCGCGGACGAGGGCGACCGCGTGGCGGACCACGTGGTCGGCGCACGGGATCCGCGGGACCAACTCCTGGAGCTCCAGGATCGCCTCCCGCTCCAGGACGCGCTCCGGCGCTTCTTCGACCGGAGCCGTCGTCCGCTGGACGATGGCCACCTCTTCTTCGGCCGTCGGGTAGGGCACGTCGATCTGGAAGAGGAAGCGGTCGAGCTGAGCCTCGGGCAGGGGGTAGGTGCCCTCCTGCTCGATGGGGTTCTGGGTCGCGAAGACCAGGTAGGGCGCCTCGAGGGGATAGGTCCGGCCGCCCGCGGTGACCTGACCCTCGGCCATGGCCTGCAGCAGCGCCGCCTGGGTCTTCGGCGGGGTCCGGTTGATCTCGTCCGCGAGGAGGATGTTGGTGAAGACCGGGCCGGGGACGAAGCGGAACGACCGGGTCCCCGTCGCGGTGTCCTCCTCGAGGACGTCGGTGCCGGTGATGTCCGCGGGCATCAGATCGGGCGTGAACTGGATGCGCTTGCTGTCGAGGCCCAGGACCTCGGCGAGGGTCTGGATCAGCAGGGTCTTGGCCAAGCCCGGGACGCCCACGAAGAGGCCGTGGCCCCGGGCGAAGAGGGCGACGAGCAGGAGCTCGACCACGTCGCGCTGGCCCACGATGCGGCGGCCGACCTGCTCCAGGATCGCCTCCCGGGCTGCCCCCAGGGCCTCCACCCGCTCGACATCCGTGGGGGCCCTCCGGACCGCCGGGATCACCCGCGCTGCGGCTTCGTCGCTCACTTCAACGGTCTAGCGTCCATCGCCCGTAGATGCCAAGGGTTTCGCTGTTGCACGGGAGTGTTTCACGCGCGGCTAGGGGCGGGGGGCGCCGCCCAGAGCCTGGCAGCGGCCGGCCTCGGCCCGGCGGGCCTCCTCGGTGCGACCCACCTCGGCGAGGTCGCAGTGGGGACGGGGGTCGAAGGGGTTGATGGCGATGGCCAGGCGCGCCTGGTGGCGGGCCTCGGTCCTCGCGCCCCGGGCCCGCAGCACGGAGCCGAGGAGGGCGCGCGCCGGGGCGTGCTCGGGGTAGCGCTCCACGACACCGCGGATGGCCTCCTCGGCGCCGGCCGCGTCGCCCGCGGCCAGGGCGGCGCGGGCCAAGCGGGTGGCGATCACGGGATCCTCGGGAGCGGCCTCGAGGGCCTGCCCGTACTCCCGAGCGGCCGCCGCGTAGCGGCCCCGGGCCCAGAGCAGGTCGCCGAGCCGGACGGCGCGCCGGCCCTCGGCGCGGACCTCGGCGAGCTCGGCGTCGTCGGTCTCGCCGCCGGCTTCCTGGAACTGCATGTCCCGGAAGGCGGGGGCGGCGTCGTCCCCCCGGCGCGCGAGGGTGTCCCGCCACCGGCCCTCGAGCGTCGCGAAGGTGACCTCGGCGGCCGCGGCCAGCGCGTCCCGGGCATCCTCGCCCCGGCGCATCCGGGCGATGCCGTCGCGGAGGGCGTCGCGCCCGTGGTCGGCCACGTAGGCCTCGAGGAACGTGGAGACCTGCGCGAACGCCAGGGCGGCGTCCTCCTGGCTGGGCAAGAGCGCGATGGATGGATGGAGCCGCTCGAAGGGGATCAGGGCGTCGTCCGCCAGGGCGCGGTCGACCAGACCCTGGACGGAGGGCGTGAGATGGGCCCGGGCGACCCGCTTGCGCCAGCGGCGTTCGAGGAGCTTGGCGACGCCCTCCTGCACCCAGACGGGAGCGCGATCCTGGCTCATCCGCGCCAGGTAGAGGTGCACCATCTCGTGGGCGATGGTGTCCATCCAGGGGTATCCCCGGAGCAGGGCGCGGGGCGACGTGACCATCAGCCGGTCCCACTTGCAGAGGGCGATGGTGCCGGTGCGCTGAATGTCTTCGACCGTCAGGGTGGAGACCCGGGCGAGCTCTTCGGCGTTGGCGTGGATCTCCAACCGGATGGGCCCGGGGTGCCGGTAGCCGAGCTCCTCCTGGAGGGCTCGGTCCATGCGAGCGAGGGCCTGGATCGCATAGGGGACGAGCGCCTCGTCGCGGCCGGGGGCGTAGCGCACGACGTATCGGCCGCCGGCGGCGACGGACTGCACGTAGCCGTCGGTGGCTTCGGCGGTCGCTCGCATCAGCTCGAGGAGCATCGGCCGCTCGCCGGCCGGTCGGGGCCGCTCGCTCAGGCTTCGCTCCATGGCGCGGGTCGCGCCGGGGTAGTCGCCGCGGTGGAAGCGGACCAGGGCGAGCTGGCGCAGCACGTCCGCGTCCGACGGGTGGTCGCGGTAGAGGTCCTCGAGGATCGCTTCGGCGTCCTCCAGCCGCAGCTCGGCGACGGCCAGCTCGGTGCGAGCCAGGTCCCGGGCGGGAGCCTGGGCCGCGGCGGTCGCGGCGCCGGCCAGGAGCCCCAGCAGCGTGAGCGCGCCGAGCCTCATCGGAGCAGCTCCTCGTAGTAGCGGCGGACCGCGTCTTCGTAGCCGGCGGGCGTCTGCCCGCGCATCGCGTCCAGGATCCGCCGCCGCCGCTGGGCCGCTGCGGCGTCTTCGTCGGCCTCGGGGATGCGCACCCGCCGTCGCATGTCGGGCTGGGCGTCGCCTCCTTCGCCGCCGCCGCCCTCGCCCGAGGGGGACTGGGACTGACGCTCCAGCTTCTCCCGCAGCTCGGTCAGCTCCCGCGCCGCCTCCTGTTGGCTCCGGGAGGCGGCGAGGGGATCGCCCTGCCGGAGCGCCTCGCGGGCCTCGGCCATCGATTCGGCCGCACGCTCCATCGCCTCCGCCCCTTCCGGGCTCAGCGGGGCCCCGTCGGGCTCCGCGGCGAAGCGCTCGCCGAGGTCCCGGGCGACGTCTCCGGCCCGGGTCTGCCGCTCGGCGTCGGCCTCGAGTTGCTGGCCGCGGTCCTCCTCCACGAAGTCGGCCACCCGCGGGAGGGCGTCGTCGAGCTGGCGCCCGATCCCCCCGACCGAACGGCTCGCTTGCCGGGCCTGCTGGGCCGCCTCGGCGACCCGTCCGTCCCGGCCGGAGAACATCATGGCCGAGATCTCCAGGTCGCGCGCGAGGCGTTCCGTGTCCGCCTCCGCTTCGGCGGCCATGCGCCGGGCCTCCCCGAGGTCACCGCTCTCGAGGGCGGCGGCCGTGTCGCGGAGGCGCTGGCGAGCGCGGTCGAGGTTCTCCTCGTCGCTGGGGGCCAGCGCGTCGCGGCGCATGAGTCCCAACCGCTCCGCGGCTTCCCGCGCGGTCTGGGCCACCGCTCGGGCGGCCTCGCGGGCCTCGGCGCCCGCGGCGCCCAGAGCGCGCTGGGCGGCTTCCCGGCGTACGCCCTCGGTGCGCTCGGCAAGCTGCCGCTGCTCCGCCTCGAGGCCCGCGAGCTGGTCCAGCGCTTCGGCCATCGCCCGCTGACGGGGACCGAAGCGGGCTTCGCCGAAGGACTCCTCGGCCGAGCCGAGGCTCTTGGCGAGGGCGTCGATCTGTTGTTCCAGGGCGGTCAACGCCCGGTCGGCGGCGTCCAGGTCGCCGGCCTCCAGCGCGCTGCGGAGGTCCCCGAGCGAGTCCCGGGCCTCGGGGGTCTGGAGCGAGTCCAGGTTCAGGAACTCCTGCGGCACCGACTCCCCCATGCTGGCGATGCGCGCCTCCAACTCGGCCAGCCGCGCCTGGGCGCGGGCGAGGGCGGCCAGCAGCGCCTCGCGGGCCTCGGGCGAATCGGTCCGCCGGAGCTCGGACAGGAGCGAGCGCATCTCTCGGCGCAGCGCCTCCAGCTCCCGAGCGAGGGCGGCCGCGTCGTCCAGCCGCGTGCGGCCGACCAGGTCGGAGAGGAAGAGCACCTGCTCTTCGAGGAGCGCGACCACCACCTCGTCTGCGCGTTGGCGGCTTCCGCCGCCGCCCACCGCCTGATGCTCCGCGGCCCGGGCCCGGGCCGCCCGCCGGTGCATGGCCCCGAGCACCGACGCGTCGAAGGTCTCGACGTCGCTGTGGGCCAAGAGGTCCAGCCCGCTCAGGTAGCGGTCGGTGGAGGTCCCGAGCATCTCGTCCCGCTGCACCGCGGCCTCGCTCGCGTCGGGCACGGGATGCTCCAGACGGTCGGCCAGCGTGTGCACCCCCGCGTCGAGCACGGAGTCCAGGTCGGCGGCGAGGGCTTCGCGACGCGTCGCCTCGGACTCCACCACGTAGGTGTGCTCGGCCGAGCGCCCCACGTTGGGACCGCTGACGTCGTCGGAGTCGAAGGCCTCGACCCAGAGGGTGATGTGGTCCCCGGGCCGCGCGGCGAGTTCGACCGGCGCGAGGCGGGTGCGGCCGTGGTGGGCGAGGACCGGGTCGGCGAAGGTGTCCAGGCTGCGCCGCTCGACGGCGCCCCCGGGGGTCCGGACGCACAGGTCGATCTGCACCACGCCGGTGGCGTCCCGCGCGTCGTAGGCGAGCGGCAGGGGCTCGGCGAGACCTACGGGGACCGTCTCGTCGGGGGCGTCGAGCTCGACTACCGGCGCCTCGTCCGGGACGGCCACCACCTGCCGCCGGTCCGCGTCGCGGAGGCGCTTGCCGCTCTCGTCGACGACCTCCAGGCGCAGGGGGCCGCTCGCGCGGACGACGAACTCGGCCTCCCACCAGCCCTCCTCGCCCGGGGTGAAGGTCGCCGAGTGCTCCGGCGCGGCGAGGGTGGCCGAGGTGATGGCGAGCCGGGGCCGGAAGGCGAAGCGTACGGCGGTCCCGACCGGCGCCTCGAGTCGGTCGACCGGAGCCTGTCGGCCGTCGGGGCGGCGCATGTACGCCGGGAAGTGGAGGGCCGCCCGGGTCTCCCCGACGACGCTGGCGACCGATACGCCCTCGGCGCGCGCGCCGGGGTGGGCCAGGGCGTAGGCGCCGGAGCGTGCTCGGTCGACGGTGCCCACCGCCGCGGCGGCCGAGAGCGCCGCGACGGCCAGGAGCACGCTCGGGCTCCGCAGGACGCGCCAGGGCCACAGTCGGTGCGGGCGCACGCCCGCGAGCGCATCGGCCACCCCCGCGGCATGGGCGGCGACGAGCTCGCTCGCGGCGCGCCGGTCGTTGGCCAGCTCGACCACGCTGCGGGTGGCGGAGACCAGGCTCGGACTCACCGCGCCGAAGAGTCGGGTGACGCCGTCCCCGCGGAAGCGGCGGGCGGGCCACAGCGCCCAGCCCAGCGCGGCGCCGGCGGCCAGCCCCACGACGGTCCAGACGGTCACCGCCCAGGGCATCGCCGCGACCGCGCCGGTGCTCAGCGCTCCCAGAGCGAAGGTCAGGCCGCCCGCGCCGGCGGCCAGCACGAGCGCGCGCACCGTGAACACCAGACCGACGCCCAGGCGAAGTGTCCGCAGCTGGCGATGCACCCGGCGTCGAGGGTCCTCGCCCCCCGGGGCCGGCGCTCGCGGCCGCGGGGGCTCGGTCGCGGGCGCGGGCGCGTGCTCGGCGGTCATCCCTCACGATGTAGCCCGCCGGGAGGCTGCTCGCGAGGGTTTCCGCGAGCGCCCCGGTGTGCTTACCCTCCGCGCCATGGCCGACACCCCCGAGTCTCCCCGGACCGACGCCGTTCGCCGGGTCGAAGAGCCCGCCGACCTCGCCCCGTACATCGACCACACGCTCCTGCGGCCCGACGCGCGGCGCGCGGAGGTCGCCACCCTCTGCGCCGAGGCGGCCGAGCATGGGTTCGCCGCGGTCTGCGTGGCCAGCCGCTGGGTGGCCGAGGCCCGGCATCGGCTCCAGGGCAGCCCGGTCGCGGTCTGCTGCGTGGTGGGCTTCCCCCACGGCGACGCGAGCACCGCGGCGAAGGCCGCCGAAGCGGCGGCGGCGACCGGCGACGGCGCGGACGAGCTCGACATGGTGATCAGCCTCGGCGCGCTCAAGGCGGGGGCCTACCGCGAGGTGGAGCAGGACATCCGCGCGGTCGTCGAGGCCGCGTCCGGTCGTCTGGTGAAGGTCATCCTGGAGACCTGCGAGCTCGACGAGCGCGAGAAGGCCGTCGCCTGCGCGCTCTCGGTGGCCGCGGGGGCGGGCTACGTGAAGACCTCCACCGGCTTCGGGAAGGGCGGGGCGACGGTGGAGGACATCCAGCTCATGCGCTCGGTCGTGGGCGCCGACGTCGGGGTGAAGGCCTCGGGCGGGATCCGCGACTTCGCGACCGCCAAGGCGATGATCGACGCCGGGGCGAGTCGGGTCGGCGCGAGCCGCTCCGTCGCGCTCATCGGCCGGTGAGGCGCCTCCGCATCGTCGGGTCGGAGCCCGCGGAGCCGTCGCCGCGGTCCGAGCGCGGACCGGGCGAGCCGGCGCCGGGGTGGACGGTGTTCTTCGACGTCCGGGGCGGCGCCCGTGACCGGGAGCTCCTCGCGGCGCTGCGGACCGCCGGAGTGACGACGCCGGTCCTGCTGGCCTCGGTCGGCGCGGTGGCTCGGCTGGAGCTCCCGCCCGAGCTCGGGCCCGGGGTCGAGGTGCGGGCACCGGAAGACGGGCTGGTGCCGGCCATCTTCGCCGAAGAGCGCGCTCCGGTCGGCCTGGCCATCGGCGCCGGCGCGGCCCGGGCGCTTCGAGCCGGCCGCGTCGTGCGGGTGGATGGCGGGGTCCCGGGACCGGCTCAGGCCACGGTCGCGCGCGGCCTCTCCGCCCACCTGACCCTGCGGGATCCCCTCGCCGCCGTGCTCGCTCCCCTCGCCCTCGGCGCGAGCCCCGCTCGCCTCGGCTGATCGAGGGGTCGATCCTCGGCGCCAGATCGTGCTATGGACCCGCCCCGGCGCGCCCCCCTCGCGCCGTCTTCGAGGAGAGAAGCAGTCATCCATGGCCGATAAGCCCGAATACGTCCCCGGCCTCGCCGGCGTCCCCGCGGCCCGTTCGAGCGTCTGTCTCATCAACGGCGCCGAAGGTAAGCTCCAGTACCGCGGCTACCCCATCGAGCAGCTCGCGGAGAAGTGCACCTATGAGCAGGTCGCCTACATGCTCCTCTTCGGTGAGTTCGCCACCGACGACGAGCTGAAGGCCTTCGAGGCCGAGCTCGCGCGGGAGCGCTCGCTGAAGTTCCGGATCATCGACGTCCTGAAGAACCTCCCGGAGCGCGGCCACCCGATGGACGCGCTCACGGCCGCCGTCGCGTCGATGGGCATGTTCTATCCCGGTGATCACGTCGAGGACCTCGAGTTCCGTCGGCTCAGCGCCGTGCGCCTCGTGGCCAAGCTGCCGACGGTGGTCGCCGCCTGGCACCGCATCCGCCAGGGCGACAACCCCATCGAGCCCCGGGCCGACCTGGGCCACGCCGCCAACTTCCTCTACATGCTGCACGGCGAGGAGCCGGACGAGCTGACCGCCAAGATCATGGACGTCGCGCTCATCCTGCACGCCGAGCACTCCATGAACGCCTCGACCTTCACCGCGCGGGTCACCGGCTCGACCCTGGCCGACCCCTACGCGGCGGTGGCCAGCGCCATCGGGTCCCTCGCCGGTCCGCTCCACGGCGGCGCCAACGAGCGCGTGCTCTCCCTCCTCGAGACCATCCCCGACTCCAAGCCCGAGAACGTGCGGCGCTGGGCCGAGGACAAGCTGGCCCGCAAGGAGAAGATCATGGGCTTCGGGCACCGGGTCTACAAGGCCAAGGACCCGCGGGCGACCGTGCTCCAGGGCCTGGTCGGCCAGCTCTTCGAGAAGTTCGGCTCCAGCCCCATCTACGGCGTGGCGACCGAGCTCGAGAAGCAGATGGAGCAGCTCGTCGGCCACAAGGGCATCTACCCGAACGTCGATTTCTACTCCGGTATCGTCTACGAGAAGATGGGTATCCCCATCGATCTCTTCACGCCGGTCTTCGCCATCGCGCGCGTCGCCGGGTGGCTCGCCCACCTCCTGGAGCAGCTCCAGGACAACCGCATCTTCCGCCCGTCACAGATCTGGGTGGGCGAGGCGGACCGCACCGTCCCCTGAGGACGAGCGGTTTCGAGGAGCGGGCGGCGCCGGGAGGGGTCGCCCGTTTCCAATTGGGCCGGGCCCAGCCCGGTGACGCTTCCCTCAGCGGCAGTCGGGGAGGGTGTTCCGGCCGTCCAGCTCGACGCGCCACTGGAGCGCCTCGGCGGTGCCCTCGGTGGCGTGGACTCGGCAGTCCCCGCCCACGATGACGGCCTCGGCGCCGACCTCGTCCTGGATGCGGGCGAGCATGCGGAGGGCCCGCTGCGGACCCAGGACGAAGCTCGCGGTGCTGAGCGCGTCCGCATACAGGCCCTCGGCGGCCACCATCGTCACCGACATCGTCCGGTCGACGGGCAGCCCGGTGCGGGGGTCCAGGATGTGGTGCCAGCGCTTGCCGGTCGGGTCCACGTAGACCCGCTCGTAGTCGCCCGAGGTGCTGATCGAGCCGCCCTCGCTCTCGAGGAAGGCGAAGTAGGTGCTCTCGTTCCGGGGGTGCTGGATCCCCACCCGCCAGGGCCGGTCGCCGCGCATCCCGTGCACCTGCACCTGGCCGCCGCCGAAGAGCATGTAGCTCTCGATCCCCGCCTCCCGCAGGATGGCGCCCGCCCTGTCGAGGGCGTAGCCCTTGCCGATGCCCCCGGTCCCGATGGCCATCCCCTCGGTCTCGAGGAAGACCGTCCGGGCGTCCTCGTCGATCTGGATCTTCCGGTAGTCGATGAGTCGGAGCCGGGGACGAACCTCTCGGCGGTCGGGCACCCGCTGGCGCCCGGGGCGGAAGTCGTAGAGCCCCCGGAGCGCCGCCCAGCTCAGGTCGAAGGCGCCCTGGCTCCATCGGGACACGTCCACGCCGGCCTTCACCACCCGGAAGACGTCCTCGCCGACGGCCACCGGGCGGACCCCGGCGTTCTGGTTGATCCGCGAGATCTCCGAGTCGCTCCGCCACTCGCTCAGCACGTCCTCGAGCCGCTCGATCTCGTCGAAGGCGGCGTCGAGGGCCGGGCCGGCGACCTCCTCGGTGGCGTCGACCTTGATGATGAAGACCGTGCCCATGAGGGGCCGGCTCCGGGTGATGAGCTCCCGGGGTTCTCCGGGCTGCCCGGGCTCTTCCGCGGGGGCCTCCCCGGGCTCCTGCGGAGCCTCGCCGCGCACGTCGACCGTCTCCACCACCTCCGGCGGCTCCTCGGTGCAGCCGCCAGCGGCGATCAGGGCAGCGAGGAAGAGGCGACGTCGGGCGATCACCCGGCGCAGCCAACCACCGGGGGTGCGTCCCGTCAATCCGGCGCCGCGCAGCCGTTGCGTGGGGGCGCGCGCTCGGCGCCAGGCCTGCGCGACGCGGGCGCCCGGGGCGCGCCCGCGCTGGGCTTCCGCGTTGGTCCGCGGCTTGCTCCCTGGGACGTCGGAGGTGTGCGCATGACGAACGTCGGAACCCTGATGACCCGCGAGGTCCTCACCCTGTCCATCGAGGACGGCCTCGCCCGAGCGAAGGCCCTCTTCTCCGAGTGGCCCTTCCGGCACTTGCCGGTGGTCGACGGTCGTCGCGTCGTCGGGATGATCTCCCAGCGGGACATCCTGCGGCATTCGGGTTCGGACTTGGACCCGATGCGGGCCCTCCGCGGGGACGGACAGCGACTGCGCGAGACCTTCGTCGCCGCCGTGATGACCCCCGAGCCCGCGACCGTGACCATGGCGGCGACCGTCGGCGACGCAGCGCGCGCGATGCTCGACGGCGGCTTCGGCTGCGTGCCGGTGGTGGACCCGGCTGGCGAGATCGTCGGGCTGGTGACCGAGACGGATCTCCTTCGGCACCTCGTATCGACCGAGCTCACCGCGGATCAGGGGCGATCCCCCTCGGCGGCGCGACCCCTGCGCGAGAGCTGACTCGCGCTCCCGAGGGCGAGGCGCTATCACCGGTGGGATGCGCGTCGTCCACGCCCTCTGCCTCGCCTCGGCCTCGGCCTGCCTGGTCCTGGCGGTGTTGGGCGGCACCGCCCCGGCAGCAGCCTTGGGGGAGGGCACCCACGTGGAGATCCGGGGAGTGCGCCTCGCCGACCGGACCGAGCCCCACGCGACCGCTCGGCGTCGCTTGGCCTGGGAGGTCCGCAAGCGGACCAGCATCGAGACCCGTCTGCGCCCTCGCGCCGCCCGGCTCGACGACCCGACCCTCTTCGAGACTCCGCTCCTGCAGCTCGCCGGCGACCGCGCCTTCGATCCGCTGTCGGAGGCCGAGGTCGTCGGCCTGCGCCGCTTCCTCGAGCTCGGCGGGTTCCTCCTCGTGGACGACGCCACCGGCGGCGCCAGCGATGGCTTCGACGAGTCCATCCGGCGGCTCCTTCGCCGCGCGCTCCCCCGGGACCCGCTGCGCCCGGTTCCGTCGGACCACACGCTCTACCGGTCGTTCTATCTGGTCGACGTGCCCGTCGGCCGAGTCCGTGGACAGCCGCGGCTCGAGGGGATCACCCGGGGCGATCGCCTCGCGGTGGTCTACAGCCGCCACGACCTCGGGGGCGCCTGGGCCCGGGACGACCTCGGGACCTGGACCCACCCGGTGGTGCCCGGGGGCGAAGCGCAGCGGGAGCAGGCCATCCGGCTGGGCGTGAACCTGGTGATGTACGCGCTCTGCCTGGACTACAAGGACGACCAGGTCCACGCGCCCTATCTGATGCGCCGCCGCGGCGGCCGTCCCTGATGGACGGGCTCTCCTTCGCAGTCCCCGGGGGGCTCCCGGTCGCCGTCGTGCTCCTCCTCGCGTTCGGCGGGTTGGTGGCGTGGGGGTTCTGGGAGACGCGGGCTCTGCCCGCGCGTCGACGGGTGTCCCTCCGGGCGCTCCGGCTCTCGACCGCCGTGATGGCCTGGCTGTGCGCGGTGCAGCCTCGGCTCGTTCGCGAAGAGGTGGAGGAGGTCCAGGGGCGGCTCGCGGTCCTGGTCGACGGCTCGCGCAGCATGACCATCGCCCGGGATGGGGCCAGCCGCTGGGACGAAGCCCGGGCGGCCCTCGAGGGGCTGGGGCGCGGCGAGCGCCAGCCGGAGCTCTTCCGCTTCGGGAGCACGCTGGCGCCCCTCGACTGGGCCGACGTCTCGGAGTTCGCGCCCCGGGACGACGAGAGCGGCCTGGCCGCCGCGCTCGAAGAGCTCGCCGGCGACGACGACCTGGGGGCGGTCATCGTGGTCGGCGACGGCGCCTCTCGGGAGTCCGAGCGCCTCCCCGACCTCGACGGGCTCAAGGTCCATGCGGTCTCGGTCGGCGGCGACCGGGACCTCCGCGACGACGCCATCGCCGAGCTCCAAGCGGACCCCGTCGCCTTCTTGCGCGGTGACGCTCAGGTCCGGGTGGTCGTCCGCGCGCTGGGGGAGGGGGGAACCATCCCGGTCAGCCTCGTCCACGAGGGCGCGGTGATCCGCGAGGCCCTCGTGGAGGTCGAAGCCGACTCGGAGGCGGAGGTCACCCTCTCGTTCTCGCCACGCCGGCTGGGCCGCGCCGTCTACCACGTGCGGATCCCCCGAGCGGCCGACGACGCGGTCCCCGAGAACAACGAGCGGAGCTTCCTGGTCCGGGTCAGTCGGGATCGACTTCGCGTCCTCCTGGTCGCCGGGCACCCCACCTGGGACGTGCGCTTCCTCCGCTCCTTCCTGGAGGCCGACCCCTCCATCGATCTCATCTCGTTCTTCATCCTCCGGACCACCAGCGACCTCACGATGGCCAACCCGGACGAGCTGGCGTTGATCCCCTTCCCCACCGACGAGCTCTTCCGGGAGCATCTGGGCAGCTTCGACGTCCTCCTCTTCCAGGACTTCGACTTCGGGCCCTACCAGATGGCTTCGTACCTCCCGCGCATCCGCGACTACGTCCGCCGCGGCGGGTCGTTCGCCATGATCGGCGGCGAGCGGTCGTTCGGCGCCGGCGGCTACGCCGACACGCCCATCGCCGAGATCCTCCCGGTGGAGCTGCGCCCGGCGACCAGTCCACCCGGGGAGCTCTTCGTCGACGGGCGCTTCCAACCCGCCGTCGTGCCCGAGCTGGCGCGGCACCCTCTGGTCGCCCTCTCGCCCGACGCCACGGCGAGCGCGGAGCTCTGGGCCCGGCTCGCGCCCCTCGAAGGGGCCAACCGAATCCGGGGTCGGCGGGAGGGCGCTCAGGTCCTCCTCGAGCACCCCCGGGCGCGGGTCGAAGGCGGCGCGTTGCCCCTCCTGACCGTCGCCGAGAGCGGCGAGGGGCGCGTCTTGGCGCTCGGCGTGGACACCACGTGGCGGTGGGGCATGACCACCGCTGGCGCGGAGGGTGACGGGTCGGGCCACGAGCGCTTCTGGGACCGCACCCTGCGCTGGTTGGCGCGCGACCCCTCGCTGGATCCCGCGCGAATCACCACGGATCGCGAGCGCTACGGCCCGGGAGGCCGGGTGAGCATCGGCGGTTGGCTCCGGGACCGCAGCTACCGCCCGATCCCGGGGGCGGCGCGGGTCGAAGTGGTCACGGCCGACGACGAGGTGGTGGCTGCCGCCCCCGTGCGTCCCTCCGCCACCGGCGAGATCGAGGCCGTCCTACGTGCCCCCCTGGAACCGGGCGCCCATCGGGTCGTGGCGCGCCTCGAGGGCGAGGCGGAGCCCCTGGCGCTCGAGCCCTTCGTGGTCGAGGCCGGCGGCGACGAGCTCGCCGACCCCCGGCCCGACCCCGAGCGACTCCAGCGGCTCGCGGAGGCGACGGGCGGTCGGTACGTGGCCTCGGGCGCCGGCCTCCCGGCGCTGGACGCGTTCGACACCACCCGGCGGCGCTCGGCGGGAACGCGCGAGACCCGGCCCCTGGGGGGCACCCTGGCCCTCCTCCTCGCGCTGGGTCTGCTGGCCGTCGAGCTCTTCGCCCGCCGTCGCTGGGGCTTGCGCTGATTGCGGGGCTCCGAGGCACGGGGTCCGGAACTACCCTTGGGGGCGGACTGGCCGTAGGGTGTAGCTCATGCGCGTGACCTTCCTGTCCTTCGGACTGCTCCTCGCCGCGGCGGGCTGCGCCGACGACCCGCTGCCGGGGTATGCCGACGACCTGATGGGCACCACGCCCGGGACCGCGACCGAGACCCGACCCGACGGCGGCATGGACGCCGCGGTCGATGGCTCGCTCGACGGCGCGGTGGCCGACACCTGCACCGTGGTCGACGGGTCCGGCGCCACCAACGCGCTCACCTTCGACGACCCGGTCCAGGAGTTCGCGCCCGCGAGCGCCTACGCGCGCTACCGCGCCGACTGCTCGGGGGTCCTCGAGGTCGTGCTCACCGAAGACCCGAGCTGCGGCGCGGGCGGGACCCGGCAGCTCCGAGTCAGCGTCCCCGACACGGCCCTGACCGGCTCGAGCCTCAGCGTCGCCTCCGCGCTGGAGGTGGGCGTCGCTTTCAACGACGCCGACGGGACCTCGTTCGCCAACAACGGTAGCTGCGCCACCTCCAGCGGCATCGTGCGCCTCGACGCCTTCGACCTCACCGCCGCCGGCAACGCGACCACCCTGAACGTGGACGCCGCGCAGCTCTACGACTGCACCGGGCTCCGGTCGCCGCTGACCCTCAGCGGCACCATCGACGCGCTCCTCGACCAGACCTTCGCCGACGCCTGCCCCTGACCCCCGGGTCGAGGCCCTTTGTGCTAACAACCGGACCATGCGACCGCGCGCGTGGTTCCAAGCCGTCGACGACGAGAGCGAGCGATACTCCCTCGGCGAGGTGATCTACCGGTCCCAGTCGGGCGGCCTCCTGGAGGTGGTGCACGACATGGAGGCGCTCCGCTCCCGGAGCCCCGCCGCCTGGATGCGCACCTTCGACGAGCGCTACGGCCGGTCGCGGTGGCCCTACGGCAGCGGCGTCTGGGCCAAGCACGAGTGGGTCCAGCCCCACGTCGAGGCGTCCAACGTGGTGTCCCTCTACGAGGGGAACACCAACCTCTTTTGGGCCGAGCGCTACGGCAAGGAGCACCTGAACCTGGGCGACCTCTGGGTGAAGCAGTGCGGTACCAGCCACACCGGCTCCTTCAAGGACCTGGGGATGACCGTGTTGGTCTCTTCGGTGAAGCAGATGATCGCCGAGGGGAAGCCCATCCGCGCGGTGGCCTGCGCGTCCACCGGCGACACCTCGGCAGCCCTCGCGGCCTACGGGGCCGCTGCGGCCATCCCGGTCGTGGTGCTCCTGCCCAAGGGCAAGATCACCGCCGCCCAGCTGGTCCAGCCCATCGCCAACGGCGCCCTGGTCTGCGCGCTGGACACCGACTTCGACGGTTGCATGCGGGTGGTCCAACGCCTCACCGAGGACCCCACGCTCTACCTGGCCAACTCGATGAACAGCCTCCGGGTCGAGGGCCAGAAGACGATCAGCTTCGAGATCGTGCAGCAGTTCGACTGGGAGGTCCCCGACTGGGTCCTCGTGCCCGGCGGCAACCTCGGCAACGTGTCGGCCATCGCCAAGGGCTTCATCGAGATGCTCGAGGTGGGGCTCATCGCGCGCCTGCCCCGCCTCGTGTGCTGCCAGGCGGAGAAGGCCAACCCCCTCTACCGCGCCTACCAGAAGGCCGCGGCCGAGCAGCGGGACCTGGCGATGTCCGACTTCCAGCCCATGCAGGCCGAGGCGACCTTGGCGTCGGCCATCCGCATCGGGGACCCGGTGTCTTTGCCCAAGGCGGTCCGGGCGCTGGTTCGCTGTCGGGGCATCGTGGAGCAGGCCAGTGAGTCCGAGCTCGCCGACGCCGCCGCCCGCGCCGACCGGACGGGCATGTTCAACTGCCCGCACACCGGGGTCGCCCTGGCGTGCTTGGAGAAGCTCCGCCACGCCGGGACCATCGAGGATGGCCAGCGGGTGGTGGTCATCTCGACCGCCCACGGCCTCAAGTTCACCGAGTTCAAGGCCGCCTACCACGCCGGAGAGCTCCCCTTCGAGGCGCCCCTGGCCAACCACCCGGTGGAGCTCGGGTCGGACCCCGACGAGGTGGTGGCGCAGATCCACCGCGCCCTCGACGAGCGGGCGTGAGCCCGGCGGGGGGACAGCCGCTGGCCGCGCTGGGGGCGCGGCTCAGCGCGTTCGCGGCCAAGGTCGTGCCGGACCCCTTCGTCCTGGCGCTGGGCCTCACCCTGGTCGTGGCCGCCATCGGCGCCGGCCACCTGGCCAGCGGCGGGTCGGAGGCGATTGGCTGGACCCTGGCCGAAGGCTGGGTCTCGGGCTTCGCCTCCGCGGGCGGGTTCGCCTTCGCGCTCCAGATGTGCCTGGTCCTGGTCACCGGTCACGCCCTGGCGCTCAGCCCCCCCGTGCAGCGGGGGGTGCGGGCTCTGGCCCGGCGCGTTCGCGGACCGGGGAGGGCGGCCTTCGTGGTCTCTCTGGTGGCGTGCCTGGCGTCCATCGTCCACTGGGGGCTCGGCGCCATCGTCGGCGCGTTCCTGGCCCGCGAAATCGGACGCAGCGCGGGCCCCGAGGGGAAGCTCCACTACCCCCTGCTCGGGGCGGCCGCCTACGGGGGCTTCGCCGTGTGGCACGGCGGGCTCAGCGGTTCGGCGCCCCTCAAGGTCGCGGAAGCAGGCCACTTCGCGGCCCCCTTGGTCACCACGCATCCGGGCGGGGTGGTGCCCGTCGCCGAGACCCTCTTTTCGCCGCTGAACCTGGCCATCACCGGGACCCTCTGCGTCGTCCTGCCGTCGCTCTTCGCCGCCCTCGTACCTCCGGAGGCCGCACGGGTGGCGCCCGACCCGGAGGCGCTGGCGCCCCTCGCGGCGGAGCCCCCATCGCCCAAAGGCTTCCGGGTCGAATCGTCACGCTGGGTGGGGCTCGCCCTGGGCTCGGGGGGCCTGGCGCTGGTGCTCGGCGCCTGGGCCACCGAGCGCATGGCCCTCGACCTGGACCTGGTGAACCTGATCTTCCTCTTCGTGGGGATGGCTCTCCAAGGGAGCCTCCGGCGCTACGCCGAGGCGGTCACCGACGGGGCCCGCGGGGCCGGCGCCATCATCCTGCAGTTCCCGTTCTATTTCGGGATCTTGGGCCTGATGAAGGCCTCGGGGCTCATCGGCTGGATCAGCGAGGCCCTGGTGGGTCTGGCCACCGCGGAGACCTTTCCGGCGCTCGCGTTCCTGTCCGCCGGGGTGGTGAACCTGCTGGTCCCCTCGGGCGGGGGCCAATGGGCGGTCCAGGGCGAGATCTTGCTCGGCGCGGGCGACGCCCTCGGCGTGGCGCCGGGCACGACGGTGATGGCCTTTGCCTACGGCGACGCCTGGACCAACACGCTGCAGCCCTTTTGGGCGTTGCCGCTCCTCGGGATCATGGGCCTCGAGGCCAAGGCCATCGTCGGATACACCGCCGTAGCCTTCCTCGTCATGGGCCTCTTGGTCCCGCTGATGCTCTTCGCGCTCGGCTGAGCCGAGCGCGCGAAGGGTCCCGCGAGGGGACTACTTCTTCTTCGCCGACTTCTTCTTGGCGGGCTTGGCCTTCTTCGCGGGCTTGGCTTTCTTCGTGGCCTTGGCGGGCTTG
>DCLA01000097.1 GCA_002320815.1 Myxococcales bacterium UBA1660
GCTCCGAGTGCGATCCAGACCCAGTTCGAAGATGCGGCTCGGAAGGTCTGTCGGAGCTATCTGCGGTGTTACGGGTATTCTTCCACATCTCCAGAGATCGACGAGTGCGCGGATAACTTGGTCGAGGAGTACTCTTCGCTGAGCGACGACTGCCTCGAGGCCTACGCGATCATTTTCGATTGTTACGCCGACGTCATCGGCGACACGTGCGGCTCGGTCTCCGATTCGGAGCTGGCGGCCGCTTGCGGGAGCGAGTTCGGCGACGCCCTCGAGCTCTGCCCGTCGATCGACTTCTGACGACGGGCTCGCGTGATCGTCGTCAGCGGCACCAAGCGGTCGGGGACGTCCATGTGGATGCAGGTCCTCGCCGCGGCGGGGTTCGAGCCCCTCGGTGCCGCGTTCCCAGGGCGCTGGAAGGAGTCCATCGGGGACGCCAATCCCGAGGGCTTCTTCGAGTCCCGGTTCCGCGATGGGGTCTACCACGCGACCAACCCGCTCCCGGGCGGCATCTACGTCCATCCGGACCGGGTCCGGGACCGGGCGGTGAAGGTCTTCCCCTTCGGGGTCCGGCGTAGCCACCGCGCGTTCCTGGACCGGGTGGTCGTCACCATGCGGCCCTGCGCCGAGTACGTCCGTTCCCGGGCGCGCCTCTATGCGATGGAAAGCGCGCACCGGGACCAGGAGCTCGGCGAACGGGTGACGCCGGTCCGGTACGTCCCCGCATACCTGGAGTGGTTCTTCGAGAACCTCACGCTCCTCGGGGACCTTCGACTCCGGAGGATCCCGCACCGGGTCGTCACCTATCACCGAGCGCTCCGGAAGCCGCAGGCGGTCGCGGAGGTGATCCGGTGGCTGGGCGGCGACGCCGACGCTGGAGTGGCCGAGCTCCGCGCCGAGCGACGGACTCAGGTCGGTGGCTGGACCTCCGACTCCGAGGTTCCCGAGTACCTCCGGCACCTCTTCGACGAGCTCCACGCGGTCCATGACGAGGGACGCCCGATCGGCGACGGGCTGGCCGAGCGCCTGCGGGCGGCTCGGACGGAGCTGCTGCCCGCCTTCGACGAGGCGCGACGCGTGCAACGGGTCGACCAGCGCCGCTGGGCGAGCGACGTCGCGGAGCGGGTACGCCGATGATCGCGGTCGTTGGCGCCGGCCCCCGCGCGGCCGAGTGGGCCCTCGCCACCCTCGAGGGTGGCGGGCTTCCCGTGCGGCGTGATCTGCCCGACGGTCTCTATTTCGCCACCAATCCTGGCCGCGACGGCCACTACCTGTTCCCGGAGGAGCTCGCCGGCATCGTCGCCCTGGTGAGTCCCACCGGCCTCGACCGAACTGATCCCGCCTTCCTGGAGCGCGTGCTCCTGGTCGCCGACCCGGCCCCCGGGGACGGGTGGCTGGTGACCGTCCACGACGTCTTGGCGGACGTGAGCATGCGGGGCTTGCCCTTCTGGAGCGTCTCGGTGGTCGAGCCGGTCCTGGAGGGGCTCGGCCCGTGGCTCGGGCAGGGCGCCTTCCCCATGGCCCCCTCTCCGTTGCCGACGACGGTGGAACGGTTGGACCCGGTCCCCGCGGCCATTCACGCGGCCCTCGCCACCCGCGGGGACCTCGACGACGAGCTGACCGAAGCCCTGGTCGCGCGGGCCGACGCCGCGCGAAAGTAGCGGGGCCCGCGGAGCCCTCGCTACCCTGGAGGTATGGACCGCGAGGGCTTCAAGGAAGCGCTGCTCCAGGTGATGGAGCGCAAGGAGCACTGGGCCTGGCCGGGGTTCACCCAGGGGCTGGTCCCCCGGGACCGGCTCCACCTGCACCTCGAACAGGAGTGGGCGGTCTACGTCCGCGACTTCCCGGTGCTGGTCGGCTGGGCCTACGTGCAGTGCCCCATCGCCAGCGTGCGCCGGGACCTCGCCGAGAACCTCTACGAGGAGGAGACCGGGGGGCTGGTGGCCGGTCGCCCGCATCCGGAGCTTTTCCTCGAGTACCCGCGGGGCCTGGGATTCGACCTGCGCCGCTTCGATTCGGTAGAGCTCGCGCCGGCGGCGGCGCGCTACCGGGCGGTCCTCGACGACGCGACCCAGCGGCGCGGGTGGGCTCCGGCGGCGGCGGTGACGACGATCTTCCTCGAAGGGACCAAGTACGACCGCGGCGAGCTCGAAGAAGCCCCCAAGCGGCCCGCCCCGCCGCTCTCCGAGCATCCGCTGGTGAAGCACTACGGCCTGCCCCTCGAGCACCTCGCGCTCACCAAGGCCCACCGTCAGGTGGAAGGCAGCCACCGGCAGGACGCCTGGGGCATCATGCTGGACCACGTCGAGGCCGGCGACCGACCCGGCGTCGTCGCCGCGATGGAGGCCGCCCTCGAGGCCTGGCAGGCCTACCGGGACGAGGTCGCCGCGGCCTGCGGGCTGGTGCGCGGGCCCGCCGGGCGACCCGAGCGCGCCTAGCGGACACCGAGCGCCGAACCCCGTCGGCTCGGCGCGTTCGGCAAGCCACGCGCCTCGTGTTCGTCAGGGAGCGGGTGCGGCTACGGGCGCCGGTGCGGCTGCTGGCGCCGGTGCGGCAGCCGGCGCCGCGGGCGCGGGCTGCGCCGGAGCGCCGGCCACCTCGTAGAGCGCCGTCGCGGGGACCATGCCCCGGATGGCGACCATGTCGTCGACGGCCACGAAGACGTCCACGCCCGCGGTCGAGCGGGCCATCTCGCGGGCCCAGCCGTCGGTCTCCAGGCGCGCCACCTTCTGCTCGGCGTAGCGCACCCAGGTGCCCGCGCGGACGCGCCACAGGGGGCGCTCTTCGTCGTGGCGGAGGCGCATGGGCACCTCCCCCTCGGCGGCTGCGGGGCGCTCGGCGGGCGCCTGCTCGAGGGCCGCGGCGGGCAGCAGGTCGGCGTTGGTGAAGCCCACCAGGTAGGGCCCGGTGCCCACGCGGATGGCCTTCCACTCGCCGCGCTCCTGGACGAGCTGGACCACCATGGGGGGATCGAGCGCGGGCAGGGAGGCGATGACCTCGCCGTTCGGACCGTCGAGGAGGGGCACCTGCATCCCCGCGGGGAGCGCGCGGGGCTCGCCGGGCTCGAAGGGCTCGGCGCTCGGCCCCACGGTCGCCGCCAGGCGGTCCATCGGGTAGACGCCCTCGAAGGCGGGGAGCTCGACGCCCTCGCGCCCGAAGCGCGCGCCGGCGCGGACCCGGGCCAGGCCCTCGTCTTCGGCGGGGGCCAGGAAGGTCACGTAGTCCCCCTCGGTCACGTAGACCGAGGTGCCGCCGATCTTGCCCCGGCGCGTGACCCGGAGGTCGAAGCGCGAGGCGTCGAGGAGCGCCTTCACCTTCATCCCGCCCTGCAGGATGCGGACGGGCACGTGGCCCCCTTCGGGGAAGCCGGCGATGTCCAGGGGAGTGCCTTCGGAGACGTAGCCGATGCGGGCCAAGCCCGCGGGGGTCTCGAAGAGGAGGGCGGCCCCGGCGCCGGGGCCGGCGACGTACTCGCGCGGCCACCGGTCGGCGTCGCGACCCGCCTCGCCGCCGGCGGGCTCGGGCGCGGTGCCGACGACCACGGTCTGGGGTTCCTCGCACGCGCTCGACAGCAGCGCGGCGCCGATCAGCGCCAGGAAGGACTTGCGTGCCATTCTGCGGAGATACCGGAAAATGAACGCGAGCGCCAAAAGCGGCGCGCCTTCAGCGGTAGCGGACCCGGAGCTTGAAGCCGAGGTTGGTGGCGATCTGCTGGGCGATGGAGCGGGGGATCCGGTCCAGCCGGTCCTCGACGACGGCGCGGGCTCGGGCATGGGGCTCGCCCTTCAGGGCCGGCAGCACGATCTCCGACCAGCGGAGCAGGGTCTTGCCGTTGGCGCCCTCGAGGGCGTGGGTGAGGATGGGCTCGAGGCGCTTCTGGTAGGCGACCGAGGCGGTGCAGAGGTTGGCGAAGGTGCGGACCAGGCCATCCTTGCCGTCGGCCAGGGTGGGCTCGAAGGCGTCCTTCAGGGTCGCCAGGTGCTTGGCCACTCGGGCCGGGCTGATCTTGGCGATGGCCGGGAGCGCGTCGCCCGCGGTCTGCACCACGCGCTTGGGCTTCGCGGTCAGCGCCCGCGCGAACTTCTCCACGTGGGAAACGAGGAGCTCGGGCTTCTCGTTGACGATCTCGTGCACCACCCGGGCAGCCTTGGTGGCCACCGTGCGCCGGGAATCGAGCATCAACTCGACCTGCTCGGTGACCAGGCTGGCCGGAGTCTCCTCGGCCATGATCCGCGCGGCTTCGCCCGCGGAACCGCCCCCGGTCTTGGGCGGCGCTTCGCTGGCGCCGTCCGTCTTCTTGGTCGTCTTGGAGGCAGCCTTCGCCGTCTTCTTGGCGGAGCTCTTCTTCTTGGCCGGCGCCTTCTTGGTCGCCTTCGCGGTGGCCTTGCTGCTGCTGGTCGCCTTCTTGGCGCCGCTCGCGTCGGCCTTCGTGGCCTTGCTCTTGGCGGTCTTGCGAGCAGTCTTCGTGGCTTTCTTGGTGGCCATCATTCCTCCGGGCTCGTTGCCCTTGGCCTCTCCGGCCGTCGCCAGAATAGGCGAATGGCGTCGTCGACCCAAGCTCTGAACGGGTTTGGGCCCCTCGGAAGGGCTCAGGCGGCCAGCTTGGCCACCAGCCAGGGCAGGGAGTCCGCGTAGCGGTAGCTGGTGCCTCGATGGCCCCCCGAGAACTCCTCGGCGTGCACCTCCACCCCGCCATTCACGGACTGAACGGCCTCGGCCAGGCGTCGGGCGGCGAAGTGCAGACCATGCTCGTCGCGGTTTCCGGCGTCGATGAAGAGCCCCGTGAGGGAGCGCGCGGCGGCGGCGAGGCCTTCGGGGCGCTCCAGGGGGTCGTGGGCCAGCCAGCGGGTCCAGCCCTCGGGGACGATCTCCGCGGTGCGGGGGTCGAAGGGGAGCTGGCAGTAGGGCAGGGCGCCGTCGGGCTCGGGGGCGTAGGCGGCGGAGCAGGCCATGACCAGGAGGGCATCGAAAGCGAAGGCTCCCTGGGGGCCCTTCTCGGTGACCGCGCGGGCGAAGGCCTCGAGGCCGCCCGCGTTCTCCAGGGCGATGGCGGCGTGGTGGAGCATGGGCCGCATGGTCACCTCGAAGCCCGCGTCGCCGGCGTGGAAGCCGACCGCCGCGACGGTGCCCGGGCGGTCCATGGCCAGCCGGAGCGCACCGAAGCCCCCGGAGCTGCGGCCGGCGATGGCGCGCCCCTCGGCGCCGGGCACGGTGTCCAGCTCCTGGTCCACGACGGGCAGGATCTCCTCGGCCAGGTAGGTCTGGTAGGCGCCGGTCGCCGCCGAGTCCACGAACTGCGAGCCCGCCCAGCGGTTGGTGCAGTCGGGCATGATCAGGATCGCCGGGGCGCTCTCCCCGGCGACGATCTGCTGGTCGAAGCGCTCGGCCGTGTTCGGCTCGAAGGGCTTGTAGCCGAGCATCGAGCGGTGATTGGCCGCGAAGCCCGGCAGCAGGGTCACGGTGGGGAAGCGCGCGCCCTTCTCGCCGTAGCCCGGCGGGAGGTACGCCAGGACCTCGCGGGTCGTGGGGTCGCCGAGGGGGTTGCCGTCGAGGCAGCGGCTCTCGTGCTTCAGGGTGATCAGCCGTCCGTGGAGCATGGGGCCCCATAGCACGGCCCGGGCGACCTTGACCCCGGCGGTGCTTCGCGAAAGGGTGCGCCCCCATGAGCCGCCCCGACCAGCGCGCCGCCGACGAGCCGCGTCCCATCACCGTCGAGATCGGGATCCAGCACAACCCGGAGGGGTCGGTGCTCTACCGCTGCGGCGGCACCGCGGTGCTCGTCAGCGCCTCCATCGAAGACGGCGCGCCCCGCTGGCTCGAGCAGCCGGGGCACGGCTGGCTCACCGCGGAGTACCAGATGCACCCCCGGGCCAACCGCCGTCGCCAACAGCGCGAAGGGCGCCGCGGGAGCATCGGCGGGCGCACCGCGGAGATCCAGCGGCTCATCGGGCGCGCCTTGCGTTCCAGCATCCGCCTGGACCGCCTGGGCGAGCGGGTCATCACCATCGACTGCGACGTCCTCGATGCCGACGGAGGGACCCGCACCGCGTCGGTCACCGGCGGCTTCATCGCCCTGGCCCTGGCCCTCGACGGGCTGAAGAAGAAGGGCAAGGTCCGCGCGGGGATCCTGCGCAGCCCCGTCGCCGCCATCAGCGTGGGCCTCCTGAACGACGCGCCCCTCCTGGACCTCTGCTACGCCGAGGACCGCGACGCCGAGGTCGACCTCAACGTCGTGGGGACCGCCGAGGGCGCCTTCGTGGAGGTCCAGGGTACCGCCGAGGGCGCCCCCGTCCCGCGGGAGCACCTGGACTCCATGCTCGACCTGGCCCTCGGCAGCATGCCCCGCCTCGTCGCCGCCCAGCGCCTCGCCCTGGAGACCGCGGGCGCGGACCTCGACGGCTTGCTGGGCTAGCGGGACGCGCCCTCAGGCGGCGCGGGCTTCCCGGTGGAGGATCGCGGGGGGCGCGATGTCGTGGTGGCGGAAGGCCATCGCGACCTGCTCGGTCACATCGGTCTCCAGCGCCTTCTCGTACTTCACGTCCAGCACGTAGACCTTGGCCCGGAGCCGGAGGCCGACCGCCTCGCCGAGCGTGATGGGGCTGACGACGACCACCCAGGGCTTCTCCAGGTAGGCGTAGCGGCTCGCGGTGAGCGCCTCGCCCACCAAACGCTTGGCGAGCTCGAGGTTCTGGTCGGCGCCGATGAGGAAGTCGACCTGCACCAGCATGTCCAGGGCGCCGGCGTTGCCGCTGGCCACCGGGTCGGTGAGGAACTTGTTGTTGGGGATGGTGACCAGGTTGTCGTCGAGGGTCACCAACCGGACGGTGCGCAGGCCGATCTCGATGACCTCGCCGTAGTAGGAGCCGAAGCTGATCCGATCCCCGACCTGGAAGGGCCGGTCGACCAGGATGATGATCCCCGCGATCATCGAGGCCAGCAGGTCCTTGAAGGCGAAACCCATGGCCACGGCGATGGTGCCGCCCAAGGCCAGCAGCGCTTCGCTGGAGAACGAGAAGAGGAAGCTCGCGGCGATGAGGATGCCGACGAAGAAGACCACCAGCCGCAGCACGGCCTTGGTCTGCTGCAGGACCAAGCGGCGGTCGGCGAAGCGCTCGCCCAGGTTGCCCAGGAGCCGCGCCACGAAGGACGCGGCCACGTAGGTCAGGGCCAGGACCAGGAGGGCCGGGAGGATCCCGCCGGGGCGGAGAAACTCGAAGAGCGAGGTGGGGTCGGGCGTGTCCATGAGGTCTCCGGGATCAGCGCAGGAGGAGCCGGCGGCGCTTGAGGTGGCGAACGACCGCGCGGAACCACTGCACGGTCACGTGGTAGCGGTGCCCCTTCTCTTCGAGGATGCCGCGGGTCTGGAGCAAGGCGAGGAGCGAGTGGCAGCGGCCCTCGGGCCAGCGCAGCACGGTGGCCAGCTCCTGGGCGTCGAGGTTGCCGTGGAGGATCAGCGCCGCCAGGGCGAAGCGGGTCTCGTCGTGGAAGGACTCGAGGGACTCGGCGTCCGGCGCGGTGAAGAGGCGGACCTCGAGACCGCGGCTGGTCGGCTGGAGCGAGCGCAGCCAGAAGTAGAGGGCCAGCCGGAGGTTGCCGTCGGTGTAGTGCCAGAGGAGCCGGAAGTACTCGTCCTTGGCGCGCTCCAGGGCGCGGCGGCGCGCGCCACCCTCGGCCTCGGTCTCCAGGAGGGACTCGAAGGAGACCGTGGCCCCGGCGCGGCGCATCCGGTGCTCGACCAGCGATCGGATGCGCTCCTCGTTCCACCCCTTGAGCTCCACCACCCGGCCGAAGGCACTCTGGCCGCCGGCGGCGCTGCGCAGGTAGAGCCAGGCGTTCTGCGAGAAGGCGCAGAGCCAGACGGTGCTCTCCTGGGTGAGCGCGACGACGTCCTTCAGGGCCCGGAAGGCCTCGGTGCCGCCGATGGTGCGGAGGTAGAGGTTCTGCCCGTGGTCCAGGAAGATGGCGGGGATCTTCGCCTCCGCGATGCGCTCGGCGAGCTCCGCGGGCTCGCTGGTCTCCGCCAGATCGAGCTCCTTCGAGAGCCAGCGGCACAGGCGACCCGGCTCGTGCATCGAGGGGGGGATGTCCAGGAGGCGGGTGTCGGGTCGCTTGGCCGCGAAGGCGCGCATCCAGGACGTCTTGCCGGCGCCGACCTCGCCCACGAGAGCCACGGCGGCGCCCTCACCGTCCTCGGTGTCCGTCAGGAGGGTCTCGAGGCCCGGATAGTGCGGGAGGGCCTCGTCCGGGCCCACCGAGCGGAGCTGGCAGGCGGTGACCACCTCTTCGGGGAGGCGGTGGTCTTCGTCGTCGTCCTTCTCGGCGGTGTCCAGCTTCCGCTGGGAGAGGAGGGCGAGCACGACCCGCCCGGCGCGGAAGCGCGACACGATCGACTGCACCGTCTCCAGGGTCACGTCCGCGAGGACCCGGAAGGACGCACCCAGCGCGGCCAGGTAGCGCCGGGCGCCGGTGCCCTGCCCGACCAGCTTGGCGAAGGCGCCCTCCGGGTGGCGCTCCAGGTAGGCCTTCTCGATGGCCTCCTGCCAACGCCGCACCAGATAGAGCGCCAGCGCGAGCCCCACCACCCAGAGCACCCGGACGAGCTGGGCGTAGAGGGTGCCCCGGCCCACCACGCGGGTCGCCGCCTCGAGGAGGACCGCCGCGCTCAGCGCGAAGCGGCCCACCCGGCGGACGCTCTTGCGGATGCGTTCGCTGCGCTCGGCCGAAAGCCGATACGCGTGGGCGGTGAGCTCGTGGTGGAGCAGGTTGACGAAGAGCCGGTAGGTCGCGAAGGCCAGCACCAGCGTCCGCGTCACCTCCACCTCCGGGCCCGGGAAGAGGTCGCGCAGGAAGGAGAACGCCGCCAGGGCGGTGCCGATGAAGACCAGGGGTCCGGCGACGGCCACCAGCCGCCGCCACCACTCCAGGATGAGCCGACGTCGCGAGTGCTCGGCGATGCGCTCGCGCAGGTTGAGCTCGAGTTGAGCCAGCAGCGGTCGCCGGCGTCGATGGACGAAGAGCCCGATCGAGAGGACCACCAGGAAGAAGAAGACGGTCCCCCGGGTCTCGGGCTCCAGCGAGAGGTGGAAGATCGTCGCCGGCCAGGTCGGGATCTTGGTCACCACCTCGGTGCCCGTCGCCCGGGTCATGAGCTGCAGCTGCTGTAGCTCGCGGACGAGCTGGGCGCGGCCCTCGGAGCCCAAGCCGCGCAGCGCGGCGCGCCGGCTGGCGGGGAGGTCTCGGAGCAGATCGAGGCGCAGCTCGTTCCCCTCGTGGAGCGCCTGGGCCAGGCTGCGTACGCGCTCGGCGTCCAGCTCGGCGATGGTCTTCTCCGCGTCCTCGCGGGCGCGGCGCGCTTCGCCGAGGGGACCGGCGAGCTCGTTGGCCACCGAGGGCGAGAGCGTGGGCAGGGCCGGCAGCTCGTCGGGATCCTGGGCCAGGGCCTGGGCGAGGGCCCGGCGCCCGCGGACCAGGAGCGCCACCAGGCGGTCGTACTCGGCCTCGGCGGCGTCGGCCTCCAGGCCGCCCTGGTGGGCGGTGCGCGCTTCGTGCACCTGGGAGAGGCGCTCCCGCTCCTCCTCCGCCTCTTCGGCCCGCTCCCGGGCCGCCGCGCCCAGCACCCGGGCGATGTCCGAGCGCATCTCCGCCAGGGCGATGCGCCCCTCGGCGATCTCGCGCTCGGTGGCCGAGCGGGCGTCCCGGGCCTCGGCGTGGGCCTGTTCCTGCTCGGTCGCGGCGCGCTCCTGTTCGGCGGCGGCGGCGGCCTGGGCCGCGCGGGCGGCGTCGGCGCGCACCGAGAGCGCGTAGGAGGCGTCGAGGCTGATCAGGGTGCCGCGTCGCTGGTCTTCGGGGAGCTCCAGGAAGTGGAGCCGCAGGCGGTCCACCCGCCGCTCCAGCGCGTCCAGCTCGGCCTCGGCGGTTCCCAGATCGACGCCCAGATCGACGCCGAGGTCGGGGACACCGGCGTCGACGGTGCCGCCGTCGGGCGGGGGGCCCAGGTCGACGAGCTCGCCCGGCGGGACGACGACGGGAACGCCCGCGTCCGGCTCGGCGGGCGCGGCGGGCACGCCACCGTCGGCGACGGCGCCATCGACCACGCCGGCGTCGCCCAGCGGCCCGGCGTCCCCCGCGGGGCCCGCGTCGAGGATCACCCCGGCGTCGGGCGGCGCTTCGTTCAGACGCGCGCGCAGCTCGTCGCGCCGGCGGGCCACGGAGGTCTCGTCGTCCAGGTCCACCTGGAAGAGGCTCCGGGCGTCGACGCCGGTCGGGAGCTGACCCCCGAGGAGCGCTTCGAGCTGTTCGGCGAGCCGCTCCAGCCGCTCTTCTTCCGTCGCCGGAGCCGACATCGGCGCGGGCTCGGGTTCGGGCTCCGCGGACGCGGCTTCGCGGGCGGGCGCGCCGGCGTCGGGGAGGCCGGCATCGGTGGGGGCGCTCGCGGGTTCGGGCTCGCGACACGCGGCCATGACGACGAGCAGGGCGAGGACGCCCCCGAGTCGGTGGATGGAAGCCATGGAAGGGGCGGACTATAACCGCGAGGTCGTGCCCCATCGAGTCATCCCCCCGAGGATTCTGGTCGCCAGCTCCAACCCCAAGAAGCTCGCCGAGCTACGTCCCCTCTTCGAGGGGTTACCCACCGAGGTCGTGGGGCCGGAGTCGCCCCTTCCCGAGGTGATCGAGGACGCGGAGACCTTCGCCGGCAACGCGGAGAAGAAGGCGCGCGAGATCGCCGCCCACACCGGCATCGCCACCTTGGCCGACGACAGCGGCCTCGAGGTGGACGCGCTCGGCGGCGCGCCGGGCGTCCGCTCCGCGCGCTTCTCCACCGACGCGGGCCGGCGAGCGGAGCCCGACCGCGACGGGGCGAACAACGCGCTGCTCCTCGAGCGCCTCCACGGGCGCGCGGACCGCGGCGCCCGCTTCCGCTGCGTCCTCGCGCTGGTGCTCCCGAGCGGGGAGGTGGTGGCCACCGCCGACGGAACCGTCGAGGGCACGATCCTCGAAGCGCCGCGGGGGAGCGGGGGCTTCGGCTACGACCCGCTCTTCGTCCCCGAAGGCGAAGAGCGCACGATGGCCGAGCTCACCGCCGCCGAGAAGGCGGCGCTCAGCCACCGGGGCCGCGCGGCGCGCCGGCTCCGTTCGCTCCTCGAGTGACCCTCGGTGTCACGCGAACGCCTTTCGCCGTCGAGTCCTGATATCCTGACTGGCGGTGAAGGTCTGCCCCACCTGTCGGCTCCGCTACAACGACGAGGACGTCGCGTGCCTCGTCGACGGCAGCCCCCTCGCCCGGATGACCGACCCGCGCATCGGCGCGGTGCTGGGCGGCCGCTACACGCTGGTGGAGGTCCTCGGCCGCGGCGGGATGGGCACGGTCTACCGGGCGCGCCACGCGGGCGAACGCCTGGTCGCCATCAAGGTCCTCCACGATCGCTTTGCCGACGACGCCGCGCTCCGTGAGCGGTTGGAGCGCGAGGCGCGCTCCACCAAGCAGCTCGCCCACCCGAACATCGTCGAGGTGATGGACTTCGGGCTCACCGAGACCTTGGTGCCCTACCTGGTCATGGAGCTCCTCCAGGGCGAACCCCTGGACCAACCGATCAAGCGGGATGGGGCCTTCGAGCTCGACCGGGCCCTGATGCTGGGTCTCCACCTCGCCCGGGGGCTCGCCCGCGCCCACGACTTCGGGGTGATCCACCGCGACGTGAAGCCGGAGAACGTGTTCGTCTGCTCCAGCGACGACGGGACCTCGGTGGCCAAGCTGATGGACTTCGGTATCGCCCTCGCGCCCGGCGACCGCCGGCTCACCGCCGCCGGCCAGTTCCTGGGGTCGCCCAAGTACACCGCGCCCGAGCGCTTCCGGGCCCGGGAGGAGATCACGCCCGCCAGCGACCTCTACGCCCTCGGCGTGGTGCTCTTCGAGATGGTCGCCGGTCGCCTGCCCTTCGCCTCGGAGTCGATGGCCGGGTGGGTGCTGCACCACATGGAGACCGTCCCGCCGGAGCTGACGAGCGTGGTCCCCGGGTGTCCCCCGGTCCTCTCGCGGCTGGTCGCCGAGCTCCTGGCCAAGGAGCCCAAGCACCGGCCGGTCGACGCCCACGCGGTGGTGAGCACCCTGGGATCGATGGCCTCGGAGAAGGCGCGCCGGGTCCGGCAGGCCTCCACCATCTCGCGGGAGATCGCCGTCCCCGACGAGAACGCCCGGCTCGGCGCGTGGCGCGAGCGGGCCCGCCTCTATCAGCTCATGGTCGACCGGGTCTGGCCCGGGGTGAGCGCGCCCCCCGCGATCGCGAACGACCTGGCCGAGCTCACCGGCGCGCTCGGCCGCCTCGACGCGCTGCGTAAGGAGGCCCAGAGCCTGGAGGCGGCCGTCGGCGCCGAGGAGGCCCGGCAGAAGGCCGACCGGCAGCGGCTGGTGCACGCGGTGGAGACCCTGGCCCGGGACCTCTCCCAGCTCCGTTCGCAGACCCGGCTCCAAGGGGGCGCCGAGGAGAGCGCCAGCGAGCACCTGGACCGCTACCGGCTCCAGCTCGCCAAGCTGATCCACATGGACGCCACCATGGGATCGACGCCCTCGCCCCTGGGCCTCGAGACCCTCCGGGAGGCGCTGGCGGCCTACGAGGCCTGGACCGCCGCCGCGGCTCCCTCGCCCACCCGGGACCTGGAGTTCCAGCTCCAGGCTCTCAGAGATCAGGTGGAGCGGAAGGACGCCGAGTCCCGACAGGAGCAGGAGAGCCGCAAGGAGCAGCTCCGGGCCAGCGCCGACGAGCGCATCCAGCTCGAGCAGCGGGTGCTGCGGCTCTCCCGGGCCCTGGGCGAGACCCTCCGGCCCTTTCCGCAGAACCGGGATCTCTTCCGAAAGATGCGCGGTGGCACGATGCGCGCCATCGGCTGACGGGTCTGATACGCTGTGCCCGTGCTTAGAGGTGGATGGGTCGTGGGGGCAGCCCTGCTCTTCGGAGGGGCCGCCGGTTGTTCGGTGTTCGATGGGTCTCTGCTGCCGGCCGACGGCGGCGAGACCGATGGGACGACCGTCGAGACGGACTTCGGCCCGGAGACGCCCGACACCGGGCCCACGGGCATCGGGTGCACCGACGGGGACCGCCAGCCACCGCCGCGCCCGGCGAGCAACACCGACGGACCCGATGCGGACGAGATCGTCTTCGGGCTCCGGGAGGTGGGGCTCGAGCAGGAGGCCGGGGACGCCTGGCGGGACATCGGGCTGAACCTGGACGGCTACTGCTCGGTCGGGTCGGTCCCCCAAGGTGAGTGCCAGCCGCCCGACGAGGACGCGACCCTGCTCCTCGATGGGAACCAGGGCATCGACAACGCGTTCGGCGGCGAGCTCTTCCCCCTGGTCGACCTGGTCATCGAAGACCTCGAGGCGACCGCGCGCGAATCCTCCGCGGCCGGTCTCGGCGTGGTGGTCCTTCGGGTCCGCAAGTACAACGGCGAGCTCGACGACCCCCGGGTCGACGTCACCATGAGCCAGAGCGTCGCCGGCTTCGCCGGGACCGCCGAGGAGACCGCGCCCTCCGAGTACACCATCGTCGACTACGACGCCTTCGAGGCCGACGGCACCACGCCCAAGCCCGCGCCCGTCTGGGAAGGCAACGACTGGATGGTCCTTCGGGACGACACCTTCCTCCTGGACGACCTGGAGCAGCCCCTGGTCCGCGACGACAACGCCTACGTCGCCAACGGGGTCCTGGTCATGTCCTTGCCCGAGCGGGTGGAGATCCGCTTCGCCGGCGAGGAGAACGGCATCACCGTGCGCCTCACCGGCGCCCGCGCGCTGGGGACCATCAGCCCCGACGGGCAGCGCTTGGAGAACGTGCTCTTCGCCGGCCGGTGGTCGATCAACGATCTACTGCAGACCACCGAGAGCCTCGGGGTCTGCCCCGGGGGCGCGCAGTTCTCCATCTTCCGCAACAAGCTCGACAGCGCCGCGGATCTACGCTCCGACCCCCGCACCGCGGGCGACGGGGTGACCTGCGACGCGCTGAGCGTGGGGGTGACCTTCGAGGGGTACCGGGTGCGCATCGCCGGGATCAGCGAAGGCCTCGACCCGCCCACCGACAGCTGCCCCTGAGCGTCGCTCGGCCCGCCGGGTCAGGGCACGTGCTGGACGGTGAAGCGCCAGGCCTGGAAGGCGCTGGTGCGCTCGCCCGGCGCGAGGCCCGCTTTGCGCCGGAGCGCACCCAGGAAGGCCTCCGGGGTCGGGAGCTGCTCCCACACCTGAGGCAGGAAGACGCCGCGGCGGCCGCCGTCGCGGATCAGTAGGCCGTCCACGCCGGGGCGCAGGGCGGCCAGGAACGCGGCGTCGTCCTCGGCGGGGACCCGCGTGAAAGGCGAGAGGACCGAGACCGACACGTCCAGCGCGGCGACCTCGGCGGGACCCACCGGCGGGAAGCGCGGATCGCGCAGGGCCGCCGCCGCCGCGTTCTGCACGACGTCCAGCGCCAGGGGCCGGGAGGGCTGCACCGACCCGATGCATCCGCGCAGGCTCTGCGCGTCCGGAAGCCCCCGGGTCCGCAGGGTGACGAAGGTGGCGCCGTCCTGCTGGAGAGGCCCGGGCTCGGCGGGGAGGTCCACGGATGGCGCCCGCCCGCTCTGCGCGGCCTCGGCGACGGCGGCACGCGCCAGCTCCAGGAGCCGCGCGGCCGACGGGTCGTCGAGGAAGCGATCAGCCATCGGTGAAAGCCCAGGCGCCATAGCCCACCACCCGCCGTCGATCGCCGGCCGTGTCGCCGCTGGTGCGCACGTCCAGGGTCTCCACCTGGAGTCCCCGCGCGCGCGCCTCGGCGAGGAGGCCGCGCAGGGGGATGCGCCCGCAGGCCGAGTGGTCGTCCAGCGCGTCGCCGTCGAGGGTCTCGATGGCCGTGGCCGTGACCCGGTCGAGGCGAGCGGCGGTCTCGTGATCGTGGAAGTGCGAAAGGTCGGAGCTGACCACGATGCGCGTCTCGGGTCCCCCCCAGAGTCGCTGCAGCACCTCCCGGACCTCCGCGGTGGTGGCGGCGCCGACGACGAGCGGGACCAAGCGGAATTCGCCCAGGGTCCGCTGGAGAAAGGGCAGGTGCATCTCCAGCGAGTGCTCCTCGGCGTGCGGTCGGTCGTCCCGGAGCACGCCAGGAAGATCGTCCAAGAGCGCGAGGGCCTCCCGGTCGAGGGGGACCGGGCCGAGCGGGGTCGCGAAGGCGTCCACCGTGGGCGCGCACAGGCCGCGGAAGGCCACCCGGTGCGCGGGGCCGAGGAGCACCACCCGCTCGATGATAGCGGGGTCGGTCCATCGAGCGTAGGCGCTGGCGGCGACGGGGCCCGAGTACACCAGGCCGGCGTGGGGTGCGACGAGGGCCTTGGGACTGGGCGCCGCGGGACGGGGCTCGGGGGCCGCCAGGAAGCCGTCCACGCACTGCGCCAGGGCCGCCGGATCGGCGGGGTACCAGGGGCCGGCGAGGGCAGGAGGGCGTACGTCCATCGCCTCGTGATGCTAGACCCGGCCGTGGCCGTCGCAAGGGGCGAGGACGGGGAGGGGGCCTGGCGCCGCCGCGCCCCCGACCCACAGTCCTCGCCATGGAGACCTTCGACGGCGCGCACCCGGGACGGCACTACACCGCGCTGCCCGACGGCCGCCTCCGCTGCGACGTCTGCCCGCGCCACTGCAAGCTGCGCGACGGTCAGCGGGGTCTCTGCTTCGTCCGGGCCCGCGCCGGGGACGAGGTCGTCCTGACCACCTATGGGCGCTCGAGCGGCTACTGCGTGGATCCCATCGAGAAGAAGCCGCTGGCGCACTTCCTCCCGGGGACCCCGGTCCTCTCCTTCGGCACCGCGGGGTGCAACCTCACCTGCTCCTTCTGCCAGAACCACGACATCTCCAAGTCGCGGGCCATGGACACGCTGATGGACCAGGCGCCGCCGGAGCGCATCGCCCAGGCGGCGCGGGAGCGTGGCTGTCGCTCGGTGGCCTTCACCTACAACGATCCGGTGATCTTCTTGGAGTACGCGGTGGACACCGCGCGCGCTTGCCACGCCGAGGACGTGAAGACCGTGGCGGTCACCGCGGGCTACGTCGGCGCCGCGGCCCGCGCGGACTTCTTCGCGTCCATCGACGCGGCCAACGTGGACCTCAAGGGCTTCACCGAGCGCTTCTACCGTCAGCTCTGCACCGGGTCCCTGGCGCCGGTGCTGGAGACTCTGGAGTACCTGGTCCACGAGACCGGCGTCTGGGTGGAGATCACCACCCTGCTCATCCCCGGCGAGAACGACTCCGACGCCGAGCTGCGGGCGCTGAGCCGCTGGGTCGTCGCCCAGCTCGGTCCCCACGTGCCCCTGCACTTCTCGGCGTTCCACCCCGACTACCGCATGCAGGACCGGGGGCGCACCCCGGCGGCCACCCTCCATCGCGCCCGGGCCATCGCGTTGGAGGCGGGGGTGCACCACGTCTACACCGGGAACATCGCCGACGAGGCCGGGCAGAGCACCTGGTGTCCCACTTGCGGCGCGTGTGTCATCGGCCGTGATGGGTACCGGATCACCGCCTGGAACCTGGCGGCCCATGGCGGGCAGGGCCGCTGCGTCTGCGGCGCGGGCATCCCCGGCGTCTTCGAGGCGCGGCCGGGCACCTGGGGACCCCGCCGGCTGCCGGTGCGGATGGGCTGACCGTCCTGCGCTCCGCGTCGACGGCCGCGTCGGCCGGGCTATGATCGGCCCCATGCGCCGATTCGCTTGCCTCCTGGTCGTCTTCTCCATCGCTTGTGGAGGGACCCCGGCCGAGCTCCCCGATGTCTCGCTGATCGACGGCGGGCACGACATGGACGTCTCGGACCTCGGCAGCCTCGACGCCTTCACCGAGCAGGACCTGGGAACGAGCGACTTCGGGCCCGACGACCTCGGCCCTGAAGACCTCGGTGTGGACGGCGGGATGGCCAGCGCGTTCGGCACGATCGCCGGCCCCTGCGCACAGCTCGATACCGAACTCACCGACGCCGCGCCCTCCTATTTCGTGAACCGGCTGGACTTCATGAGCGACGGGTTCGACGATCCCGAGGAGCGCCCGCTGCTCACGCCGGGAGCCCAGCGGATCCTCGAAGAGGGCACCGCGGGCGGCAGCTCGGGGGTCAGCGAGGCCTTCGCCTACGAGGTGCTCGCACGCTGCGAGGGCGCCGAGCTGGTGAAGACCGAGACCGAGATCCGCTACGACGTGAGCGGGTCCATCACCGACATGTCGGTGATGCTGGGGACCGAGCGCATCGGCGTCTCCGTGGCCCGGGCGTTCTACTTCCCGCCTACCGATCCCTACCCGCTGAGCGAGGCGGATCGGGTGCTGCGCAACAAACTCGAGGGGATCCTGGAGAGTTCGGCCAACGTGCGCGAAGCCGACGCCTGGACCAAGCAGATCCTGGCCATCGTGGCCTACGGCGACATGCACGCGGAGCAGATGATGACCGCCTGGGAGGCCATCGAAGAGTCGCTCCGCGCCGACACGATCATCTACGTGATCATCACCGACGGCGACGACGAAGCGCTCTACTGAGGGAGCTCGGTAGGCCCGCGCGCGGGGTCAGCTCGGCGCTTTGGTCGCGCGGACCTGGGCCCCGGTGGCGGGCAGACCGGTGAGTCCGGAGACCACCAGCGTGAGCGGCGGGCTCTGGGCGTCGAAGGCGCTGCCCCAGGCGACGCTCTTCACCTGCGCTTGACCCGAGCCCCCGGCGAGCTCGACCTCGATCCAGGTGCCGATCTCCGCGTCCCCCTCGTAGCTCGCGTCGATGATCAGCACGTGATTGCCTTCGAGCGCGTAGCTGCGTTGGACGACGCCGGCAAAGGGAGCGGTCATGGGGCCGATCCTCCGCGCCCGGGGCTCGCGGGTCAAGGGGGACCTTCGGTCCGCGGCCAAGTAGGATGGGCGCGGTGTCGCTCAGGCTCAGGCGCGGTGTGATGATCGCCGCCATCGGGCTCGGCGTCGCCTGGCTGGCAACGGCTCCGGTGCGGCGCTGGCTCCACTGGGGCCGGATGATGCAGCGCGTCGACACCGTGGAGCCGGTGGCCGGCGTGCCCGAGCGCGTCGGCCCCTTCGCCGGGACCCGCTTGCCCGCCGACGGGTGGGACCGGCCGGCGGTGGTGTTGCTCCACGGGGTCCACCCGGAGGGCGCGAACGAGCCGCGGATGGCGCGCCTCGCGACCCTCTTCGCCGAGGAGGGCTTTCAGGTCCACGTGCCCCACGTGCCGGCGTTGGCGGCCTTCGATCCCGACCCCGCGGTGATCGCGGACCTGCGCCGGTACCTCGACGCCATCGAGCGACGCCACGGCTGCTTCGGGGTGGTGGGCATCAGCGTCGGCGGCGGGCTCGCGCTCCGCGCCCTGGAGGACCGGCCGGTGACCGCCGTGCTCTCGGTGGGCGGCCACGCGGACCTCGGGGCCGTGCGCGACCACCACCGTACGACCGGGGGCACCCCCTACGCGCGCCGGGTGATGGCCGCGGTCGGCGAGGTGCCCGACCCGGTGCTCGCCGCGCTTTCTCCGCGCCGGCCGCCCCGGGGACCGGTGTTCGTGTTGCACGGGGAGGGCGACCCACTGATCCCGCCGAGCCAAGCCGCCGCGCTCTGCGAGCGCATGGGCTGCGGCGCGGTGGTCACGCCCTGGCTCGGGCACACCGAGCTCCACGGCGCGAGCCCGGTGCCGGTGTTGCGGGCCCTGGACCAGGTCTTCGCCAGCATGAAGGCCCCGTGCGCGACCCTTCGGCAGTACAGTGGGCGCCGACGATGACCGTGATCCGTATCGAAGAGAGCGTCACCCTGCCGGTGACCCCCGAGGTCACCTACGGGATGATCACCAGCGAGCCCGGCTACGAGACCTTCATCGGGTGGGGGCCCATCCCGGCGATCCAGGGCCTCGAGTGGCACCAGGGAAACCCGCGCATCGCCGGCTCCCACGCCACCGTCTTCTCCAGTGACGGGTCCACGCACTCCGAGCGGGTGGTGGTCGCCGAGCCGCCCTACCACTACGCGGTGGCCATCGGCGACTTCGCTTCGGCCTTCCGCTTGCTCACCGAGGGCGCCACCGAGCGCTGGGTTCTGAGCGACGTCGCCGAGGGCACGCGCATCGATCGCACCTTCGAGTTCCGCTTGCGCTCGCCCCTGCTCTGGCCGCTGGGCGCGGCCTTCGGCGCCGCGTTCCGCAAGGCGGTGCGCGTCAGCCACGACGAGTTCCGACGGATCACCGCGCCGGCGTAACCCTTCGGCGTTTCGACCCTACGGTGAGGGCATGGCTCGCACCCCCCACGCCTCCCTCCTCGTCCTCTCCCTCGCCCTCGTCGCGTGCTCCGGCACCGAGGAGGCGAGCGGCGAGTCCTCCTCGGGCACCGACTCCCCGCCGCCCGCGACAGCCGAAGCGCACGACGACACCGACGGCTCGCCGCGCGCGCCCGAGCCCCCGGCGGGCAAGCAGGTCGCCCTCTTCGCCGGCGGCTGCTTCTGGTGCATGGAGGGGCCCTTCGAGGCCCTCGATGGCGTGGAGTCGGTCCTCAGCGGCTACACCGATGGCGACACCGAGCACCCCACCTACGAAGAGGTGAGCAGCGGGCGGACCGGGCACTCCGAGGCCATCCGGGTGCTCTACGACCCCAGCGTGGTTACCTACGAGCAGCTCCTCGAGACCTTCTGGGTCAACGTCGACCCCACGGACCGCGGCGGTCAGTTCTGCGACCGCGGCAACCAGTACCGCACCGGCATCTACCCGGTGGACGCCGAACAGCGCGCCGCCGCCGAGGCCTCCAAGGCGGCCACCGCCGAGCGCCTGGGGCAGCCCATCGTGACCCCCATCACCGACGCCACCGCGTTCTGGGTCGCCGAGGACTACCACCAGGACTTCTACCGGACCCACGAGAGCCACTACCGTCGCTACCGCACCGGCTGCGGCCGCGACGCCCGCCTCCGCGCCCTCTGGGGCACCGCCCACTGACCGGGACGATCGTCGTCGTTCGGGGACGATCGTCGTCATTGTCGTCATTTCGCCTCCGCCGAGCGCAGCAGCGCAAATGACGACAATGACGACGATCGTCCCTGTCGGCTATGGTCGGCGCATGGCCGAGTACATGACCGGGTTCGGGAACGAGTTCGCGACGGAAGCGGTGGCGGGCGTGCTGCCCGAGGGTCGCAACTCACCCCAGCGCGTCGCCCACGGGCTCTACGCCGAGCAACTCTCGGGTACCCCGTTCACGGCGCCGCGTAGCGAGAACCAGCGCTCCTGGCTCTACCGGCTCCGTCCCACCGCGGCCCGCGGCGCCTACGCACCGCACGAGCAGGGCCTCTGGCGCAGCGGCCCCTTCACCGACGCCGACCCCAACCGACTCCGTTGGGATCCCCAGCCCATGCCCGACGCGCCCACCGATTGGGTCCAGGGCACCAAGACCCTCGCGGGCAGCGGTGACCCCGCCGCCGGCACCGGCATCGCCGCGCACGTCTACCAGGCCAACCGGTCCATGGAGGACTCGGTCTTCTACGACGCCGATGGCGAGCTCCTCTTCGTGCCCCAAGCGGGCACCGTCCGCCTGGTGACCGAGATGGGCGTCCTCGACGTGCCGCCCGGCCACATCGGCGTCGTCCCGCGGGGCGTCCACTTCCGGGTCGAGCTCCCCGACGGCCCCGCCAGCGGCTATGTCTGCGAGAACTACGGCGAGCTCTTCCGCCTCCCCGACCTGGGCCCCATCGGCAGCAACGGGCTCGCCAACCCCCGGGACTTCGAGACCCCGGTGGCGGCCTTCGAGGACGTCGAGCGGCCCACCCGGGTCATCCAGAAGTACTGCGGGCGGCTCTGGTCCACCACGCTGGGCCACTCGCCCCTCGACGTCGTGGCCTGGCACGGGAACCTCGCGCCTTACCGCTACGACCTGAGCCGCTTCAACACCATCGGCACGGTCAGCTTCGACCACCCGGACCCTTCCATCTTCACCGTGCTCACCTCGCCGACGGCGGTGCGGGGCACGGCCAACTGCGACTTCGTGATCTTCCCGCCGCGCTGGATGGTCGGCGAGGACACCTTCCGCCCGCCGTGGTTCCACCGGAACCTGATGAGCGAGCTGATGGGTCTGGTGCACGGCGTCTACGACGCCAAAGCCGGTGGGTTCGCCCCGGGCGGCGTGTCGCTCCACAACTGCATGAGCGGCCACGGCCCCGACCGGAAGACCTTCGAGGCGGCCAGCGACGCCGACCTCCGGCCGGAGAAGATCGACGGCACAATGGCCTTCATGTTCGAGAGCCGCTGGCCCTTCGCGCTCACCGAATGGGCCCGCGAGGTGGCGACGCTGCAGACCGACTACGACGCCTGCTGGGGCGGCTTCGAGAAGGCGACGCTCCCCGGCTGATGCACTGCCGCGCCCGGCCGATGACCGCCCGCCGCGCCGGGCGGATGACCGCCCGCCGCGCCGGGCGGATGACCGCGGCTATCCCTTGACGCAGACCAGCGGCCGGAGCCGGGCGACCTTGGTGGCCAGGCCGCCGCGGTCGACCACGTCCACCACGTCGGCGACGTTCTTGTAGGCGTCGGGCATCTCCTCGGCCACCGTCGCCCGCGAGGCGCCGCGCACCAACACGCCGGCGCCCCGGAGCTCTTCGTGCACGTCGGTGTCCGCGAAGCGGCGCTTGGCCTCGCCCCGGGAGAGCAAGCGGCCGGCCCCGTGGCAGGCCGACCCGAAGGTGTCGCTGGAGCGCGCCGCGCCGCGGAGCACGAAGGAGTAGCGCGCCATGTCCCCGGGGATGATCACCGGCTGCCCGATGGCTCGGTAGACCTCGGGCACCGAGGGGTGCTCGGGGCCCAGCGCGCGGGTGGCGCCCTTGCGGTGCACCATCAGCGGGCGCGCCTCGGTCTCGCCGGGCGCGACGTGCCGCTCTTCCTTGGCGATGTTGTGGCAGACGTCGTAGACGGTCTTCAGCTGCGCCCCGAAGAGCTCGTCCATCACCCGCCGCGCGGCGTGGGTCATGAGCTGGCGGTTCACGAAGGCGTAGTTCGCCGCGGCGGCCATCGCCCCCAGGTAGCGCTCGCCGGCCCGGCTGCGCACCGGAGCGCAGCAGAGCTGCCGGTCCACCAGCGCGATGTCGTGGGCCACGGCGGCCCGCAGCATCTCGGAGAGGAAGTCGGTGCACACCTGGTGGCCCAACCCCCGGGAGCCGGAGTGGATCATCAGGGTGATCCCGCCCTCCCGGAGCCCGTAGGCCGCGGCCGCCTCGGCATCATAGACCTCCTCCACCACGCCGACCTCGGCGAAGTGATTCCCGGAGCCCAAGGTGCCGAGCTGGGGTCCGCCGCGCTTGCGCGCGCGGTCGCTCACCAGCGCCGGGTCCGCGCCCTCGAGGCACCCGCCTTCTTCCACCCGCGGCCGGTCGTCCTTGTCGGCGTAGCCCGCGTGGAAGGCCCACTTCAGGCCGCCGGCGAGCACGTCGTCGAACTGAGCCGCCGTCAGCCGCTGGCTCTCCTTGCGCGAGCCGACCCCGGCGGGCACCGCGTCGAAGAGGGCGTCGCGGAGCTCGGGGAGCCGGCCCCGGACGTCGCCGAGGCTCACGTCGGCGGCGAGGAGCCGCACGCCGCAGTTGATGTCGTAGCCGACGCCGCCGGGGCTCACCACGCCCGACTCCATGTCGAAGGCCGCCACGCCGCCGATGGGGAAGCCGTAGCCCCAGTGGATGTCCGGCATGGCCATCGACGCGCCTACGATGCCGGGCAGGGTGGCCACGTTGGCCACCTGCTCCAGGCTGGCGTCGGTGCGCAGATCCGGCAGCAGGCTCTCGTCCGCCCACACCATGCCGTCCACGCGCATCGCGCCGCGCGCGGGGATGCGCCAGCGGACACCGTCCACCGGCTCCAGGGGGACCGGGCTCTCGTAGGGCTTGGGCGCGTGGGGGACGCGCACCCGCTCGGTTCGGCGGGTCTCGTTGCGCGCTTCCTGACGGGCGCGCTTCTTTCGCTGCTTGCGGCTCATGGCGGATCTCAGAGGTCGACGATGATCCGAGCCTCCGTCCCCGCGGCGTCGCTCCGGAGGAGCGCGCCGTGATGGGTGACCGCCTTGAAGGGGCGGGCGATGGGATGACGAGAGGGATCGAAGGGCTCGCCATGCAGCGTGCCCTCGAGCGCCCCCTCCATCGGGCTCGGGCCGCCCGGAGTAAGCACGAGTCGGCTCCAGAGGAACCCCTCCGCTTCGAAAAGATAGAGGAGCTCGTTGCCCAGCTCGACCAAGAGGCTCGCGCCGTCCAGAGCCTCCAAGGTGATCGGGCGGGTCTCCACCTCGCGCACGCTCTCCGGGGCGTCGGTGAGGAGATGCAGGAGCCCCCGCGCAGTCGCCTCGACGGCAGCCTCGGGGTCCGCGGCCTCGACCTCCAGGGCGAAGTCGCCGGTGTGATCGACGAAGCGATAGTCCATCGGGGCGTCAGGGGATGACGGCGTCGATCTGCTGCTCGGCGTCCGCGCGCCAGCGGGTCACGCTGGGGAAACGCATCAGGATCAGGGCGGTCGAGAGCGCGACCAACACGAGGCACGCGGCCCGGGGCACCGGCGACGACATCCAGCTCACCAGGCCGGTGATCGCCGGGACCTCGCTGAGCGCCAGCGAGAGGATGAAGGGGGTGTACCGACGAGCGACGTGGTCCGCGCGCACGGCGACGGGGTCCGCGGCGACGCGCCGAGTGGGCGCCGCGTCCCGGAACATCGACTGCCCGCCCGGATCCACCTCCTCGCGGACTTCGGCGGAGAGCTTCGATGCGTTGCGACGGAAGAAGGCGGGGAGGGCGAAGCTCATCACGGCGGTGACCATGGCGACTCCGAAGAGGACCCACCCGAGCATCGGGTCGTCACCGGCGCGCGGCAGGGTCCCCGAGAGGATCAGCCCCCCATAGACGCCGGTCGAGGCCAGCATGGCGGCCCAGAGGACCTTCGGGATCCGTAGCGCGGTGCTCCAGCTGCTCCCGTCGATGTTGTTCTTCCTAGCCACGGCCGGAGCCTAGCCCGGAATGCTCCCGAGGTCGCCCTCGCGCACGGCCTGGTCGCCACCGACATCGATTCGACCTCTGCGGGAACAAGCGCCCCTGGACGCTGTCGAGCGCGTATCCTGCGTTCCCAGGGGAGGTCGATGGTGATTCGTTTCTCGGTATTCGCGGCGCTCGTGGCGCTCGCTTTCGTTCCGGCGCGTGCGCTGGCGTTCTGTGGTTTCTACGTCGGCTCCAGCGACGGTCCGCTGGTCAGCGAGGCCACCATGGTCGTGCTGTTGCGCTCGGGGACCCACACGGTCCTCTCGATGCAGAACGACTACCACGGGCCGCCCGAGGACTTCGCCATGGTGGTCCCGGTCCCCGAGGTGCTGAGCGACGAGGACGTGAAGGTCCTCCCCCAGGCGGTCTTCGAGCGGGTCGAGCGCCTCGCGGCGCCCCGGCTCGTCGAGTACTGGGAGCAAGACCCCTGCCAGATCAGCGCAGGGTACGGCTCCGGCGCGGGGGGCCTGGGCATGCTGGGGACCGGCCGCGGCGGTGGGGGGGGCCTCCGGAGCCGCGGCGCGATGGTGACCATCGAGGCCCAGTTCGAGGTCGGCGAGTACGACATCCTGATCCTCTCGGCCAACGACTCCGCTGGGCTCGACGCCTGGCTGCGGGAGCGCGAGTACCGGATCCCCGAAGGCGCCGGTGAGATCCTGCGGCCCTACGTGGAGAGCGGCTCGAAGTTCTTCGTGGCCAAGGTGAACACCGAACGGGTGCGCTTCGAGGACGGCCGGGCCGTGCTCTCCCCGCTCCGGGTCCACTACGAGAGCGAGACCTTCGCGTTGCCGGTGCGCCTCGGTCTCCTCAGCTCCAGCGGGACTCAGGACCTGCTGGTGCACATCCTGGCCGACAACCAGCGCTACGAGGTCGCCAACTACGAGAACGTGACCATCCCCACCAACCTCGACGTCGAGGACGAGGTGCGCGATCGCTTCGGCGAGGTCTATGCGGCGCTCTTCGACGCCACCCTCGCCGCGCACCCGGGCGCGGTGGTCACCGAGTACGCCTGGCAGGCCACCGGCTGCGATCCCTGCCCGGGGCCCGTCTTGTCGACCCAGGACATCGCCACCCTCGGCGGCGACGTGGTGACCGACGGAGCGATTCAGGCCCGCTCCATCCGGCGCCGCCTGGGAACCCTCGGGGCGCGCCAGGGCACCACGACGGTGAGCCGGGTCGAGGTCACTGGCGACTTGGACGAGGCCATCGTCCGACGAGTCCTGCGTGCGCGGGTCTCCGCCGTGGACGGGTGCTACGCCCGGGGCCTGGCCGCCAACCCGAGCCTGGCCGGCTCGGTCGCCCTGAAGTGGACCGTCGGATCGGACGGGCGGGTGACCCGGGTGGACGTGGTGGGCGGCACCATGACGGACCCGGGTGTTCGTTCCTGCGTCCAGGCGGCCGTCCGCCGGCTCCGGTTGCCGAGCCAAGCCGCGGGCGTCGTCGAAATCGCCCATGCCTACTTCTTCCAGCCCTCCACCGCGGGGGCGCCCTCGCTGACGCTCGACACGCCGCCTCCTTCGGGCTCGCTCGCGGCTCTGATCGGCGGCATGGGCGGGGGACCCTTCGGCAGCTACGTCCTCACGCGTCTCCACTACCGCTACGACTCCCACGCGCTCGGTGAGGATCTGGTCTTCCGCGAGGCCGACCCCATCGCCGGCGGCCGGGAGCACATGGACGCGACCGCGGGCATCGGGGCCGTCCCGGCGCGGTCGAACAACTTCCAGGGCCGCTACGCCATCCGCCACGAGTGG
>DCLA01000016.1:0-5111 GCA_002320815.1 Myxococcales bacterium UBA1660
ACGACCAATACGGCAACCCCGTCCGCCAGGACCCACCGGTCGCCTACGACCAGTACGGCAACCCCATCCCGCCGCCACCGGCCACCGATCCCCAGGGGAACCCGGTCGCGGCCAACGGCGCTCCGGCGCCTTCCGGCCCGCTGCAGGCGACGAAGCTGCAGGTGGCCCAGGCCGAGCTCATCGACGCCCTCGACCGGCTGCCGGAGGGCACGCGCATGAACGTCATCTTCTTCGCCGACGGGGTGGAGGCCTTCGCGCCCCGGCTGGTCCCGCTGATGAACGCCGAGCGCGAGCAGCTCATCGCCTACGTGGAGAGCACCTCGGCTCGCGGCAGCACCGCGTTGGTCCCCGCGATGCGCCTGGCCATGATGCTCCAGGCACGCCGCATCGTGCTCCTCTCCGATGGGCAGGGGAACGTCGGCGGCATCGACGCGGAACTCCTCCGGGACGCGCGGGAAGCCATCCGCGGCGGCGTCCGCATCGACACCATCGGCCTGGGCAGCGGCCACGACCGCCAGCTCCTGGGCACCCTGGCCACCGAGAGCGGCGGCCTCTACCAGTCGTTCTGAGCGCTCCCGACCTCGACATTCGGCGCAGGTGCGTGGGGAGCAGGAGGCTCTCGCAGAACGTTCGAGATCAGCCCAGGAGCTCGGGCAGGGGCATGGGGTCTTCGAGGTTGGCCGCTCCGAACCGCTCGAGACGCTCGCCGGCGATCGGGCCACCCAGGGCCAGCCAGAGGTTGGTCAGCTGGCGGTGGGCCGCGCCGCCATCGAAGACGTCGGGATAGACGATGGTGCGGCCCCCGGTGCGAAGACCGATCTCGCCTCCGCCCATGAGGAGCAGCGGGAACTCGCTCGCGCTCGCGTGATGCTCCGCGCCGTTGTCGCCGACGTAGACGAGCACCGTATGGTCCAGCATCGTCCCGCTCCCACCGGGCTCGGGGGTGGCTTCCAGATCGGAGGCGATCGATGCCAGCGCTTCGATCTCTTCACGCCAGACCCGCCGAAAGTCCCGGCGCAGGTCCTCGCGCGCGCTCGTCGGCTCGCCGTTGCCCGCGGCGAAGACATGACGGAGCCCATGGTTCTGGGCGCCGGCGAGCGCCCCGAACCCGTAGTCGAAGCCGTGGAAACCACTGCCGGTCCCCATGCCGATCACGGCGACGTTCGTGAGACCCGCGCGCAACGCGACCGACACGGTGGCGCACTGAGCGCGGAGCTGCTCCAGCGGAGCCAGCTCGCCTTCGGGGCGCGCGGGGAGCACCAGGCCGGAGCTCCGCGTGCTCTCGATCACCTCGCCGAAGCGATCCTGGTCCGCCAGCAGCTCTTCGACGGCCGCCTGGTACGTCGCGACCTGAGCGCGGGAAGACCCGGGCGGCAGGGATGGAGCGGTGCGCTGGGCGTCGCGACGAGCCAGCTCCAGGTACCGCGTGCGGCGAGCGATGCGCTCGGCTCCGTCGGCCGAAGCGAGGGGGCCGACGTAGGCGTCCCAGGCCGCCTGGGCCGAGTTGATGGTGGGCAGGGCGAGGCCCGGCCCGGACGCGCACGAGTCGTAGGTGATGGAGGCGTTGGTGCTGTGGTGGACCCCGACTCGGATCGCGCCGATCGGAGTCCGGGAGCCTCCGACCCCACGGACCGACGGGAGCTGGGCCAGGTGATGGTCCAGGGTCCGACCGCTCGGAGCGCCGGCGATGGTCCGAGTCGACGAGAGGAGGCCGTGCATGGTCTCGTGACCGCCCCCGGTCACCCGCGAGGAGAGGCCCAGGACCACCGCGCTCTTGGAAGCGAGCGGGCCCAGGTTCGCGAGGCCGCTCGCCGTCGTGAGGTCCCCGTCGATCACTTCGGGCGAGCGCAGCGACGCACCGTAGGCCCGGGGGGCCCCATAGCCGTCCCCCCAGCGCACGTGGTCCAGCACCTCCCGGCCTCCATTCATGGGGATCCACTCGCGGGTGGCCCGGGACATGAGAACGGAGCCGTCGAAGCCGTTGCCGCTGAGCAAGAAGACGAAACGGCGGCTCGGCGCCGCCTGGGCGCTCACGAGGCGGTGCACGGGCGAGAGCGCCAGGGCCGCCAGTCCGCCCTGCAGGAGACGACGGCGGGAGAGGGCGGGTCCCTTCGTTCGTTGGATCTTCGTCATCGGTCGGCCTCCTGCCGAATCAGCATCGCGTCGCTCGAGTAGAGCGCCTCCAACGCGGCAAAGAGGGAGCCGCCGGCGAACGCCGCGTCCATCTCGCCCAGAACGCAGGCATCGGCCGGGGTCTCGTACCGGCCCGTGAAGAAGCGGAAGACGTGGCGCAAGAAGCAGCGGCGAGCGTGGGGGTCTTCCGCCAGCTCGCGGCTGAGGTCGAGGGCGTCCTCGACCTCCACGGTTCCCCGGCCGGGCCACCCGGTGACCACCGAGGAGCCATCGGGGGCGCGCCCGTGATCTTCGACCCGGAGGAACCCGGCGTGGTTGAAGATCTCGAAGGGCAAGCCCAAGGAGTTCATCGCGGCGTGGCAGGCGCCGTTCGCGCAACGCACGTCGCCTTCCTCCGGACCGAAGGTCATCTCCATCCGGTCCCGGGCCCGCGACTCCTCGGTACCCGTCGCGAGCTGGGCGTTGAGCTGGACCAGGTCGAGGCCGGCGACCGTCTCGCAGAAGAGGTGCTCCCGCACCCAGTGACCGCGCAACACCGCGCTCGGTCCGTTCTCGTCGCTGTCACCGTGGCTGGCCAACCAGGCTGGGTGGGTCAGGACCCCCGAGCGTTCGTCGGCCGGGTAGCTGACCCAACGCTGCGCGTGGGCAGGGTCCGCCGCGATGGCTCGTTGACGGTCCAGGTAGGTGTCGGTCTGCCCCGTGGTGATGGGGAGGTGAGGCTGGTCGAGGATGGGTGCCGGCAGGTCGTAGACGCGGCCGATCTGGTACCACTCGTCGAGGTGGGCGCTGCCGCATTGGCCGTAGGGCGTGCCGTCCTCGTCGATACCGATCAGCACGCAGGGTGAGATCCCCCCCGAGTCGTTGGCGCAGCACCGATCTCGATTCGCGACGCTCCGGCCCTCGTCGGTGTCGCAGAAGACGGGATCGCAGGCGTCGCCCAGGGGTCGCTGGATCCCGTGGGGCACTCCCGCGGTGCGGAAGGTCCCGCCGGTCAGGAGCGCCGAGAAGACATCGTCACCGCTGCGCTCGGCCTCCATGACCATCCGGGCGATGGTGTCATCGAGCTGGTCCGCCAGCGACGGCTCGCCAGCATCGCCGGAGCCCCCGGTGCGCAGGGCGGCGAAGCCCTCGGAGATGTTCGAGCGGAGGTATCCGCGACCCGCCATGGCGCCTTCGCCGCGACTCGTCAGGTCCCAGCGAGAGGTCGCCCCCGCGTCGTCCTTGGCGAGCGAGGCGACGTTGCCGTAGTCGAAGTACTCGCGGAAGAACGCAGCGAGGCGAGGTGCCAACCAGGTACGTCCCCGCCGAGCGGCAGTCGGGTGGAAGCGGTTGGCCACGTAGTCGTTCTGGAGGTCGGCGCGGGCTTCCTCGTCCGCACCGAACTCGCCTCCCACGTAGCCGCTCGCCGGATCGAAAACCTGGGCGATGAAGGCGCGGACGTTCTCGATGTCGTCGAGCTGGCCATCGGCTTGGGCTGCGCGGAAAGCTCCGAGCCAGGCGAGCTCCGGGCGGGGCCGGTGACCGTTCTGCATCCCGCTGGCGGGGTGGCTCGACAGCGCCGTGGCCAGGGTCTGGGCGATCTCGTCGGAGCTCAGCCGGCCGGACTCGGGATCCCCGAGGCGCGGCTGGAAGAGGGTGCCCACCATCATGAAGGCGGCCTCGGTCACATAGCGCAGGGTCTCGCGCCGTTCGCCGTCGACTTCGCGGCTCAGCTCCTCGTCGAGGAACTCTCGAAGGAGCGCGATGTCGTCGGCCGTCGGCTCCCGCGATTGGGCGGAGCGTCGAAGCAACTCCCGCACGAACTCGTCCCGGCACGCGTCGTCGATGTCGGCGACGGCGTTGCGGTCGTCGGTGATGCACCGGACGTTCAGGGCCTCGCTCCAGCCCCGGGCGTACCAGGGGTTCAGGTCGCGGGAGGCCTCGAGCACGTCCATGTGTAGCGAGAGGGTCGCGGGGTCCAAGCTCGCTCCGGCCACGTGCGTCGAATAGGGCCCGGGGGATGTCGACAACGGGCTCGCGCGCAGCGCCGGCCGAGTGAGGACGCCCCCGATGGCGTGGGCGAAGTCGTGGGAGCCGATCCGGGCTAAGCTCGGCTCGAACACCGTGGGCGTCTCGCACGCGAAGAGGGTGTCCTGCGGGATCGCGTTGGGGTCCGGGGCGGGCTCGTCGAGGGGCGTGGCGCAGCCCGTGGGAGCGCCCGCCGAGACCCAGGCCCGATAGGCCTCGACCGCGTGGGGCGGGTTGGCGTCACGGGTCGGCGGCATGATCTCGGTGGGATCCTCGGGGTCCAGCCGGCGCAGGATGGAATCCCGCTCGGGGTTCCCGGGGGAGACCCAGGCCGAGGCCGCGAGCTCCGGCAGCCGGGCGGCGGCGAAGTTGGGGAGTCGCGGCCCGATGGGCTGATGACATCCCGCATGCGAGCAGGTGGTCTGCAGGAACGCACCGACCTCCCCCTCGAGGGCGCGGCCCTCCTCGGTGCAGTCGGGAGGCACATAGGGGCCCATGTCTGCGGCGGGAGTGTCTCCCGAACCGCCGATGGTGCCCTCGCAAGCAACCAAGACGAACGCCGCGACCGTAGCGATCTTCGCCAGCTTCGAGTGGTGCATCGGGGGTAGGAGCCGCGGCGACCCGGAATCAGCTCACGCTCCGCACCCGCCACCGGTCTCCCAACATCGGGTCGACGGCGGGTGGCACCGCTACGCCAGCGGCGTAAGGAGGCGCCCCGATGGGCTTCTTAGCCTGAGGCATGCGTCGCCTCACGTTCGCCGCGCTCCTCGCCACGCTCGGATGCAGCCAGTCGATGGTGTTCGAGGGGCCCGACGCCGGCTCGCGCGCCGGCGACGCGGCGCCGGAGGGCGACGCGGGCTTCGGCGACGCGGGCTCGATGATCCCCGATCCCGGGTCGATGGACGCCTCCGTGCCCATGCCGTCCCAGGACGCCGGCGTCGAGCCCAAGCCCGAGCCGGAACCCGAGCCCG